>JASJDM010000063.1 GCA_030065125.1 Lysobacterales bacterium | reverse complement strand
GAAAGACGAGGGTGCGACACCAAGGTTCGGTTGGCATTAAACTCAACTGACCGAGATATCGGAGGGGCGAACTCGTGCCATTGACTACGGCTGGCTAATGGGTGACCCCGGCGTTTATGACCCCGGTGTTCACCGGTTGGGGTTGGCAATGGGCTTCAGCGTCAGCTGACCACCTGCACCCGGCGGCAGGCCCACGTCCTCCCGGAGTACCTGCACGTCCGCCGGCGACAATTCTTCCCAGCGGCCCACCTTCATCCGGGATGGCATGAAGACTGCGCCGTAGCGCACCCGCTTGAGTCGGCTGACCCGCACGCCAACCGCCTCCCACAGGCGACGAACCTCACGGTTACGGCCTTCCAGCAGGGTCACGTGAAACCAGCGGTTTTCGCCGGTGCCGCCGGACTCGACGATGTCAGAGAACTGGGCCGGGCCGTCCTCCAGTTCCACGCCTTCCCTGAGCTTCCGCAGCATCTCGCCGGTGACCTCGCCGTGTACCCGGCAGGCGTACTCGCGATCCACTCCGTAGCTGGGGTGCATCATGGCATTGGCCAGTTCGCCGTCGGTGGTCAGCAGCAGCAGCCCGGTGGTGTTGATGTCCAGACGGCCGATGGCGATCCAGCGTCCGCCATGCACCTTGGGCAGGTGGTCGAACACGGTACGCCGGCCCTCGGGATCCGAGCGGGTAGACACCACGCCCTCGGGTTTGTTGTACATGATGACCCGGCTGGTGTCGGATTTGCCCGTCACCAGCCGGTAGGCGCGTCCCTCAAACTCGATGCGGTCACCCTGGCCGACCTTGGTGCCCAGGGTGGCCACCTCGCCGTTGACGCTGATGTCACCGCTGCGGATGCGGGCTTCGAGGCCGCGCCGCGACCCCAGCCCCGACCGCGCCAGCACTTTCTGCAGTCGTTCCGCTGCTGGCTGCTGGCTGGCTCCGCTACTCTTCTTCGTCACGCCCGCTCACTGCGTCTTCATCGTCGGGCACCACCGCGGCAGTCGCAGGGGTGCCGGGTGGTCCAAGCTCCAGCTCGGGCTCCAGGTTGTCCATGTCCCGGATCTCGGCCAGGGTCGGCAGCTCGTCCAGCCGCTTGAGGTTGAAGTAGTCCAGGAAACGCTTGGTGGTGCCGAACAGGGCCGGCCGGCCCGGGACGTCCCGGTGGCCGACGATCCGCACCCATTCCCGCTCCTGCAGGGTGCGCACGATGTTGCTGCTGACGCTGACGCCCCGAATCTGCTCGATTTCCCCCCGGGTAATGGGCTGCCGGTAGGCGATCAGGGCCAGGGTCTCCAGCAATGCCCGGGAGTAACGCGGCGGTCGCTCCTGCCACAGCCGGGACACCCAGGGCTGAAATTCCTGCTTGACCTGCATGCGGAATCCGCTGGCCACCTGCTTCAATTCCACGCCCCGCTCCTCGCAATCCTGCTGCATGGCTTCCAGGGCCTGGGACAGCTCGCTGTGAGAGGGCGCGGCGGCCTCTTCGAACAGGGCGCTCATCTGGTTCAGGGTCAACGGCTGTTCCGCCGCCAGCAGGGCGGCTTCCAGGATTTTCTTGAGCTGGGTGAGATCCATGACTTGATTTTATTCTGCGGGTTTCAGATAGATGGGGCCCAGGGGTTCGTTTTGCACCACTTCCACCAGGGCACCCTTGATCAGCTCCAGGATGGCCAGGAACGCCACCACTACGCCAATGCGGCCCTCCTCGGGTTCGAACAGCCGTTGGAACGGGAGGTAATCCTGGTCTCGAAGCTGGTCCAGGATGCTGCTCATGCGCTCGCGCACCGACAGGGGTTCCCGGGTCACGGCGTGGTGCACGAACAGATCGGCCCGGTCCAGGGCCTCCTTCAGCGCCCGCAGCAGTTCTTCCAGGTCCACGTCCGGCGGCACGGTGACGGTGGAGCGGTCCACCACGTACGCCACCACCGGGTAGATGTCGCGCTCTTCCCGTGGCAGCTCGCTGATGTCCTCGGCGGCCTTTTTGTAGCGCTCGTATTCCTGCAGGCGCCGCACCAGTTCAGCCCTGGGGTCTTCCCCTTCGTCTTCCTCGGCCTGGGGCCGAGGCAGCAGCATGCGGGATTTGATTTCCGCCAGGATGGCGGCCATCAGCAGGTATTCCGCCGCCAGTTCAAACTTCATGTCCCGCATCAGATCGATGTATTCAATGTATTGATCCGTGATCTGGGCAATGGGAATGTCCAGAATGTCCAGATTCTGCCGCCGAATCAGATACAGCAGCAGGTCCAGCGGGCCCTCGAAGGCCTCCAGGAAAACCTCCAGTGCATCTGGCGGGATATACAGGTCCGTGGGCAGCCGGGTGTACGGCTCGCCGCCCACCACGGCAAAAGGCATTTCTTTCTGCTCTGGATGCTCCTCTGGAGCCGCCGCCGCGTCGACGACGCTCCCGGCCTCGGGGCTGTTGGATTCGGGTGTGTTCAAGGGGCTGTTCGAGTCGGGTCGCCTTGGCGAAAGGGGCGACAGTTTAGCAGCAGTTTGCCCGGATGGGTCCTCCCTTCCAGCGCACACCCGGGCAAACCGCTATCATGACTGATGAATTGCGGATGACAGTACGCAGACATTCCCAACGGCACCCCAGACAGTGAGGGATTTCCAAGCCATGCTTTATGCAATTTTTGCCCGGGACGTGGAGGACAGCCTGAGTTTCCGGGCCGGGTCCAGGGCTGACCACCTGGCCCGCATCCAGACTCTTCAGGGCCAGGGGCGGCTGGTGCTGGCCGGCCCGCTGCCGGCGGTGGACAGCCCGGAACCCGGAGAGGCTGGCTTTTCCGGAAGCCTGATCGTCGCGGAATTCGAGTCCCTGGAGCAGGCCAGGGCCTGGGCGGAGGACGATCCATACTTCGCCGCCGGGGCGTGGGCCAGCGCAGAGGTGGTGCCGTTTCTCCAGGCTGCCCCCTGAGTGGACGGGACAGTGGACCGGGCCCAGACCACTGGTCCAGACCACTGGCCCCGCCACGACGCTTGCAACTGCCGGAGAATGAACCCATGTTGTAGATCCGCGCGGCGGATGGAGTGCAGGCAAAGGACATGAGCAACCAGGCACGAGTAGAAAAAATCGAGTCGCTGCTGACCGAAGCGTTGAGCCCGGCTTCCCTGGTGGTCCTGGATCAGAGCCACCTGCATAAGGGGCACCCTGGCGCTCGGGATGGCCGCGGGCACTTTGACGTCATCATCGTGTCTGATGCCTTCAGGGGCAAAAGCACCATCTCCCGCCATCGGATGATTTACGAGGCCCTGGGCAAAATGATGACCACCGATATCCACGCTCTGTCCATCAGCGCCGAGGCGCCGGACCAATGAATATCAGACCAGGCCTGATCGCCCTGCTGGCCGCCGCCGGGCTGCTGGTGGGGTGCAGCGACGGCCCTGCGCCACCCCCGGTTGAGGCCGACGCCCAGGCGTCCCTGGCCACCGTGAACGGCGTTCGCGTTACCGAAGCACAGCTGGAAGCATTCATGCGCCTGCGCCGGCAAAATTTTGCTGACGCCGCGGCCCGGCAGCGGTCCCTGGCTGAATACATCGACCTGATGCTGCTGGCCCGGGAGGCCCGGGCCACGGGCCTGGAAGACGACCAGACCCTGGCGGAAATCGAGGTGCAGCGGGTGTCCCTGCTGGCCAACAAGGCCCTGACCGAGTTTGCCCGGGCCGAGACCATCACCGATGAACAGCTGCAAAGCGAGTACTCGCGCCAGATCGGTGTGACCGGCGGCCGCGAGTACCTGTTGCACCACATCATGGTGGCGGACGAAAACTCCGCGGCGGATATCCTGGCGCGACTGCAGGAAGGCGTCGAATTCGATCTGCTGGCGGCGGCAGCGGCTCCGGAACTGGGTGAAGGCAACGCCGGCGAGATCGGCTGGGTCAACCTGGCCCAGGTACCAGCGTCTTTTGCCGACCCGCTGTCCCTGATGACCAGGAACAGCTACGCCCCCCGGCCAATCCGATCCGAGTACGGCTGGCACGTGCTGTACCTCAAGGATTTCCGCGAGTTTGAGCCACCGGAGTTCGAGGATGTCAAAGAGGGGATTCGCAGCACCCTGGCGCGACAGGCCCTGGAAAACCACCTGGAGTCCCTCCGCGCTGCCGCTGACATCAACCGGCCCGCGGCTCAACCTGCGGCGGAACCGCAAGGCTGATTCGGGGCTGATTCAGGGCTGATTCAGGGCTGATTCAGGGCTGACGGGACCTCCGAATTTCGCCCCCGGCCGGTGGACAGGCCAAAACTGATAGCGGAAGCTTCAACTCGCTGTATAATCGGCGCCCGCCGCGCGCGCCAGGGACCTCCCGCACCGCCCGGCGTTTTGTGCTAACAAAGGGGCAAAGCCCCACTCAGGGACGGACCGCAGCTGCTCCATGCGCCTTAAGACCATCAAGATGTCGGGTTTCAAGTCTTTCGTTGACCCGACGGTGTTCCATTTGCCCAGCAACCTGATTGGTGTGGTCGGCCCCAATGGCTGCGGTAAATCCAACATTATTGATGCCGTGCGCTGGGTCATGGGTGAAAGCTCGGCCAGGCACCTGCGCGGCGAGTCCATGAGTGACGTCATCTTCAACGGCTCCAACGTCCGCAAGCCCGTGGGCACTGCCACCGTTGAGCTGGTGTTCGACAACTCGGACGGCAAGGTCCAGGGCGAGTATGCCCGGTTCACCGAGATTTCCATCAAGCGCCAGGTGGGTCGGGACGGACATTCCCAGTACTTCCTGCAAAACGCCCGTTGCCGGCGCCGGGACATCACCGACCTGTTCCTGGGCACCGGCCTGGGAGCCCGCAGCTACTCCATCATCGAGCAGGGCATGATCTCCCAGATCGTGGAGGCCAGGCCGGAGGAGCTGCGGGACCACCTGGAAGAAGCCGCCGGCATCTCCAAGTACAAGGAGCGCCGCCGTGAAACCTCCAACCGTATCCGGCATACCCGGGAAAACCTGGAGCGGCTGGACGACCTGCGGGCCGAGGTGGACAAGCAGCTGCAGCACCTGGATCGCCAGGCCAAACAGGCGGAGAAGTATAAGGAACTCAAGTCGGAGTTCCGTTACAGGGAAGCGCAGCTGTTCGCAGTCAGCTGGCGCGAACTGCAGCACCAGCTGGAAAACGGCAATCGGCTGCTGGCGGAAACCGAGAACCTGCTGCAGGCTGAAGTGGCCCGTTTGCGCAAGGTCGAATCCGACATTGAAAGCTGCCGGGAAGAGCAGAACGAATCCCGTGACCACACTAACAAGGTCCAGGCCGAGTTGTACGAGGTGGCCGGCGAAATCGCCCGGCTGGAGCAGGCCATTGAACACCGCAAGGATCTCAGTGCGCGGCAGCGCAAGGAGCACGAAGAAGCCGAGCGAAACTGGCAGGAACTGCAGGAACACCTGGACCTGGACCGGGTGCAGGTGGAAGACCTGAAGCGCCAGATCGCCAGCCTGGAACCGGAGCTGGAGCAGGCCCGCGCCGCCGAAAACGAGGCGGTAGCCGCTGCCCAGGCGGCGGAGTCCGACCTGCAGGAGTGGCAGAAGAACTGGCAGGAATTCAGCCAGGCTTCCAGCGAGCTGGGCCGGGCCGCCGACGTGGAACGGACCCGCATAGACCACCTGGACCGGCAGCTGGCCGAGAACGCCGTCCGGCTGGAGGGCATCCAGGCCGAAGGTGAGAGCATCTCCACCGACGCCGTGGAGAAAGACCTGGTGAGCCTGGAGCAGAAACGCGAGGCCCAGCAGGCCAGGGTCAGGGATATCGAATCCCGCCTGGATTCCCGGCGCGAGGAACTGGGCCAGCAGTCAGAGCGCCTGCGCAGCCTGGAAGAACAGCTGGCGGAAACCCGCGAGTCCTACCAGGAAACCCGGGGCCGCCTCAGCTCCCTGGACGCCCTGCAGCAGGCGGCCCTGTCCAAGGACCAGCAGGACGTATCCGACTGGCTGGCCCGGCACGGCCTGGAAGAGGCCGGGCGGCTGGCCGAGACCATCCAGGTTGAACCGGGCTGGGAACGGGCGGTGGAAACGGCCCTGGGGCACTTCCTGGAAGCCATCGTGGCCGACCAGCCCGAGACGCTGATCACAGCGGTACAGGAGCTGGACCAGGGGGAGCTCGCGCTGGTGGATTCTGCCGCTTCGCCCGATGCCGGCGCACCGGCAGGTTCACTGGCAGAAAAAGTCACGGGTTCCGCCGCAGTGGCGTCCCTGCTGACCCGGGTGCGGGCCGCAGCCAGCCTGGGTGAAGCCCTGGAAGCCAGCCTGCAGCCCGGCGAGTCGGTCATGACCCAGGCGGGCGAGTGGCTGGGGCCGGGCTGGGTTCGAGTCAGCCGCGGTGAGTCCGAACAGGGCGGGGTCATCGAGCGGGAGCGGGAAATCCAGTCCCTGCGCCAGCAGCTGGAGCAGCTCGGCAGCCAGGGAGAAAACCAGCGTGCCGAACAGCAGGCCGCTGAAGAGCGCATCAGCGACCTGGAAGACCAGCGTGACGGCCTGGTGCAGGATCTCAACATGGAGCATCGCCGGCTCGCCGAGATTGGTGGCCAGCTGGAAGCCCGCAAGGCCCGCCAGCAGGAACTGGCCCGGCGCCGGGACCAGCTGGGCCAGGAGAGCAACAGCCTGACCGAGCGCATCAGCGCGGACACCGAGGCGGTAAAAAGCGCCCGGGGCAAGCTGCAGACCTCGGTGGATCGCATGGCCGACCTGGAACAGCAGCGCGAAGCCCTGGAGCAGCGCCGCGACCAGGTCCGCCAGCAGCATGATCAGACCCGCAGCGCTGCCGGCGAGGCGCGCAACCGTGCCACCCAGCTGGCCATTCAAAAAGAGTCCAGGAACGCTGCGTTGACTTCAACCGAACAGGCCCTGGAGCGGATCAGCCTGCAGATCAACCAGCTGGACGAACGCCGCCGCCAGCTGATCAGCCAGATCGAGTCCGCTGACGAGCCCCTGGAGAGTGAAGAAAAAAGCCTCAAGGAGCTGCTGGACCAGCGGCTCAGCGTGGACCAGAGGCTGACCGAAGCGCGCAACACACTGGACGCATTCGGCGCCAAGCTGCGGGAGCTGGAACAGCAGCGCGCCGCGGCCAATGACAAAGAGCACCAGATCCGCGCCCGGCTGGAGCAGCAGCGGCTGGATCACGAGGGCACACGGGTCAAGTCGGAGACACTGCAGGAGCAGCTGGACAAGACCGGTATCGACCGCCAGGAACTGCTGGAGAGCCTGCCCGAGCAGGCGGATTCAGCCGAATGGGCGCGGCAGCTGGAGCGGCTGGAGGCCCGGATCCGCCGCATGGAGCCGGTCAACCTGGCGGCGATCCAGGAATTCCAGGAACAGTCCGAGCGCAAGGAATACCTGGATTCCCAGAACGCCGACCTGGTGGAGGCTCTGGAAACCCTGGAGGCGGCCATCCGCAAGATTGACCGCAAAACCCGCACCCGCTTCAAGGAGACCTTCGACCGGGTCAATACCGGCGTGCAGGAGCTGTTTCCACGGCTGTTCGGCGGCGGGCATGCCTACATGGACCTGACCGGCGACGACCTGCTGACCGCCGGCGTGACCCTGATGGCGCGTCCGCCCGGCAAGCGCATCACCAACATCCACCTGCTGTCCGGTGGTGAGAAAGCGCTCACCGCCGTGTCCTTTGTGTTTGCCATCTTCCAGCTGAACCCGGCGCCGTTCTGCCTGCTGGACGAGGTGGACGCTCCGCTGGACGACGCCAACGTAGGGCGGTTCTCGGAGATGGTGTCGGAGATGTCCGAGCAGGTGCAGTTCCTGTTCGTGACCCACAACAAGATCACCATGGAAGTGGCGCACCAGCTCACCGGCGTGACCATGCGGGAACCCGGCGTCTCGCGGATGGTATCGGTGGATATCGCCGAGGCCGAGAAGATGGCCAGCGAGTGATGGTAGCCCAGTAATGGTGGTCCGAAGTCCCGCCGCTTTGCGGATTGTCCACCGGCCCCTTTAAGCCTGATAATAACCGGGTGGAAGGACTGCGCTGGATACTGCTGATCATCGGCCTCCTGATCGTTGGAGGCATCTACTATTTCGGCACCCGTCGTGATCGCGCCCAGGCCCGGGCCGAGCGCCAGCAGGCTGCCGATCCGGCCAGCGATCCGGCTCCCGGCGCCGTTCCGGCCCAGCGCAGCGCTGAGCCCCTGGACGAAAACCTGGAGCGGGAGCTCAACCGGCTGGGGCAGTTGATCAACGAAGACTGGCAGCCCGGCTCCCCGGGTGATGCCGGGGCCCACCCGCAGGCTGCTGCGCCGGCCCAGGAGCCCGAAGGCGCGCCGGTGGATCTGCCCAGCAATCCCGACAAGATCGTGACCCTGCTGCTGCTCTACCGGGGCGGTGGCCAGCTCAATGGCCGGGAGATTGCCGAGGCGGCGGAAAAGGTCGGCCTGACTTTTGGCGATCACCACATTTACCACCGGGTGCAGACCGGCGACGGCCACCAGTCGCCCATTTTCAGCATGGCCAACGTGGTCAACCCCGGCACCTTCGACCGGGACCGGCCGGACCACCAGAACACCCCCGGCGTCTGCCTGTTTCTGACCCTGCCCAACCAGCTCAGCGCCCTGGATGCCTGGGACGCCATGCTGGCCGCCGGCCGCCGCCTGTCCGAGCTGCTGGATATCGAGCTGCTGGATGAGAACCAGAGCAGCCTGAGCCGCCAGCGCACCGCCAGCATCCGCGAAGAGATGCGCGAATACGACCGCACCCACAGCTTCGAGCCCCGCCCAGGGACTCAATGACTGTCCAATGACAGCAGCTCCAACCCAGGACCCGCGCCGGCGGGTAGAGCAGCTGCGTCAGCAGATCGCTGACCACAATTACCGCTATTACGTGCTGGACGATCCGTCGGTGCCCGACGCCGAATGGGATCGCCTGATGCGTGAACTGGCTGAACTGGAGCAGCAGTTCCCGGAGCTGCAGCACCCGGACTCGCCCACCCAGCGGGTCGGTGGCGAGGTGCTGGAGGGCTTCGCTACGGTGCGTCACGAGGTGCCCATGCTCTCCCTGGGCAATGCCTTCACCGAGGAAGAGCTGGCGGATTTCGACCGGCGCGTGCGGGAGCGGCTGGGGGAAGACGGTGTCATCAGCTACGCGGCGGAGCCCAAACTGGACGGCGTTGCCCTCAGCCTGCTTTACCGGGACGGCCGATTGCAGCGGGCCGCCACCCGTGGGGACGGCACTACCGGAGAGGACGTTACCCACAACGCCCGTACCATCAACGCCATTCCCCTGGAACTGCGCGGCAGCGGTTTTCCCGCGGTGCTTGAGGTGCGCGGTGAGGTCTACATTCCCAAGGCGGAGTTCGAGGCCTACAACGAGCGCGCCCGCCGCAAGGGTGAAAAGACCTTCGTCAATCCCAGGAACGCGGCCGCGGGCAGCTTGCGCCAGCTGGATCCCCGGCTCACGGCCGAGCGCCCCCTGGCGTTTTTTGCCTACTCCACCGGCCTGGTGGAAGGCGCTGAGCTGCCGGAATGCCACAGCCAGGTGATGGCGGCCATTCGTGACTGGGGCCTGCCGGTCTGCCCCGAGAACGACCTGGTGACCGGGGTGGAAGGCTGCCTGGCCTACTACCGCCGCATCGGCGAACGGCGCGACAACCTGCCATTCGAGATCGACGGTGTGGTCTACAAGGTCGACGATCACGAATTTCAGCGGGAGCTGGGCTTTGTGTCCCGGGCGCCGCGCTGGGCCGTGGCCCACAAGTACCCGGCCCAGGAGGAGCTGACCCGGGTGGAAAACATTGAGGTGCAGGTTGGGCGCACCGGGGCCATTACTCCGGTGGCACGGTTGGAGCCGGTGTTTGTTGGCGGCGTCACCGTCACCAATGCCACCCTGCACAACGAAGACGAACTGCGCCGCAAGGACGTGCGCATCGGCGACACCGTGGTGGTGCGAAGGGCCGGTGACGTCATTCCCGAAGTGGTCAGCGTGGTGCTGGAACGCCGGCCCGATGATGCCCGGGAATTTGAGATGCCCGAGCAGTGCCCGGTGTGCGGTTCCGCCGTGCTGCGGCCCGAAGGCGAGGCGGTGCTGCGCTGCACCGGCGGATTGTTCTGCCAGGCCCAGCGCAAGGAAGCCATCAAGCATTTTGCCTCCCGCCGCGCCCTGGACATCGAGGGTCTGGGCGACAAGCTGGTGGAACAGCTGGTGGATGGCGACCGGATCAACAGCGTGGCCGATCTGTTTGCGCTGGACGTGGAGCTGCTGGCGGGACTGGAGCGCATGGCCCGGAAGTCGGCCCAGAACCTGGTGGATGCCCTGGAGCACAGCAAGCAGACCACCCTGGACCGCCTGCTGTATGCCCTGGGTATCCGCGAAGTGGGTGAGGCCACCGCAAAAAACCTGGCGCGGCATTTCGGCTTTCTCGACGCGGTGATGGCGGCAAGCCGGGAACAGCTGGAAGAGGTGCCCGACGTGGGGCCCATCGTGGCCGAACACATCCACAGCTTTTTTTCCGAACCCCACAACCGGGAAGTGATCCAGTTGCTGCGATCCGCCGGGGTGCATTGGCCTGAGTCCGAGCCCGTTCGCAGCGACGACGGGCCCCTGCACGGCAACACCTACGTCTTGACCGGCACGCTGTCCAGCATGAAACGGTCCGAAGCCAAGGACCGGCTGGAAGCCCTTGGTGCCAAGGTCAGCGGCAGCGTGTCGAAGAACACCACGGCGCTCATCGCCGGGGAAAAAGCCGGCTCGAAGCTGACCAAGGCGGAGGCGCTGGGGGTGGAGGTGCTGGGGGAAGAAGGACTGGCCGAGCTGTTGGGCCTGGTTCCCTGAACGCTTGCTTCGCAAGCTGGGGAACGCTCGCTGACGCGAGCTGGGGAACGCTCGCTGACGCGAGCTGGGGAACGCGACCTTCGGCCGCTGGGGAACGCGCTGCGCGCCGGAGATGAGATTCAATGGCCTCCAGGCCACGCGAGGTCGGTGTGGCTGATCTAATCATTCCGGCTGCTCAGGCTGCGCCCTGGCTGGCGCCGCACCTGCTGCTGGTCTAAGCTGGTGCTACACGGAGACGCCCGGCACGCCGGGCTGGAGAAGCGACATGCCTGGCAACTCACGCCAGATTCCCTCGCGAAACGCACTGCTGCTGGCTTTCCTTACCGTATTGCTTGGAGCCTGCGCCACTGCCCCACCTGCCGATCCCACCCAGCAGGCAGAGATCGACATGGTTGTGGCCAACAAGGCACCCCAGTGCCCCAAGATGACGAAGCTGATCTGCTCCAAGCGTACCGGGCGGGCCCAGAAGTGCCGTTGTGCCTCGGAAGACGACCTGGAAATGCTGATTCGCCGGTTTTAGGCGAAAATCGGCGAAAATCGAGGCCAGCAAAGGGTTTCGGCCCGGTCAGGCGGACACAAAAAATTCCGTCCCCTGTAATCGAACGGTCATCTGACCGTAACTTTCTTGCATCCATAATGCGCGCGAGCGAAAATGCCATGTCCGGGCCTTGCTGACCGCACCGCCCGGCGTCCCTAAAATCCAATCGTTTTGACCGTCTAAGGGGGTCTAAACCCATGAATTTGACTCAAGGACTCATTCCTCGACGCAGCCGGCGTCAAGGGAAACTGGCCCGTTGTGCACTGCTCTTGCTGGCACTTCTGGCATTCTCCGGAGCCGTCATGGCTCAGCAAACCACCTCGGCCATCCGCGGTAAGGTGCTCGACAGCGCCGGACTGCCGCTGGGCAACGCTGTTGTCCTGGTGGTGGACGAGCGTACCGGCATTGTCCGGAGCTTCACCACCAATGCCCAGGGTACCTTCCTGGCCTCGCGTCTGCCGCCAGGTGGACCGTACCGGGTCACCGTGAACAACATGCAGTCCACCATCGTGGAAAACATCTCCGTGGCGGACACCTTCAACCTGTCCATGCGGATGGAGTCCAGCACCCCGGTGGAAGAGGTGGTTGTGACCGCGGAAGGTGGCGCCATCGTGGACGTTGCTGCAGGACCTGCGGCGACCTTCTCCTCGCTGGATATCGAGAACTCTGTCGCATTCAACAGGGACATCGTCGACGTTTACGGCATTGACCCCCGTCTGAACATCGACAACGAAGACGATGGGTTCGAGATCAACTGCGCCGGCAAGCACCCCCGCTTTAACAGCGTGACCCTGGACGGTGTCAGCCAGAACGACCGTTTTGGCCTGAACTCCAACGGTTACTCCACCGCGGTGGGCATGCCGTTCCCGTTCGACTCCATCGACCAGATTGCAGTTGAACTCGCGCCGTTTGATGTAACCTACGGTGGATTCTCCGCCTGTAACATCAACGCCGTCACCAAGTCCGGCTCCAACGAATGGGACGGCAACCTGTTCTGGGAATGGACCAGCGACAGCCTGCGCGGCGACGAGCTGGGTGGCGACGATCGCGACTTCAGCACCCCGTCGTTCAATGAGAACACCTACGGCTTCACCGTGGGCGGCCCGCTGATCCAGGACCGGCTGTTCATGTTCGCCGCTTATGAAGAGAGTGAGCGTCCGCGCTTCCTGGCCCGTGGCTTTGACGGATCCGGCGTCGGCGTAGAGCGCGAGTGGTTCTCCCGCGCTGACCACGACCGCATCGTCAGTATCGCCAATAACGTCTACGGCTACGATCCGGGTGGCCTGCCCACCGATGGTGCGCAGGAATCTGAGAAGTACATGGTGCGGCTGGACTGGAACATCAACGAGTCCCACAACCTGGCCTTCATCTACAATTACTTCGACGGCTTCCAGGACCGCGACTCCGACGGTGACAGCGACGAATTCGAATTCGCCAACCACTTTTACACCAAAGGTGCCGAATCTGAGACCTTCACCGCCAAGCTGGCGTCCAACTGGACCGATGCATTCTCCACCGAGGTGTTCCTGAGCACCAACGAGATGAACGACTCCCAGGTAACCGTCGGACCCCAGGACTTCGGCGATCACCAGATCAGCATTGGTCGCGACACCGTTTATCTTGGTGCCGATGACTCCCGTCAGGCCAACCGCCTGAATACGGATTCCGATTTCTTCAAGCTGTCGGGCCAGTACCTGGCCGGCGACCACGTGATTACATTCGGCTACGAATCTGAAGAACTGACCATCTTCAACCAGTTCGTTCAGCACGCCCGTGGCGGTGAGTACGATTACTTCGACGATTCCGAGGACAACCCGGCGTTCTGCGCCGACCTGGATGCCCAGGGTCGCTTCGACAATCCGGATTGTGGCCTTTCCGGTATCGACCGCTTCGAACTGGGTCGCCCGAGCCGCATCTACTACGGTTCCGGTGGCGGCACCAACGATCCTGCCGACGCCGCGGCCAACTTCTCCAACACGCTGAACGCGGTCTACATCCAGGACGAGATCTTCTTTGATGAGAACTCCCTGACCGTTGTGGCTGGTCTGCGCTACGAGTGGTTCGACAGTGACGATCGTCCCAACTTCAACCAGGCCTTTACCGACGCCAACGGCGGTCTGCGCAACGATGCCAACATCGACGGCGTTGACCTGATCATGCCGCGCCTGGGCTTCACCTGGGACGCACGTCCGGACCTGTCCCTGCGTGGCGGTATCGGCCGCTACTCCGGCGGCAACCCCAACGTGTGGATTTCCAACGCCTGGTCCAACGACGGCCTGACCAACGTACAGCTGCGTCTGAATAACTTCGGTGCCGATCGGTCCGTGCTTGACGGCAGTATTCCACTGACCGGCAACCGCCCGGGTTTCGACATTCCCCAGGAACTGTTTGACGCTGTGGCAGCCACCACCGCCGACAACGCCAGCGACAGCCGCCTGGTGCTGATCGACCCCAACTACAAGCAGCCCAACGAATGGAAGTTTGCCCTGGGCGCCACCTACGACATTCCGTGGCTGGGTGGTATCCAGATGGATGTGGACTACATCCACACCGAGCTGCAGGATTCGGCCTACTACGTTGACCTGTCCCAGGCCATCGTCGGCCAGACCTCGGTTGGTACGCCGATCTACGACTATGTCAACGGTCGCGACAACTACATGCTGACCAACTCCGATCGTGACGCTTCGGCGGACATCTTCTCGGTGGTGTTCAACAAGGACTTCGACTGGGGTCTGGAAACCACCTTCGGTTACTCCTACACCGAGGGTGAGGACATCAGCCCGATGACGTCTTCCACCGCGGGTTCCAACTTCGACAACACCGCGCTGCTGGACATCAACGATCCGCGGCCGGCCACCTCCAACTACGTGGTGCCCCACCGCTTCACCATCCGGGCCAGCTACGCCAACGAGTTCTTTGGTGATCTCACCACCCGCTTCACGGCATTCGCTTACGTCCAGGAAGGCCAGCCTCAGAGCTACGTGATGGGCTCCGGCGACCTTGAGGGTGACGGTTTCTTCGGCCGCCACCTGCTGTACGTGCCTGACGGCCCGAATGATCCCAACGTGGTCTACGCTGACAACTTCGACCAGGCAGCCTTCTTCGACTTCGTCGAGCGCGAAGGCCTTGGCGCCGGCTTCGTGGAGCGCAACCAGGAGCACGCCCGCTGGAGCGACCGCATCGACATCCGCATCGATCAGGAGCTGCCTTCCTTCTTCGAAGGCACCCGGGCGCGGCTGTTCCTGAAGGTCTACAACTTCGGCAACCTGCTGAACGACGACTGGGGCAAGGTCTACGACGCCCAGTTCTTCTCCGTGCAGGTGCTCAACTCCTCAGTGGACGATCAGGGTCGCTTCGTGTTCGAACGCTTCCGCGATCGTTCTCTGACGGACGTGCTGGAGAACCGTTCGCTGTGGACGGCGAGACTGGGGCTTGAGATCAACTTCTGATCTCGAAGGAAACTCAAAAAAGGCCGGCTTTACGCCGGCCTTTTTTTTGTGGGGAACGCGCGCGTGGCGCGCTGGGGAACGACCCGCTACGCGGTCTGGGGAACGCACGCTGCGCGTGCTGGGGAACGGCCGCTAGCGCGGCCTGGGAAATCAAAGCGAGCGATAGCGAGCTAAACAACCGCGAAGCACATCCCCCAGCGCGAAGCGCGTTCCCCAGGCTGCAAAGCAGCCGTTTCCCAGACCGCGCAGCGGTCGTTCCCCAGCTTGCGCAGCAAGCGTTTCCCAGGCTGCGAAGCAGCCGTTCCCTATGACGCAGTCTTCCCGGGAACGTTAACCTTTCTTCATACAAATCAACCAAATGTACCAATATGCTCCCCTTCGTATTAAACTTTCGGCCGGTAGAAAGGAACATGACCGCAGGAAAACGGTCAGTCTTGGGGTTACAGGAAGGACGATTCTGATGCGCACCAACAATCCGCGCACCCGCACACTGCGCTCGGCAGTCCAGACCAGGGCAGCATATCTCGTGCTGGCTTTTGGCCTGCTGCTGTCCGCCGCCGCCCACTCCATCGGCTTCGGCGAAATGGAGGTGGAGTCATATCTCAACCAGCCGTTCCTGGCCAAGGTTACGGTGATGGGTGGGGACGAGGCAGACAATCTGTCGGTGGCGCTGGGTGGGCCGGCGGCTTATCAGCGTTTGGGTTTGAGGCCGCCGCGCAACCTCAGTGCATTTTCAGCAGACGTGGAGCTGGAGCGCGGCGAGGTCGTGGTGCGGTTGACCAGCCGGGTGCCGGTGACCGACCTGGTGGTGGACCTGGTGCTGATCCTGCAGGCCGATGGCAGTGAGCAGATCCGTCACTATCCTGTACTCATCGATTTTGCCCCTGAAGTGCGCACGGCCGGGGCGCAACCGTCCCGGCAGGCAGCGCCGACGCTGGTGCAGCCCCGGGCGGCGGATACCAGCACGGTCAGCTCCGGCAAGACCTACGGCCCGGTGCGCAGCGGCGACACCCTGGGCGCCATTGCCAACCTGATTCGCGGCAATCAGCGCGTCAACCGCCGGGCACTGATGCAGGCCATCGTGGACCTGAATCCCGACGCCTTTGTCAACGGCGACATGAACCGGCTGCGGGCCGGCGTCACCCTGGAAATCCCTGCCCTGGAAGGCCTGGACGTGATCACCATCGACCGCACGCCTTTCGTGGAGCGTGGGTCGAGGCAGTCCGCACCGACCCAGCCGGCGAGCCGGCCCCCGGTGCAGGCCGTGGCCGAGCGGCCCGTCTCGGCCGAACCCGGACGCCGGGCACCCACGGTCAAGGATTCGCGGCTGGAGATCATCGGTACACCCACCAGCACTCAGATCGTGGACTCCCTGAATCGCTGGGTGGAAGAGGATGACGCCACCCTGGTGGCTTCCGCCAGCTCCGCCCGGCGCGACCTGGCATTTGCCACGGCGGAGATCCAGACCTACACCCAGGAAAACGAGCGTCTGCGTGAGCGGGTTCGAGAGCTGGAGGACCGGGTTGGCAGCCTGCGGCGACTGATCAGCCTGCGTGCCGAAGAGGCCGCGGCAGCCGCCGGCCGTCCCATCGCCCAGGAAACACCGGCACCGGCTGCCGAATCAGCGGCACCGGCATCAGGAACTTCCTTCCGTGCCCCGGAAGGCGAGGCCAGCGTTGATCCAGCCGCCCTGGAAGTGGCTGCCGACCTGCCGCCACCATCGCCCGCCACTTCAGGCTCGATTTTCCGCAAGTGGTGGCTGTGGGCCCTGGTCGCGGCCGCGCTGCTGACCATGACCGGTCTGGCGTGGTTGCGTGGACGTCGGGAAGATCAAAGGCGGCAGGAGAAGACGGCGGATCTGGTTAATAAGATCAGGCAGGCGGCGGAGCGGAATAATCCCCTCTAGGAAACGCTTGCTTCGCAAGCTGGGGAACGCGCGCTCTGCGCGCTGGGGAACGACCGCTGCGCGGTCTGGGGAACGGCTGCTTGCGCAGCCTGGGGAACGCGCTTCGCGCTAGGGTTGCTCGCTAACGCTCGCTTGAGGTGGCTCTCATTGATAGTCCTGCCAGCAGGGGGAAGAGTCTGCGGGCTTTTTGTTTGAGGGGAGCGACTTCCGTGCTGAGTCCGAGTTGTTTGGACACAGTCAGCAGGGTTTCCAGCTCCGCCAGGGATCCCCGGGAGATATTCAAAAATCGGGCATATTCCTTCTTTGTGCCTCTGGCCGATCCCTCAGCAATATTGCTTGGGATAGAAACCGCCGCTCGCCGCATTTGGGAGGTGACTCCGAATCTTTCCGATTCCGGAAACCGCGCGGTCAGTCTATAGACATCCTCCACGAGCTCCATTGCAAGTCGCCAAGCCAACAGCTTTCGATGCGTCATCATGCCTAGAGACGCGTGATCAGCCTGAATACAAGATCAACGACCTGCAAAACCCCATATTCCCCCCCAGCTTGCGAAGCAAGCGTTCCCCAGCGCCCAAAGGGCGCGTTCCCCAGGCCACAAAGTGGCCGTTCCCCAGCACGCAAAGCGTGCGTTCCCCAGGCTGCAAAGCAGCCGTTCCCCAGCTTGCGCCAGCAAGCGTTCCCCAGACCGCGCAGCGGTCGTTCCCCAGCGCGCAGAGCGCGCGTTCCCCAGCGCGCAAAGCGCGCGTTCCCCAGGCCGCGCAAGCGGCCGTTCCCCACGCGCTCACGCGCGTACCACCCCTCGGCATTCCCGAGTCCAATTGCGGCTTTCCCCCTCTTGCCTAAAAGCCACTTTTCCGGTCTTTTTTTGAGTGCCATTCCCGCGCCGAAATCCCCTGCGTCCACCCCCTAAAATCCTATGTAAATTCCACAGTTATAGGCTTTTGGCTTAGTTGTTAGATTGCGGCCTCGGGATTATTTTTTTTGGGGTTGGAATCCAATGGCAACTGCACCTGATCTCCCTACCGCTCCTGTTCACGTAACACCTGAAGGGCTGGACGCTGAAACCTTGAAGCTGACGGTTGAGGCCGTACGCGAATTTTCCGAGGCGGCTTTACCCGAAAAGCTCTTGCTGGAATGGGACCATAACGAGACTTTCCCGGAAGACGTCGTCCGCGAAATGTGCGACGGTCTCGGGATCCAGCTGTTGTTCATCCCCGAGCAGTACGGCGGCATGGGCGGTGGCGCTTTTGACGTCTATCGCATCTGCGAAACCATGGCCCGGATCGATTTAGGGATAGCCACCGGCGTGCTGGCCACCTTCCTGGGTTCCGACCCCATCGTCGTCGGCGCCACCGACGAACAGAAAGAAATCTGGATGACCCGGCTGGCCGAAGAAGGCCTGCTGATGGCTTACGGTGCCACCGAGCCCGAGGCCGGCAGCGACCTGGGCGCCCTTCGCACCACGGCCAAGCCGGTGGAAGAAGACGGCGAGATCAAAGGCTACCTGATCAACGGCTCCAAGCAGTGGATCAGCAACGGCGGTTACGCCGACCTGTATACCATCCTGGCCCTGACCCCCGGTGGACCTACCTGGTTCGTGGCTGAGAAGGGCACCGAGGGGCTCAACCCCGGCAGGCCCGAAGACAAGCACGGCATCCGCGCCAGCAATACAGCGGCCATTTCCCTGAACGACGTCTACGTGCCGGCAGACCAACTGATCGGCGGCGTGGAAGGGCAGGGTCTGGCCCAGGCCCAGGCCGTGTTTGGCTACACCCGCCTGATGGTGGCGGCGTTTGGCCTTGGCAGCGGCGTGGAAGCCATGCACCGGGCCATCGAGTATTCCAAGGAGCGCGTCCAGGGTGGCGGCCCGCTGTGCGAGAAGCAGGGCTACACCCACAAGCTGATCGTGCCCCACGTGGCCCGGCTGGAATCGGCCCGGGCGTACCTGGAAGCCACGGCGCTGCGGATCGACAGCGGCACCGAGGGCAGCCTGAACACCGAGGGGGCCATCGCCAAGTACCTGGCCACCGAGTACGGCAACGCGGCTGCGGAAGCCGCTATCCAGGCCCTGGGCGGCTACGGCTACACCCGGGAGTACATGGTCGAGAAGATCAAACGCGACGTGCGCATCACCTGCATCTACGAGGGCACCTCGGAGATCATGGAGATGACCATCGGCCGCGACCGCTGGCAGGAACACATCAAGACCCGCGGCACCCACTACCACGACCAGGCAGTGGCCATGGAAACCCTGCAGGCCAGCACCCCCGACGTGGGCGCCGGCGCAGCGGCCCTGGGCCTGCACGCCCTGGCCGAGGTCATGGAGCGCTGCCGCCTGGGTCGACTGACCCGCAACCAGCACCTGCTGTTCCGCCTGGGTGAAATGACTGCCCTGGCTGAATGTGCCGCTGCCATGGCCCAGCGGGCCGCGGCCGCCAAGGCGGGTCAGTTGCCCGACAAGAGCGACGATTTCTACAAGCCAGACGTGCTGGCGGCCATGAGCCGGGTTTACGCACGCGAGGTCGCTCTCAAGATTGCACAGCAGGGCCTGTCTCTGGTGATCGGTGCAGGTGGCGCAGAATCAGCCGCCGGCCTGCCCGAGGCCCTGCGGATGGACGCCGTGTACCAGGCCCAGGTTGGGATGATTCCTGATATGGACCAGGTCGCTGACGCAATTTACGGGCGTTAGTTGAGCAGCACGTCGTTCCCTTCCCTCCGCGCTACAGGGAGTCGCGCGGAGATGGCGGCAAGCCTGGCCGCTGAAAATCGTGGTGGGCGGCGGACCTTCCGCCCCCAAACCCAGAATTGAATTTAGTCCGATCCGGGGATTCCGCTTGGATCAATCCACGCGCCCGGAAATTGAAACCCTGACAGGTGAGTCATGAAAGACACCGCACACCGAGCCGTAGCCATTGTTGGAGTCGGAGCAATCCTGCCTGACGCCCCTAACGTCAAGACCTTCTGGGACAACCTGAAGTCTGGCCGTTACAGCATTTCCGACGTCGATCCCGAACGCTGGGATCCGGAGCTGTATTACGACGCCGATCCCAAGGCGCCGGACAAGACCTACTCGAAGATCGGCGGCTGGGTGCGCGACTGGGAATGGGATCCCATGAGCTGGCGGCTGCCCATTCCGCCCAAGGTCGGTGACGCCATGGACGAAGCCCAGCGCTGGGCGGTGAACTGCACCCGTGCGGTACTGGCAGACTTTGGCTACCCGGAGAGGAAACTCGACCCCGATCGGACCGCGGTCATCCTCGGCAACGCCATGGCCGGCGAAAAGCATTACCTGACCGCCCTGCGGGTCAACTTCCCGGAATTCGCCCGGGAACTGGACAAGGCGCCCAGCTTTGACGCCCTGCCCGAAGACGTGCAGCAGAAGATCATTGCGGAGACTCAAGCGCGGGTGCGGGACTGGATTCCGGACATCACGGAAGACACCATGCCCGGCGAACTGGCCAACGTCATGGCCGGCCGCATCGCCAACCTGTTCAACCTGCACGGCCCTAACTTCGTGGTGGACGCTGCCTGCGCCTCGGCCATGGCTGCCATGACCGCCGCCATCGAAGGCCTGGAAGAGCACGACTACGACGCCGTCATCACCGGTGGTATTGACCGCAACATGGGCGCCGCTACCTACGTCAAGTTCTGCAAGATCGGTGCGCTGTCCGCTACCGGCACCCGGCCTTATGCCAACGGCGCCGACGGTTTTGTCATGGGTGAAGGGGCTGCCCTGTTCCTGCTCAAGCGGCTGGCTGACGCCGAGCGAGACGGCGACCACATCTACGCCGTCATCCGCGGCATGGGTGGTTCCAGCGACGGCAAGGGCAAAGGTATCACTGCGCCCAATCCCGTGGGACAGAAGCTGGCCGTCCAGCGCGCCTGGGAAAATGCCGGCGAGTCGCCGTCTACCGCCACCATGGTGGAAGGCCACGGCACTTCAACTGCGGTCGGGGACGTGGTGGAAGTCCAGAGCCTGATCGACGTGTTCTCTGGCGCCGGTGCGGCCCAGCCCAACACCATCGCCCTGGGATCGGTCAAATCCAACATCGGCCACCTGAAAGGCGCCGCCGGCGCCGCCGGCATGCTGAAAGCCGCCCTGGCGCTGGATGAAAAGGTGCTGCCGCCCAGCCTGAACTGTGCCGAGCGCAACCCCAAGATCGACTTTGAGCATTCGCCGTTTTACGTCAACACCGAATTGAAGGACTGGGAAAAGCCGGAATGCGGCGTACGCCGTGCAGCGGTCAGCGCGTTTGGTTTTGGCGGCACCAACTTCCACGCGGTGCTGGAGGAGCATATTCCCGGACGGCTGACTACGGAACGTCCGTTTTACTCCGTGTCCACGGGCGCGAATGGTGGCCTGGGGGGCGGCAACGGCGCCGGCAGCCTGGAAGCCAAGAAGCCGCCCCGTGGCGCGGTGCTGCTGGGTGGTGAGCACAAGTCTGACCTGTCCATGGAGTTGCGTGAGCTGAAAGCCAATGCCGAAGCCAGCAAACCTCCGGCCCACCTGGCCCCCGCCCAGGAATACCTGGACAGGAGCGAGCGGTTGGCCATCGATTTCAAGGATCCCAAGGACCTCAGCAGCAAGATCGACCTGGCCCTGAAGGCCATGGACAAAGACACCGACCACGTCTGGAAGGCCCTGGGACCCCGGGGTATCTACCGTGGCAGCGGCGCCAAACCCAAAGTGGCTTTCCTGTTCCCCGGCCAGGGATCCCAGTACGTCAACATGCTGCGCGACCTGTCCGACCTGGATCCCATCGTCAAGCAGACCTTTGACGAGGCTGACAAGGTGATGGAGCCCCTGCTGGGCAAAAAACTCACGGACTTTATCTTCGTGGACTCCGACGACGAAGCCGCCATGAAACAGGCGGCCCACGCCCTCAAGCAGACCGAAATCACCCAGCCCGCGGTCCTGACCGTGGACGTGGCCCTGACCCGCATGCTGAAGGCCTACGGGGTTGAGCCGGATATGGTGATGGGTCACAGCCTGGGGGAATACGCTGCCCTGGTGGCCTCCGGCGCCATGACCTTTGCGGATGCATTGGAGGCAGTAAGCGCCCGGGGTCGAGAGATGGCCCACGTGTCGGTGGACGACAATGGCAAGATGGCCGCTGTGTTCGCTCCCCTGGAAGACGTTCAGCGGGCCGTGGCCGCGGCCGAGGGATACGTGGTCATCGCCAACATCAACAGCAATCACCAGGCCGTCATCGGCGGTGCCACCGAGGCGGTGGAAGCCCTGATGAAGTCACTGACGGAGCAGGGTATCGACGCCCGGGAGATCCCGGTCAGCCATGCCTTCCACACCTCCATCGTGGCGCCGGCCAGTGAACCCCTGCGCAAGGTGCTGGAACGCATCCACATCCAGGCGCCGAAGATTCCCACCATCAGCAACGTGACCGGGGACTTCTACCCCGAAGCCCACGACGCCATGGTGGACGCCATGGCGCGCCAGGTTGCTTCACCGGTGCAGTTTGTCAAGGGTCTGGAGAGCCTCTACGACGCAGGCGCCCGGGTGTTCATTGAAGTGGGCGCCAAGCGCGCCCTGCAGGGATTTGCCGAAGACGTTCTGAAAGGCAAAGACGGCTTCCACAGCCTGTGCACCAACCACCCGAAAGTGGGCGGCGTGGCGTCCCTGAACCAGGCCCTGTGTGGCGTGTACGCCGCCGGCCTCGGCACCGGCCGTTTGCCGGCCTCGGCACCTCAGTCAGCCCATCCGGCCGCGGAAGCGCCGGCACCAGTGGCTGCGCAGCCCACAGTGCAACCTTCAGTCGCAGCAGCGGCGGCAAGCGCCGCGTCCGCTGCACTGCCAGCTATGACGGTTCCGCCGGCTGCCGGCAACAGCCGCTACGAGCAGCTGGGCCGGATGTTCTCCGACTTCATGTCCAAGGCTTCCGGCGTGGCCGGCGGCGTGGGCAGCGACCAGCCGTTGGTGATCACCGGCGCAGGCCTCGGTCTGCCCGGCACACCCAAGGTGTTTGACGACGCCAACGTGGGTCGAATCCTGCACGGCGAGCAATTCATCGACGCCATTCCCCACCGGCTGCGCAATGCCATGGTGGACAAGCACATCACCCGCCTGGTCAAGCGGGAGGACTCCGATCCGACCTTCGAGACCATCGACAAGCCCGAGGACGTGGTCAAACTGGCCGGACGTCTGGGTCAGTTCGAGCTGGACGAAGAGTACGGGGTGGACCCCGGACGTGCGTCCGCAATGGACTCCACCACCGCCATGGCCATGGCGGCAGGCTTTGATGCCCTGCGCGATGCCGGCATCCCCCTGGTGCAGGCCTACAAGACCACCACCAAGGGCACCAAGCTGCCCGACCGCTGGCGCCTGCCCGACAATATGCGGGACGACACCGGCATTATCTTTGGCTCGGCATTCCCCGGCTATGACGCATTTGCCGGCGAGATGGAGAAGTACTACGAGGATCACGGCCTGCGCGAGCAGCGCCAGGCACTGACCGAACTGAAGACCTGGTTGGAGACACAAGGTCATGGTGGGGGCAACGGTTCCGCCACCATGCTGGACGAAGTCGATCGGCGCATCGACGAACTGAACGGCCTGGTCAATCGCGACCAGTACAACTTCGACCGCCGCTTCATCTTCAAGATCCTGTCCATGGGCCACTCCCAGTTCGCCGAGGAAATCGGCGCCCGTGGCCCCAACACCCAGGTCAACGGCGCCTGCGCCAGCACCACCCAGGCCGTCGCCCTGGCCGAAGACTGGATCAGAAACGGCCGCTGCCGCCGGGTCATCGTGGTGTCCGCCGACAACGTCAGCTCCGACAACCTGGCCGAGTGGATCGGCTCCGGATTCCTGGCCAGTGGTGCTGCGGCCACCGACGAACAGGTGGAAAAGGCCGCGCTGCCCTTCGACAAGCGCCGTCACGGCATGATCATGGGTGCCGGCGCCGCCGCCATCGTGGTGGAATCACCGGATTCTGCCCGGGAACGGGGCGTGACGCCCATTGCCGAACTGCTGGGGGCGGTCACCGCCAACAGTGCCTTTCACGGTACCCGGCTGGATATCAACCACATTGCGGGCCTGATGGAAGACCTGGTGTCCGGTGTCGAAACCCGCCACGGCATTCGCCGGGAAGAAATTGCGCCCAAGGCGCTGTTCATGTCCCACGAAACCTACACCCCGGCCCGGGGCGGCAGCGCATCGGCTGAAATCCACGCCCTGCGCTCGGTGTTTGGCCCCATGGCCGACCGGGTGGTAATCACCAATACCAAGGGCTTCACCGGCCACGCCATGGGCGCGGGCCTGGAAGACGTGGTGTCTCTCAAAGCCCTGGAAACCGGCCTGGTTCCGCCCGTGGCCAACTACAAGGAGCCCGACCCCGAGCTGGGTGAACTCAACCTGTCCCGCGGTGGATCATATCCGGTGCAGTACGCCCTGCGCCTGGGCGCCGGCTTCGGCTCCCAGATTGCCATGAGCCTGACCCGCGCCGTGCCGTCCCCCGATGGCCGCCGCCGCGGTGCCCATGAACTGGGCTTCCACTACCGCGTGGATCACGAGGCCTGGAAGCAGTGGCTGAGCGAAGCGAGCGGCTATCCCAAGTCCGAGGTGGAAGTGGTCCAGCGCCGTCTGCGCATCAAGGATCAGGGCCCGGCGGCTGCTTTTGCAAAGCCCGCCGCCCAGCAGGCGGTTCAGCCAGCGGCGCAACCCGCTGCGGCGCCTGCTCCCCAGCCGGTTCCTCAGCCCGTCGCGGCCCCTGCGGCGGCTGCCCCGACTCCGCAGCCGGCGGCCCAGCCGGTCGCTGAGCCCGCTCCGCCAGCCCCGGAGCCCGTGGCTGCTGCGGTGGAAGACCCCGTGGCCACCGAGGTGTTGAGGGTAGTGGCTGAATCCACCGGCTATCCCAAGGACATGCTGGACATGGAGCTGGACCTGGAGGCGGATCTCGGCATCGACACCGTCAAGCAGGCGGAAGTGTTTGCCGCCATCCGCGGCGTCTACGACATCCCCCGGGATGAGAACCTGGCCCTGCGGGATTTCCCGACCCTGCAGCACGTGGTGGGCTTCGTGCGGGACCGCCGTCCCGATCTGCCCGCTCCGGAAGCGGCAGCGCCGGCACCTGCGGCAGCTCCAGCAACCGCGGCGCCTGAAACAGCGCCGGCCCCGGCCGCTGAAGCGCCGGTGGGTGACTCCATCGAGCAAAAGGTCATCGAGCTGGTAGCCGAGAAGACCGGCTATCCCGCTGACATGCTGGATCCCGAGCTGGACATGGAAGCCGACCTGGGGATCGACACGGTCAAGCAGGCCGAGGTATTCGCCACCATTCGCGGCGCCTACGACATCCCCCGGGACGAAAACCTGCAGCTGCGGGATTTCCCCACCCTGGGTCACGTGGCCAAGTTCGTGAAGGACAAGCGGCCCGACCTGGCCCAGGAAGCCGCTGCGGCGTCTGCCGCTCAATCCGCGGCCCAGGCGGCTGCTGTGGCGCCTCCGCCGCAGCCAGCGCCAGCTCCCGCGGCCGCCCCGGCGCCGGAGCCAGCTCCGACCGCCAGCGGCAGCGATGCCGGATCTGACGCAATCAGGGCCCAGGTTCTGAAAGTCGTGGCTGAAACCACCGGTTATCCCGAGGATATGCTCGACTTCGACCTGGACCTGGAAGCCGACCTCGGCGTCGACACCGTCAAGCAGGCCGAGATGTTCGCCGCCATCCGCGAGAGCTTCGACGTGGAGCGGGATCCCGACCTGCAGCTCAGGGACTATCCCACCCTGAATCACGTGATTTCATTCTTCGAGGAGAAACGACCTGACCTGGTGGCCGCGGCCCCGGCGCCCCACGCGCCGGCGACACAAGCGGCACCTCCGGCTGCACCAACCCCAGCCGCGGCCATTCCAGGCAGCGACGGCGGCTCTGATGCCATCAGGGCCCAGGTGCTGGAGGTTGTCGCCGAAACCACCGGCTATCCCGAAGACATGCTGGACTTTGATCTCGACCTGGAGGCCGACCTTGGCGTTGATACCGTCAAGCAGGCCGAAATGTTCGCCGCCATTCGCGAACGCTTCGACGTGGAGCGGGATCCCGACCTGCAGCTCAGGGACTATCCGACCCTGAACCACGTGATCGCCTTCTTCGAAGAGAAGCGTCCCGACCTGGTGTCCGGCGCTGCGCCGGCGCCCGCGGCGTCACCGGCAGAACCGGCGGCCGCACCGGCTGAACCAGCCGCGGCACCCGCCGAGGACACCGACGCCGCCACAGATGCGGTGAAGGCCCAGGTCCTCGCCGTGGTGGCGGAAACCACCGGCTACCCCGAGGACATGCTCGACTTTGAGCTGGACCTGGAAGCCGACCTCGGCATCGACACGGTCAAGCAGGCTGAGATGTTCGCCAAGATCCGCGAGAGCTTCGGCGTCGAACGGGATCCGGACCTGCAGCTGCGGGATTACCCGACCCTGAACCACGTCATCGGCTTCTTCAAGGAGAAGCGTCCCGACCTCGCGGAGGGCGGGGCCGGCGAGGCTGCACCCAGTGCGGCGAAGCCGTCCGAAACGGTTCACGTTGAAATCCCCAAGGGCGACATGGACGCGGCCAACGCGGTGCCCCGCCGGGTGCCCATGGCGGTCTGGCGGCCCGAGCTGGACGCTTTTGAGTCCACCGGCATCGAGCTGGGTGAGGGCACCCGGGTGGTGCTGATGCCCGACCACGGCGGTGTGGGCAAATCCCTGGCCTCCCGGCTGGAGAAAAAAGGCGTTGATGTACTGACCATTGAAGGCACTCCTGCCGCCGATGATCTGACCCAGCAGCTGGAAGCCTGGTTGGCCGATGGCGACATCCACGGCGTCTACTGGCTGCCGGCGCTGGATGCCGAGGGCGGCATCAGCGACATGAGCCTGGACGACTGGCGGGAGAACCTGCGGATCCGGGCCAAGCTGCTCTACACCACCATGCGTGCCCTGTCGCCGTCCATCAAAGGCGAAGGCCGCTTCCTCATCGCGGCCACCCGCCTGGGCGGCCGCCACGGCTACGATGAGTCTGGCGCCCGCAACCCCATGGGTGGCGCGGTCTGCGGCTTCGTCAAGGCCTTCAAGCGGGAGCGCGACGAGGTGCTGTGCAAGGTGGTGGACTTCCCCGCCGGCCGCAAGAAAGCACCCCTGGCCGACCGCCTGATGGCGGAGACCGAGCGGGATGCCGGTGTGGTCGAGGTTGGCTGGGACCGCGCAGGCCGCTGGACCGTGGGCCTGGATATCCAGGACGCGCCCACCGACCTGAGCGTGAACGAGCTCACCAGGGACTCGGTCGTGGTGGTCACCGGCGCTGCCGGCAGCATCGTGTCGGCCATTGTCGCCGACATGGCCGAAGCCTCCGGCGCCACCTTCCACCTGCTGGACCTGACGCCCAGGCCGGATCCCGAGGACGAAGACCTGAAAGCCTTCATCCAGGATCGCGACGGGCTGAAGATGACCCTGTTCGAGCGGCTCAAGGCCGAAGGCAAGAAAGCCACCCCGGCGGTGATCGAGAAGCAGCTGGCCGGGCTGGAACGCCTGCAGGCCGCCCTGGCCGCCATCGAGGCGGTGGAGCAGGCCGGCGGCAAGGCGGTGTATCACTCGGTCAATCTGACTGACGCTGACGCCGTCAGCGCCGCGGTGGACGCCATCACCGCAGAGCACGAGCAGGTGGATGTGCTGCTGCACGCGGCCGGGCTGGAGATCAGCCACTTCATCGACGACAAGCCGCCCCAGGAGTTCGACCTGGTGCTGGACGTGAAGTCGGACGGCTGGTTCAACCTGCTCAAGGCCCTCGGTGACACCCCGCTGAAATCGGCGGTAGTGTTCTCCTCGGTGGCCGGGCGCTTCGGCAACGGCGGCCAGACCGACTACTCGGCGGCCAACGACCTGCTGTGCAAGTACACCTCCAGCTTCCGCAACAGCCGGGAGGATTGTGCTGGTCTGGCCATCGACTGGACCGCCTGGGCCGACATCGGCATGGCCAGCCGGGGTTCCATCCCGAAAATGATGGAATTCGCCGGCATCGACATGCTGCCGCCGGCCGCCGGGATTCCCATTATCCGCCGGGAAATCACCGCGGGTGTGCCGGCCAGTGAGATCGTCATTGGCCAGCGCCTGGGGATCCTGACGGCGTCGAAGGAAGGTGGCTTAGAGGCCATCGACACCGAGAGCTGCGGGCCCATGATCGGCCGGGTGGTGGGCTTCTCGCCCTACGAAGGCCTGGTGGTGGAAACCGAGCTGGATCCCCTGGTGCAGCCCTTCCTGTTCGATCACCAGATCGACGGCACCCCGGTACTGCCGGGGGTGATGGGCCTGGAGTCATTCGCGGAGCTGACCACGCTGCTGCTGCCCGAATGGCAGGTGGTGGCGGAAGAGGACGTTCAGTTCCTGGCACCGTTCAAGTTCTACCGCAACGAGCCGCGCACAGTGCGCCTGACGGCGGCCTTCAAGCCCGATGGCGACGACCTGGTGGCCCATTGCAGTCTGAGCGGCAGCCGCATGCTGCCCACCAGCGACCAGCCCCAGGTCACCACTCACTTCGTGGCCAGGGTCCGGCTGTCCAAGGCCGACCTGGATGGCCGGCAGGTGGACGCCCCGGCAAAGGCCAAGGGTGAAGTGCTGGGCAGCGAAGCGGTGTACAAGGTCTACTTCCACGGCCCGGCCTACCAGGTGCTGGACGGCGCCTGGACCGACGGCAATGGCTCGGTCATCGGCCAGTTCAAGGCGGACATCCCGGCCAACCACTCGCCGGAAGATCGGCCTCTGAGCATCTCACCGCGCCTGATCGAGCTGTGCTTCCAGACCGCCGGCATGAGCGAGCTGGGCCTGGCCGAGCGTTTCGGCCTGCCGGCCGGCATCGGCAAGGTGCTTCGTCATGCCCCGGTGGATCCGGCCAAGGCAGACGGGCTGTTTGCAGTGGTGACCCAGAATGGCGAGGGCTTCGACGCCGACGTAGTGGATGAGTCAGGCAATGTTTACCTGCAGCTCATCGGCTACCAGACCGTTGAAATTCCCGGCATGGTCGCCGCGGAAGACATTAAACCCATTCAATCCGTTATCGGCGCCTGAGCGCCAGGAGAGTGCAGGGCGGAGGCAGACCCTCCGCCCCCTCCCGAACCCTCGAGGGGATAAAAAGTGAGCCAACAAGTCACGGAAAACTTCAGCCGTATCGCTATTGTCAACCGCGGAGAGTCAGCCATGCGCCTGATTCACGCGGTGCGGGAGTACAACCGGGAGAACAATCTCGACCTGAAGACCCTGGCCATCTACACCGAGCCCGAGCGCACCGCCATGTTCGTGCGCGAAGCCGACGAGGCTTTCCTGCTGGGGCCGGCCAGCTTCCTGGACCCTAAGGACGGCCAGCGCAAGAACGCCTATCTCGACTATGACGGCCTGGAGCGGGTGCTGCTGGAAGCCGAGGCTGACGCCGTCTGGGTGGGCTGGGGTTTCGTATCGGAACATCCGCCTTTTGCCGATCTGTGCGCCAAGCTGGGTATCAATTTCATCGGCCCCAGCGGCGACACCATGCGACTGCTGGGTGACAAGATCACCTCCAAGCAGATTGCCGAAAAAGCCGGGGTGCCGGTTGCGCCCTGGTCCGACGGACCGGTCAATTCCGTGGCTGAAGCCCGGGAGCACGCCAAGCGCATCGGCTTGCCGCTGATGGTGAAAGCCACTGCCGGCGGCGGCGGCCGCGGCATTCGCGCCATCCGCTCCATGGACGAGCTTGAGGTCAACTACAAAGAAGCTGCCCAGGAGGCCCTTAAAGGTTTCGGCAACGACACCATGTTTATGGAGTACCTGGTGGAGGGCGCCCGGCATATCGAGGTCCAGGTCATTGCCGACAAGCACGGCACCGTCTGGCCCGTGGGTATCCGCGACTGCTCCATCCAGCGCCGCAACCAGAAACTGATCGAGGAATCGTCCTCACCGGTGCTGACCGACCAGCAGGAAGAAGACATCAAGCAGGCCGCGGCCCGGTTGTGCAAGGAAGCCGGCTACCACAATGCCGGCACTGTGGAGTTCCTGTACGACATGAAGGACCAGTCGTTTGCGTTTATGGAAGTCAATGCCCGCCTGCAGGTGGAACACCCCGTCACCGAGGTCAGCACCGACACCGACCTGGTCAAGCTGCAGATCCACGTGGCCCGGGGCGGCAAGCTGGAGGGTGACGCACCGAAAAAACGCGGTGTGGCCATCGAGATCCGCCTGAATGCCGAAGATCCGGACAAGGACTTTGCCCCCGCTCCGGGGCTGATCGAGCTGATGCGCCTGCCCACCGGCGCCGGCATCCGGATCGACACCGGCGTGGAGCTGGGCGACCGGATTCCGTCGGAATTCGATTCCATGATCGCGAAAATTATTGCTCACGGTAAAGACCGCAACGAAGCGATTGCGAGGTTAAGAAGAGCCTTGAGCGAGCTGGCCGTGGTGATCCGTGGCGGCACCACCAACCGGGCATTCCTGTTCGACCTGCTGGGCATGCCCGAAGTGCTTTCCGGCAGCGCCGACGTGGGCTGGCTGGACCGCAGTCCGCCGTCCAGCTGGGACCAGACCCGGGAGCACGGCGAGCTGGCGGTGTGCCTGGCCGCCATCCAGGTCTACGAAGAAGAATTTGAAGGCCAGCGCAAGCTGTTTTTTGCCACCGCCGCCCGGGGCCGCCCCAAGGTCAGCCCGGAGCTGGGCGTCAAGACCGAGCTGCGCCACGGCGGTACCGTCTACAAGCTTAAGGTGTTTCGCTTTGGCGACGGTCGCTACGCCGTGGACGTGGACGGGCGCAAGCTGCGCATCCTGACCGAATCCCTCAGCCGGTTCGAGCGCCGCCTGAGCATCGGCGACGAGACTCACCGCGCGCTGAGCGTCATAGACGGTTTCGATTTCCTCATAGAAATCAATGGCATGCCCCACCGGGTCTCCCGGGACGACTCGGGCATGGTGCGGGCGCCGTCGCCCGCAGTAGTGGTGTCCATCAACACCGAGCCCGGCCAGACCGTGGCCAAGGGTGACACCCTGCTGGTGCTGGAAGCCATGAAGATGGAGATGCGGGTGACCGCCCCCGTGGCCGGCGCCGTGGCCGCCATCGAAGTCAGCCGCAATGAGCAGGTGGACGCCGGTTCCGCCCTGGTGCGCCTGAAACCGGCTGCCGAGGACCAGGACAGTCAGGCCGCCAGCAAGCTGGATTTTGCCAGCCTGCCGGCCAGCCAGGCCGACCAGGACGTCCCCCGGGCCCGCTGTCTGCGCGCCCTGCAGGAACTGCGCTACCAGGTGCTGGGTTACGACGTGGATGCCGAGACGGCTGGCCGTCGCATGAAGGAATATCAGGAATCCCGGCCGTCGGTCCCCTTTGGCGAAACCGAGGTGATGGAAGCCGAGAATGAACTGCTGTCCGCGTTTGCCGACATGCTGGTGATGTCCGAGACCCGCCCGCTGGTGGAGCCCGGACAGGCCGGGTCCACCGGCCGCAGCCCCCAGGAGTCCCTGTACACCTACCTGAGGGCCATGGACGGTCGCGGTGAAGGGCTGCCGCCCAGCTTCGTGGAGAATTTGCGCGACGCCCTGTCCCACTACGGTGTCATGAGCCTGGACCCCAGCCGCGAGCTGGACGAAGCCCTGCTGTGGATGCACAAGTCCCACAGCCGGACGCGTCAGCAGCTGGGCGCCGTCATGGCGGTGCTGGAGCATCTGCATGCCGCCGTGGGTAAAACCGACATGGACCTGGAAGGCCCGTCCCACGAGGCCCTGGACCGCCTGATCCTGGTCAGCCAGGGGCGGCACATGGCGCTGGAGGACATGGCCCGGGAGGTCCACTACGAGTACGTGGACAAGCCGATTTTTGAAAAGGCAAGGGCGGAGGCCTACGCCCAGGCCGAGGCCGACATCGACGCCTTGTGCGAAGCTGACGATGACGCCACCCGGGCCGCCTGCATCGACAAGGTTGTCCAGAACACCCAGCCGCTGATGACGCTGATTTCCCGGCGCATCGTCGAAGCCGAGCCGACCCAGCGCGGTCCTCTGCTGGAATGCCTGACCCGGCGCTACTATCGCATCCGGGACCTGGAGAACGTCCAGGTCCACAACGGTGGGGAACGGCCGGTGGCGTCAGCCGAGTACGACCACGACAACACCCGTATCCACCTGATAACCGCCCATGGCAACTACGAGGATATTGCGGCCGTCGGCGAGGCCATTTCGCCGCTGCTCAGCGCAGTTCCCGAGGAGCACGACGTGGTGCTGGACCTGTACCTGCACCGGACCGAGCCCGAAGCCGGCGAGGAAGACACCCAGCGCCAGGTCCTGAACGCGGTGGAATCCATGCACTTTCCCAGGAAGATTCGTCGTCTGGTGGCCGCCGTGCGGGTCCCGGGTGCCGGCCTGGGCACCACCGGTCAGCGCTTTTTCACCCTGCGACACGGTGACGACGGCTACTTTGAAGACACCGTCTACCGCGGCCTGCACCCCATGATGGCCAAGCGGTTGCACCTGTGGCGGCTGGGCAACTTCGAGCTGGAGCGTCTGCCCAGCGGCGAGGATATCTACCTGTTCCGCGGCGTCGCCCGGGACAACCCCCGGGACGAGCGGTTGTTCGCCATTGCCGAGGTGCGCGACATCACCCAGGTGAGGGACGAAGACGGCAACCTGCGGGGGGTACCCCACTTCGAGCGGATGTACTCCGAAGCGGCTGCGGGCATCCGCCTGTTCCAGTCTCACCGGCCGGTTCGAGGCCGCCTGCACTGGAACCGTATGCTGCTGTACGTCTGGCCGGAAATGGATCTGTCCATGGACGACCTGGACTTCCTGATGCACAAGATGTCGCCATCGTCCGCCGGGCTGGGCCTGGAAAAACTGGTGGTTCCCGTGCGCATCCCCGACCCGGAATCGGGCAGGCTGCTGAACCGGGTGGTGGAGGTCTCCGGCGGCGCCGCCGGCCAGGCCCCGGCACTGGACATCAAGGAGGTGTCCGACGCACCGCTGGTCTCGCTGGATCCGTACCGCCAGACCGTGGTCAAGATGCGTGCCCGCAAGCTGCACTATCCCTACGAGCTGGTTGACATGCTGACACCCTCGGGCGACCGGCGTTCAGCCTTCCCGCCCGGGCATTTCGTCGAGCACGATTTCGACGAGAATGGCCACCTGGTGGCGGTCTATCGCGAGGTTGGCGAAAACAAAGCCAACGTGGTGGTGGGCGTGATTACCAACAACACCGAGAAATTCCCCGAGGGCATGTCCCGGGTCATTATCCTGGGCGACCCCAGCGGTGGCATGGGATCCCTGGCCGAGCCCGAGTGCTCCCGCATCTGCGCGGCCCTGGACCTGGCCGAGACCATGAAAGTTCCGGTGGAGTGGTTTGCCGTGTCCGCCGGCGCCAAGATCGCCATGGATTCCGGCACCGAGAACATGGACTGGACCGCCAAGGTGCTGCGCCGGATTATCGAGTTCACCCAGGACGGCGGCGAGTGCAACATCGTGGTCCACGGCATCAACGTGGGCGCCCAGTCTTACTGGAATGCTGAAGCCACCATGCTGATGCACACCAAAGGCATTCTCATCATGACGGCCGACGGCTCCATGGTGCTGACCGGTAAACAGGCCCTGGACTACGCCGGCAGCGTGTCCGCTGAAGACAACTTCGGCATTGGCGGTTACGACCGCATCATGGGCCCCAACGGCCAGGCTCAGTACTGGGCGGCCAATATCGAGCAGGCGGCCCAGATCCTGTTCCGGCACTACGACCACACCTACAACCATGGGTCCCGGTTCCCGCGGTCATTCAGCAGCACCGACCCGGTGGACCGGTCCATCAATGACTATCCCTACGGCAGTGGCCACGGCGGCGCCGAGTTCCGCACCGTGGGTGAGGTGTTCTCCGACGAGACCAATCCCGGCCGCAAGAAGCCGTTTGCGGTGCGTCCCATCATGCACGCCGCGGTGGACCAGGACCGACCGCCCCTGGAGCGCTGGTCGGCCTGGCGCGACGGCGAAGTGGGGGTCATCTGGGATGCTCACCTGGGCGGCCAGCCGGTCTGCATGATCGGCATGGAATCCCACACCCGGCTGCGGGCCGGCATGGTGCCGGCTGACGGTCCCGACCGCTGGACCGCCGGGACCCTGTTCCCGCAGTCCTCGCGCAAGATCGCCCGGGCCATCAACGCGGCGTCGGGAAACCGGCCCCTGGTGGTACTGGCCAACCTGTCCGGCTTTGACGGCAGCCCGGAATCCCTGCGCAACTGGCAGCTGGAGTACGGCGCCGAAATCGGCCGGGCCGTGGTGAACTTCGAGGGACCGGTGGTGTTCTGCGTCATCGGCCGCTACCACGGCGGCGCTTTTGTGGTGTTCTCCAAGGCGCTGAACGAGAACATGGAGGTGGCCGCCCTGGACGGGGCCTTCGCCAGCGTCATCGGCGGCGCCCCCGCCGCCGGCGTGGTGTTCGTGCGGGAAGTACGCAAGCAGACCGACACCGATCCCCGGGTCAGCAAGCTGGCCGAGGCCCTGAAGACCGCTGAAGGCGCTGACCGCGCCCGGGTGAGGGCCGAGTACGAAGAGGTCCGCAAAGCCGTGCTGATGGAAAAACGCGGTGAGCTGGCGGCTGAGTTCGACCGCATCCACAGCGTCCAGCGCGCCATGGACGTGGGCTCGGTGGATCGCATCATCAAACCCGCGGAGCTGCGGCCTTACCTGATCGATGCGGTACAGCGCCGCATGGAGCTGGAGCTGGCGGAGCTGCAGGCACCGGTACCTGCCGCGGCGGCCAACGAGTGATCACGACATCGCGGCCCGCCCTGGCTGGAGCGAACCCGTGAACTACCTGCTGCAGCAGAAGGGTGGGGTGCGCCCGGAGCCCGACTGGCTCGGTCCCCGGGAGCTTGAGCGCCTGGCGAAATTCAAGTTCGACAAACCGCGGCTGGACTACATGCTGGGCCGCTGGACCGCCAAAAACGCCATCAGCGCCACCCTGGGGCTCGAGCATGACCCGGCGGCCTATGCGCTGATCCAGATCGTAGCGGCCGAGGACGGCGCACCCGAGACCACCGTGGACGGCCACCCCGCGCCTGTCAGCCTGTCCCTGTCCCACAGCCACGACTACGGCCTGTGTGTGATCACCCGGGAGACTTATGCCGTGGGCTGCGACATTGAGCTGGTGGAAGACCGCACGGCCACCTTCGTGCAGGATTACTTCACCGAGCCCGAACGCCAGATCGTGGCTGAAGCCCAGGGCGAGTACCAGCGCCTGCTGCCCACACTGATCTGGAGTGCCAAGGAGAGCGCCCTCAAGGTGCTGCGACAGGGCCTGCGCCTGGACACCCGGAAAGTCGAGGTGGAGCTGGACCCGCCCCACGAGGGCCCCTGGCAGGCCCTGCGCGTCCATTATCCCGACGGAAACACCGTCTTTCCGGGCTGGTGGCGCTGCCACGATGACTATGTGCTCACCTTTGCCGCGGACGGTCCAATGCCTTGCCCGCAGGCGTTCAGTACAGAACAAACTGCCCAAACCCTTTTATTAGAAGGATCACCGCAATGACATTCGCAACCTGGGAAATCATCCTGCTCTCGGTCCTGATCGTTGCCACCATCAGCCTGTTCGTCCGGCAGATCACCCCCAAGATCAAGTTCATCACCGCCGGCCAGAGCGACCGGGAGCGCACCGACCAGACGGGCGCGCGGATCTTTCGCGTGATCCACGAGGTCCTGTTTCAGTCCCGGGTCATCAGCGGCCGCCCCGTGGTGGGCACCCTGCACGCCCTGGTGTTCCTGGGATTCATGGTGTTTGCCTTCGAGACCACCGACCACTTCCTCGAGCCCTACGGCATCCCGTTCCTGTCCCTGCTGGGGGGCTTTGAGCACACCTTCAAGCAGATCGTGGCGGTGGTGGCCGTAATCGTGTGCATCGGCGTCATCGGCCTGGCCTACCGGCGTTTTGTCATGGTGAGTATTTCGCCGGATCCCAAGTCATATACCTCCGGCATCGTGGCCGGCATGATTTTCCTGCTCATGGTGACCTACCTGTACGGCCACGCCGGCCCCGAAATCGGCCAGAAAGCCAACTGGTGGTTCCACGCCCTGCTGATCCTGGCCTTCCCGCCGTTGATCCTGAAGTCCAAGCACTTCCACATCATCATGGGCCCCGTCAATGTGTTCTTCAGGAATTTCCGCCTCGGCGAGTACCAGCCTATGGACCTGGAAGCCCTGGCCGAGTCCGAGGATGAGGTCACCCTGGGACTTGAGTCCATGAAAGACGTCTCCTGGAAGACCCGCATGGACTTCATGACCTGCGTGGAGTGCAAACGCTGCACCGAGCAATGCCCCGCCGCCAACTCGGGCCTTGAGCTGCAGCCCCGGGAGTTCATCCTGGCCGGCCGAAAACTGCTCGGCACCGATAAGGCCGTGGACGGCGAAGTCATCGGCAACGTCATCACCGAAAAGGCCCTGGGCCAGTGCACCAGCTGCGGCGCCTGCGAAAACATCTGCCCCGTCGGCATCGAACACACCCAGATCCTGCTGGGCGCCAAACGCGCCCAGGCCATGGCCACCGGCCAGGGCATGGTGGCAGCCGACTACCTGCAGTCCGTAGAAACCTACGGCAATCCCTTCTCCGCCCCCAAGAGCAACCGCCAGAAGCTCCTGGAAGAACTCGACCTGCCTGTTTATGAAAAAGGCAAAACCGAGCACCTGCTGTGGCTGGGCTGCGTCTGGGGCAGCAACGAAGACGCCAGAAGCAGCGTGGAAGCCATGAGCCAGGTGTTGAAAAAAGCCGGTACAAGCTTCGGCGTGCTGGAAACCGAATCCTGCAGCGGCCACCACTCCAGAAGACAGGGCGAAGAAGTGCAGTTCCAGACCCTGGCCGGCGAGAACCTGGAGCGCTTCAACAGCAATGAAGTCAAAAGCATCATCTCGCCGTGCCCCCACTGCCTGCATACCTTCAGGCGTGAGTATCCCACCCTGGACCAGAGCTTCTCCCCCAAGACCATCCATCATTCGGAATTCATGGCCCAGCTGGTCAGCGGCGGCAAGCTCAAGCTCAACGGCAAGGCCAATGGACTGGGCCAGATCACCTTCCACGACCCCTGCTACCTGGGACGCTACGAAGGCGTATTTGACGAGCCCAGAAGCCTGATCCAGCAGACCGGCAACTCGCTGATCGAGCTGCCCCGGCATGGCGCCCGGTCATTCTGCTGCGGCGGCGGCAGTGCGGGCTTCGCCCGGGGGCACGAGACCGGTGAGGGCAGGGTGGACCTGGAGCGCAAGAAAGAGGTCAGCGAGTGCGGCGCCAGGACCCTGGTCACCGGCTGTCCCGAGTGCAAGATGATGTTGGATGGTGCGGTTGACAACACCATGGACCTGGCTGAATTGATCAATCAGGCCAGTCTATGAGGGCTTGAGCTGAATGGGCCTCGGGGCGTTCAGGGCTCTGAGGCCACGTAAAACTCCAGACCCCTGGCTCAGGGTGCCTCCTGCCAGGTCACCACCACGTCGTCGCCGGCTAACTCAATATCGCCACGCATCTTTGAATCCCGCCTGCGATTGGCGCCAAAAGAGTAGAGGATTCCCATCCCATTTCGCTCATAGAAAAGCCAGTAGGGGTTGTTCCAGGGGTCCAGGTAGTAGACCTGCCTGAGAGCTTCCGAGTTCTTTTCATCGGGCTCGCTGGTGACTGCTGCCGGATCCTTCAGGTATTCCTGCATGACCGAGGTGTAGAGACGCTTGTGAACCCTTCTTCGGCTCATGAGTTTGCGTTGGGAGCCGGACTCCATCTCGAACCGGTCCACGATAGCCGCAAGCTCCGCTTTGGCCTGCTGCTCTTTTTCGCTGCTGCCCAACGCGAAGATCCGGTCCAGTAATCCCGGGGTGATTACGCCCAGAACGATTGCGGCCACGCCCGGCAGCGCTGCAGTCCGGGCGCGGGACAGCCTTGGCACGCATCGCACCGAACACAGCAGGAAAATAAGACCAAGATACAGCTCCGCGGCTTCGCCGGTAAAAGACACCGGATAGTCATACTCCGCATAAGCCACCAGCAAAAACCAGGGCAAAAAGCTCAATGGAGGAAACAGCGTGCGGACCTGTTGTGCCATCGGCACCCTGGCCAGCAGGTCAAGCATAATCGGCGCCACTACCCCATAAGCCAGGGCAATAACGATGACCAGGTACTTGGTTTCGATCTCAATTCCCAGGATCTCCCGATCCTTCAGAAAATTGTGGACATTGAGCTCCTGCTGAAAATTCTTGGCCAGGAACACCTCCGGCGGCTGAAACGACACCAGCCGTTGACCCCAGGAGATCTCCTCCGCCGCCACAACAACACAAAACGCGGCCAGCCCCAAAGCCGTCAACCTTGGCAGCCACCCATGCTGGTCAAAGGCCGCCGCCGCAAACAGCAAGCCGCCGATCAGGAAGCAATAAAACGTCGCCCACTCAGCCCAGCCATCCTCCTGCATGGAGAGGGTGAACAACTGCCTATCGAGTACCGCGAGGAGCACCAACCCCGCCGCGGCCAGCAGCAGAACAAGTTGAGATTGCCAGTACCAGGCAAACGGTGACGCGCTGTTTTTACCAAAGAGAGATTTCGGCACGATTCAATGACTCTCGCCAGCACAGATTCGGTGGACGAAACGGAATGATAGCCCACCGCCTGTTCAGGAGCATCTGGGTCAGCTGCGTTTTCCCAGACGCCTCCGGGCTGCTGAAACATGAATGTCATGCAGGTATTCCCGGGAAACCTGTTCCGCGGGTCATCCCTGCGGGGCGGGAGTGCCGAATGATGCCTGATGGTTCAGCCGAAAACACCATGGATCCGGCCGGCTGATCAGGCTACCGACCCTGTAAACCCGAGTTCATCGCCGGGATTTACCGAAGCAACTTGGCTTGAATCGAAAAATACGAATAGTGAGTGTCTAGAAATCTGTTTTTACGATGTAAATGTCACTGCTACTGTGCGTTCCAGTAGTTTCAGCAGATTTGGTGGTAAAGAGTGGATCATCAATTAACGACGGGTATTGTCTCGCCTGCGGCTCAGACCAACCCGATTTCCACGACGTTCGCTGTCCTCGGTGGATGTATCGCGGGCGTATTGTTCATTCCAATAATTGCCCTGTTTGTTCTGCTGATACTGCCTGCCGCAGTCATCAAGCGGCTGTTTCGCCTGAACAGCTCTTCGCAGGAAGGCAATTCAAAGAATCCAGGAAGGGCGCGCCTCATCAGAACCGCCCAGGCTACGCAGGATTAGTGGGAAATCACCAGCTCGTCGGTAACCCGGCGCAGTGCATCCAGATCAACTGCATCGCAGGTATGACGGCGGGCCGCACAGCACCGCGTTCGAGACCATAAGGGTCGCTGCCAGGGAGAATCGGCGATACATCGCGCCGTGGTCCACGGTGCAAGACACCGACCGGTACGACTGTAATGTCGTCCCGGCACGGTGGAAAATTCTATTGGTTCAGGTTTCCGGGTCTGGGTCAGGGTTTGGTCCCGGATTGCCGCCCCCGCCGGCTCCAGCCGACCCCGATTGCGCGTATGCAGGAGCTGCGGCTAAGGTAGCAATGACGGGTGGAATGTACGCCAGCTTCTCAAGAAACTCTCTTTTGGATTGTTCCATTTCCCGTTCCCCACGTGATGAAACTGTCAAAACATTAACATTTTAGCCGCAGTTTCTCCAATTTCGTCGTTACCAAGCCATTGATCCTGTCATCTATACCGGGGTTTGGCGACGGTCAACGCTGCAATTACAGCGCGCCACATTCTGCCTTAAACCATTGGAGTCCCGAGGTCATCACCTTACTGTGACAGTTGGCCACCAGCGGGCTGAAACCGCCTGCAGGACTGCTGGCCCACCGACGAAGACCAACGGGACCATCAGCGCTCCACAGCGCCAATATCTGCGGTGGCCGGCCTGGGGACTGCCTGCAGCAGTTTGGACGGCATATAGGCTGGATCGGCCAGCGGGTTACTGATGCCATACCCGCCAGGACTGGTCGCCGCTGTGGCGGCGTCCAGGAGTGGGCTGCCGGCATTCGGCCGCATGTTGTCGTCGAGATTCGGGTTGGAACCGAAAATGGTGCCGGAAAAGCCGTCCGGCAGGTAACTTGCTCCGGATTCGACCCAGTTGTTTTTGCCGGTGATTTTTGCGGAACCGGTGACCCAGTCCGCCTCATTGTCCCGGAAAACTCGAACGCCGTCCCCACCGTTGAAGAACACGTTGTTATTGGCTTCCAGTGAATCAATACCGTCGAAAATCCTGAAGGCGCTGATCTGGCTGCCGCCGACGCCAATCATGGTGTTGTGGACAAACCTGACGCGCCCGTTGGTCTGGCCCGTGCCGTCGCCACCAATGCGAATGGGATAGGAAAAATCACTGGTGTGGTAGAAGACATTGCCGACGACGTCGGAGTCTTCCCTAACCAGGTTTTCCCGCCAGCCGTCATCGACGCCGTAGGGATCGGGCCCGATGAGCTCCAACTCGTGGTAGTACGCCCCTTCGAGCCAGTTGTAGTAGATTTCATTCCGCTCGGCCCGGGTCTTGATCAGGTTGCCACCTTCGCGACTGTCATCAAACTGGCTGTCGCTGATATAGCTGAACTGCAGGCGGAATACGCTGCCGGGGTAGTTCACCTGGTCCGTTGTGATGTACAGCGCGTGATTTCCGTTGTTTGATCCGGCCCTGGTGACCCGGGTGTATTCGACGGTCAGAGAGCCTGAGCCGATGTCCGCGCTCTGAATCCCGTGGCGTGGGCAGTCGTGTATGTATGAGTTTCGAATCACAATTCCGGTGCCCTTGTGGAAAAAGCACCTGAACGAGCCCGTGCTGGTGTTGCCGGTACCGCTGATTTCCAGATTGTCGTAAACAACGTAGTCCGCGTCGTTCTGCAGGACGTTGGTGCCTCCCCGGATGTGGGGTCGGTTGCCGTTGACCGAAATGCCCCGGATCACCACCGGATTCTGGGCGGAGCCGCCGTCCTGGGTGCGCAGCCGGATCCCGCCTGAGTAGGTGACGTCACCGTCAATTTCCACCACGTCCCCTGGCTCGAGATTGAGACTGTCCAGTGCATCTTCCAGTGTCTGGTAGGCGCGGCCCGGACCCACCTTGTAGGTGTTGCCGCTGGCCGGGTCCGTTTCATCGTCATCCGTAGCCGAGTCGCAGCCGTCGTCAGCCAGGTCAATTTCGCCGTCGCCATCGTTGTCAATGCCGTCGGAGCACTGGTACACCGGCGCCGGGTCGGTTTCATCGTCGTCCGTAGCCGAGTCGCAGCCGTCGTCGGCCA
>JASJDM010000062.1 GCA_030065125.1 Lysobacterales bacterium | reverse complement strand
CGACCACACCGACTTCAGCGCTCTCCTGAGCCGGCTGGAAAGCCTGGCAGAGGGCAAAGATCTCCCGGCGGGCTTCGTCCCAAGCTCGACGTTCTGGCTGGTGGAAGCAGGCGAACTGGTCGGTGTATCCAACCTCAGGCACTTTTTGAACAGCCGGCTGGAGCACTGCGGCGGCCATATTGGACTGGGCATTCGGCCGTCGTGTCGACGCAAAGGACTGGGCAGTCGGCTCATGGGCCTGACGATCCAGCAGGCATTGCTGAGAGGAATCTCCAATATTCACATTCATTGCTACAAGAAAAACGCAGCTTCGGCGCACATCATCCTGAAAAACCGGGGCGAGCTGCAGTCAGAAATCAGGGAGGGAAACGCGGTGGTTCAGCGGTACATCGTGTCACTACCCAAGGCTGGTCATGGTCAACGATAGCCGGATCGGAAGGCAGGACAAAGACCAATGATCAATGCATTCCTGGCAGGTTACCTGGGACTGCTGATATCCGCCGGCTCGACCGGTGGATTAAGCCGATTAATGATCGAAGGGCCTGAGCTTTACCCCTCGCTCAGGACGCGCCAGCTTGACGGCACCCCGATTCGGCATGTACCAGGCCAACTGGTGCGGCAAAATCCTCAGCACTCAAGCGACGCCGATTTCATCGAGGCCATTGCCCGCAGTGGTTCCCAGGGCAGCCTCGACGGACGCGGAATTCATGCCGCGCTTTATGCCCTCTATGTGGGTGAAAAGGAGCTCGGTTTCTACGGCCTGGAGGCCGGGTCTGCGACCGACGCAGATCGGCTGGAGGAGGCGCTCCGCGACATCTGGGCGCACAATATTGGGCTCGATCGCGCCCGGGTTCACCGCGGCGGGCTGGTTCTTGTCGTAGTATGGACCGACGGCGTGTCTGCAGAATGCTGGGACGCCGTGAACCAGGGTGTGGCAGAGCGGTTGATCGATCCTTGACTGTGGGTCACCCCGAAAAAAACCGGAGCAGGTATGGCCAATTATATTGACGGATTTGTCCTTCCCATTCCGCGCGATCGTGTGGGCGAGTATCAGCGGGTCGCCGAAGCGGTTGCGGACATCTGGATCGAACATGGCGCACTCGACTACTTCGAGTATATCGGTGACGATCTGACCCTGGAGGGGACGCGATCGTTCATCGAACTGGCAGCAGCAGCAGAGCATGAAACCGTCGTGTTTGGCTGGGTGGCTTTTGCATCCCGGGAGGCGCGTGACCTGGCCAATGAGAGGGTAGCCGCTGACCCGCGGATGGCGGGTCTGATCGAACCGCTGGTAGACCCATCGACGCCGATTTTTGATTCTGGACGAATGGCCTACGGTGGGTTTCGGCCGCTCGTTCAAAGCTCCGCCGGCGATGCCGCTACCTGACGATTGGAAACAGGCCGCCAGGCCGCACCGCTCCTGCCCAGATGGTAGATAGACAAGCAGTATCGTATGCAGAGGCCGGCGCCGGCGAGATCGAAACACTCGAGGCACACCTGCTCAGGTCGCTGGGCCAATTGCTGCCTCAGTCTGTCAACTCGAGTTTCAGCCGAGTCGCAAAAGACCCCTCCGGCAACCTGGTCGGCGGCATCACCGCGTCGACCTCGTACGGCTGGTTGCTCATCAAGGTGTTGTGGGTGCACGCTGATTTCCGGGGACGTGGCATTGGCCGCCGACTGATGCAAGATGCCGAGGAATCCGGCCTGAACCACGACTGTCACAGCGCCTGGCTTGAAACCTCGAATCCGCAGGCCCGGCGGTTCTATGAAGGCCTCGGATACCAGATGTTTGGGAAGCTGGAGAACGCCTCGAACGAGTATCCGCCGGATCATTGCCGGTGGTTCATGAAAAAGAGCATTGCATGAACCGGCCCAGTGCGCACCTGCCGGGTGCATCAACAACGCGGCCAGGCCCTGACAATGATTGCAGCGCCAACGCAATGCCCTCACGACGAAAAAGGAAATGTCCATGCGCCAGAAAGCTGTTCTGAAGCCGCTGGTCCTCGGGCCCGGTTCCGGTCGACCCTACCCCATGGGCAGAATGTCAGCCGTATTCAAGGCGGATCTTGAAGAAACACACTCAATGCTGTCGGTGTCCGAGTGGTGGCTGGAAGCCAATAGCGAGGGCCCGCACGTTCACAAACATCCAGAAGCTCATCTCTTCTATGTCATTGAAGGCCGGCTGACGCTTTATCTCGAGGGCAGGAACTGGTTCGAAGCCGAGAAAGGCTCGTATATTTTTATCCCCGGCGATACGGAGCATGGATTCGAGAATCGAAGCGACAACACCGTCGGTTTTATGTCCATCAACATTCCGGGTGGGTTTGAAGAATCGATGCCTGGCCTTTTGGGCTATTTCGAAAAGCAGCCGCTTGGCCCTGCAAGATAACGTCATGGGCGCGACGCAGCTGCCGGCGTTGAACAGTAAGCCTGGGGCGGAGCGGGTGCGGGCACGGTTCAAATCAGATTTTCAGTGACCTGGTGACGTATGGGATTCCCACAAAAAGGAGAAAAGTGATGTTGAGAATGACGATGGCGCCGCTGCTGTTTATTGCAGGCCTGTCTCAGGCTTCCGATGATTCCCTGTTGATCGGAGAGTGGGCGTGCGAGATGAAAAGCGAGTACATGGACGCCACTAAAACACTGACGATCAACGACGACTCGAGCTACGAACTGGTTACCGAGGTGTTCGGGTCCAGGATGGTCGATCTGGGGAAATGGAGTAAGCGCGGTGAAACTCTGTCCCTCAACAGGGAATACCATGTCAAGCGCGGCGAGAAAAAGGCGTCCTCTCAGGAATTCCTGAGAACGATCACCAAGCTGGATGAGAACAATCTGGAATTCACCAACGAAAACGCAATCACCACCTGCGTGAAATAGGCCGAAAGCAAAAATATCGCCCGGGTCACCCGAAACCTGGCGCGATACACTGGAGTGAGCATGGACACCGCGCCGGTTACAGTGTTTTTTTACGGGTTGTTTATGGACGAGTCGCTGCTCGCTTCAAAAGGGTTCAGCCTGTCCGGCGCCACGGTTGGATATGTCGACGGGTTTGGCTTGCGGATAGGCCGCCGCGCGACGCTGGTGCCGGAAACGGGCAACAGGGCCTTCGGTGTGGTGACTGAAATGGCGGCCGAAGCGGTAAGCGCCCTGTATGCGGAGGAGAGCGTATCCGACTACGTCGCAGAAACCGTATCGGTTGTTTTAAACGACGGGCATCGGAAATCAGCTGTCTGTTATAACCTGCCAAAGGACAAGCTCGGCGGCACGAACCCTGAATACGCGCGTTCCCTGCTTGCCCTGGCGATTCAGCTTGGCTTTCCAGACCCATACCTCCAGCAGATCAGGAAACATCTGAGGCCGGTTTGAAAACAGGGATCATGAGCACTTCACACATGACCATGAACCTCACCTTTCGAGAAACCACGGCCGGGGACATCGAGGACATGTTTTCTTTGCGTGCCCGGACCCGCCAGAACCCGATTTCGAAAGTAGATCTGGCGGCATTTGGCATCACTCCCGCGTCCACTGCGGCAGACATGGCCAGCGGGAAAATGAAAGGCTGGGGCTGTTTTCACGACAGCGCCATGGTCGGCTTCTGTAATGGCGACGGCACCACGGGCGAAGTCCTTGTTCTGGCCGTTTTGCCGAACTATGAAGGCCAGCGCATTGGCACTCGACTGCTGTCCCACGTGGTCGAGTGGCTTCGGTGGCGCGGCTTCGGGCAGCCATGGCTGGCCGCGTCTTCTGAGCCGCAGATTCGCGCCCACGGCTTTTATCGATCTTTGGGGTGGGAGTCCAGTGGGCGGTCGCTGGACAACGGTGATGAAATCCTCGAACTCGCGCCCGACCGCTTGCTGAGCTGGAAATCCGGGGTAATCGTGCAACGTCTCGACAGCTCCAGCCAGGAATCCATTGCGCGGCTGTTTGGCTCAGCCTTCTCTGCGTCCGACGGGCAACGGGAAGGCGAGGACGTCGGCAGGCTTGCGCGGGAGCTGGCCGCCGCCATCGATGACCGGGACATCATCTGTTTCGGCGCCCATGACCGGTCGGCACTTATCGGGTCAATCTTCTTTACACCGCTTAAGTTCCAAAGCGCTATCCGGGTGTATATGCTGGCTCCCGTTGCAGTACACACCCACTACCAGGGCCGAGGTGTCGGCCAGGCCTTGATCAATCATGGGCTGCGGGACATGCAAAACCGATCTGCTGCGTTCGTGGTCACCTACGGCGACCCGTCCTTCTATACCAGGGTCGGCTTCCAACCCCTGTCAGAAAGGGTGATCCAGGCGCCCGCAAAGCTGTCCATGCCCCATGGCTGGCTCGGCCTGTCACTGACGGGCGAGCCGATTCCGGTCTGCCCGGATCGTCCAAGCTGCCATACGGCCTTCGATGACCCGGTCTACTGGTAACACCAGGTCCGCTGGCGCAAGCCTGCTGGCGGTGCTGCTGCTGACGATGACCGCTCCCGCACTCGGGTCGGACTACACGGGCTTTTTCGTGCTTTTTCTGGAAATACCCATTCTGGTGATCAGCCTGCTGTTTCTTCCACTGTGTTTTCTCGCACCAAAGGTTGGACTGGCCCTTGCCACGATGCTTCTGCTTGGCATTTTTGTTGTGCTCTACTGGGCATCCGATGTTGGATACATGAGCACGGCTGGAGGTCTGCTGCTGCTGTCCCTGGTGATCAACGTCATTGGCATTGCCGTGGCCGCCAAAAAGGCCAAACTGGTCGGGAAGGCGAGCCCGGACGACAAGGCCTGATATCACCAGAGTCGGCCAATGATGCCTGGGTCAAAACATCTCATCGGCACCGCCTTGCTGCTGACAGCCCTGATGGGGTGCGCGGGCCAGTACTTACCGGACAGCAGGGATACAGAGTTCACCCAGCGAGAGGTTGACCTGGGTCATTTCTTTCCGGACATTGCGCCGACGGACGCATGCTTCGTTCTGCTGGACATGGGCAATCGCAGCATTACGCGCCACAATGCCTTGCGTGCCCGCACCCAATTCCTGCCCGGATCCACCTTCAAAATCCCCAACGCCCTGATCGCGCTGGAAACCGGCGTGGCGCCGGATGCGGATTTTGAACTGCCCTGGGATCCCGCCCTGCGACCCGCGACGGGATTCTGGGCCAGATCCTGGTCCCGCGAGCATACGCTGCGGTCCGCCTTGCAGCATTCCGTTTACTGGTACTACCAGGAGATTGCCCGGCGGATTGGCGCCGGAGCCATGCAGCGCTACCTGGACCAGTTCGCCTACGGAAACCGAAGCATGGCCGGGGGACTGGACCGCTTCTGGCTGCACGGGGGTCTCCGCATCTCCGCCGACGAGCAGGTGCAGTTTCTGCGCCGCCTCTACTTCGAGGAACTGGGCGTTTCCCCGGACTCCACTGATATCCTGAAGGATATTCTCGTCCTGGAAAACGCTGGCGATTACCGCATCAGTGGAAAGACGGGTACCGTCAACGTCGGACCGGACCGCGAACTGGCCTGGCTGGTGGGTTATCTCGAGTATGGCGAAAGACGCTACTTTTTCGCGCTGAACGTCGAGGGTGAGGTAGTCTGGGAGCGCTGGGGCGGACCCGGACAGCGACTGCAGCTGGTACGTTCGATACTGGGTCAGCTTTTGGCGTTACCCCTGGCGCAAACTGGAGTGAAACCATAGATGAAGTGCTTTTTTTGCGGCCGCCTGGGCCGGCACTGCCCATGATGGCAAAAGGCCAGTGCAATTGCGGCGCCGTCGCCTTCGAGATCGCTGCGAAACTGACAGACATCTACCTGTGCCACTGCTCCATCTGTCGAAAATCCACCGGCGGCGGCGGCATAGCGGTTGTGGTGGTCCACAACAAAGACTTCCGATGGCGACGGGGTCAGGAACAGGTCACCACCTGGCAAAAGCCCGGGCACGACTGGCAGACCAGCTTCTGCCAGGGCTGTGGATCGCCATTGCCGGGCCCCAATGACGAGTCGCGCATGTACGTTCCCGCGGGGCTGATTGACGAGGGTGGTGAGAATTTGCGGGTGGCCCACCATATCTGGGTAGACTCCAAAGCTCATTGGGACAACATCGGTGACGACGGCCAGCAACATACCGGCGGGTTTGGCGACTGATCAGATGCAACTGAGCGCCATGAATAATCTGCGCGAACTAAATGATTTGCCGGAAACCGCCGCCGGATTTACGCTGTAGCATCGGCGCGGGAGGGATTCGAGCCATGTACATCAATACCTACGTCCTCGGCGTACCCGAGGACCGCAAAGACGAATACATCCGCATCGCCGAGGTTTTCGCAGAGGTTGCCAGGGACTTCGGTGTGCTGGAAATCGTCGAAAACTGGGAGCTCGAAGTTCCGGACGGCGATCACACGGACTATCGAAAGGCCATCCAGGCCGAGCCCGGAGAGAGGATCGTGGTGTCCTGGGTCATCTGGCCGGACCGGGAAACCGGCGCGGCAGCTCACAAGGGCATGATGGAAGACCAGCGACTGGCGCAGATGGGCGACATGCCGTTCGACGGCAAGCGCATGATCCTGGGCGGATTCGAACCCATCCTGCAATATCGCCGGGACGCCGCGGAGTGAGGCTCGGTCGCCTGGGGTTGGTGGCCCTGCTCTGCCTTGGAATGGCGGCCAACTCCTGCCTGGCAGCAGATGCGGAGGACAAAATGACGGCTCGTGGCACCTTCAGCGTAGACCTGGCACCCCAGGAAGATACGGGTTTTCCAGCGGGGCGGATGCTGATGGACAAGTCCTACAGCGGCGACCTGACTGCCACAGCCGCGGGCCAGATGATCAGTAAGCGCACCGATGCAGGCACAGCCGTGTATTACGCGGTCGAGGAAGTGTCAGGTGTCCTCAACGGCAGGCGCGGCGGCTTCACCCTGGTCCACCGCGGCTATATGGATGACAGCACCCGGTCATTGCAAGTGGAGATCCTGAAAGGGTCCGGCAGCGGCGGATTTGAAGGCATCACCGGCTCCATGAGCATCTTCCAGGACGATGGCGGCCACCAGTACGAACTGGTCTACGAGTTCTGACGCCGCTGTGCGGAGCACAGGCAAACCACCATGCCCTACGACCAAGGATTAGCCGAACGCCTGCGGGATTGCTACGCCGAAACTGAAGGCGTGGGAGAAAAGAAAATGTTTGGCGGCATCGCCTTCATGGTGGGCGGCCACATGTCCTGCGGCGTGGTCAGGGACACCCTGATGGTTCGAGTCGGGCCTGACCGGTACGAATCCGCCCTGGCCCGACCTCACGCCAGGGAGATGGACTTTACCGGCAGGGCCATGAAGGGATTCGTCTATGTTTCCCCCGATGGCTTCGAGTCCGATGACGACCTCAATCAATGGGTGGAACTGAGCCTGCAGTTCGTTTCAACACTTCCACCCAAGCGCTGACGTTATGCCTGAGAACAAGACCCAGCCTACCAATGCCTCGGTTGACGAATTCATCGGACAAATCGAAAACCGGCGCAGGCACTCCGACGCGCTGGCGACCCTGGAACTGTACCAGTCGGTCACTGGCCTGCCGCCGGTCATGTGGGGACCGACTATCATCGGATTCGGCACCCATCGCTATCGCACCGCCGGAGGCCGGGAGGGCACTGTACCAGCGGCCGGGTTTTCACCGCGCAAGGCCAAGCTGGTGTTCTACGTGGGCGAAGGCTTCGATGAGGCGGACAAACTGTACGCAGCCCTGGGCAAGCACAAACGTTCGGTGTCCTGTCTGTACATCAACAAGCTGGATGACGTAAACCTGGACGTGCTGCGTGAGATCGTGGCTCGGGACTTCGCGGCTACCGTGGATCGCTCAGATGCATGATCATCCAACCTATCAGCTGGATTCAATCCCCTGGATCCGGGGACGCGCCGGGTCATTTCCGACGGCATTCGCATCCTTTATGATCCCGAAGGCACTCTCGGCGCGGCCCACGCGGCGGCGGACGAGTAACCCTGGCGGCCTGGAGCCGTGACGACAATGACCATTGCCAAGGGCTTATTTCTGCTGCTTTGCACCGCCTGTGTGCTGCTGGCGCCGGCGCCGTTTACCGGCGTGATCTTCCCGGCGCTGATCCTGGTGCTGGCCTGCGGCCTGTTCGGTTACTTCGGACACACCGGTTTTGCGGTACTCAGCCTGCTGGTCCTGTTGGCCGCATTTGTGGTCAGTCCGGTCAGCTGGTCTGCCGCGCCGGTATTCATGACCATAAGCTGCCTGGTGTTCGCGGTTGGGCTGAGCGGCGTCGCCAGGGGCATCTACCGGGCACTGGAATTTGACCACTGACACGCCCTTATTGAAATCACTGGTGCTGGCCTCGACGCTGGCCTTGATGCTGGCCTTGATGCTGGCCAGGGGCTGGGCGTGGGCGGAGGAAACCCTGACACCGGAGCCTGGCGATGATGCCTACAACTTCGTCAGCCATTACCGAACCACTATCGATGCCCCTCCGGCCCAGGTATGGCCGGCGTTGATTGACCTGCCCGGTTGGATGCCGGCGTTTGAACTGGCCACCGTGGAGGGCAGCCCCGGCACCGGGGGTCACGTGATGCGCCTGTATCCGGAGCAGGAATTTCTGATTCAGGTGACCGCCGTTGTGCCAGAGCAGCTGCTGACCATCGTCAACCTGCCCATGACGTTTCAGGGCGAGGACAGCACCGGCACGGGTGTGTTCACTCTGCATGACCTGGGCGGGGCCACCGAGGTATCTTTGACCCTGTCACGCCGCTACGTGCCAGACCCGTCCGCGCCGGACACTCTGAGAAAAACCCGCGCTTCCGAGCCGTTCCGGCAGCAGACCCGGGCAATGTGGCAGGACCAGTTCCTGGGCCGCCTCAAATCCGTCGTCGAGGCGAAACACACGGAGCAACCCAGCCAGTAGGCATACACGCAGGTATGGACCGCAGAACACTGCTCAAGACCGCGGCTGCCCTGGCCGGCCTGGGAAGATTCGCCGCCGCAGCCACCGGCCTGCGCGTGGTGGTGGCGGGCGCAGGCATCGTGGGCGCATCCATAGCCTGGCACCTGGCCCGGGCCGGCGCATCAGTGACAGTCATTGACAAACAAGGGCCGGCCACCCACGCCAGCCGGGGCACGTTTGCCTGGATTAATGCAACCTGGGCCAAGCAGCCCCGCCATTATCACCGGCTCAACCAGGACGGGCTGTCTCAATGGAAGACGCTGCAGCAGGGGCTGGAGATTCCGGTGCGTTGGGGAGGCTCGCTGGAGTGGTTCGACCGTGCCGAGCGGCAGGCAAGTCTGGCCGGGCAGATCGCCGAGCAGGTGGCCTGGGGAGAGCCGGCGCGCATGCTGGACGCCGATGAGTTTTCCGCCCTGGAACCTGGCGTGAAGCTGCTTGGTGCCGAATCCGCCGCATATTCCCCCAACGATGGCGCCGTGGATCCGGTCCTGGCCACCCGGATACTTCTGTCCTCGGCCCGGTCCAGCGGTGCCCGGATTCAACATCCCTGCGAACTGCGGGGAATTCGTACCGACGGCCATCGGTTGGTGGCTGTGGAAACATCCACCGGGACCCTGCCGGCGGACCGGCTGGTGGTGGCCACCGGCGCCGAGCCCCGGATCCCGGAGCTGACTGCCGGCATCGCCATACCCCAGCGATCCACTCCGGGCATCATTGCCGTCACCCGGCCGCTGCCGAGGCTCATCCATCGGATCATCGTTGCTCCGGGTATTCACCTGCATCAGCGCGACGATGGGCGTGTGGTCATGGGGGAACAGGACGGGGCGCCCCAGACCGAGGCCCATGCGGCACGCCTGCAGGGCCGCCCCAATGATTTTCCGTCTCCAGTCATCGCCCGGCAGCATGGCCATCGCATGCTGGAGATCGCCCGACGTTATGTGCCCGAGATTGAGGGCGCCGAGATCGAGCAGGCAGTCATCGGCTGGCGGCCGTTGCCCATCGACGGCCACCCGGTCCTCGGCACCAACCCGCAACGGCCGCATGTCTACCTGGCCATCATGCACAGCGGTGTGTCTCTTGCGCCCGCAGTGGGCCAGCTGGTGGCCCAGGAGTTGACCGGGGACGTCAGCCTGGATGCCCTGGCGCCCTACCGGCCCACTCGAAGCTTTCGCCAGGTTAGACGTTACTAGGGAGGACTCATGTCAGTGATCATCGACGCCTGGGCACAGCACCCTACCCTGAGGTTTTCCCGGCAGCCCATGTTCGAGTCCCTGCGGCGCTGGACCGGCCAGGCAGTGCCCACGGAACCGCTACCCCTGGAGGTCACGCTGGCAGCCATGGATGAAGCCCGGGTGGACAGGACCCTGATTTCGGCCTGGGCCGCCCCTGGGGAATTCATGATTTCCAATGACGAGGTGGCAGAGTTTGTTGCCCGCTACCCGGACCGCCTGGTGGGCGTGGGTTCGGTGGACATCAGCAAACCCATGCGGGCGGTGGCCGAGGTTCGCCGCTGCGTCAACCATCTGGGCTTCAAGGGAATCCGGGTGTTGCCGTGGCTATGGGAATTGCCGCCGACCCACCGGCTGTTTTACCCGGTCTACACCGCATGCTCTGACCTCGGCGTACCCTTCTGCACCCAGATCGGCCACACCGGACCGCTGATGTCGTCAGAGGTGGGACGACCCATTTACCTTGACCGGGTGGCCCTGGATTTCCCCGAACTCACCATCGTTGGTGGTCATATCGGCTACCCGTGGACCGAAGAAGCCGTGGCCGTGGCCACCAAGCACCCCAACGTATATATCGACACCTCGGCTTACACGGTGGATCGCTATCCGCCGGAACTGCTGCGATACCTGAAGAGCCACGGCCGTTCCAAGGTATTGTTCGGCTCCAATTACCCCATGATTACACCGGCCAGCGCCCTGGCGGGCCTGGAGCGGCTGGACCTGGACGCCGGGACCCGCGAGGCATTCCTGGGCGGCAACGCCGCCCGTGTTTATGGCCTTGCCGTGGCCTAAGCGACCCATACGAGAGAGGACATGGATACGCTCAACGAATCCGAAGCCCAGGTGATGGCAGCCATTGCCGGCGGCGATGACCTCCCGCTGCTGATGATGAACCTGAACCGCTACCAGCCGGGGCAGTTTCCCGGCGGCGAACTCTATCGCGAATGGCGCCATATCAACGCCGAAATGATCAGCCATGTCGGGGGCAGGATCCTGTGGAACATCCCGGTTCACGGCCACATCCTGTCCAACGGCCCGGCGCAGCCCCTGGATGAAATCCTGGCCTACTGGTACCCGTCCCACCAGAGCTTCCTGGACATGCGCGGGTCACCTTCCGCCACCCGGAACTTCGAGTTGCGCCGGGAATTGATTGCCTTTGCCATGGTTCATCGCTGCGACGGCACCGATCCGCCGCTGGTGATGGGTTGACTGCCGCCCGATTCAAATGGGCCGCAGCGACCGCGGGCAGCACACCCGGTTTTGCGCTAACGTTAAGAAAAGCAGTTGACGCCGCCCATGGATCAGTTATTTTTCTTTGACCAGGCACGCCGCGACCACCCGGCCGTCCGGGAGTGGATGCTGATTCACTCCGATGAACTGGGCGCCGTCGCCAGGCAGTGGTTCGATGTGATCCGCAGCTGCGGCGAGGACGTGACGGAACTGATCCATGACGGTGCCCCCACCGCCTGTGTACACCGCGCCGCCTTTGCTTACGTCAATACTTACAAGGCCCATGTCAACGTGGGATTTTTCCGCGGTGCTGACCTGTCAGATCCGGCGGGAATCCTGCAGGGTTCCGGCAGAATCATGAGACACGTCAAGATCAGTCCCAATGCCCCCGTAGACGCCGAGACACTCAGACGCCTGATTGGCTCGGCATACGATCACATGAAGGGCTGCCTGGTCAATCCGGGTAAGGAGCATCCATGAGCCGGCTGATTCACCCGTTCCTTCTGATCGGCTGCCTGACCTGCTGGGCACCGCCGTTACAGTCCGCCTGCCCGGTGTCCATTCCCAACCTGCCGGACCCCGACGGCGCGCTGAGGTCCGGCGACCGATGGGGCTGGTTCGGCACCGCCGAACTGGCGGCCATGATTCCTGCCGACGGTCACTGGTACGGGATGGGCAAGCACAACCAGTATGCCGACAAGTGGTGGTGGTGGCGCCAGGGCTACAACGCCAGGCAGGAAGCGCTGCCCGAGCTTTCAATCACTGGCCGCCGGCTGGACAGCGGTGCCCCGCCTCTGGTGGTCGGTCAGGCCACCAACGGCTTCCAGCAGGACTGGGATGCCATGCTGGTTGGACCGGCCTTCCCCGCCGCGGGCTGCTGGGAGATCGTCGGCCGCTACCGCGACCGTGAACTCAAGATTGTCCTGCAGGTGGGACACCCGGCCCGATGAAAATGAGAAGGAGACTGCGGTGAAGCTTGAATGGAACCTGGGAGGCTGGTTGGGATCACAAATCGGCGGCACCGCCTGGATCGGTGTAGCCGCCATTCTGGCCGGCATTCAGAACCTCACCACCGGGCTGGTGCTGTTTGGCATATTCCTGATTCCGAACATCATTGGGCTGGTTTTGTGGCGCCGACGGGACCGAATGCCCTGCTATCCTGCCATGCAAACAGTGATATTCAGTGCAGGCAGCTGCGGCCTGCTGGCAGTCTACGTGCTGGAAAACCGGGGACAGTGGGAGTCCATCCAGAGCGGCGGAACCGTCTCCAGCGGATCGGCCTACTGGGTCATCGTGCTGGTGGTGTCAATCCTGATGCTGAATTTTCACCTGCGGTTCGGGCGGGAATCGGGATGATGTTGCCGGCAATCACGCCCGCCGATTGACCATCCCCTCGCCGGCCGACACCACCCGGTTCTTTCCCTCAGCCTTGCCCCGAAGCAGCCGGGCATCAGCCCGGTTGATCACGCTCATGCTGGTTTCGTCACCCCGCATGCGGGCCAGTCCGATGGTTACCGTGATAGTCGGTATCTGGTCTCCCAGCTCATGGGGGCCCTGCTCTACTTCACGCCGGAGTGACTCCGCTGCCGCGACGGCTTCTTCCTGGCTGTCGGCGCGGAAATGCACGATGAACTCCTCGCCCCCCCAGCGGGCTACAAGGGTATCCCCAGGGGAGGCCTGGCCCAAAACCCGGGCCACGTGCTTCAGCACCCGGTCACCGACGTCATGGCCATATTGATCATTGAACCGCTTGAAGTTGTCGGCATCCACCACGGCGAAGTAGCGCGACTCTGATGCTTCCTGCCGCTCAACCTGATCCAGGAAACCACGGCGATTGAGCAGCCCGGTCAGGTGGTCGGTAGACGCCGCCCGGGCCAGGGACTGATTGGCCTCGCGCAACGCGCCGGTTTGCCGATTCACTTCATCGATCAGTTCACGGTTGCGCGCCCGGATGCGGGAGGTATTCCAGTAGCTCCACAGGTAGGCCAGTACAAGCAGTCCCAGCACACCCAGGGTTCGACCCCAGGCCGTTTGCCACCACGAGGGTTTTACCAGGACTGAGAGGCTGGCGGCATCCAGGTTCCACAGGCCGTTGGCATTGGCCGCCTGCAGTTCGAACCGGTATTTGCCGGGGGCGAGGCCCGCCATCAGGAGTTCCCGGTCCGGGCTGGAATCTGACCAGGCGTTATCCCTCCCAATCAGGCGCCAGCGGAAGCGATTGGCCTGGGGGCTGCGATAGTCTGCCGCAACATAGCGCAACCTCAGGTTGCTGGCGCCGGGTTCCAGGACAATGGTTTCCGACACGGCAACCGATACGTCATCCACCCTGGCAGACACGATTGCCGCTCCGGGCGGCTTCTGTTTCGGCGATACCTGTTCCGGCAGAAAACTCACCAGGCCACCCAGACCGCCGAAGTAAATGCGACCACTGCGGCCCACGTCACCGGACCGGGCAAAAAACTCCTGTACCACAAGCCCATCAGCCGTCCCAAAACGTGTAATCGACCCGTCCCGCTGGTCGATAGCCACGATACCCCGGGTCGTCGATGCCCAGATTCGGCCGGGCCCGGCCGCCAGGCGCTGAACCGCGGTATTGGGAAACTCGCGGATCAGGGTCAGTCGCTGACTGGCGCCGGTTTCAGGGTCGAAACGAACCAACCCAAAACTGGTGGCAACCCACAGCTGGTCATCAAACTTGAGAAGGTCGTGGACGTGACCCTCGATCCCCAGGTCGGCCAGGCTTACCTGCCGCACCTGCCCGTCATTGCCAATGAAGGATATGCCGGCATTCCAGGTGCCAAGCCAGACGCCGTCGTTTTCGTCCGGCTCAATGTCGCTGATCGCAACCCCGGGAATCGCCAGCTCGCCGCCGCGAACGTAATGCCGCAGCTCGCCGTCGGGTCCGAATCGATACAGTCCGTCTGACCAGGTGCCGACGTCCACCCCTCCGTCGCGGCGGCTGATCAGTGTCGTGACCATGCGATCAGCCAGCGCCGCGAACTCAGGAGTTGCACTGATCTGTTCCGTTCCCGGGTCAAACGCCAGGATCCCCTCGCCGTGGCCCACCAGCACCCTGCCCCGGTGCAGGGCCAGCCGGTTAATCAACAGACCCTCGGTCCCGACGATTCTGCGATAGCGGTTTTCGCCCTGGTCGCGCTGCAGGCGCCAGAGTCCACTACGCGAACCAATCAGCAGGTCATCCGGCGCAAGTTCGAGCAAGGTGTCGGCCGTGTCCAGATTGGACTCCAGGGCAAAGCCATCAAAACCGCTGGCAGCCGGCAGGGCCTGGTAGACACCTGCCTCCCTGGTGGCAATCCAGCCCACCTCGTAAGCGTCAAAGTAGAAATGCCGGATATTGCGGTCCGGCAATACCACCGCTTCGGCCCGACCAAACGGCGATACCTGCCGGCCATTCTCGTCGACGGCGAGGATGCCCGCCTGGGTTCCCACCATGATGTTTCCAGCCGGCGATATGGCCAGGGCGTTGACCAGCGCGGTGTCCCCAAGCACTGCCTCGAAGCTCCCACCGACAAGCCGGTACACGGCATGAGAATCCCCAACCCAAAGCGTGGTTCCGTCGTGCAGCAGCGCCCGGGGATGACCATGCCAGCCCTCGGCTGGCGCTATCGATCGGCCGTTGAGGTCCACCAGACCGTCGCTGGTGGCCACCCAGACGGTGCCGTCCGAGCGGTTTTCCGCCAGCGACCAGATCCTGGAATTGCCCGCCACCGGTGCCAGCGCTACCGGCCTGGCAGGAGAACGGGGGCTGTCCATGACATACAGGCCCGAGCTGGCTGATCCGATCCAGATACGACCCTGACTGTCCTCGAACATCACCTGGACACGGGCGGGTCCTGAGTCACCGGTGAGCCGCTCAAACCGATCCTCAACTTCCACATAGCGGTTGACGCCCCCGCCCCAGGTTCCCACCAGCAGACTTCCGTCACTGGCCGCCAGGACTTCGCCCGCGGCTGAGCTGGAAAGGGATGCCGGGTTGCCGGGTTCGTGCAAATACGCCTTGACCCGGTAGCCGTCAAACCGGTTGGCACCGCCGGACGCCGTGCCGAACCACATCAATCCCTTGCGGTCCTGGGCAATGCTGAACACCGTGGAATCAAACAGCCCGTCGCCCAGAGTCAGGATCTCGAAATGCACGCGGCTGGGGTCAGCCCAGATGCGGGAATCCGGCGCAGCATGCCCGCTCCCCGTCGCGCCCAGCGCGATAAGCACCATCATGCCTGACCACTGGCGCAGCGAATTTGGGATCATGGGCACGGCCCCTGGATCGATGCCTCAGTTTAGCGGGAAAAAAGCCGATTGTATCGAGCCCTGGACAGTGTCCACCAACCTTTGGACGAGGGCTCTGCCGCTGCCATCGCAGTCATTACCCTGGGGCTGTTTCAGTTGGCGTTCTCGGCAAAGAGCCGTTGGCGGGCGCCACTGAAACTGACGCCTGATCGTTTACACAGCATGCGGCGTGCTAGTCTGTTGCTGGTCCTCGTTGGCAACAGCAGGAGCAGCTTGTGAGAGAAAAACAGGGCAAAACTCTATCCATGGGAACCGGCATTGCAATCGGCCTGGCCATTGGCGTCGCCATAGGCACCGCCATGGGCAACATCGGAGCCGGCATCGCCATCGGCATTGCCCTGGGCGCGGGCCTGGGCACGGCACTTTCCGCACGTTCTGGCGATGACCAGCCAAAAGGTGATGACTGAGCCGACCGGGGTCAGGCCGTGAGCCAGCTCTTTGCCGGCCCGGATGGCCGTCCACGCTGTCGCTGGACCGGGTCCGCACCGGAGTTCCTCCAGTACCACGACGAGGAATGGGGCTATCCCGTCGATGACGACCACCGGCTGTTCGAAAAGATCTGCCTGGAGAGTTTTCAATCCGGGTTGAGCTGGCGCACTATCCTGGCCAAGCGGGATAACTTTCGAGCCGCATTTCAATCCTTTGATTTCAATCGCGTTGCCCGGTTTTCCGAGCGGGACCGAGCGCGCCTGCTGCAGGACGAGGGCATCGTCCGACATCGCGGAAAAATTGACGCCACCATCAACAACGCCTGTCGAGCCCGGGAACTTCTCGATGAATGCGGATCACTGGCGGCCTATTTCTGGCGTTACGAGGCAGATCCGGACGCCGCTGCCGGAGCCGGCGGTGTGTCACCGGAGGCCGCCGCCCTTGCCCGGGATCTGAAAAAGCGCGGATGGCAGTTCGTCGGGCCCACGACGGTTTATGCTTTCATGCAGGCCATGGGGCTGGTCAACGATCATGCCAGCGGTTGTGTGATCCGCAGCAAGGTCGCTGAGGCGCGGGCTCGATTCAGCCCGCCCGGTCGCTAGCCGGGGTTGAAGCGGATGACTTACCGCCAGGCCGGTAGCCGATGGTGCCGCTGTTGGTCTATCCTGTAACGCTCCGGGAGGCCAGCATGATTATCGTTTGGGGCAGCATCGAAACGACCGCGGACAACCTGGAAATGGTGTTGAGCCTCAGCCTCGAGCACGTCCGGCGCTCACGGCAGGAGGTCGGCTGCATATCCCATGATGCCCACATCCACCTGGAAAAACCCCATTGCGTGGTGTTTTACGAGCAATGGCAGGACATGGCGACCCTGCGGGACCACTTTGCCGTACCGGAGTCTGCCCAGTTTGTCGCCGCGGTGACGGAACTGGCGACCACCGTTCCAGAGATTCGAATCTTCGACGCCCGCCCGATCACCGGGGGTATGTCGTGAAGCCTCCAATCAGGGCGATAGACCTGCATCCCGCAGAACGACCAGCGCCCCCGGAACCGTACGCCGGCCGACTGGGCAAGCGCGAAGGGCGTGAACTGGCAGACTACTTCGAGCTAAGCCAGTTTGGTGCGCACCTGGAAACCCTGCAGCCCGGCGAAGAGTCCGCCCTGCGGCACTGGCACAGCCATTCCGATGAAATGGTGTATCTGCTGGAGGGTGAACTGGTCCTGCGCAGCGACGACGGCGACTTCCCCATGACCCCCGGCATGGTGGCGGGATTCAAGGGTGGCGATCCCGTTGCTCACCACCTGCTCAACCGCTCAGACCGTCAGGCCCGTTTCCTGGTCGTTGGCACCCGGGACCAGGGCGACCAGGTGACTTACCCGGATGACGATTTCCAGTGGCTGTGTGACGCCCAGGGCCAATGGTACGCGGCCCGCCGGGACGGCACCCCTCTGTAGCCGAAGAAAAAGGATATGCTACAGGCGGTACCGGACCAGCCCGGATAAACAGAGACTCGGACACCTCCGCATATGCCCAGAATGATTCAACCCGTAGACGCCCTGTCCCATTCCTTCCTGATCCACCGGGACCTTTCGGTGACCGCTGCCGCCCGTCCCGAGGGCGCACCTCTGCGCATCGACGGCATGGTCATGGGTATCGTCACCATGGAACACAGCGCACCCCATGGCGGCGAGGTGCACCCGGATGGGGACGAAATCCTGTATGTCATCTCGGGTAAAGCCCGGGTTATCGGAGAATCGGCGCCGGATGACCCCCTGGAGATGGGACCCGGCGATGCCTGCATCGTCCGGGCGGGTGAGTGGCACCGGGTGGAAATCCTGGAGAAAACCCAGCTGATTCACGTCACCGCGGGACCCAACGGCGACCATCGCCCCCTGGCAGCGGATCCTGGTGACGCGGCGGTCTGATTGATGAAAGCTGATTTTTACCGAGACCAGCTCACCGACCTGGTAAGCATGGTGGAAAGCGGCAGCGGACAGCAGGGCGACGCCCTGGCCTCAATCCCGGCCAGCGAATTTACCTGCCCGGAGCGCCTGGCCGCCGAAAAGGCTCTGTTCCGGCGCCTGCCCCTGATCGTCGGACACAGCTCCCAGGTGGCTGAACCCGGAGACTACATGGTCCACGAGGACCTGGGCACCTCCTACCTGATCGTCCGCGGGCGCGACGGCACCCTGCGGGCATTCCTCAACTATTGCCAGCACCGCGGTACCCGGCTGGTGCAGAAGGCATCGGGCAGTAGCGCCCAACGTTTCACCTGCCCGTATCACGCCTGGAGCTACGACATCCAGGGGCGACTGGCCAGCGTGCCCCGGGAGGACCTGTTTCCCTGCCTGGACCAGGAGTCCAAGGGCCTCAAACAGGTGCGGCTGGATGAGCGGTTTGGCCTGCTGTGGCTGGTACAGGACCCGGACGGTGCACCGCCGCTGAATGAGTATCTCGACGGAATTGAAGCGGAACTGACCGCCATCGCCGGGGAAAACAAAGCGCTCTGGTTCAACCGAACCCGCAACCTGAAGGCCAACTGGAAGCTGCCCCTGAATGCGTTTCTCGAGTCCTACCACATCGCGGTGCTGCACCGGCATTCCGTCGGCCGGTTTTTTGTGCGCCACATCGCGCTCAGCGAGCAGCGCGGCCAGCACATCTGGTCGCTGGTGCCCCGCTCCAGCATTCTTGAGCTGAAAGACGCCAACTGGTCGGATGCCAATCTGCAGGATTACGTGACCCCTTCATACATCCTGTTTCCCAATGCCTGCTTCGTGCTGCACCCCACCTCGGTGAGTGTACTCACCCTGTACCCTGGAGAACGACCCGGCGAAAGCACCTGGAACCACATGCTGCTGATTCCGGAAATGCCGCAAACCGACGAGGAGGCCCGCCACTACGACAAGACCATCGAAGTGCTGGACGGCATGACTTACGAAGCCGAGGATTTCTGGGTGTCTGAACAGATGCAGCAGGGATTGGACGCCGGAGCCATCGACAATCTCACCCTGGGACTGACCGAGCATATGATCCTGGCCTTCCACGACACCATCAACCGGGCCCTGGAAACCGCCGGACCATGACCCTGGCCACGCTCCACGCCATGCTGGGCTGGTGCACCGTGATCAACGTCGCCATTCTGATGCTGTGGTTTGCCGTGACCTGGCTGATGCCGGAGACCATGTATCGGGTATACCGGCGGGTTTTCCAGATCACGCGGGAGCAGTTCGACCAGGTGCAGCTGTCGGGGCTGACCCAGTACCGGCTGTTGATCCTGGTGTTCAATCTGACGCCATGGCTGGCCCTGCACGGGGTCACCTGAACGATGCCGGCCCATATCGGCATTGCCGCCTGTTCCGCCGAGGGCGCCGCCCTGTGCTATCGCACGATTTGCGCTGAATCCATCGCTGCCCTCGGCCGACTCAGCCACCCCGAGGTTTCCATGCATACGCCTGACCTGGCGGACTACATGGCGCCGCTGGAACGCGATGACTGGCCTGCCGTGGCGGAAGTGATGCTGGACTCGGCCCGCCGGCTGGCCGGCATGGGCGCTGACTTTGTCATCTGCCCGGACAACACTGTGCATCAGTCGTTGCCGTGGGTACTGTCCCGGTCACCGCTGCCGTGGCTGCACATCGCCGAAGTGGTCGCCGACGCGGCCCGGGGCCGCGGCATGTCCTGCCTCGGGCTGACCGGCACGCGCTGGCTGGTGGACAGTGAGGTTTACCCGGAAAAGCTGGCTGCGTATGGCATCCGGTACCAACGGCCAACGCCGGAGCAGCGGGATGAAATAAGCCGGATTATCATGCAGGAACTGGTGCCGGGCCAAGTCCTTCAGCCCAGCGTGGACTACTTCTGCCAGGTCATCAGCGACATGAAAGCCAGCGGCTGCGACGGCGTGGTGCTGGGCTGTACCGAGATTCCATTGATCATCAACGACGACAATTCCCCGCTGCCGGTGCTGGACTCCACCCGGTTGCTGGCCCGGGCCGCTCTGGACCGGGCCATGCATCACCCCGAGGAGAATACGGACCCATGAAAGCCATCGAAGCCATACCGGTACTGCGCATGTTTGACGAGGACAGGGCCCGGGAGTTTTACCTGGACTTCCTCGGCTTCAAGGTAGACTGGGAACATCGCTTCGGTGACGATTTTCCGCTTTACATGCAGATTTCCCTGGGCTCCTGTCACCTGCACCTGACCGGCCACCACGGGGACTGCTGCCCGGGCAGCGCCATCATGCTGGACGTGACCGATCTGAAACCGTACCAGGAAGCGCTGGCGAAAAAACAGTACAAACACGCTCGGCCGGGGTGTGATGAAACCGAGTGGGGCACACTGGAAATGACCGTGTCCGACCCCTTCGGCAACCGGATCACTTTCTCCGAGCGACTGCAGGACTGAGCGCTGATGGCAGAATCCGAATTTGGCACCGTTTTTTCGCAGCTGCGGCAGCTGCTGCAACCCTACGAAGCCCGGCTCCGCCTGGTCCATGACCGGCCCGACAGTTACTACCTGGATACCCGGCATATCATGAAAAACGGGAAACCGCTTTACTTCGGGTCGGTCCAGACCCGCAAGAATTACGTGGCCTTTCACCTGATGCCGGTTTATGTCACTCCAGCCCTGCTGGATGACATCAGTCCGGCACTGAAACGCCGCATGCAGGGCAAATCCTGCTTTAATTTCGTGCGGCCTGAAGCCGCCCTGCTGGAGGAACTCGGAAAACTGGTCCGGCGGGGTTACGACAGCTACGCTGGGGCGGGCTACGTTGAGGAACTTTCGCCATGACCCCCGCCTACGGCGGCCGCTGCCAGTGCGGCGAGCTGAAATATGAGGTCGTTGAACCGCCCCTGACCTGCTACGCCTGCCACTGTCGCGATTGCCAGAGCGCCAGCGGCAGCGCGTTTTCGCTCTCCATGATCGTGCCGGCAACCGCATTGCGGGTGAACAGCGGCGAGCTGCAGACTTTGGACTTTTCCTACCATGCCGGCGAACGCACCCGTCACGCCTGCGCGCAATGCGGCACGACGCTTTGGGTGACCTCTCCCGCCCAACCCGAGCTGGCGGCGCTGAAGGCAGGCACCCTGGATGACAAGGCGTTGTGCGAGCCAGTCGCCCACGTCTGGTACCAGAGCCGTCAGCGCTGGATACAGGCGAACCGGGATGCTGAAGTTTTCGAGCGGCAGCCCGACGACATGGCGGTGCTGGTTGACCTGTGGCAGCGGCGCGAGGCATGAGCCATCCGGACCGTCCATCCGCTCAGCTGCTGTCGGTCCTTGCCGCAGGCACTATAGCCCTCGGCGGACTGCTGTGGCTGGCCACCCGCCACCAGGAGCAGTTCCACCAGTGGCTGGCCGTGCATCTCCAGCAGTTGATTGGGAAGCCGGTGCTGGCCGCTGCCTGGGCGGGCCTGCTGACCCTTCCTCTACTGCTGCTGTGCGTCTACCTGTGGCGAACCGGGGCTGAGGCGATCAATTCCGAGAGCTTTTCCCCGCCGGGTCGGGCAAACGCCGCAGTCCAGGGCCAGTCCGCCGTAGTGCGCGGTCGAATACTGCAGGTGCTGGCCGCCGCCCTGGCTCTGGCCACCTTGTGCATTCCCGCCCTGGCCTGGGCGCTGTTCGCCGCACTGGCCCCCGGCCAGGCCTGACCACCGGAGACCATCGATGAAGCCCGCTGAGATCAAACCGCCCATCACCATGGAGGACCTGGATAAACTGGACATCCGGGCCGGGACGATCCTGGCGGTGGCGGAGGTGGCAGCCTCCCGCAAGCTGGTGAAGCTGACCGTGGATTTTGGCGACCACCGTCGCTCGATCCTGGCCGGCATCCGGACCGAGCGCGAAGATCCCGGGGAAATCGTCGGCAGCCAGGCCCTGTTCGTTGTCAATCTGCCGCCCCGCAGCATGGCGGGGGAACAGTCCGAAGGCATGTTGTTTGACGTGGGCTACGCAGACGGGCAGACCCCGGTTCTGGCCATTACCGAAAAACCGGTACCCAACGGCTGCCGCGCTGGCTGACGCCGGCATCATCGGAGGAGAAAAGAAATGTCCATCGCTGAACGCTCGATCCACCGCTGGCACGAAGTGGTCCGATCTGGCGACCCCGCCGCACTGATGGCGCTGCTGGAGGATGACGTGACCTTCCACTCGCCGGTAGTGCATACCCCGCAAGAGGGTGCCCGGATCACGGCGCTTTACCTCAATGCCGCACACCGGGTGCTGGTCAACGAAACGTTCCGGTACGTCCGCGAGGCCCACCAGGACCAGCTGTCCGTACTCGAATTTCTGGTCACCGTGGACGGTATCGAAATCAATGCCGTGGACATGATCCAGTGGAGCGACCAGGGGAAGATCGTGGATTTCAAGGTCATGGTGCGCCCGGCCAAGGCCATGAACCTGCTGCACGGCAAAATGGCGGAAATGCTGCAGTCCCTTTCCGGCAGTCAGCCACCGAACCCCTGACTCACCCCAGCCCGGCTAAAAAAGATACCGCCGCTAATCCATCCCTGGATTGCGGCGGGAGGGGCCTCGTTGCGAGCCGTGTGTGCGGCGGTCTCGCTCGGTAGCAGGAGATCAGGCCGTAGACTTAGGGCGAAGTCGTTACCTGTTGGCGCTGGGCCATGGCGATGTACTGGGTGTAGCCACCAATCCCGGATCCACTTCGGGAAGCGATCGAAGTGTGTGCAGGACCCATTTTCGCGTGACACCACTCATGCCAGTAGACTTTCCAGTCTTTGCCTACCAGGTAGGCTTGGCCGGTGTCTTCGTGGTAGCAACCCCAGACCGCGCCATGTTCCGCAGACGACGGGCAATACCGCTCGATCTCCCAGGGTTGAACAAAATTAGCGTCGAATCGCAGCTTTTCCGTGGCCACGGCCAGTTCGGGAACTTCTGCGACACCGAATGCGGCGCAACCTTTACCCGTTTCCAGGTCCGGCGCGTCCAGCGTGGACATCATCATGTTGCCATGGGGCGTAGATGCGCACGCAACCAGAAACAGGCTGCACAGACCTGCCGCTGCTTTGAGAATTCTGAAACCGTTTGCCCTGATTCCATTGGCCATGAGTCGTCTCCTGTAACCCTGTTCGCTTCCGATGCCCCTCGAGGCATGGGTACAGGTTGGGGGAGACGTGTAAGGCGGCTATTGCGTACTTAAACAGTCTGATGGGGGGGTGAAACACGGGGTCTCACATGTGCAATGAGACGAGCGCCTGCGTAATGAACCGTACGATTGTGACCCCTGTCACAGTTGCACCTGGCACCGGGAAAAAATCCTGTTTTAGGGATTTTTTCTCAAGTATTTTCAGGATCTTAGAGAAGCCAAAGCAGTCGACCGGACCGACGGGAAACGGCCGGAACCCGGGATGTGTGACACTGTGTAACGAGCTTGAGGCGCTCGGACGGGGGAATTTTGTGGCTTCAGTTACGAAGCCGACGCGCATCAGTTGGGGCTGGCTACCGGATCGACCCGGGGCGGCTCACCCACCGGATCACGCCCTTCGATGGGCACATTCTGAATGAAAAATACCGGCGCTGCAGGCACCTCCAGGAATGCCGCCAGGGGGTCGCGGCAGAACAGCCGCCGATCGAACTGGCGCCGGGACAACACCACCGCGGAGGACTCGCCCAGGCTGAGCGAATCCAGGGTCACGTCGGCCTGATTGAGCACAGGCTCCGTGGCATTCTCGTCGGCCAGCAAAAATGTCTCGCCGGCCGCCACCAGCCCGGTCAGTGCGATCTCGCGCTGGGGCGCACGGGCGCCGGGCTGGTAGATTTCCAGGAAGTACCCGCCCTGCCCGAGATCCACGTCTCGGGAAGAGCCGTTCAGCAGCGACACGGCGTCCCTGGCATCAGCACCCACGGTGAAGCCACTGATCACCAGGTCCGATTCCGGCAGGGCGCAGTCAGCATTCCAGTCCGGAACCGGCTGCCAGCCTTCAGCTGAAAAGGCATCCAGCTCGTAGGCATCAGGCAGACATTGCCCATCACGACGTCCCAGGCTGCTGGTGAGGCGCGGTACCTGCTGATCGTCCAGCTGCACCTGGCCCACCGCGTCGATGACCACGCCATTGGCAAATTCGTTGATGCCGGCCAGTCGGGTCATCTTGTGCTGGGCTACATTACCTTCGGCCGGGCCGGCGATGCCGGCGGTGGAACCGCGCAGGGCGCCGCCGGCTACGGCATCGGTGCACTGGCAGTTTTCTTCCACTGCCGGCCGGTGAAGGCTGATGGCGTCGCCGGGAGATACATTCAGAACATTAACAAGTTCATCCGCCTGGCCAGCGGCGGCATATCCCCTGGCCGCCACCAGGTACTGGGCCCCGGGCTGCACCACGCCGCGCAGAGGCAGCAGAACGTTGTGGTTTCTCTGACCGGCGTAGGACACACCCAGCCGGTGCCCGCCGGCCGCGAGGTCGATGGCCTGGTCAGACCCGTTGAATATCTGGACGTAACCGGCCCCATTCGGATCGGCCACAAACTCGGTGATCATCAATCCACGCTCGCCGGTGTCACAGGTCTGTTCAACCTGGGCCGGAGACGCACCCGGTTCGAAAACCAGCCACTCATCGGCCGGCTCGAAACCGTCGGTGTCATCACGGTCGCCCTGGCAGACATCCGGCTTGCGTCGGAAACCCAGGGCCCGCTGCGGCGCGACTTCGGGAGTCCAGCCTTCCACATCGGCATCGCCGCGGCGACCGGCGGAATCCAGAGTCTCCGTATCCTGCTGCAGCGCCTCCAGGCTGGCCATGACAATCCGGTCGGCCAGCTGCGGCGCCGCGGCCACTCCGGCTTCCACCGCTGCGGTCAGGCAGCTGCAGGCATCATCCAGTCCCACCGGTCGCTGAGGCGCGTCGAACCGGATGCGGCCATCCAGCCGGGTGCGCGACCAGCCTCCACCCTGGGCGCAGGTGCAGCCGTCTACGGTGCCGACGGCCGAGACGATATCGGTAGCCGCCTCGGGTCGCGTGGTCACGGCCACGGCCACGGCGGCCTGGCTGGCGGCACAGTCACGCCACACGTCGGCCACGGCATGGGCGACCCGTGCCGGCGCATGTCCAGCTGCCAGCAGCTCACTGGTCAGCACACCGGGATCCAGCCCCTGGTCTTTGGCTGTGTTGACCGTGCGGAGAAGATCGGTGGCGCCTGCTGCCGAGGCAAGCAGGGTCACGGCTGAGATCAGCGCAGTCCAACGGGTGACGGTGGTTCTTTTCATGTCGCTTTAGTCATCGACCGCGTTGCCCTCAAGTTTACTAAAAATCAACGATTTATGTCATTCAGGGGCGGCTGTGTCGGCCACTTTATGCGATTGTTTACATTCTTCGGAGCGTCCCCTTCCAGCAGCGGCCGTTTACAGAAACGTGCCCTTTGTCACAGTTTGCCCCCGACCCGACATCAATTTTCACCAAAACCCTTCAGCGGATTCAAAAACAGCCGATATCCCAATTGCGGAGCGGCAGTTTCTGCTGATTGCCGGCTCTGCCGGGTAGCGACAGTTCTTCAGGGTCCTGGCCTCGGCCGGAACCCTGAAGGTCAAGGGCACGTTGCCGCAAACTGCTAACAGAGAGATTCGATGAAGGACAACAACTACCATCTACTGGTGGCCGAAGACGATCCAAGCGTCAGATCAGTTGTAGAACGTCATTTCCAGATCCGGAGCTACGAGGTGACCTCGGTCGAAGACGGCACCCACGCCCTGGAAGTGTTCGAAGGCGGCGGAATCGACCTGGCCATCCTGGACATCAACATGCCGGGCATCGATGGGTTGAGCCTGTGCCGGCACATTCGCGAAAGCTCCGAGACCCCGGTCATCCTGATGACCGGAAACGATCACGAAACCGACCGGATCGTGGGCCTTGAGCTTGGCGCTGATGACTACGTGTGCAAACCGTTCAGCGTACGCGAGTTGGAGGCCCGGGTAAAAACCGTGCTGCGCCGATGCTCGCGCAGCGAGCACGCGCCAGAGAGCGCCCCGGCCGATGACGTGGAAGCTTTCCAGTTCGAAGACTGGGTGCTGGATCTGGGTCGCAGGGAGCTGCGCAGTTCCGACGGTGCCCCGGTGGCGCTGACCGGCTCTGAGTACCGCCTGTTGAAAGCTTTCGTGGAACACCCAAACCGGGTTCTCTCTCGCGACCAGCTGATGAACATGACCCGCGGCCACGACGCCATGCCGTTTGACCGCAGCATCGATGTCCAGGTCGGTCGTGTGCGCAAGAAACTGGGCGACAACGGAAAGGAACCCAAGCTGATCAAGACTTTTCGAGGCGAAGGTTACGTCCTCACCGGCAGCGTCGTCCGCGTCTGAATCACCCGCTGGCGGCCATTGTCGCCGCCAGTCTCTCCACAGAATCCACCCACAAAAACAAACCGGCCCCCAGGGGGCCGGCAGCGTTACCAGGAAAATTCGAGGTCAGGCCTTGCCCAGTTCGCGGCTGTCTCCGTCGCGATCAACGCGACCCGTACTGCCGTAGGGCCCGGCATCCGGTACGGCCGAACGGCCGGTAAGGACGCGCAGCGCACCCTGCCGCATCCGCATCATCTCCGACATGGTGGCGCCGTTAACCAGGTTGCGATGCTGGCATTCATCCAGCTTGCCCGTGAAGTCATCCCACTCCGGGGAACCGTCCTTGGCTTGCGCCAGCTGGTCCGCGGTAAAGGCAGCCAGGTTCTCCAGCAGCAGCCGCTTGCGCACCAGAACGGGATCCAGCTGCCTTAGATCGGATTGACCCAGGGCAGCATTCTCTTCGTCCAGGACGCGCAACAGTTCATCCACCTGGTTGCGCAGGTCCTCCAGTCTGGGAGCGGTCGCGGTCATTGATCGCGAATGGCGGAGTCAACTTCCAGCAGTGCATCCGCGATGCGGCCGGAATCCACGGTAAAACGACCCGACTGGATCGCCTCCCGCAGAGCCTCTACCTTGGCCGTGTCCACTTCGGGCTCGGATTGCGAGGCCTCGAGAACACGTCCCAGACGTTGTGCATCGGAGGTCAGTGTGACCTGGTCGGCCGCCGGCCGCTCAACGGGAGCCTGCTCCGGACGCTTGGTGTCCGCGGCATTTTTGTCAACCCGTTCAGTGACTTCGGTGACGTTCATGGTATTTGAGATCGGATTAGTCATTCTCTCTCAGCTTCTTAGTTACAAACGCTTACAATAGGTGTATCGGCCGTTCCAGGCCGAACTTTAATGCCTTTTTGCACAAATTCCACCGGATTCTCCATCAGCCGTCCATGCGGACCAGGCCGCGGCCGGCCACGACGCCGTGCAGCCGCTTCTTGTTGCGGCTGTTTTCCACGTCAATGCGCTGGCCCATGGCACCATCGGCCAGCGCTCTACCCCGGGTTCGTACTTCCAGGTTGCCGGCACTGCTGAGCAGGACTACCGGCTCACCGCGACGTACCACGATGGGGGGTCGAACCATATTCGGGGTCACAACCACGCCCGGCGCCAGCGGCCGCAGCAGGGACTGGCCCACCAGTTCCTCGCTGCCTTCGAAATAGCCTCCGGTCAGGTAGCTGACGTCCGTTTTCTGCAGGCGCACATCGCCTGCCTTTAGCAGATCACCCCGGGACAGCGCGCGATTGGTCACGGCCACGGTCTGCCACAAAGAGACCTTGGCCTGCAGGTAGATGGTCCAGGTTCGGGGGCCGGCACAGCGAATGCCGACACTGGTGGCGCCCACGTGACGGGCGGCCGGCGGCATGAACGCCTCCAGCGGCTGATCACAGCGCGCCAGCCGCAGCCGACGATCCGGCGCATTGACCGAAACCGTGGTTTCGGCGCCGGCGTGGAGCTGGGCCGTATTTATAAGGTATGCCTCGGCGGTCCGCTGAATTTCGCTCAGGTCCTGCACCGGCTCAGCCCCGTAAACCGCTGCGCACAGCGTCAATAATATGAATCCAGGGATTAGACGGATTATTGACGAATTCTTGACGACTGACATCTTTCTGGCGCCTCTGCGCTGTTTTTCCAACAGTGCTGATATTTCAAGCAACTCTTGTGCCAACCCAGGGAATTCCCGGTATCGAAATTTTTTTTGGCGGGCAATGCGGCGGGGCGCACCCGGCAAAGCGGCAAACTTCTTCCGGCTGGTCCAGAAATTTTATCGACGGAATTCAGGCTCGCCCAGCGGAGACCGGCAAGTTCTTGCCGGGCGGAAGACGTGATCATGCCGCCCGGGCGACCCGGCCTGTTCACGCCCCAATCCGAACGAACACGGCCAACCTGGCACGTGCCTTGCTTGGAGCTGCTCGAACAATTGGAAAACCGTCACATGGCTTTCTCACTCGACAATATCTTCGGCATTCATGCCCAGGCACTTGAGTTTCGGTCCAGGCGCAGCCAGCTGCTGGCCGAAAACCTGGCCAATGCCGATACGCCAAATTACAAGGCGCGGGACATCAGCTTCCAGCGCGCCATGGAAGACGCCGGTAGCGGGCCCGGGAAACTGATGCGCACCCATCCCCGCCATCTGGAAGCCCCCGGCGACACCGCCACCGCGGCGGTCCAGTACCGGGTGCCCCTGCACCCCTCCCTGGACGGCAACACCGTCAGCCCGCACCTGGAGAAAGCCGAGTTTGCCGAGAACGCCCTGCGCTACCAGGCGTCACTGCTGTTCGTCAACCGCCGCCTGAACGGCATCAAGAATGCGATGAGTGACCAATGAGCGATTTCAACATCTTTCGAATTTCCGGGTCCGCCCTGAACGCTCAAAGCGTCCGGCTGAACACCATTGCCAGCAACATGGCCAACGCCAACGTGGCAGCAGGTTCTGCGGCAGACGTGTTCCGGGCACGGATGCCGGTATTCCAGGCCACCGCCGACCCGGAGCTGAATGGCGCCCGTCGGGTTGAAGTCACCGACATCATCGAGAGCACCGCGGAGCCCATCAAGCAGTACTCACCGGGTCACCCGCTGTCGGATGACGACGGCTACATCTACAAACCCAACGTCAACGTGGTGGAGCAGATGGCAGACATGATTTCGACCTCGCGCAGCTACCAGAACAATCTGGAAGTCATGAACACCACCAAGGAACTGATGATGCAGACCCTGCAACTGGGCCGTTAGGCTGGATTAATCATGAACCTGCTGACTGACCATAAATTAACCTTTGGATTCAACGCGTTAGCTTGCCTTTTTGCAGGAGCGCAAAATTCACGTCCGTCGCTGCCGGCGTTCATGACTAATCCAGGCCAGGAGGACAACTGATGTTAACCGGAGTCAATGACCTACAAACCCTGCTGGGCCCTCCGCCGCGAAAGGAAAACACCGGTTCCAACAACCTGGAACAGGACGATTTTTTCACCCTGATGATTGCCCAGCTGAGCAACCAGGACCCAACCAAACCCCAGGACGGTACCGAGTTCCTCAGCCAGCTGGCCCAGTTTGGCACCGTCAACGGCATCTCCGAGCTGCAGGAATCCTTCAACCTGCTGGCCTCGTCCCTGGGTTCCAACCAGGCGCTCATGGCCGCCGGCATGATTGATCGGGAGGTGCTGGTGCCCAGCTCCACCGGGTACCTGGAAAACGAAGGCACCCTGGAGGGCCGCGTGGACATGCCTTATGCGGCCAGTGACGTCACCGTGCGCATTACCGACCAGGGCGGTGCCCTGATCCGCACCCTGAACCTGGGTTCCCGCTCCGGCGGCCCGGTGGAATTCAACTGGGACGGCCGCAACGACCTGGGCCAACCCATGGTGCCGGGCAGGTACAACGTCGAAATCCAGGCCACTGTGGCCGGCGAAAACTATGCCCTGCAGCCCATGATTCGCAGCCGGGTTGAGAGCGTTGCGCTGGGCGGCTACGGCGGCGACACCCTGGTTACCCTGGCCGGACTGGGCCAGGTTTCACTGAATGACATAAGAGAGATCGGCTAATCCCGAGGAGATCACACAATGGCTTTTAATATCGCACTCAGCGGACTCAATGCAGCGATCGCAGACCTGGACATCACCGGGCACAACATCGCCAACGCTTCCACCACCGGCTTCAAGACCTCCAGGGGCGAATTTGTCGATCTGCTGGCATCCGCCGGTTTTGTGATCTCCAGCCTCGACCCGGGCGACGGCGTACGCCTGGCCGCGGTCCGGCAGCAATTCAGCCAGGGCAATATTTCCTTCACCGGTAATGCCCTGGACCTGGCCATCAGCGGCCAGGGATTCTTCACCGTCGCCGACAGCCAGGGATCACGCGCCTACACCCGGGCCGGTACCTTCGGCGTCGACGGCGACGGCTACGTGACCTCGGTCACCGGCGCCCGCCTGCAGGTATTCGACGTGGTGGACCCCGACGTGCCGTCCTTCAACAATGCCGGCACCACCGATCTCCGGCTGCTGGCCACGGACGGGCCGCCCCAGGCCACCACCAGTGCCAGCCTGGGATTGACCCTGGCAGCGGAAATTGGCACCCCGCTGGGGCCTGGCGCCATCGACCCCACCGACTCCAACACCTATGACTACGCATCGTCGCTGACCGTGTATGACTCGCTGGGCGTGTCTCATTCGGCGACGATCTACTTCCGGCAGACCGCCAACCTGACCTACGACTCCCG
>JASJDM010000009.1 GCA_030065125.1 Lysobacterales bacterium | reverse complement strand
GCCGGCCAAAATGAAAATCACCCCACTTTTTCATGCGCGAATCCGTGGGAGCCGGGTTCTTCAGCAACAGCTTCAACGGATGCTCCTGCGGAATCGGTCCAGGGTCTCGGCAAATTCGGCGGCGGCTGGAATGTGTGCCGGGAAGCCAGCCAGGCGCGCCTTGATGATTTCAATGTTGGACCTTGCCGCCTGGTAGCTGAATTGGCGCAGGTAAAGATTCCTGGCGCGCTGCTGAAGCGCAGCGGCTGCCTCGGGGTCTGCGTAAAGCGACTCGATGGACGCAATCAGCTCCCTGGCGTTGCCGTAGGGGGTGTGGCAGATGCTGTGTTGACGGATCAGCTCGGCCAGATCGGAAACCTGGTTGGCAAACACCGGTACGCCCATGGCCAGGGCATCGGTCAGCTTGAACGGCATCTGGTAGTGGCTGGCCGGGGTGCCCGGATCCAGCCACAGCACCACGGCATCGGCCGCCAGGGTCAGTTCAGCGACGCCGTTGCGATCCACCGGCGGCAGGATCTGGACCTGGCCGGAATGCTCCCGCTGAAGGCGCTCGAGATCCGGGGTCCGGCGCGAACCGATAACCAGCAGCCGGTAGGTGTCCGGCGCCAGTTCCAGCATCTGCTGCAGCTCGAAGATGCCTTTGTGACGGCGCACCAGGCCGGAGAACAGGATGACCCGGTGTGCCGGGCTGTAGCCCAGCCGGGCGCGAACCGCGGCGCGGTCGAAATGGGCGGGATCAAACCGCTGCTGGTCCTTGATGTTGCGCTGGAACAGGCAGTGGCCGCCCAGCCACTGGTTGAGGTTTTCGTTGTGGGTCACGGGCAGGGGCAGTCGACGCACCAGCTGTTCCAGGTAGCGGGTCCAGGTGGCGTGGTGCGGGCACAGCAGGTCGGGGTCTGCCGGATCGATGACCTCGGTGCCGCCTTCAGATTCCCGATCCGGGTTGCTGACCACGGACTCCAGATCGTTGCACTCCACCACGAACGGCGTGCCCCGGTGGTAGTGATTCAGCAGGGCCAGCCCCAGGCTGGGCAATCGGGGTTTGACGCAGTAGATGAGATCGCCGGAGAGGCAGGCCATGGCTTCGCGCATGGGGCCGAAAAAGCCCGGGAAGTCCGCGCCGTCGATGTAGTGGGTCGCGAATCCCGGCTGTACCCCGGCGTAGGGCTCAAATATCTCCGACTCGAAGAACCGGAAACCCACCAGTTCCACCTCGTGGTTCTCGCTCAGGGCCTCAGCGATGTTGTAAGCCTTGGAGAAATGATTTCGGCAGATGTCCCAAACCAGCACCGACACCCGCGGCGACTCGGTGTTGCTTCGGATGGGCAGGCCGTTGCGGTAGTAACCGGCCAGGTTGTCCTGCACCACCTGGTGGCTGTTGCTGTGTTTCTGAGAGCGGGTCAGCTGGTTCCAGTCCTCGTTGCGGCGATACAGCACCAGCCGGAAGTCGGCCACCAGGGGATCGGCGGGAAAGCTGTATTTGAGGACCAGGTCCCAGTCCTGCTGGCGCGGCAGGCTTTTGGTAAAGCCACCGAAACAGTCGAACAGCTCCCGCCAGTGAGCAAATCCATTCAGGTCGACGAAGTTCTTTTCCGCCAGTTCGTCAAACCGGAACTCGCGGCTGCGGGCTGCCTTGAGGCGGGCGTGGTCCGCGCGGATCTCCAGATCCAGGTAGGCGGAATAAGCGCAGTAGCGCCCGCGGGCCGACAGCAGCGTCGCGACCATGACGGCCAGGTACTGGGGGTGCCAGATATTGTCTGAATCCAGGTATGCCATGATCTGGCCCCGGGCCTGGTCCAGGCCGGCATTCCTGGCTGCCGCCGCCCCGGCGTGCTGCAGCTTGAGAACCCGGATGCGGGGGTCGCCGAAGCCGGCGGCCGCGTCGCGGGTGCCGTCGGAGCTGCCGTCATCGCAGACCCAAAGCTCCCAGTGGGAGTAGGACTGATCCAGCACGCTGCTGATGGCCTCGACCACCAGTTCTTGGCGGTTGAAAGCGGGCATGATGACGCTGACCAGCGGGGGATCCCCGGCAGGCAGTCGCGCGGTCGCCACCAGGGCCTGGATTTCATCCAGTTCTGTTTCCAGCGCGTCGTTGATGTTGCTGCGTTCGACCTGGGAGATATCGATTCCCGCCAGGACCCTGGCGAATGTGCTGTCGGCGAACGTGCTGTCGTGCAGCTCATCCGCCATGGGCTGGCCGGCTACTTCCATGGCGGCCGGGGCCAGGGCTGCCGGCCTGCTGCCCGAGAGTTTCCACCGGCCCTGGTTCAGTTTGCGGTAGCGTTCCAGCAGATCCTGCATGTGGTGCAGCAGCAGCGGCGTGCGGGGCCGTCCCAGCAGCACTTCAACCAGCCGGATCAGCGCGTTGCCAACCCGCCATCGCGCCGATCCCAGCACGTCGGCCACGTCCAGGGCCAGCTGGTCCACCAGGGATCGATATCGGTCGTTGGTCTGAGCCGCCGCCCGCTCCAGCTCTTCCAGCTCCCGCAGCCTGCCTTCCAGCTGCTCCAGCCGGGCCCGCAGCTGCTGGTTCTGCTGCTTCAGCTCTGCGGTTTCCCGGTCGGTCATCAGGCGGGGGACGAAGCGCTGATCGCGATGCCCGAAATGATCAATCCCACGCCCACCACCTTTTGCCAGGACACGTGCTCACCGAATATCAGCCCCGAGGCCAGCAGGACCAGGATGAAAGACATGCTGGTGAAGGGGTAGGCATAGCTGAGGGGGATTTTCTTGGACAGGGCCAGGATCCAGAACCCAACCGCCACGAACGCCGCGGCCAGGCCCGAGAGGATGAATGGATCCAGCAGCGCTTTAACGACGTGATTCAGCTTGCCCTCGAAGCTGCCTGGCAGATCCTGGAAGCCGGACACCCGCCACTTGATGATCAGCTGGCCGTAAACGGTAAACAGCACGCAGCCCAGGATGTAGCCGAACGCGGCCAGGTCGAATCTTGATGGCATAGGAATGAGCTCCAGTCAGGCGGGTTCGGGACCCATCAGGTCCAGCACGTCGTCGGCGCCGAAGGGCCAGTTGATTTCGCGCCCCTGCTTGTCGTTTCTGATGACCGGAATGGTAACGCAATAGCGTTCGAACAACCCGTCGTCCGAGGTAATGTCCACCGACTCCAGCCGGGCGCCCACCGATGTGGCGATCCGGGCTGCCTGCTGGCACAGGTGGCATTCCTCCCGGGTATAAAGAATCAGTGTTTCGGGCATGGGCCGGGTATACAATATGCCCCCCGTCGCCGCAACCCGGAATGCCGTGGCCGTCAGCACCTTCGACCTGTTTAAGATTGGCATCGGCCCGTCCAGCTCCCACACCGTGGGGCCCATGCGGGCAGCGGCGGCGTTTGCCGGCCGCCTGCGAGGAAGCAGCCATTGGCAGCAGGTCGGCCGGGTGTCGACCGAGCTGTTCGGGTCCCTCGGGCATACCGGCCGCGGTCACGGCACGGACACCGCCGTCATGCTGGGGCTTGAAGGGGAACAGCCGGACCGGGTGGATCCGGACGAGGTGCCTGCGCGGCTGCAGGCCATAACCGATGCGGGGCAGCTCAAGCTGCTGGGCGAGAGGACGGTAGGATTCAATCCCCGGAAAGACCTGGTGTTTCACAAGCGGCAGACCCTGCCTCATCACAGCAACGGCATGCGCTTCAGCGCCTGGGGTGTGGCGGGCGAGTTGCTGGAACAGCGGGATTATTACTCCGTGGGTGGCGGATTTGTGGTGAATGCTGACGAGGCGGCCGAGAACCGGATCGTGGCGGACCGCTCAACCATCCCGTATCACTTCACCAGTGGCGCGGAACTGCTGGACATGTGTGAGCGCCACGGCCGGACCGTCGCCCAGTTGATGCTGGCCAACGAGCAGGCATGGCGCAGCCCGGACGAGGTGCACGCGGGGCTGGCCGAGATCTGGCAGGCTATGCAGGACTGCGTCCAGCGAGGCATCAGCCGCCACGGCGAGCTGCCGGGCGGACTGAAGGTGCCGAGGCGGGCGCCGGATATCTATCTGGGTTTGAGCGAGAGGCCGGAGTCGGCCCTGAAAGACCCCTTGACCATCATCGACTGGGTCAACCTGTACGCCCTGGCGGTTAACGAGGAAAACGCCGCCGGTGGGCGGGTGGTGACCGCGCCCACCAACGGCGCAGCCGGCATCATTCCGGCCGTGCTTCACTACTACGACCGGTTTGTACCCGGTGCCAGCGAGCGGGGGGTGCATGATTTCCTGCTGACCGCCGCCGCTGTCGGCATCCTGTACAAGGAAAACGCCTCGATCTCCGGCGCTGAGGTCGGCTGCCAGGGTGAGGTCGGCGTCGCCTGTTCCATGGCCGCGGCAGGCCTGACCGCAGCCATGGGCGGCAGCATGGAACAGGTGGAAAACGCCGCTGAGATCGGCATGGAACACAACCTGGGACTCACCTGTGATCCCATCGGTGGTCTGGTTCAGATTCCCTGTATCGAGCGCAACGCCATGGGTGCGGTCAAGGCGCTGAATGCCCAGCGCATGGCCATGCGCGGCGACGGCAAGCACCACGTGTCCCTGGACAAGGTGATCAGGACCATGCGGGAAACCGGCGCCGACATGAAGACCAAGTACAAGGAGACGTCCCGGGGCGGGCTGGCGGTTAATGTGATTGAGTGTTGAGAGCTACCGTCGTCCTGAATCGAGTTCAGGACAGCAGGGTTCAGGAGGACGGCGAATGGCCTATCCCAGTACCACCGGTGAACCAACCTGGATCCGCAGCCCCTCCGCAGCACTTCCCTGGTTCACCGCAATCTCCACCAGTCCGCTGCTGTTCTCGTACCAGAACGCCTCACCCCGCGCCACGTCGGAAAAGGTAGTGGCACGGCGCAGCGCCATGTCGCCGACATTCAGCGTGGCTGTGGTTCCTGCCATGCTGGCGCGCAGGCCGGTCATGGCATTCCCGAATTTGTCGATGTAGATCACCTCGGCCAGGTCATCGGGCCAGTCGCGACCGGGTCCCGGTCCCAGGGGAGCCACCTCTACCGGCTCGCCAAGGGCCACCTGGGCCGCGGACGGCGCGAACAGGTCGCGCCCGTGAAAGGAAGACGACATCTCGGCCCTGGGGTTTGGCACCAGTGCTGAAAAACCTGCCACGTTGGCCCGCCGCGCCACGATCTCCAGCAGACCGTTGTCCGGTCCCACGAAGCTCAGGCTGTTGGCCCGTAGGATCACCGGCTTGCGTTCGCCGCCGACACCGGGATCCACGACCGCAACCACCACGCTGGCTTCGGGCAGGCGTGGCGCCAGGGCTGCCAGCAGGTAAGCGGAGGCCCGCGGATTGAACCGCGGGGCGTCGTGCATCAGGTCCACTACCCGGGCGTGAGGTGCCAGCTGATACAGCACGGACTTCATCTGGCCCACGTAGGGGCCGGAATACCCAAAATCGGTAAACAGAAAAATCATGACGATCGGCGCTTCAATGCAATGGTTGATTCAGGCACTGTGCTGGCCAGAATGTAACTATCCGAGTTGCGGATCGTTTCGTCTGTAGGTTTTTACCGAGTGAAGCCCATGAGAATCTGGATCCTGCTGCTGCTGTGCGGCATCAACACGGCCTGCGTCATCGACGCCCGGGTCAAGGACACCGTGATCGGCCCCGAACGGCAGGTGGCGGTGCCGGTGAACGAAAGATCCATCGTGTCCGTCCGCATTCCGGCCGGCGACGTGGACGTGCTGGCATCGGACGGCGAGGACCTGACCGCCGAACTGGTGATTCGATGCGCCAGTGAAGACAGTGCCTGCGCCCGCCGCCTGCGGGACGTCTCATTCGTCACCCGAGAGCGGCGCGACGGGTCGATTTCCATCACCCTCAGTCGTAACTCTTCCACCGGCTACCGGGACGCCGAGGTCCAGGCCACCATTTACGTGCCCAAAGCCGCCCAGCTCGCCCTGGACATGACCGCCGGCGACCTCCACGTGGGTCCCATCAACGCCTGCGTGGAAGTGGACATGGGCGCCGGCGATGTCAACGTCTTTGCCAGGACCAGCGATTACCGCAGCGTGGACATCGACGCCGGTGTCGGTGATGCCAGCCTCAGCGTGGACGGCCGAAACTTCGATGCGCCCCGGTCGTGGCTGGTGGGCGCACAGATGGAATGGCGCGATGGCAGCGGCCGCTGCGACATGGTGGTGGACCTCCAGGCCGGCGATATCGACGTACGCCTGAACTGAACCAGACACCCGGCCGGGGCCGGGGCCTGTGAACCTTTGGCGCTTTTGGTGTTATAAATCTTTTGTGATCACATCAAAAGCCAGGGTTCTATTGGTGTTTCTGGTGTGCCTGGCGGTGGCGTTGCCGGCCGCGGCCAAGCGCATCTACACCTACCGCGACGAAAACGGCGTACTGCATTTCACCGACCGCAAGCCGGACACCGACGCCGAGGTCGAGGAGCGCCTGGTCGAGGTGGAAAACAAGAAGATGGTGGATGTGCGGGAGGAGGGGCCGCCCGGCAACCGCCGCTACTACTTCTTCAACCACTGGCGCGGTCCGGCCGAGGTGCGGGTGGAGTTCAGCCTGGCGGAAAACGTCGTGGCGGAACCGTCTCTGCCGCGCAATTTTGTCATGACGGGCTATGGCGAGGAGCAGTTGTTCACCGTCAAACAGGCGGTGGATACCCTGGGGGCCCGCTACGCGCTGCGGTTCTTCACGGTGCCGGGGGACCCTGAAGCGGTTCCCGACGAAAACCACGCCTACCGGCTGCCGTTCCGGCAGACGAAGAAGTACTTCGTAGGCCAGGGGTTTGGTGGCTCGGCCAGCCACAATGACGACCAGTCCTACCATGCGGTGGATATATCCATGCCCAAGGGGACGCCGGTGATGGCGGCCCGGGAAGGCGTGGTGATGCACGTGGAAGAAGACTTCTACGGCGCCGGAACCGACTTGGATCGCTACGGAACCCGGGCCAACAACGTGCGCATCCTGCACGAGGACGGCACCATGGCGGTTTACGCCCACCTCCAGCTGGAGGGTGTTGCGGTGAAGCCGGGGAGCGCGGTACTGGCCGGTGAACTCATCGGCTTTTCCGGCAACACGGGCTACTCGACCGGCCCCCACCTGCATTTCGTCATTCAGCGCAACGTGGGTGGCAAGCTCAAATCGATTCCATTCCGCTTCGACGACGGCACCGCCACCGGCTCTGCGCCCCGGGAAGGGCGCTGGCTGGAGTACCGGCGTTAACCTATAATGCCCGGCTTTTTTGGGCCTGGTCTCACGGGCAGCCCGCTGACCTGATTCATGTCTGAACACGCAAGAGAACTCCAGCGGCGACGCACCTTCGCCATCATTTCCCATCCGGACGCCGGGAAAACAACGCTTACAGAGAAGCTGCTCCTGTTCGGCGGCGCGATCCAGATGGCGGGAACGGTCAAGGCCAGAAAGGCCGCCCGTCACGCCACTTCGGACTGGATGGCCATGGAGAAGGAGCGGGGCATTTCGGTGACCTCCTCGGTCATGCAGTTCCGCTACGGCGACCGCATCGTCAACCTGTTGGACACCCCGGGCCACGCGGATTTTTCGGAGGACACCTACCGTACCCTGACCGCAGTGGACTCCGCCCTGATGGTGATCGACTGCGCCAAGGGCGTGGAGGAGCGCACCATCAAGCTGATGGAGGTGTGCCGGCTGCGAACCACGCCCATCTTTACCTTCATCAACAAGCTGGATCGGGAGGGCCGCGATCCGGTGGACCTGCTGGACGAGGTGGAAGACATCCTGAAGATCCAGTGCGCCCCGGTTACCTGGCCCATCGGCATGGGCAAGCGCCTGAAGGGTGTGTACCACCTGCTGAATGATCAGGTGCTGCTGTACGAGTCCGGCAAGAACTACGTGACCCAGGAAGCCGAGGTCATCAACGGCCTGGACAGCCCGGAGCTGGACGAGGCCCTGGGCCCCATGGCCACTGAGCTGCGCGATGAGATCGAACTGGTCCAGGGTGCCAGCCATGCCTTCGACAAGGAGGCCTATCTGCGGGGTGAACTGACGCCGGTTTTCTTCGGCTCGGCCATCAACAACTTCGGCGTGACGCCGCTGCTGGACGCCTTCGTGGAGCACGCCCCGACGCCCCAGGGTCGCGAGACGGAGTCCCGCCTGGTGGACCCCGGCGAGGAAAAATTCACCGGCTTCTGTTTCAAGATCCAGGCCAATATGGACCCGGCCCACCGTGATCGGGTGGCTTTCGTCCGGATCTGCTCGGGATCTTTTTCGCCGGGTATGAAGCTGCGCCAGGTACGCATCGAAAAAGACATCAAGATCGCCAACGCCCTGACGTTCATGGCCCAGGACCGGGATCACGCCGAGAGTGCCTATCCCGGCGACATCCTCGGCTTCCACAACCATGGCACTATGCGCATCGGTGACACTTTCACTGAGGGGGAGAAGCTGACTTTTACTGGAATTCCGAGCTTTGCGCCGGAGCTGTTCCGGCGGGCTCGGCTGCGGGACCCGCTGAAGCTCAAGCAGCTGACCAAGGGCCTGCAGCAGCTTTCTGAGGAGGGGGCAACCCAGTTCTTCAAGCCCATGATGGGCAACGACCTGGTGCTGGGCGCCGTGGGGGCCCTGCAGTTTGACGTGGTGGCTTATCGCCTGGCCAGTGAGTACCGGGTAGATGCCATCTTCGAGAACGTGGAAGTGGCCACAGCAAGGTGGATTCGCTGCGACGACGAAAAGATGCTGTCAGAGTTCAAGAAGAAGAATGAACTGAACCTGGCCCTGGATGGCCACCAGCAGCTGGTCTACCTGGCACCCACCCGGGTCAACCTGCGCCTGACCGAGGAGCGCTGGCCCGAGGTGACCTTCCTGGCCACCCGGGAGCAGACTTAGTGGGCCGTTCGCGGGTCCGTTATTGAATGGCATGCGGTCGTCACGCGTCGCCTGGCCTGGTGGTTCACGCCCTGCGGGCTCTGAAATCCAGCTCATCGATGCAACAGGACACTAGGCCCTTTGCTGAAGAAAATACAACCCGGCGTAAACCTTCGGATCCAGCATCAGACCGTTGGCCTGACACCGCCGCAGCCAGTCATGCACCTCTGCCAGCGGCACCCGGTGAACCTGGATTTCCTCGCCGCCCACGCCGCCGCCGTCGGTCACCTGGTGGGCGTTCTCAGCCAGGAAAAAATGGATGACCTCGTCGGTGAGTCCGGCGGAGGTAGGGCCCAGGGTGAGGAGCTGCAACTGATCGGCCCGGTAACCCGTCTCCTCCAGCAGCTCGCGCTGACCGGCGGTCGCCGGGTCTTCGCCCACACCGTCGTCGCCCACCAGCCCGGCCGGGAACTCGATGACCCGGCACTGCACCGGCGGACGGTACTGCTCGGTGAACAACAGCTCCCTGTCGGCAGTCACGGCGATCACCGCCACCACGGCGTGGGCGTTGGTGCGAAAACAGTACTCCCAGCCGTCCCGGTCGCGGAGCCCAAGGAACTTGCCCTGATGAAGTGTGGTCACAGGATCGTTGCTTTTCACAGTTGGAGATGGTGAGCAAGCATAGCAGGGGCGGAGGCCGTCGGTGATATCCCGGTCCCGCCTGCGGCGCACCTTGAATACTGGTTGGATCAGTCGTATATACCCGTCCAGCGCAGGAAACCCGAATCTCATGAACATCCTTAAATCTGTCATCATTCTCGCCCTGCTGGCCGGCGCCGCAGGGGCCCAGGATCAGCCGGCTGCCCAGCCGGCGGTGGAAAACGAGTCCAGCCCGGCCCGGCTGATTGCCATGGCCGCCCAGGCCCAGGCAGCCGAGGATTATCCCGCCATGGAGCGCGCTGCGGCGCGGCTGGTGCAGTTGCGGCCCCAGATTGGTGCCTACAACTATGCACTGGCCAAGGCCTACGCCCTGCAGGACAAAAAATCCGAGGCCTACAACACCCTGCTGCTGCTGTCCGGGCAGGGCATGAGCTTTGACCTCGACCAGGACTCGGACTTCGACAATCTGCGCGGTTTCGAGCTCTACGGTTTTATCCAGGATGGATTCAAACGAAACCTGGAGCCAGCCGGTCGGGTTATCCGTGAAATTCCGGTCCAGGGTGACGGTCTGCTGATCGACGGCCTGGCCTGGGACCCGAAAAACAAACGGCTGCTGGCCGGCAGCATTACCACCGGCAGCATCTTCTCGGTGGATGCCGACGGGAGTCGCAAGATCCTGGTCGAGGCCAGCGAGGAAAACGGGCTGCTGGGGGTGTTCGACCTGGCTGTTGACCCCGGGCGCCGCTCCCTTTGGGTGGCATCCGCTGCGGTGCCACACTATCGCGACATCAAGTTCCAGGATGCAGGTCGCACCGGCGTCTTTGAATTCGACCTGGACACGGGTACACCAAAAAGCCGCTACGAGCTGCCGGTGGGACAGGGACGTAACGTATTGTCCAACCTGACGGTGGCCCGGGACGGGTCGGTCTACGTGGCCAACTCCAGCCGACCCGAGGTGTTCCGGGTGGATCCGGAAAAGCGCCACCTGGAGCGGGTGTTTCATGCGCCCACCTTTACCAGTTTTCGCGGCCTGGCCACGTCTCCGGATGGCCGCTTCCTGTACTTTTCAGACTATGAAATGGGCCTGTTCGCCGTTGAACTGGGTTCCAGCAAGGCCTTTCAGGTCAGGGCCGACCCCAAGGTCAACCTGGGCGGCATCGATGCCCTGGACTGGTACCGGGACGGTCTGATCATGGTGCAGAGCGGCAACAGCCCGAACCGGGTTTTTCGAGTGGCACTGGACGGCAGCGGTACGCTCGTGACCAAAGCCCAGCCGATTCTGGTTGGTCAGCCCCGGATGGACGCGCCCAACGAGGGAATCGTGGCCGACGGTGAGTTCCTGCTGGTGGCCAACAGTAATTCTGCCCTGTACGACCCGCGCAGCGGCAAGCCCCTGGAGTCGGTAACCGTGGCACCCCAGATTCTGCTGGCCCTGGATCCGGAGGCCGGCTGGGAAGAGTGAGCCGAGGGAATATCGCGTGTTTCGGGGTTGAAGAATCCATGACTGGTTTCTTCAACACCATGACTACCCCGCCGCCAGCTTGTCCACCCGCTGCCGCAGCAGCCTGCCGAAGTTCAGGAAATCGAACAGCTCGTTCAAGGTAGCCGCGTCCGGCGTGGTCCACGCCAGTTCCGGTTCAGGTTCGGGCAGGGGAACCTCCAGCTCGATACCGGTCAGGCGGCGGGACAGCCTGGCGGCGTCGCTATTGTCGGCGATCTTTTTCGCCAGGGACCTGGCCCCGCGAACCGACAGGAACGCGATCTCCTCTGACCGTTCCAGCACCTGGTCCAGCGAGCCAAAATGTTTCAGCAGGACCGACGCCGATTTGGGCCCGACACCGGGTACGCCGGGAATGTTGTCGACGCTGTCGCCGGTCAGGGCCAGGAAATCGGCGATCTGGTCGGGTCTGACCCCAAACTTCTTTTCGATGCCGTCGCTGTCCAGCCGCTGCTGACGGGAATAATCCCACAGCGTCTCCTTACCCTGGATCAGCTGAGCCAGGTCTTTGTCCGACGACAGGATGTGGGGCGTCAGTCCGCGTTGCCGGTGGCGGTGGGCCAGGGTGCCGATGATGTCGTCGGCTTCGTACTGGTCGTCTGAAAAACAGTCGACACCCAGGGCTTCGGCGATGGAACGGCAGTGGGCAAACTGGCGCTTCAGCTCCAGCGGCGCCGGTTCCCGGTTGGCCTTGTAGTCCGGGTAGATGTCATTCCGGAAGGACGTCTCCAGGCTTTCGTCGAAGGCAACGGCCATGTGGGTGGGCTGCAGCTGCTCCAGCAGCGACAGCAGGAACCCGGTGAAGCCGTAAACGGCGTTGGTGGGATTGCCGTCGTTGTCTTCCAGTTCGGGCGAGATGGAAAAATACGCCCGGAAGACGTATACGCTGGCGTCGATGAGAAACAGGTCCTGGTTGGCGGGCACTTGGGGTCTTGACTGGCTTGAAACCCCGAGATTAACCCGGAGGGGCGGCCCGCCTCAACCGCGGGGCGTGGCCTGTGGCTGTCAGTGGGTCTGGCTGTTGCGGATACGCTTCAGCAGGGGGCTGTTGCGGGGAAAGTGCGCCAGCAGGAAGTCCATCTGGTCAGCCAGGATGCGCTTGCCCTGCAGGTAAACGTACTCGGCATGGGTGGGCGAGAACGGGATGGCCAGAAGCTCCATGCCAGCCTGCTCCGGGGTGCGTCCCGCCTTGTGGTTGTTGCAGCGCTTGCAGGCGCTGACGACGTTGTTCCAGTGGTCCACGCCACCGTGGCACAGCGGCGTCACGTGGTCCCGGGAAAGTTCCCGTACCTGGAACCGGTTACCGCAGTACAGGCACAGGTTCTGGTCCCGCTTGAACAGCGCACGATTGGTCAGCGGTGGGACGTAGTTCTTCCGGCGATGATTGTTCTCGGGGTTGACGCCCTTGGTGGCAATGATGGCATTGACATCAACATAGCTGCGCAGGCCGGTGCTGGCGCTGATGCCGCCGTGGATTCGATAGACCACTGATCCAATGGAGTAAACCACAACGCCGAGAGAAAGGTATTTTGCCGCCTGCTGGTAATCGATCCACTCGATGGGCATCCCAGCCACGTCTGTCCGAAGAACTTCCAGTCGCAAATCGGGCATAAGCATTGTGGTCCCTGGTTTTTGCCACTCCATCAAAAGTCCATTCAAATTGCAAGGAGTGGCGCTAATGGTTTGAAGTCGAACACCTAATTCTCATGATTTTGTGACAGCCCGGTGCCGCTTTCTCACTCTTCCGGCATCCCCATCTGGTGCAGCATGCGGTCCTGGGCAGGCGAGAACAGCAGCTGGGCGGCAATGGCACCGCACAGGGCCAGGAACATGTCCCACTGGGTGTCCCAGATATCGCCCTGAGTTGCCAGGAAAGCGCTGGCTTCCTCATCGGCAATGACCGCCACCCACCATTCGATCATTTCGTAAAAGGCGCTGAAGGCCAGGCAGACGCATGCCACCAGGAAAAACAGCCAGCCACCCGTCCGGCCTGGGCGCAGCGGCGACGTCCGCAGCAGGATTTCCCGCGCCAGCATGGCTGGAATGAATCCCTGGGCAATATGCCCCAGTCGATCGTAGTGATTGCGCTGCAGGTCCAGCAGGTCCTGGAACCAGAATCCCAGGGGCACCTGGGCGTAGGTGTAGTGGGCGCCCACCAGCAGGATGACACAGTGCACAAATATCAGCCGGTAGGTCAGGGGCGTCAGCGGGAACCGGTCCAGGGTGAACCACATCAGTGGAATCGCGATGAGCACCGGCAGGGCCTCCAGCCACCAGGTGGCGCGGTCCGCAGGGTCCACCGCCGACCAGGCGATAACCGCCAGGCAGGCAAACAACAGGGCACCCAGCTCCGCGTTGGAAACGCTGCGGTCCATTTCAGGTCCCGTTGAGCCGATCCAGCAGCCGCTGGGACTGGCCCAGGTAGCCGCCGCCAAACAGGTTGGCATGATTGAGGACGTGGTAAAGCTGGTACAGCGGGAGCCGCTGCTGGCTTCCCCGCTCCAGCGGGTACTGCTCTTCGTAGGCCCGGTAGAAATCACCGCCAAAGCCGCCAAACAGACGGGTCATGGCCAGGTCCGCTTCGCGGCAGCCGTAGTAGGAGGCCGGATCGAACATGGCCGCGTCGCCATCGCTCAGCGCCGCGTAGTTGCCGCCCCAGAGGTCGCCATGCAGCAGTGCCGGGACCGGCCGGTAATCCCCCAGGAAACGGTCCATGTCGTCCATCAGCCGACGGCCGCTGCGCAACAGTGAGCGCGGCGCGCCACGGGAACCGAGCAGGTCCAGCTGATGGCCGATTCGCTGGTCCCGAAAAAATGTCAACCAGGAATCCTCCCGGGCGTTGGGCTGGGGGGTGGACCCGATGAAATTATCCCGGGTCCAGCCGAAGTACGGCTGGGGTTGCTGGTGCAACCGGGCCAGCTGCTGTCCCAGGGCGGCATCGGACCGCGGTGACTTGGCGTCCAGGTCCAGCCACTCCAGTACGCAGTAAGGGGTGCCGTCCAGTTCGCCATTCAGCACCGGTTGCGGTACCCGGACGGTGCCGGTCGCGGCTATCTCTTTCAGCGCGGCGGCTTCCGTTTCGAACATGGCCGGGTCGCCGCCCGGGTGATACTTGACGAAAAAGCGCTGGTTGCCAAAGCGAAGTTCCATGGCCTGGTTGATGTCGCCACCGGCTACGCGGCGGCAATGACTGGAATCGCCATCCAGCCCTAGTTGACTGGCGATTGCGGGTCCCAGGGATTGCACGGGCTCAGGATGACAGGAACAGGTCGACCAGCTTGTCGTGACTGTGGTCCATGGCCAGGTCGCAGGCGGACAGACCGTTGATGTCGCGCAGCCGTTTGCTGGCGCCGGCATTAAGCAGATCCCGGGTGGGATTCAGGAAACCGTGGGCAGCGGCGGCATGCAGCGCCGACCAGCCAGTCAGGTCCTGGCTGTCCAGGTCGGCTCCAGCCTCCACCAGCATGCGGGTCAATTCGGAAAGTGACGCCGGTTCTTCCCGGGCCTCGTCCCGGGAGCGCACTCCCAGCAGCAGCATCAGGGCAGTTTGACCTTCGTCATTGGCCGCGTTCACGTCCGCACCCGCGGCAATCAGTGCATGCACGGTCTGCTCGCCCTGTTCGCGGCGGTCGCTGACCAGGGCATTCTGGACGGCCGCCATCAGGGCCGTGCCTTCCATTTCGTCACGGTGATCAACGGCTGCGCCCATTCGGATCAGCAGCTGGGTCATTCGGGGGTTCCAGCGCGCGGCGGAGAGCATCAACGGCGTCAGCCCAAAACGCTGGTGCTGATCAACCGGAACGCCCCGGTCCACGAGCAGCTTGACAATCTCCCGGTGATCACCGAGCACGGCGGCACCCAGGGGCGTGGTGCCGTTGGATGCGGCCAGTTCAGCGTCGGCACCCTCTGCCAGCAACGAGGTGACCACCGTCGGATGGCCGCCACCCGCCGCCCGCAGCAGCGCGGTACAGCCCTGCTTGTCGCGCTGGTCCACGTCGGCAGCGGTCGCCAGCAGCCGCTTGACGCGGCCCAGGTTGCCCTCGGCAGCGGCCGCCACCAGGTCATCCTTCTTCTGGTCAGGCGCCTCGCGGGCCTGGCTCTGGCCTTTGCCCATCATCAGGATCTTCTGAATGGTCGCGTCGTCCGCGGCCATGGCCAGGGCCATGGGCGTGGAGCCTTCGTCGTTGGCCAGCTTCGGGTCCGCGCCATGTTTGATCAGGGATCGAAGGATGCCCATCTGCTGAGGCCGTTCAGCATCCATGGCACAGATCAGCGGCGGGTTGCCGCCGCCATCCCGGGCATTGACGTCGAATCCGTGATTCAGCAGCGCTTCAACATAGGGCAGGCTGCGGTGGGCCACCGCCCAATGCAGCGCGGTTCTGCCCAGGCGGTCCTGCAGCTCAGGATCGGCGCCTCGCTCTATCATTCGCGGTATCAGGCCGGTCAGGGCTGCTTCGTGGTCTTCGTCCAGTTTGTCTGCCGGCATATCGTGCTGGTGACAGGCATAACCGCTGAGCCACACCAGGTGCAGCCCGGCAGGTTCGGCCCTGGCGCCCTGCTCCAGCAGGTGACCGATAATGTCCAGCGGTGCTGGAGACTGCTGCACCAGGCAGTCCAGAAGGGCCTGACCCGATTCCCCGCGGGCGTTGGGGTTCAGGCCATTGTCCAGCAGCCAGCGCGGGGCCACGATGGCGCCACTGGCGACGGCGTTGAGGAAGGCCGAGGAAAGCCACCACTCCGGGGCATCGGGCTGGCTCATCAGCACGACTTTCATCTGCTCGATGTCGTCGCTGGTGGCGGCTTCCAGCAGGGCTGTGTAGCCGGCCTGCCGCTTCTCGTCAGCTTGGGGATCCTCAAAAACTCCGGACTTGCCCTGGTCTATCGCCGCTTCGTCGGCATCTCCTAGGTCCACTACCTGGCTGAGTCCGTCGGAATGTTCTTCCTCGGCCGGCTCCTCGACCTCGGGTTCTACCTGATGGAGGTTGATATCCACGACGGATATCTCGGCATGCTCGGGTGCTTCGTCCCCGGCGGCCTCGGATTCCAACGGTTCGACCGGCTCCAGCTCTACCGGCTCCGCCTCGACCGGCTCCACGGCCTCGAGCGCGGGCTCATCGGTGGCGGGAGGCTCGTCGGCTGGTAGTGAGTCGCTGTCCGCTTCAGCCTGGTCCTGACTCAGGGACTTTCCTGTTGGGTACTCGAGCACTTCGCCAACCAGCTTGAAATCCGACTCGTCCCTGGAGGGTTCCGCGACTTCATCTTCGGCACCGGTGTCAGCCAGTTCCGAAGGCTCGGCTGGCGGCTCATCCGATTCCTGCTGCTCCGGCGCCGGGGACGGGCTGACGGCCGAAGCGGTCACCGCGGCCATGACTGTTGTGGCTGCTTCCAACTGGGTCCGGCTGCGGTTTTCCATCTGGCGCTGCGCCCATTCCATGTCCTCGTTAGTCTGGAACCGGCGCAGGTCGATGACCAAAGCGTCATCGGCCTGTTCTTCCGGCTCGGCCTTGAGCCGGTTGGGCGACATGACTGTTGTGGCGGTTTCCTTGTATCCCAGGGCTTTGGCCACGCGCCAGCGCCCGGCCGCGGCCGCCAGGTCCGCCGCCTCGCGGCCCTCCCGGTTCCTGACATCAGGGTCCGCGCCCATGGCAATCAGCAGTCGGATGGTCTCCGGGTTGGAGCGCCGCGATGACACGGCCACCAGCAGCGCGGTCCGGCCCGGTTTGTCCCGGGGCTCTGTCTCCGGGTTCCAGAACACGAATCGTTCCAGCACCGGGTTGGCGCCGGAGCGGGAGGCCTCCATCAGAGCGGTGTTGCCGAAGTCGTCCCGGGCATTGATGTCGGCGCCCGCTTTGAGCAGCGTATCGGCAATCTGAGCATTGCCCTTGAGCGCTGCGCCCATCAGCGCCGTGCGGCCAAGCTTGCCGGACTGGTTCACCTTGGCGCCGGCCTTCAGCAGCATCTCGATGCCGGCGGGGTCGTCATCACTCTGCATGGCCGCAGCATGCAGCGGGGATACGCCACGGTCGGGTTTGACCGCTGCGCCGGCGTCAATCAGGGCTTTGGCCGCGGTCCATTGGGCGGCGTCACAGGCGGCGGCCAGGGGCGACATCTGTTCATTGTTTTCCAGCAGCATGCTGGCGCCCCATTTCAGCAGGGTAGAGGTTGCAGTGAGATCTCCCAGGTGCACCGCGTGGTGCAGCGGGGTGTTGCGGGACAAATCTGCGGCGTTAGGGTCTGCGCCCTGTTCCACCAGCCACTGGATGGCCCGCTCGCGGTCCGCGTGCTGGCTCTGAACCACAAGGATGATGGGGGTGACCGCTTTATCCCCCGTGACGTTCACGTTGGCGCCGCGGTCCACGGCGTTTTGCATGGCCGTCATGTCGCAATTCGTTGCTGCCAGCAGCAGCGGGTCTGCCTCGGTCTGTGGCTGCGCAAACACCGGTGTTGCGGCAATAGTATCGGCTGGCGTCATGATCTGGGTCTCAGCTGGCGGGGGAGCGGGTTCAGCGGGCGCCGCCTCCGGTTCGATCTGGACGACGCGCAGTACCTCGGACACCACAAACCAGGAAACCCAGGGCGCCAGCAGGAACAGGTAGGCGGCGGCTGCGCCGAAAAATGCCGCCGGATCCAAACCGGCCACCAGGTAGTACAGCGCCACCGGGGCCGCGCCCAGAATCAGCGCACCGCCCAGCACCGGGATGCCTTCCAGGGTGGTTTCCAGGCGTTCCCGGGTCAGCGACAAGGCGACCCGGCAACCGCGGGCGGCAGCGCTGACCGGGTTGTTGAGCTGAGGATCATCGTCGGTAACGATGGATCCGTGGGCCGGCCAGAGCTTCAGTGCGATGAGCAGGAAGACAGCGGATGAGGCGGCCAGAACGGCGATGGATACCAGGTCCCAGTCGGGCATGGCCAGGGCCAGGGGAACGCCGACGAAAAGGCCCGCGGCGAGGCCAAAGAAAAGCTGAAACAGGACCTGGCCGACCAGTCGGGACAGCACCAACCCCTCGCGCGGCGGTGCCAGCAGCATGCGTGCACCCCACACATATACCGCGTGATTGACGAACAGCAGGATCGGCGCCCAGGGCTGCGGTGCCAGCAGCATCAGGAATCCCGCGGCTATGGCCGGCAGAAACCAATAATAGCGGGTGACCAGCAGGGTCCCGTTGCTACTGTCTTCCATCCCAAATTCCCACGAACCTTGCGGACATTCTACCCGAACCTTCGTTATAAAATCATGAGTTTAGCGGCGCCCTGAGGCCACTTCCGTGTTTCAGTTCTCGGTGTCGATGACCTGCACACCGCGCCAGAACGCGATATGGTCACGGATGTGTTCAGCGGCATCCTTGGGATCCGGGTAGAACCAGGCGGCATCCCGATTGACCTGATCCCCCGACACCACGTGATAATAGTGCGCTTCACCCTTCCAGTGGCAGTGAGTTCGCGTGTCGCTGGGTTGAAGGTGCTCGGCGCTGACGTCGCCCGGTGGGAAGTAGTGATTCCCTTCCACGGTGACGGTGTCCGTGCTGGCGGCAATTTCAGTACTGTTCCAAATGGCTTTGATCATGTGTCTGGTCTGGTGAGTAAAAGATGGACGATAAAGAAAACCCGTTGTCGGAACAAACGCCCCGGGATGCCGGGTCGGAAACCGGGACCGGATCTCTGGCCGATTCCGGCCAGGATTCTGACAGCGTTGGCGATGACAGCCGGTGGGTGCTGTTCCGGGATGTCCTGAAGTTTCAGGCCAAACTGGTGGTGGACGGCCTGCGGGATGCTCTGATGATTCCGGTCAGCCTGGTGGCGGCCCTCGCCGGCCTTGTGATGGAACCTGGCAACCCGGCCCGGCTGTTCAACAAGGTGCTGGACTTCGGCCGCAAGACTGAAAGCTGGATCAATCTGTTCGGGCGCCCGGAAGAAGACCCTGGCATCGACGAACTGTTCGGCCGGCTGGAGCAGCGCATCAAGGAGCAGTACGACCGCGGTGGTATCACGGCGTCAGCCAAGGACACCATCGACGGTTCGCTGGATCGGCTGAACGAAGGCGTAGGCAAGCTGCGTCAGCGCATCGAACAGCGGGTCACCGAGGAGGTGGCAGCCGCTGGGAAAAACGACGACAGGAAAGCCTGATGCCGGCGCCCGATTATAAGGCGTCGGTTTCCAGGTCCGGGCCGTCTTCCAGCAGCTGCAGCGCGTCGGCGCTGTTGAGCGAGTAACCAACCAGAAACCCCTGGGCGTAGTCGCAGCCCAGCTCGGTCACGTAATCCAGCTGGGTACCCCGCTCCACGCCTTCAACCACGATGCGCAATCCCAGCCCGCGCATCAGGCGAATAATGCCCCGCAGCAGCTCCCGACTGCGCGGTTCGTCATCCAGAGGTTTGATGAAGGCCTGGTCGATCTTGGCGAAGTCCAGGTCCAGGCGGTACAGCGTATGCAGGCTGGAGTAGCCAGTGCCGAAATCATCCAGCGACACCTGGAACCCCAGCTCGTGGGCGTGCTCAATCCAGCGTTCCGTCAATTCAAAATCCACGGCCAGGCTCTCGGTGATCTCCAGCTTGATCTGGCCGCGATCCAGCTGGTAACGGCTGGTGATCTCGGCGGCATGGTCGATAAAGTTGGGGTCGGCTATCTGCCGTCCTGACACGTTGATGCTCATGAATATGGGGATTTCCGGGCTGCCGGCCTGGCTCTGGAACTCCACCAGGGTTTTGCAGGCCTGCTCGAACACGAACAGGCCAACGGGTACGATGAGGCTGGTTTCCTCGGCCAGGGTGATGAACAGCCCCGGCGAAATCTGGCCGCGGCTGGGATGGCGCCAGCGGGTCAGCGCCTCGAAGCCTGCGACCTTGCGGGACTGGACGTCCAGCAGCGGCTGGTAGAACACCTCCAGCTGCTCCTGCTTGAGGGCCTCCTTGAGCTCGGCCTCCAGCCGGATCTTGTCGATACCGTGGTGAATGTATTCCCCGACCACCTCCTCGGAGATCAGCTCGCCGTCGCCGCTGATGGGGGATTCCCCTTTTACCGTATTGAGCCCGCTTCGATAACGGTCCAGCAGGATCTTGACCAGCAGCTTGAGAATGGGGTCGGCCTGGGCAATGCGCTCGGTGAGTTGCTCACGCGTTACCACGGTGAGGCGGGTAGGGTCGGCCGCCTTGGCGGTGGCCGTGCGGGGCGCGCTGTCGATGACCCCCATCTCGCCGACAATCTCGCCGGCTTCAAGAAAACAGATGAAAACGCTTTCGCCCTCGGACTGGGTCGTGATCTCCAGCCGGCCTTCCTCGATGATGTAGGCGCAATCCGCGGACTCGCCTTCCCGGAACAGTATCTCTTCCGCCGCCAGCGACCGGGTGTTTTGCCTCAGATGAGCCCCGTGATCCATTCCGAATTCCCCCATTCTGGAGTCAATGGTGCGGCCGCCGCACAGGCATCGCAGCCTGGGTCAGTGTAGCCTACTTCCTGCGGAGATGGGGTCGAACATGGGCAACGGAGTTGAAACACATTGGCGGTGCTTCTGGGGGGCGGTCCTCACCCGTTCCAGCAGTGTCGGCCTGGCCCGCGCCCTGGCCGGACACCAGGCACACGCTGGACTGCGCTGGACACCGCGGGAGAACTGGCATGTCACGCTGTGTTTTTTCGGTGATGTGGCGGTGCCCAGGGTGCAGCAGCTGATTCAACGCGGCAGACAGCACGCGTGGTCCGGCAAGCTGACGCTGACCGTCGACGGCGTCCGGCCCTTTCCGTCGCGCCGGTCAGCGCTGCTGGCGGTGTGCTTTGACGCCAGCGACGCGCTGTCCCGCTGGGCTTCGCTTCTGGGGAAGGACGCCGATGCAGCCGGGGTGGCGTTTGACCGGCGGCCGCTGAAACCACATCTGACGCTGGCGCGGTCGCGCAACAGGAAACCGATCACCCGGCCGCCGGAGATCCGGCTGGCCCACTCACTGGTTTGTGACCGGATCTGCCTGTTCCGCAGTGAACTCGGGTCGTCGGGTGCCCGCTACCACCCTCTGGTGACCATCCGCGCCCCGTGAGCGCCGCGCGCCCGTCGCTTAGGCGCCCCGGTAGCGGCTTCCGTTCCATCGCAGGATGACCCTGCTGCGTCGTGTGTGGCAGGGGAGGTCCCAGTAGCCGTTGGCCAGGAAACTGCCCAGCGCCGGGGGGCGGCAGGACACGCCGGTATCGATCATTTGCCACTCGCCGTGGTCATCCTGGGTCACCAGTCGCAGGGGGGTGTCCGGTATAAACAGGTCCGATATCCGGGGTGCCGGCGCAATCAACAGTTCCGGCCGCCCGTCCTGGTTCAGGTCGGCGGTGGCTGCTACCCACTGATAGGACGGCTCCTGGACGAACTGTCGGGTGATCGGTATGGCCCATTCCGGCAGATGGTCGGCGTACTCGTATTGCAGTACCTGGCCCATGGACCGGGCCACCGGGTGGGCCGTATCGGGGCGCAGCATCCAGCCGGCAACGCCCGCCGGGACCACCATTACCAGCAGAAACCAGGTGCCGAGGCGGCGGGATGAGCGGTGGTGTCTTTGTTTCATGATCACAGCCTGCCCGGCGGACATGGCAACGGGGTGGCACGGCAGGGGCCAGGGTGTGGCAAGCAGGCGGGTCAGGGTGTAATTCCGGAATTGAATGTCCGGATTTCCCCCTATTTCTCGCTATATAAAGAGTAAAGGCACCCAAACAGTGTGGAAGCAGGGGTCCCTGCCGAAGGCCCGGAATGGTGTCTTCGGTCTCAACCGGCGCCAGTTCGGCGCCGGTTCTTTTTTTGCTCTCGAGGCTAGACCTGCCGGCTTTTCAGTGCTGCGAACTTGGACTGGGCTTCGATGAACTGGGTGTGGGCGCGGTCCAGGTAAGCGCGAACTTCGTCCACGTAGCCGTCAGTCGATGCAGACCACACCCGGTTGATGTAACGCTCGCCCGCCGCAAAGGCGCTCATCAGGTCGGCGTAGGCCTTGAGTCCGTGCCGGTGAATGACGCTCTCCCGGGCGTCCACAAACTGGATCAGGTCTTTGCGAAACAGGCGGTCGATCTCGAAGCGCGCCTCGTACACCGGCAGATGGGTATTGGCTGCCAGGGTTTCCAGGTTGGCCACGATATTGTTCAGGCTGTCTTCCAGGATGCCGATGTCCTGCTCCAGCCGTTCGCTGGCGGATGCTGCCTGGCGTTTGCCCCGGCGCAACATGACCACACCGACAATGCCGCCGACAACCGGGCCCGCGAACCAGGTCCAGTTCACCATCAGCGGGTCCAGGGACGCGACAAAGGCACCGCCCAGGAAACCCAGCACAATCAGCGCATATGCCAAAGCAACCATCTCAGAGTCCTCGCACGATAATCATGATGGCGTAGCTCACCCCGACCAGAGCCTCACCTACGATCAGTCCTGCGGCCACCGGAATGCCGATGTCATCGGCGAATCGTTCGCCGCGCCGCCAGTCGGTAAACAGCCGGAGGAAGGTCCCCAGGCTGTAGGTCAGTACGATGGCAAACGGAAGGTAGAAGCCCAGGCCCACGGTAATCCCCAGCCCGCCGGAGGTGGCGCTGAGCAGGGCGCCCAGGATGGCGCCGGCAATGTACTTGGCCAGGGGGACATCACCACCCAGGACGCCGCTGACCATGCTGGCCAGGGCCTGGCCCTGGGGTGCCGGCAGGTCGTCACTGCCCAGGGTGTAGGCTTCATGCAGAACAAAAATCAGCGCCATGATCAGGATCGGTCCCAGCCACGCTCCCAGGAACTGCCCCATCTGCTGCATCCGCGGCGTTGCCCCCACCAGGTAGCCGGTCTTCAGGTCCAGCATCAGGTCGGTGGCCTGGGACATGGCCACGCAGCACGCGGCACCCACCATCACCGCCGCCACGATGGCGGCACTGTCGGCCATGCCGCTGGCGATGAAAATCAGAATAGTTACCGCGATCAGAGTCATGCCGGACAACGGTGACCAGTTGGTACGGCCAATGGCTTCGGACAGGATGACCCCGGCCACCCAGATCCACAGGGTGCCCACCACCGCCATGACGATGCCTCGGCCCAACCCCATTTCTTCGGTGGACAGGAACGCGATGATGCACAGCACCACGGCGGCGGCGCCGATGGCCATGTAAAGCAGCTTGATGGGCATTTCGTCCCGGGACAGGGCAGCGCCGGACTTGGCCGCGTCCTGCATGCTCTGGACGGCATTGACGATCAGGGGCAGTGCCAGGATCACGCCGGTGATGGCACCGCCGATCAGCATGCCGATACCCACCGGACGGTATATCGCCACTCGCAGCAGCCCTGGTTCGCGAATCACCTCCCCGCTGGCCGGATCGAGAGGGAAAAGGTCAAAGCCGGACAGCATGGGCGCGATCAGCCAGTAGCAGGCGTAACCACCGATGATGAAAGCAAACCCGCCTTTACCGGCGATATAGCCTACGCCGATGGTGAGCAGCGAGACGTACCAGATGGCGTTCATATAGGTCGGCAGACCCAGAACTTCACCCAGGTTGTAGTACTCGTAATCCGGGAAACCCCACAGGATGATGGCGTGTATCACACCGGCAACCACGGCCGCCCCAATCAGGTAGAAGGCCTTGCGCATGCCGGCACCCGGGGACTTCAGGATGGTGGCGACAGCAACGCCGCCCGGGTAGGTCAGGCGCTCGAAGTCAATCATCTGCTTGCGCAGCGGAATGATGAATGCAATGCCGAGGAAAGCCCCGGCGATGCAGCCAAAGGTCATGATGACCGGGTCAAATCCGGTTTCTCCCAGGATGAAAAGCGCGGGCACTGAAAACATCATGCCTGATGCCGCCCCGTTGACCGCGGACGCCACGGTCTGAACGATATTGTTCTCGATGATGCTGGAGCGACGCAGCATGCCCCGCAAAATGGCAAACCCCAGGATGGCCGCCAGCTCCGATCCTTCGATGGAGAACCCCAGCTTGAGCGAGGCGTAGCCGATGCTGATGGCGATAATGGCGCCGAGCAGGTAGCCCACCAGCACCGCCACCGGCGTCAATTCAGGGTAAGCACCGGTTCTAACCGGCAGGATTGCAGATGTATGCGCCACGATGCCCTCCTTCGAAAGCGCAGGAATCAGATCAAGCTTGAATGCTTTTGTTGTGTTGATCGCGCGCGAGATGATAGCCCATTTATGGACCCACTTGCCCTCGTATTTACCCCTGTCCGGCGAAAACCTGGCCGTCTTCGACCTCCACCGGAAAGACCTCCAGCCTCGCCCCGACACAGGGTCCCGCCACGCACTCTCCGTCCGGCAGCCTGAAGGTGGCGCCGTGAACTGCGCAGACCAGTTCGCCCTCTGGGCTGAACAGGAATTTGTCGGGAGCGACGTTCATCGGTCTGCCGGCGTGGGGGCAGGCATTGGCAAACGCCAGCACCTGGTCTCCGCGGCGCAACAGCGCCACGAAGCGCACAGGCGGTCCCGGGACCCGGACCTCAACCGCGCCGCCGTCGGCAATTTGGTCCATACTGCATAACAGTTGGCGCGTTTCAGTCACGGGCAGGCCTTGTGTTCATCCGGGATGCCCCAAGTTTTTACAGCACGCTGTAACGGAATCAGTCTTGGACAATCGATTCAAACCGGATTTCCACCTGGGCGGGCCGGCCAACAAGCCGGGTCCGCTGATGACCGTAATGGCGGTCATCGCCGGCATTGGCATGCTGGTGCTGGCATTTTTTCTCGGGCTGGTGGTGCTGGCAGTGGTCGCTGGACTGGCCGTTCTGGCGTCTGCCATCCTGGCCGTGCGCCGCTGGTGGCGTCGGCGCAAGCATCCCGGTGGCTCCCAGGAGCCCACTACCATTGAAGGCGAATACACCGTCGTCAGCGTCCGAAAAACCGATCGAGACGGTCAGTAGAAGACATTGATCGCCACCAGGATGACCACCAGGAATACGATGGTCATCAGTCCGCCGATTTTCAGGAAATCCGAGACGCTGTAGCCCCCCGGGCCCATGATCAGCACACTGACCTGGTGGGTGGGAATCAGGAAAGCGTTGGAGGCAGCGATGCCGACGATCAGCGCAAATACCGCCGGATCCGCGCCCACCGCCAGGGCAATGTTGATGGCCAGGGGTACCAACAGCGCGGCCGCGCCAACGTTGGACATGACCAGGGTAAAAAAGGTGGTCATGACGGCGATGAAGGCCTGCAGTACCCAGATCGGCACATCGCCGATCAGGGCCAGGGCCTCCTGTGCCAGCCAGGCGGCGGTGCCGGTGGTGTCCATGGCCAGGCCCAGGGGAATCAGGCTGGCGAGCAGGAACACGGTTTTCCAGCTGACCGCGGCGTAGGCCTCGTCCATGTTGATCACGCCGGTGATGATCATGCCGATGGCGCCTACCAGCAGGCATACAGACAGACGGAAATCTGAAAAGATGATCATGCCCATGGCGATGCTGAAAAACAGCAGGGCCCAACCCACCTTGTGGGGCCGCTGTTCTTCCTTGGGCACGTCGGTGACCAGTACAAAATCCCGCTCCCGGGAAACCCGGCCCAGGTCCCGCCAGGTGCCGTGAATGATCAGGGTGTCTCCCACCTGCAGTTTCATATCGCGGAAATCTTTCAGGATCACCTCGTCCGCTCGCTGCAGACCCAGCACGCTGAAACCATAGGCTTTGCGGATTCTGAGTTCCGCAATAGACTGGCCCATCAGTTTGGATCCCGGCGCGATCACCGCCTCAGCGATGCCGGCACGGGTCGGATTGAGCAGGGCACCGAAGTTGGACAGGCGCGGCCGCACGATCAGCTCCCGCTCGGCGGCCCAGGCCTCGACCCGGTCGCGCTCGCCCATCACGCCAAGCACCGTCCCCACCCAGATCATCTCTTCGCCGGCCGGTGCCAGGTGGCGGTCGTCGCCGTTGCGAATGGCGATAAAAAACGGCGCGTGCTCCTCGGTTTCGGCTTCTCCCACCGACATACCCACCAGGGTGCTCTCGGAGGTCACCAGCAGCTCGTAAACGTCTCCCTGGACGCCGTAGACCTGGGCAAAGTAGTTTTTGGTCCGGCCAGGCCGGCTGGGCTCCACGGTCTGCCCCGCGGGCAGCAGGAAGCGCCCGAACAGCAGGAAAAATCCGATGCCGGTGACCAGCAGCGACAGGCCGATAGGTGTGACCGAGAACAGGTTGAACGTGGTCAGGGTGTCGGCGCCGGGCGGCAGGTTCCGATTGGAGTTTTCGATCAGGTCATTCAGCATGATCAGGGGAGAAGACCCGACCATGGTGATGGTGCCACCCATGATGGCGCAGAACCCCATGGGCATCAGCAGACGGTTCAATGCCAGGCCGCTGCGCGACGCGATGCGGCTGATCACCGGCAGAAACAGGGCGGTGGCGCCGACGTTCTGCATGAAGCCCGAGATGATGCCCACGGTGCCGGACACCAGCGGCACGATGCGGGCCTCCGTCCGGCCGCCGATCTTCAGGATGGCCGAGGCTACCTGGCCCATGGCCCCGGTCCTGTCCAGGCCGGCGCCGATGATCATCACCGCGATGATTGAGATCACCGCGTTACTGGCGAAACCGTTGAACAGCTGTTCCGGCGGCAGCACTTCCAGCAGGCCCAGGATCACCATGGCGGAGATGGCCACAACGTCAACCCGGAAGACCTCCAGGACAAACATGACGATGGTGAATCCCAGCACCGCCATCACCAGCAGCATTTCACGGGTCAGGATGAGATCCGCTTCCATCCCTAACCTGGACTATTGATGGACGCCCGCAGCGGCGGGGATGTGGTGACTGCGGACTTTTCGAACAGCAGGTCAAAGACCTGGTGGCCCATCCGCAGGCCGCGTCGCTCGAAGCGGGTCTGGGGGCGCCAGTCCGGCCGTTCCGAAAAATTACCGGGCCCGGCCAGGTTGCGGAAGCCGTCGTGGCGCGCCAGGGTTTCAAGCATATGCTCGGCATAGGGCGCCCAGTCCGTGGCCAGGTGAAACACACCGCCGGTTTCCAGCGCCGTGTGGACGTTCCGGACAAAGGCGTCCTGGACGATGCGGCGCTTATGGTGCTTTTTCTTGGGCCAGGGGTCCGGGAAGTAGAGCCGCACTCCGGCCAGTGAGCCCGGCGGGATCCGGCTTTCCAGCAGATCCGCGGCATCGGCGCAGGCCACGCGCACGTTGGTTGCCTCGTTCTGCTCCAGCTTCAGCAGCGCGCTGCCAATTCCAGGCCGGTGTACCTCGATGCCGACAAAGTCCGCGTTGGGGTCGGCCAGGGCCATGTGGCACAGGGCATCTCCGTTACCGAACCCGATCTCGAGGATGACCGGTGCGGTCCGGCCGAACAGCTCCGCACAGTCCAGAATCTGTCCGGCGTCCAGCCCAAATCGATCCCACAGCCGGTCCAGCGCAGATCGCTGGGCCCGGGTCATGCGGCCCTCCCGCAGCACGAAGCTTCGCACGCGGCGTCGCCCGGACTGGTCGGCGGGAAATGGCGTGGGTTTTTTCATTCCCTCGGTTATGCTGATTCTGTGCTGGTTCGCGGAGATTCCGAGTTGCGGCCATTCTACGGGAATCGGAGGCACTTGGGGTGGGGATATGCCGGGATTTTTTGGGCCGTCGCTGCCGCGCCTCCCGGTGATCCCTGCGTGTTATCATCGCGCCCCACCAAACGCCTGATCAGGTTCCGGACCAGGCTGGCTGCAAGGGGAGAAGATCATGCTGACCAAGCTGGAAATCACGCAGAACTGGCTGCCACGCTACACGTCCATGCCGCTGGACAAATTTGGTGACTACATCCTGCTGACCAACTTCGACAACTACGTCCGCACTTTTGCCGACTGGTTCGGCTGCGAGGTGTACGGCGAGGGACGCCCCATGCAGGCGTCCACCAACAGCGATGGCATCACCATCATCAATTTCGGCATGGGTTCCTCCCAGGCCGCCACCATCATGGACCTGCTAACCGCCGTGCAGCCCAAGGGTGTGCTGTTCCTGGGCAAGTGCGGCGGCCTGAAAAAATCTACCGAGATTGGCCATTTCATACTGCCCATCGCCGCCATCCGGGGTGAGGGCACCAGCGATGACTACCTGGACCCCATGGTGCCGGCCCTGCCATCGTTCAAACTGCATAAGTTCGTTTCCGACCACATTCACCAGGAAGGCCACGATTACCGGACCGGGGTGATCTACACCACGAACCGCCGGGTGTGGGAGCACGACGAGCAGTTCCACGAGCGTCTCCGGGAGACCACCAGCATCGGCGTGGACATGGAAACCGCCACCCTGTTCATCGTGGGCCACAAGAACCAGATCTCCCGCGGCGCCCTGCTGCTGGTGTCCGACGTGCCGGTGACCCCGGATGGCGTCAAGACCGAGGCCATGGACAAGAAGGTGACCCAGAACTGGGCTGACGTGCACCTGCGCATGGGTGTGGACTCCATGACCGAGATTGGCCAGAAGGGCGAGACCATCAAACATTTCCGCTACTGACGTTTCCCGGCAGGGGAGGTTCCGTCAGGCGCTGAGGTGCCTGGCCAGCAGCCAGATCCGTTTCCGAATATTCTGCGCCCTGACGTTCCAGCGGTACTTCGAGCTGTTTGCCGTGTGAGGGAACTTGACCTTGATGTCTTTCAGCTTGCCGTAGATGGCGTCGATCAGCGCGCCGGTCTCCTTGCCCTGCCACTGCTGAAGATCAGTCGAGTCCAGGGACGCCATCCTGGCGATTCTCTTCCGTTTCAATGCGCTGAAATTGAACCCTTCCCGCAGCAGTCGATCGTACTCGCTGGTGGACAGATCCTTGACCACATCCCCCAGGCTGACGCCGTCGTCGAGCACCAGCTCCAGGACCCTGAGGTTGTTGGACAGTTCGTCCAGCAGCGCCCTCGCGTCGCCGGCGCTTTTCTTTCTCCATGCCGCCAGGACCTTCGACGCGGTGCCGGCCATGGTGAGTGATTTCAAAGCTGCCGGAACCGAGATTTCCAAGCCTGCCGTGTCCTTCGAGACCCGCCGCGACCCGCGCGGCAATCGTGGGAAAGTGGAGCGGGCGAAGGGAATCGAACCCTCGTCTCTAGCTTGGGAAGCTAGGGTAATACCATTATACGACGCCCGCCTCGGTAACAGTGTATCCCATTCGCGCCGGTTCGGAGACTGCCGCTGTTTCCCGAAGTATCATGTGCAGCCTGAATTTTAATGAAATAGGAAATGCCGGTGCGAAATCGATTCACTGTTCTGGTCACTGTCCTGGCGATGCTCGGATCGCTTGTGGCCATCTCGCAGTCCTGGGCGGACAGCCACGAAACCCTGCGACCCGTTACCCATGAAGACGTCTGGTTGATGAAGCGGCTGGGCACGCCAGTCCCCAGCCCCGACGGCAAGTGGGCAGTGGTATCGGTGGCGGAGCCGTCTTACGAAGAAGACGGGGATCAGAGCGACCTGTGGGTGGTGGCCACAGATGGCAAATCCGAGCCGCGTCGTCTGACCGCCACGAAGTCCCCCGAGAGCGGCACCGCCTGGAGCCCCGACAGCAGCCGGATTGCATTTTCGGCCAAGCGTGGCGACAAGGAAGACCCGGCCCAGATCTTCGTGCTGGACATGACCGGGCCGGGCGAAGCGGTGCAGATCACCGACTGGGCCACCGGAGCGAAAAACCCGAAGTGGAGCCCGGACGGTTCCATGATTGCGTTCGAGGCCCGGGTTTATCCCGGCGCCACGGACAACGAGGCCAACGCAGCCGAGAAGAAGCGACGCAAAGACCTGGACTACAACGCTTCGGCCTACGAGATTTTTCCCATACGGCAGTGGGACCGCTGGCGGGACGATCTCCAGACCCACCTGCTGGTGCAGGAAGCCCGGGGCGGGGCCGAGGCCCGCAACCTGCTGGCAGGGTCAGAATTGGTGTCCGGACCGGGTTTTGCCGGTGTGCCGGCGCTTTCCGGCGACGGGTTGCAGGCCGAGTGGGCGCCTGATGGCAACAGCCTGGTGTTCTCGGCCACGGTCAACCTGCACCAGTCGGCTTTCAGCAAGACTCATTACCACCTGTACCAGGTTCCGCTGGACGGGGGGGAGCCCACGCCTCTGACCGGGGGTTCAGACTACAGCTGCCACTCGGCAAAGTTTTCCCCCGATGGTACATCCCTGGTGTGCAAGTATTCGCCGGTCACGGAGTTCGTCTACGAGTTGACCGAGCTGGCCCGGCTGCGCTGGCCGGACGGCGGGGACCCCCAGGTGTTGACCGGCGAGTTCGACCGCCCTGTCGGGGATTTTGATTTCATCTCGGGCGGCAGGTCCATGGCGCTTTCCGTGGCGGAGCATGGCCGGGTCCGGCTTTACTCCATGTCGATGAAGGGAGGCAAGGCGACCCCGCTGAACCCCAAGAGCCGCGGGGTCTACGCCGGGCTCAAGACCGCCGGCAAGGAGCTGGTGGCGCGCTGGGAGAGCTCGGCCAGGCCTGCCGAGATCGTAGTGATCAATCGCCGCAACGGTCAGCACCGCGCCCTGACCTCGTTCAACGCCGAGCGTGCCGCCCAGCTGGACCGGCCGGCTTTCAGGGAGTTCTGGTTCGAGAGCAGCAAGGGCAGGAAAATTCACAGCTGGCTCGCCCTGCCGCCGAACTTCGACGAATCCCGCAAGTATCCCCTGGTGCTGATGATCCACGGCGGTCCCCACAGCTCATCCAGGGACGCCGACCACGTCCGCTGGAGCCCGCACCTGCTGGCGGCGCCGGGCTACGTGGTGCTGCTGACCGACTACACCGGTTCTGTGGGCTACGGCGAGAAGTTCGCCCAGAATATCCAGGGTGATCCCCTGAAGACGCCGGGGGAGGAACTGGTGGAGGCGGTGGATGCCGCCCTGGAGCGGTTTGAATTCATTGACGGCACCCGGGTGGCGGCCACCGGCGCCAGCTATGGCGGCCACCTGGTGAACTGGCTGCAGGCCACCACCACCCGGTTTGACGCCCTGGTGGGACATGCCGGCCTGGTCAGCCTGGAAGGCCAGTGGTCCACCAGCGACGTGATCTATCACCGGGAGCGCAACAATGGCGGGGAGCCATGGGGTGACAGCACCATCTGGCGTGAGCAGAGCCCGTCCACCTACGCTGACCAGTGGGCAACACCCATGATGCTGACCATTGGCGAAAAGGACTACCGGGTTCCGGTCAACCAGACCATTGCAGCCTGGAGTTACATGATGCGAAACCAGGTGCCCGGCAAGCTGCTGGTGTTCCACGACGCCAATCACTGGGTCATGAAAGGACCCGAGGCACGGCACTACTGGAGCGAGGTGCATGACTGGCTGGGGCGCTACCTGGACGAGCCGAAACCGGCGGTGGCCGCCAATGAATAGGTATTCATTGACGAATAAGGGCTGTTAAATCGTTGGTTTAACGGAGGTTTTAGCTCCGCTTAACCAATTCTTAATGCTTTTGTTAGTAGCATAATCCTGCACTCGCTAACGAATGAAACCTGAATCCGACTCTGGGATTGGCAGATCGGATCCCAGGCAAATCGGGGCAGTAGCTTAGGGCCCAAGAGAGGTGTTTGGTCAGCACACTTCCTTGGGCCCTTCCTTTTTTGCACCTTTCTTGCAGATGTATAGTTACAACAATTCATCCGCCATACCTCATGGACGACAGGTTGCGGTGTACAGGAGGACAAGGGGCGTGAAAATACTGATCATTGAAGACAACCCGGACATCGCCGCCAATATCGGCGACTACCTGGAGGACCGGGGCCACGTGGTGGACTTTGCCGGTGACGGTGTCACTGGCCTGCACCTGGCCGTGGTCAACGAATTTGACGTTATCGTGCTGGACCTGATGCTGCCGGGCATGGACGGGCTGGACGTGTGTAAGAAGCTGCGCGAAGAGGCCCGCAAGAATACGCCGATTCTGATGCTGACGGCCCGGGATACCCTGGAGCAGAAACTGCAGGGATTCAAAACCGGCGCGGACGACTACATGGTCAAACCCTTCGAGCTGCAGGAACTGGAGGCGCGACTGGTGGTGCTGGCCCGGCGCGGCAAGGCGGTGGAGCCCCGGGTGCTGCAGGTGGCTGACCTGGAGTACAACCTGGACACCCTCACGGTCTACCGTGACGGCAAGGAGATCAACCTGAACCCTACTGGTCTCAAGCTGCTGCAGCGGCTGATGGAAGCCTCTCCCCGGGTGGTCGCCCGCCACGAGCTGGAACTCCGGGTCTGGGGTGAGGAACTGCCGGACTCTGACAGCCTGCGGGTGCATATCCACAGCTTGCGCAACGCCATCGACAAGCCCTTCGACGTGCCGCTGATCCAGACCCGGCACGGCATCGGATATCGCCTGGTCGATCCTAATGCGGTTCAAACGTAAGCTACGCGCACGCATCATTGTTTCATTTCTGACCTTCGGGATGCTGCTCAGCGTCCTGTTCGCCGTGACGGCGCTGGGCATGCGCCAGTACCTGCAGAACGCGCTCATCGACGAAACCCTGATCACCGACCTGCGCAACCACCTCAATGCCATCGAATCCGGTACCCGCGGCCAGGCGGAAGCATTTTCATCCCGCTACTATGCTTACCTGGGCCGGCCGGACCGGGCCAGGGACGGGCTGCTGCGGGGGTTCCCCGAGGACTCGGAACTGCAGGAGCGAATCAGCGAAGTCATCGGGCTGCCCAACGGCATCCACGAAATCAAGACCCGCGACCATTTCTATAAGGTGGCCGTGGACAAGCGCCCCATCGGCTGGGGCTATGTCTTCTACGACGCAACGCCCAACGAGGGGGAAAACACTCAGCTCTTCGGGCTGCTGCTGGGCGCGGGCGTGGCGTTTTCCCTGCTGGCCCTGGTACTGTCCATCTGGTCTTCCAAGCGCGTCATGGCACCGGTATCCGACCTGGCCCGTCGGATCTCCACCATGGGCCAGGACATCCACCCCGAGCCCCTGGCCCCGAACTACGCTGCGGACGAAGTAGGCCAGCTGGCGGGGCTGCTGGATGAATACGCCGATCGCCTGACTGCCCTGGTGGTGCGGGACAAGGAGTTCAACGCTGACGTCAGCCACGAACTGCGAACCCCCCTGGCGGTGATCAAGAGCGCCACGGAGCTGCTGCTGGCCCAGCCCGACGTGGATGAAAAGACCCGGACCCGGCTGAAGCGCATCGAGCGGGCGACCAGGCAGTCGGCGGAACTCACCGAGGCCCTGCTGCACCTGGTCCGGGCGGAACGGGTGGACCGCTCCACCGGTGAGTACTTCCGGGTGGACCGCATCGTGGAAGAAGTGGTGGACTTCAAGCGGCCCCAATTGGGATCCAAACCGGTGGAGGTGAACCTGCACGTCGAGCGCTCCTTCCTGGTCTGCGCCCCCGAGTCAGTCATTGCGGTATCCCTGGGCAACCTGATCGGCAACGCCTTCAAGTACACGCCCCAGGGGAGTGTCGACATCACGGTGGGCGACGGTGTTGTTGTTGTCGAAGACACCGGACCTGGCCTGGCGGAGAACGAATTGCACAAGGTGTTTACCCGGCATTACCGGGGCAGCACCGTCAAAGGCAAAGGCTCCGGCCTTGGACTGGCCATCGTGCAGCGTTTCTGCGAGCTGTACGAGTGGACCGTCGAAATTGCCAGTCGGGAAGGGGGCGGGCTTCGCGCTACCTTGTCGTTTGGGCAGGTGAATTAAATCCTTAGGGTTTCGACGGGTTGTTCATCCGCAAGACCGCACATCCATGTGCGGCTCGCGGGCGCTCCGCAAAATGCGATTTTGCTTCGCTTACGGCCTTCGGCCGTTGGCACATGATTTTTGATCCCCAAGATCGCACCTCCCTGTGCGACTTGAGGTCGTGATTGGAAAATGCGATTTCCCAATCACTCACGGCCTACGGCCGTTGGCACATCCTTGTGCCAAGTGCCTTCGTTATTGATTGGGTGGGCAGGGCTTTGCTCCAGGTAGAAGCCCGCTAACGATCAAGCGCATGCGTTCACAGGCAGGACGTCATCCTGAACTTGATTCAGGACCCATCTGAAATGCCGGAGGCGCTTCCCTCAGACGCCGCCACCCACTCGTATCAACGACATCGTCCGTGACCCTTCACGGGTCAGCTCCAATCGACCGAAGCCACACTTCGGCCAAGTATTGCCTTTGAGCGAAGGCTCCGACCAAAGTGGTTGCCTACAAACACCCGTTTCCAGACCTGAACTTCAGATGGATCCTGAATCAAGTTCAGGATGACGGAGGACAGAGAGAGGACTGAAAACAACGAATCGTATCGACGAAAGCAGCCAACGAAGCCCCTTGGCACATGGATGTGCCAACGGCCGAAGGCCGTAAGCGAAGCAAAATCGCATTTTGCGCAGCGCCCGCGAGCGGGCCATGGATGGCCCGTCTTGCGGATCAACTAAGGCAAATTCTCGTCCCGTTCCCGCATCCTGTGATACCGCCCCCCCAGCCAGCGGGCCAGGAAAATCCAGCCTCCGGCCGCGGCCATGCCGGCTATGGCCACGCCGCTCATGCCGGCGCCGGCGGCCATAAGGCCGGCAAAGACCCAGCCGCCGGTGCTGTCGCCGGCCCGGTAGATCACGGTGTCGGCGAAGTGTTTGAACTTGTACTTGGACTCGGGCCCCACCACGGTGAACAGCATGCCCGCCGTGGGGTTGGCTACGCCGAACAGTACCGCCCGGCGCAATACGGTGATGGCAACCACCAGGGCCAGAACCGGCGCGAAGGAAATCACGGCAAAACCCGCCAGGGCCAGCACCGGCAGCAGGGCCAGCGTAGTGGCCATGCCCAGCCAGCCCAGCAGCCGGGCCGTGACGGCAATCTGGATCAGTACGGTCAGGCTGTTGGCCGCCAGGTCCAGATTCGCAAATATCGCCGTCACCTCTTCGGTAGTGCTGAAATGGTCGGAGATCACCTGGGCCTGCTGAAAATACAGCATGGAGCCGGTCAGAGTGCCCAGAAAAATGTAGCCGACAAAACCGGTGAGATACCGATGGGACACGGCCAGCTTTGCGCCGGCGATGATGCTGCCGCCGATGGGGATGCTCGGGTCCAGGCGCCGGTCCTCGAACTGGCGCTTCCGGTCTTTGCTGATCAGCCAAAGCAGGCAAATCAGAGCTAGCGACAGCAGGGTAGCGGACAGCAGCGGCAGACCGCTGATGCCGATGTCTCCCAGCAGGGTTCGAACCAGGAACGGTCCCGCCAGGGCCCCGGCGCTGCCGCCGGCGGCGATGACGCCGAACAGGCGGCGGGCCTGGTTGGTGTCAAACAGGTCTGCCATGAAGCTCCAGAACACCGACACCACGAACAGGTTGAATATGCTGACCCAGACGAAAAACCCCCGGGCCAGCCAGATGCTGTCTGGCATGCTCTGGAACAGCACCTGAATACACAGCAGGTTGGCGATGAAAAACCCGTAGACCAGCGGCAGGAAAAAGCGCCGTGCGATGCGGCTGGTCAGCCAGCCGTACAGGGGCACAATGGCAATCATGCAGAACAGGGTGGCAGTGAACAGGTACTGCATCTGGTCCACACCACCGCTCACAGCCAGGGCATCCCGCAATGGTCTGATGGTGTAGTAGCTGGCCAGCACGAAGAAGAAATAGAAAAACGAACCCGCGACCAGGGCCCATTCGCCGGGACGAATGTCCACCAGCGGCCCCAGTTTTCCTGTTGACTGATGGTCTGTCTTTCCGGCTTCAGGATTCATGGCTGGCGCGATTGTAGCGCGGCCGGCAGAATTCATCCTATGACTGAATCAGCTGAGCCACTGGTACTGGCGGTTGACCTGGGCAGCCAGAGCGTCCGCGCGGCGCTGTTCGATGCCCGGGGTCGCATGCTGCAGCTGCACCGGATACGCCTGGAACCGGGTCAGGAACCCCAGCCGGGCTGGCTGGAACAGGATCCGGAGTATTTCTGGAACACCCTGTGCCGCGCCACCCGCGCCGTGCTGGCATCGGCTGATTCGGGTCGCCTGAAGGCGGTGGCGGTGTCCTGCCAGCGAGGCACGGTGATCAACCTGGATGCCCGGGGGCGGCCACTGCGACCGGCCATCAACTGGCTGGACCGGCGCACCCTGGCGGGTCCGCTGACGCCGTTGCCGCTGCACTGGCGGCTGGCTTTCGCCGCGGCTGGTGAATCCTCCACCGTGGACTACCTGCGCCGGCAGTGCGAAATCAACTGGGTCCGCCGTCACCAGCCCGAGGTATGGCAGGCGACCCACAAGTTCCTGTTCCTCAGCGGCTATATTCACTTCCGCCTGACCGGCGCGTATGCGGACTCTGCCGCCGCCCAGGTGGGATATGTTCCGTTCGACGCGCGCCGTCATGCCTGGGCGTCACCGCGCAACTGGAAATGGCACGCGGTGCAGGTTGAATCCCGGATGCTGCCCGAACTGGTCCAGGCCGGGGAGGTCCTCGGCCAGGTGCAGGACCGGGCTGCCGAAGACAGCGGCATTCCGGCCGGCACCCCCATCGTCGCTACCGGTACGGACAAGGCCTGTGAGGCGCTGGCCGCGGGATGCCTGGATGAGGATACGGGGTGCCTGAGCCTGGGCACCCAGGCCTCGGTACTGCTCAATGCCCAGCGCTACTTTGAGCCGGTGCGGCTGATCCCTGCATTCCCCGCAGCCATACCCGGCTGGTACTCACCGGAGGTGTCGGTGATGCGCGGTTTCTGGATGGTCACCTGGTTCAAGGAGCAGTTTGCCGCCCTGGAGCAGATGCAGGCGGAAAGGGATGGCTTTGACGCGGAGCAGCTGCTGGACGACCTGGTGGGGGCGGTACCGCCAGGCAGCCTTGGGCTGATGCTGCAACCGTTCTGGGGAGGCGGCTTGCGCTATCCGGGGGTGTCGGCCCGGGGCGCCGTGGTGGGCTTTGGTGATGTCCATCACAAGGGGCATTTCTACCGGGCAATCCTGGAAGGCCTGGCTTATGCCCTGCGCGAGGGCCGCGAGCGGATGGAGCGACGCGGGGGGCTCAGGTTGACCGGGCTGCGTGCGGTGGGCGGTGGCGCCCGGTCCGCCACCGCGGTGCAGATCTGTGCCGACGTCATGGATGCGCCGGTGTGGCGCATGGAGTGCGCCGAGGCTACGGCGCTGGGGGCTGCCATCAGCGCTGCCACAGGCGCGGGCCTGCATCGTGATACCCGGGCAGCGGCCGCCAGCATGGTCCGCACCAGTGACCGCTTCGAACCCGATTCGTCGCACCGGGACCTGTACGATCGGCTGTACCGGCGGGTTTACCTGCGCCTGTATCCGAAACTGCGCTCCCTGTACCGGGAGCTGCGGGACATTACGGGGTACCCGCGGTGAGAACCGCTGGTGGGTCCTTGAAATCGGTGATAACGCCCTGATTTTTAGGGCTGACATTAGGAATAATTCGTTGAAATTCAAGGACTACTACGAAACTCTGGGTGTGGGCCGCGGCGCTGGCGCCGATGAGATCAAGCGGGCTTATCGCAAGCTGGCCCGCAAGTATCATCCGGACGTCAGTCAAGAGCCGGACGCCGAGGAGCGGTTCAAGGAAATCAACGAAGCCTACGAGGTTCTAAAGGACGACGACAAGCGCAAGGCTTACGATCAGTTCGGATCCAACTGGAAAGCCGGCCAGGATTTCCGGCCGCCACCCGGCTGGGACCGGGGGTTTGATTTTGGCGGTGGCTTTTCCGGCGCCGGCGGCGGTGATTTCAGCGATTTCTTCGAGTCCCTGTTTGGGCGCGCGCGCGGCGGTGGCGGCAGCGGCTTCGGCGGCATGCACCGCAAGGGCGAGGATCTGACGGTCAGTATCTCGATATCCCTGGAGGACGCCTATAACGGCGGCAGCCGCAGCATCTCGCTCAACCTGCCCGAGCGCGGCAACAGCGGCATGATGTCACGCAGCCGAACCCTCAACGTCAGAATCCCCAAGGGCGTCACCGAGGGTCAGAAGATTCGCCTGTCGGGCCAGGGTGCCCCCGGAATGGGTGGCGGCATCGACGGTGATCTTTTTCTCGAGGTGACCTTCCAGAAACACCCGTGGTTTCGGGCTGAGGGCCGCGACATCCATCTGGACCTGCCCGTGACTCCCTGGGAGGCTGCCTTGGGAGCATCCGTTCAGGTGCCGACCCTGGGCGGCAAGGTTGAGCTGAAGGTACCGGGTGGATCCCAATCCGGTCAGCAGATGCGGCTGAAGGGCCGTGGCCTGCCGGGCAGCCCGTCCGGAAGCCAGATTGTGACCCTGCGTGTGGTCATGCCCCCGGTGGAGTCGGACCAGGACCGCGAGCTGCTGGAACAGATGCGCCAGCAGATGGCGTTCAATCCCCGCTCAAACCTGGGTTAGCTGCACCAGCCTTGGTTGACCGGCCAGGTCATCGATGAAGCGGCACTGAAACCCGGGCGGGACGATGCCGAGGATGGCGTCCCGCTGATCAAAGCCGTGTTCCAGCAGCAGGCTGCCGCCCTGCCGCAGATGGGACGCCAGTCCATGGAAGATGATACGGATGTCATCCAGTCCGTCGTCGCCGGCCACCAGGGCGCTGCGGGGCTCATGCTGGAGCTCGGGGTTGTCCAGGTAGGGGCTGTTGCTGGCCACGTACGGCGGATTGGCGCAGATCAACTCGAAGCGCTGCCCGGGGACGGCTTCATACCAGCTGCTCTGGACAAATTTGACCCGATCGAGACCCAGCCTCCGGGCATTGGCCCGGGCCACTTCCAGGGCGGCGGCTGACTGGTCGGTGGCGATGATGTGGGCCCTGGGGCGCTCGCTGGCGATGGCCAGCGCAATGGCGCCGCTGCCAGTACCCAGGTCCAGTACACTCCCGGGCCGTTCAGGCGGAATCAGCGCCAGGGCGGTTTCCACCATCAGTTCCGTTTCGGGCCGGGGGATCAGCGTGTCGGGGGTTACCCGCAGCTTCATTGACCAGAATTCCCGGTAGCCCAGGATGTAGGCCAGGGGTTCATGCTGTCGTCTGCGCTGCAGCCAGTCCTGATAACGTTGGACGACCGCGGGATCCAGCCACTGTTCTCCGTGGGCCAGCAGCCAGGCTCGGCTGCGGCCCGCCGCCTCGGCCAGCAGCACCTGCCGGTCCAGCAGGTCGACCTCCTGTCCTTCCCGCAGCAGGTCGGCGACGGTGGGGTCGCCCATCAGCCCAGGCGCTGGAGTATGGCGTCCTTGAGCCCCTCCAGGGGCAGGAATTCGTTGTCGCTGGCGGTCCTGGCCCGGTACTCCACCTCATTCTTGTCCAGGGCTTTTTCGCCCACCACGATGCGATGGGGAATGCCGATCAGTTCACAGTCGGCGAACATGGCGCCGGGGCGAAGCTGGCGGTCGTCCAGCATGACTTCGATGCCGGCATCAGTGAACTCCTGGTACAGGGATTCCACGGCGTCGCGAACCCGGTGGGACTTGTGCGCATTGATAGGCAGCAGGGCAAGCTGGAACGGGGCAATGGAGACAGGCCAGATGATGCCGTGCTCGTCGTGGTTCTGCTCGATGGCGGCCGCCACCAGGCGCGACACGCCGATGCCGTAGCAGCCCATGATCATGGGCGTGGCTTTGCCGTCTTCGTTGAGAACCACCGCATTCATGGACTCGGAGTACTTGGTGCCCAGCTGAAAGATGTGTCCAACCTCGATGCCACGCACGATATCGAGGGGGCCCTGCCCGTCGGGGCTGGGGTCGCCCGCCACCACATTGCGCAGATCGGCCACCAGGCTGATGGCGGCGTCGCGGTCCCAGTTGGCACCGCGGTGGTGCCAGCCGTCCCTGTTGCGGCCGCAGACAAAGTCACTGACCAGCGCCGCGCTGCGATCAGCGATCACGGGGATGTCGGCGCCCACCGGTCCGACAAAGCCGGGGCCGCAGCCCATGGCGTCGCGAATGCGTTCTTCCGAGGCGAACTGGAACCCATCCTGAAACGGCTCCAGCTTGCCCAGCTTCAGCTCATTCAGGCTGTGGTCACCCCGCAGGGCCACCGCGTACAGCTCCTGCGCCACATTTTCCACGATCAGAGTTTTAACGCAGGCGCTGGCGGGCACGTCCAGGAAGGCAGTGATCTCTTCCATGGTTTTCTGGTCCGGGGTTTCAATCTCGGACAGCGCCTCGGCGGGCTCTGCCCGCTCGCCCTCGGCTACCGCTTCCGCCAGTTCCACGTTGGCCGCGTAGTCGCTGTTCAGGCAGTAGGCAATGGCGTCTTCTCCGGACTCGGCCAGCACCTGGAACTCGTGGGAGGTGCTGCCGCCAATGGCGCCGGAGTCGGCCTGTACCGCCCGGTAGTCCAGCCCGATACGCTCCACCACGCTGGAATACGCCCGGTGCATGACCTGGTAGGTTTCGTCCATGGACGCCTGGTCCATGTGAAAGGAATAGGCGTCTTTCATGATGAACTCCCGCGCCCGCATCACGCCGAAGCGGGGCCGGATCTCATCGCGGAACTTGGTCTGGATCTGGTAGAAGCACACCGGCAGCTGCTTGTAGCTGCGCAGTTCGGCACGGGCGAACTCGGTGATGACCTCCTCGTGGGTGGGGCCCATGCAGTAATCCCGCTCGCCGCGGTCCTTCATTTTCAGCAGCAGCGGTCCGAAATCCTGCCAGCGGCCGGTTTCTTCCCACAGCTCCGCCGGCTGCACCGACGGCATCAGCATTTCCAGGCAGCCCGCTCGGTCCATTTCCTCGCGGACGATGTTTTCTATCTTTTTGAGCACCCGGTAGCCCAGGGGGGTCCAGGTGTAGATACCGGCACCCAGCTTACGGATCATGCTGGCGCGCAGCATGAGCTGGTGGCTGACGATCTCCGCGTCAGCCGGCGTCTCCCGGGTGGTGGAGAGGTGAAATTGTGAAGCTCGCATGGGTTCGGCACCCTGACCGGAACAAGCGCCGAATTCTATCAGTCCAGTGCAGCCAAGGTAACAGGCGCAGGCAAGGGACATGGTGCGCTGCCGATGGTTGCCAGGGGTTCTTTTGCCGGGCACTCTTGCGCCATGACGGTGTACGCCATCGGTGATGTCCAGGGCTGCTACGATCCGCTGATGCGGCTGCTGGATCGGCTCGCCTTCGATCCGGCCGGCGATCGGCTGTGGTTTTGCGGAGACCTGGTCAATCGTGGCGGGCAGTCGCTGCAGGTGCTGCGGGCCCTCTACCCGATCCGTGAATCAGTAGTGTCGGTGCTGGGCAACCACGACCTGTTCCTGCTGGCCCACGCCGCCGGGGTGGCCCGTGGCAAGGCCTCGGCTGAACTGGACGAGGTGGTGGAAGCCCACGATGCAGATGCGCTGCTGGGCTGGCTTCGTTCCCTGCCGCTGGTTCACGCCACCGACGAATTCCTGCTGGTCCATGCCGGGCTGTTTCCCGGCTGGGGCGTGGACCAGGCGCTGGCGCTATCGGCGGCGATCCAGCAGGCCCTGGCCAGCAGACATGGCAAGGACCTGCTGGCCCAATTAAAGAAATCAGCTCCCGTCTGGCAGGAATCTCTCAATGGCGACGCACGGCTCCGCTCGGCCATCAGCTACCTGACCCGCATTCGCTTTTGCGATCCCGCCGGGCAGATTTCCACTGGTGATAAAGGGCCTCCGGGTACCCAGGCCGATGGCTTTCATCCGTGGTTCCAGGTGCCTGCTCGCCGGGCCATTGATCAGACCGTCATCTTCGGGCACTGGGCGTCCCTCGGGTATTACCGGGGCCACGGGGTGGTGGCGCTGGATACCGGCTGCGTGTGGGGTGGGGCACTGACCGCCGTGGACCTGGCCCGGCTGGATCGGCCGATTCAAGTGGCCGCCCGGTAAAGCCTCTGGGGCCCGTCGCCGTCGGCCCGAAGCAGTTCGCCGTTGACTTCCATCTCCAGCTTGACGGTAGTCACCAGCCATTTGAACGAGCCCAGCCGACGCTGTTCACCTCGACCGATGGACTGCCGCAGTTCCTGCATCAGCCCGGTGAGAGTCAGGTTGTGGCCATCAGCCGGCAACGCCTGGAGGATGGCCGCGCGGATGGCGTCGTATCGCCAGCAGGCTATGCGTTCGACGCGTTCCGGATCATGGGGCGAGCGGCAGATGACGAGTTTGTCCTGCACCAGTTCATGGGCCAGGTACTCCACGACGGTGAAGTCCAGCGGGTTGGCGCGGTCCGCCGGGTAGTGCCGGGCGCCAACCGGGCGCCACCGATCCTGGTCGATGGGAGGGAACCAGGCGTCTGCCCTGGGCGCCTCGGTGTCCACGTGGGATACCAGCAGCCGCCGGGCCAGGGGCATGGCCAGGGCGTATATTTCACCGCCGCCGATGATCATGACGGCGGAATCGCCGGCCAGGGTCAGGGCCTGCTCCAGGTCGCCCGCGGTGTCGCAGCCGTCAGCCTGGAACCCGGGGTTGCGGGTAATCACGATGTTCCGCCGGCCGGGCAGCGGCCGTCCGATGGCGGCATAGGTTTTTCGGCCCATCACCAGGGCAGTCCCCATGGTGGCCTGTTTGAAGTGGCCCAGGTCGGCGGGCAGATGCCAGGGCATCTGCCCGTCAAAACCGATGGCCCGGTTCCGGTCCATGGCGACGATCATGGTCAGGGGGGAGGCGGTCACGCGTCGCTGCTGTTTACCGAGTCGGGTGGCGGCTCGACCCGGTTGCGGCCATTGTCCTTGGCCAGGTACAGCCTGCGGTCGGCCTCCGACAGCACTTCGTGCCAGTCGTCGTGGCCCTCGGAGCTGGCCACGCCAAAACTCATGGTGACCGTCAGTCCTTCCTCGGTCTTGTGCCATGGATAAGTCTCGATGGACTGGCGAATTTTTTCGCAGGCGGCGACTGCGCCGTCGATATTGGTGTGGGGCAGCAGCAGCACGAATTCTTCCCCGCCAAAGCGCGCCAGCACGTCCTCGCTGCGGATCTGGCTGGACATGATCTCCACCACCATGGCCAGCACGTAGTCACCGACATTGTGGGAGTACCGATCGTTGATCTGCTTGAAACGGTCGGCGTCGGCCATCACCAGGCACATGGGCCGCTGATGACGGGTGGCGCGCTTGAACTCGCGCACCAGGCACTGGTCCAGGTAGCGACGGTTGAAGGCGCCGGTGAGGGGATCACGAATGCTCAGCCGCTCAAGCTGGGCCTTGCGCTGTTCCAGTTCATCCAGGGCTTCGGCCAGTTCCACCGATTTGATGTAGCTGATCTCCCGGTCATAGCGGGCCTTCTGCAGATCGATCTCCGCTGACAGGTTGGTGACCTTGAGCCGCGCGATCTCATCCACCATCAGGTGGTGCACCCGGTGGTATTCCTTAAAGTGCTCCAGCGCCGATTCCGCGTCACCGGTAGCTTCGAAGGCGTCGGCCAATCCCAGGTTGGCTTCGGCGATACTCCAGCGAACGCTGAGTTCTTCGGCGATGGCCAGGGCTTCGGTCAGGCGTTCGATGGCCTCCTGGTGTCGGCCCAACTGGGTCAGGTAGTTGCCGAAAGCGGTAAGCACCTCACCTTTGCAGCGCAAGGCCTTGCCCATTTCGGCATGTTTCAGCGCCTTGTGAAACCAGTAGTCGGCGTCGTCAAACTCCTCCCGCAGGATGCAGGCCCTGGCCAGTCCGGCCTCGGCCCAGCCCGCCAGCGCATGGCGGCCTGCATTGACCAGCCGCGGTACCGCGGCGGTCAGGTACTCGGTGGCTTTGTCGGGCTGGTCGATGCGAACGTAGGCGTCGCCGATGTTCGCCAGGACCCGGGCCTCCAGTTCGATATCTCCCTCCAGCCGCGCCAGTTCCAGGGCGCGGCCGTACTGCTCCAGGGCCTTTTCCAGGTCCCCAAGCTCTTCGTAGGCGATGGCGATATAGTTGTAGGCCTGGCGCCCGGACGCTTCTTCCTGCAGGGCAATCAGGCTTTGAACGGCATCCTGCAGTTCAGACAGGCCTTTCTGGTAAAGCCCCAGCTGGACCAGGGCGGAGCCACGTTTGGCCCGGGCAAGGGACTCCAGCACCGCTTCCCCGGATTCTTCAGCGGCGCGCATGGCTTCTCTGGCCAGGTCTGCCGCTTCGCTGAACCGGGTACGGTCAAACGCGCGATCTGCATTGTCGAGCAGCTGTTGTATGTTTTTGCCGCTGCTTTCGTCCATTGAAGCACCCTCAACGGCGTGCCGGCACGGCTTGGAATGACCCCGGTGCCGACATTTTTGGGAAAAAATCTCATAGTTGGGGGGTACTTTCAACAGCGCCCGCCCCGGCGGGCAGCTGTGATCAACGCAGAATTGCGGGAGACCGGCGTCAGTCCGCCGGCCGGTTGGGTCAGGCGAACAGTGCGCCGACGCCCATCAGCAGGAACATGCCAAGTCCCAGCAGCAGTACCAGCGGCAGCAGCACCGGCGCCAGCAGCGCGCACAAAAGCAGGCAGATCAGGAAGATGGGAAGGCCAGCGGCCAGCACCACCAGGCCGGCAATGACGGCAAATACGCAGGCGATGCCAATGATGCAGGCGAGCAGCCCGGCCAGCATGGCGACCCCGGCGCCCAGCAGGTCGCCACCAGGCCCATGCCAGGGTACGCCGTGAAAGGTCACACCGATGGGGGAGTATCCCGTAAACAGCTGCAGCGCCAGATAGACGACAACGATGAACGCGATGGCCTTGAACATGAATTTATAGTGACTCAGCGCGGCGGGTTCAGGCCAGTGCCAGAGGTTTGGTCTGGGTTCAGTTCGGTCAATCGGGTCCGGAAAAAGCATCAAAAAACAGCTCGATGTCTGCAGGACTCCCGGCCAGGCTGATTTGCCCGGCCTGCACCGCCCGCTCCAGGCTGACCGAACCTGATGCCACTTTTGCCGCCGTCACCGAGTCCATCGTGATGGTGGCCACTGGATCATCATCCACCGTTTCCAGGCCTGTCTCCCGGGCGGCGACGGTCAGAGCCTGGCCATCGATCTCGACCCGGTAGGCCCCTTTCCACCGCTGCCCGGCCCGGGGCGAGTAGTACGCCCGCAGCGGCAGGATGTTCCATTCCGGCCGGCTGTGACGGCTGTCACGTCGCCGGTCGGGAAACAGATTGCCCCATCGAATCAACGGATACACCACGGCTTCGAGTTCTTTGCCGATCTGGCTCAGGCTGTAGCTGGGGTGTCCCCCGTCGGCGCGTTGCCGATCCAGGATCCCCAGCCGGGTCAGGCGCGCCAGGCGGTCGCTCAACAGGTTGGTGCCAATGCCGGGCAGGTTTTCCTGCAGCTGGGTGAACCGACGTGGCCCCAGCATCAGCTCACGCACAATCAGCAAGGTCCATCGTTCCCCGATCAGGTCCATGGCCACGGCCAGGGAGCAGTTTTGTCCGTAACTTCTCGCGCTCATTGACTGAGCATAGCATTTGCTATATTTTTTTAAAGCACTATATGAAATTAAAGTAAAGGAATTATCCCATGGAAATCACCAATAACCGTTCACCCCTGTTCTTCAATGCCATAGGCTTCAATGCAGTGTTTGCCGGTGGCTGCGGCCTGCTCATGGTTGTGGCAGCGCAACCGGTCGCAGGCTGGCTTGGGGTGGACGCCGTGCTGACGGTAGCCTCCATCGGCGCGTTCCTGCTGCTGTTTGCCGCAAGACTGGTCATGCTGCGCAGGAACCAACGGGCAGACGTCGCCGAGGCGTGGTCCATCGTGATGGGTGACCTGGGCTGGGTTGTATTCAGCCTTGGACTTCTGTCGGTTTACTCCAGCGAGTTTTCCGACCTGGGCCGCCTGCTGATTGCCGCAACCGCCGTGGTGGTCATGGCCCTGGCGGTGGCCCAGGCAGCCGGAATACGGCCAGTCACCAGCAACTGATCGTTGCAAGGATATCCCGGGGGCTGTTAGATGAAGTCATGCCACCTGGAGGCCGCCTTCCATGCACAGCATAAACACCATCGACCTGCATACCGAAGGGGAGCCGCTGCGCATCATTGTGGATGGATTCCCCGAGCTGGAAGGGGATTCCATCCTGGCCCGGCGGGATTTTCTGGCGGCCCGCCATGACCATCTGAGGCGAAGTCTGTTGTGGGAACCTCGGGGGCACGTTGATATGTACGGCGCCCTGCCGGTGAGGCCCGAGCGGGCGGACAGCCATGTGGGTGTCCTGTTCCTGCATAACGAGGGGTACTCCACCATGTGCGGCCACGCCATCATCGGCCTGGTCAAGGCCGGCGTGGAGCACGCGCTGTTTGATTTCGAAACGCCGGAGCAGATCCGGATCGATACCCCGGCGGGGCAGGTTCAGGCCTGTGCCGAGATGGAGGGTGGCCGGGTCACCTCGGTGAGATTTCGCAACGTTCCCTCCTTCCTGCTGCACGATCGGGCCAGGGTGACCACGCCGGAAATCGGGGTCCTGCAGATAGATCTGGCTTACGGCGGTGCCTTTTATGCCGTCGTCGACGCTGCCGCTCTTGGTCTGGCCATTGACCGATCCAATTGCCGAGCGCTGACCGACGCGGCGATGAAAATCAAGGCGGCGGTATCGCAGCAGCTGGAGATCTCCCATCCGGACGGTGACACCCGCCTGGGGTTCCTCTATGGGACCATCCTGACCGGGCCTGCCGACTCGGGACGTCACAGCCGAAATGTCTGCGTATTTGCCGACGGTGAGGTCGATCGCTCACCCACGGGAACCGGCGTGTCAGCCCGAGCCGCTATCCACTACGCGCGCGGTGAATTGAGCCTCGGCCAGTGGATCGACGTCGAAAGTATCATCGGCAGCCACTTTTCGGTGCGTGTAGTGGAAGAAGCCCGGGTCGGAGCGCAGGCCGCTGTCGTGCCCGAGGTCCGGGGCCGGGCCTGGGTGACCGGCGAGCACTGCTTCCACATCGATCCCGAGGACCCGCTGCGACACGGGTTTCTGCTGCGCCAGGAGCCTGCGCCGTAGAAAATCGTGACAGCGTTTGCAGCCAGGATCTTTTTGCGGCGCAGACTCCTGGAGTCCGGTATTTGCAGTTTGCTGAACTTCAGCGCGTGTCCAAAGACTCGCAGGGCGCTAAACCGCCACCGCGGCCTTGATGTGGGGGTGGGGGTCGTAGCCGGTCAGTTCAAAATCTTCAAAGCGGAATGCAAACAGGTCCTTGACGTCGGGGTTGATCTGCATCTCCGGCAGGGTGCGCGGCTCGCGGGACAACTGCTCCCGGGCCTGGTCCAGGTGGTTCAGGTACAGGTGGGCATCGCCAAAGGTGTGGACAAAGTCTCCCGGCTGCAGCTCGCAGACCTGGGCCATCATCCGGGTCAGCAGGGCGTAGGACGCGATGTTGAATGGAACGCCCAGGAACACGTCCGCTGATCGCTGGTACAGCTGGCACGACAGCCTGCCGTCAGCCACGTAGAACTGGAACAGGGTATGGCAGGGGGGCAGCGCCATGTGATCCACCTCCGCCACGTTCCAGGCACTGACGATGTGACGCCGTGAGTAGGGGTTGTTGCGCAGGTTGTGCAGCAGTCCCTGCATCTGGTCGATGGTGCCGCCGTCCGGAGTGGGCCAGGATCGCCACTGGTGGCCATAGACCGGCCCGAGTTCGCCGTGTTCGTCCGCCCATTCGTCCCAGATGCGAACGCCGTTTTCGTTGAGGTACGCGATATTGGTGTCGCCCGCCAGGAACCAGAGCAGTTCGTGAATGATGGACTTCAGGTGCAGTTTCTTGGTGGTGAGCACCGGAAAACCCTGGGTAAGGTCAAACCGCATCTGGTGGCCGAATACGGCCAGCGTGCCGGTTCCGGTTCGGTCGCCGCGCTGGGTTCCCTCGTCCAGGATCCGCTGCATCAGGTTCAGGTATTGCTTCACTTGACCTCCATCAATCCACAGCCACCCGCTTGCGACTGGCCAGGATCATCATGACCAGGCCCGCGGCAATCAGCGGAAAAGACAGCAACTGGCCCATGGTCAGCCAGTCACCCAGCAGGAATCCCTTGTCAGCGTCCGGTTCGCGGTAGTGTTCCACCAGGCTGCGGAAGGCGCCGTAGCCGATCATGAAAAATCCGGTCACGGCCATGGCCGGCCGGGGTTTGCTGGAATAGACCCAGACGATGACGAACAGTAACAGCCCTTCCAGCAGGGCCTCGTACAGCTGGGACGGGTGGCGCGCCTGGTCATTCAACTGGCCAGCCAGGTACTGCTGGTAGATCACTTCCGGATTCCAGGGACGGACATCGATGGACCGGGGAAAGATCATGGCCCAGGGCGCATCGGATACCCGGCCCCACAGTTCGCCGCCGATAAAATTGCCCACCCGTCCAAAGAACAGGCCGGGCGCGATCATTGGTATGAAGAAATCAGACACCTGGAAGAACCGTCGCCCGGTTTTGCGGGCGAACCAGAGCATGGCCACCAGCACACCCAGGAATCCGCCGTGGAATGACATGCCGCCCTTCCAGATCTGGAGGATGCGCAGCGGATCGTCGATGACGTTGGCGAAATCGTAGAACAGGATGTAACCCAGGCGTCCGCCAAGAATCACGCCCAGGGCGCCGTAGAACAGGAAATCGGAGACTTCTTCTTTCTTCCAGCCGGAGTTTGGCCGACCGGCCCGGTAGCTGCCCAGCAGCCAGAAACAGATGAACCCCACCAGGTACATGATGCCGTACCAGTGGATCTTCAGGGGACCCAGGGAAAAAGCAACGGGATCAAAGTTGACGTAATAGGGCACGGCCGGATTGTAGCGGTGCCCCGGCTGCAAGCAAAGCGGTCTATTGGACGGGTGCCGCAGCCATCTCAGTCTGTTCGATCGGAGCCCGACAAACCTTCCTGTGCAGCCAGCGGCACGCCGTGGGGTTCAGCGACCCTGCGGAAAATCACGAGGTCAGGGTCTGCGGGGGTGATGTATGCTTTCCTGGTCATTTACGGAATTTTTCCCCTCGTTGGCAAGCTCCCGGGACACAAGATCGCTTTACCCCAGATGGCTTCGCTGGGTCGTCGGCGCAACGGGTCTGGTCGCGTCTACAGCGATCTGGTGGTACGCACACTCGGTTGAAACCGAAATCGCGGTGAGCCGGTTTGAGGCTGACGCCAAGGTGCGTATCGAGTCCATCGAACGTGAATTGTCCTCGGTGACGACTGCCATTGCGGACACGGCCAGATTCCTGGGCGTCATACGTGAAGACGTCCATGAATACTTCACCATTGTCAGCCAACCGCTGATCGAGCGGGAACCCACGCTCCAGGCATTGGGGTGGGATCCCATCGTTCGAGGAGAAGATCGCCAGCGCTATGAGGACGCTGTTCGCGCGCGTGGAGATCCAGACTTCAGGATTACCCACCGCGACGTGTCCGGAAGCCTGATGTCCGCCATGCCGGCCGCGGAATACGTGGTGGTGGAGATCATTCTGCCCATCGAGGGCAATGAGAATGCCATCGGTTTTGACGTGGCTTCCGAATCCCGGCGACGAGAAGCCCTGGAGTCGGCGCGGAGGCTGGGAATGGTGAGCGCAACGGCGCCCATCACCCTCGTTCAGGAAACCGAAAACCAGAGCGGGCTGCTGGTGTTTGCACCGGTCAACAGGGGCGTTGAGGGCACCATCGGATTTGTCGTGGGCGTACTGCGCATGGGCGATGCCATTTCGACGGCGCTGGAGGAGTTTCCGCTGGGCAGTATGAAGGTCACCGTCCAGGATCGGGCCGCCGAAGGTGGCGAAGGGATGCTTTTTCAGAACGATGTCGAACCGATTTCCGACATCCAGGGTATCCGCTCAAACATCGAATACGCGGGCCGCAGCTGGTCCATCGTACTGGATCCGGGGCGCGAGTATGCGCCGCGAAAACTCCAGCCGGCGGTTTTGGGGTTCGCCGCTGCGGCATTCGTCCTGCTGTACCTGATATGGGCCGGGCTGGCTGACAGGAGAAACCTGGCCCTGCGCGAAGTCATCGCCCAGCGGGAAGGGGCGGATGCAGCACGCGCCCGCAGCGAAGAGCGTTTTCGCCTCATGGTCGACTCCATATCCGATGGTGGCTGGGACATCAATCTTTCCAGCGACGTGGTCATTGTCTCTGACGGCTGGCTGGCCGGTCTGGGGTATGGACGGGATGAGGCGCCGAGGAACGTGGGCGACTGGATCGGGTTGATACATCCGGATAACCGGGTGGTGACCGCGGAGGATTTTCCCAGGCAGTTCCAGGGAAGCGGTGGTCTGTATGACGAGACGATGCAGCTTCGCCACGAGGACGGATCCTATCGCTGGTACCGACGGCGGGCGAGAGTCATTGACTGGGAACCGGACGGGCACCCGCGGCGCGTCATCGGCATGGATGTCGACGTGACGCTGGAGCGTCAACAGAATGAGCTGCAGGAAAAACTCGAACGCAAGGTTTACGACTCCCAGAAATCGGACAGCCTTGTTGTTCTTGCGGGTGGCATCGCGCATGACTTCAACAACCTGCTGGTCGGTGTGCTTGGCGCCGCCGATCTGGCGCTGGCCCAGGATCCACCGGAAAAGCTTTCAGTGCAGTTGGAGCGCATTCGTGATTCAGGAATCCGTGCTGTGGATCTGACTCGTCAGATGCTGATTTATGCTGGACGTGGTGAAGCGGAGTTTGAGCCCGCGGATGCCCGGGAAATTATCACCAGCATGGAAAAAGTCCTGGAGTCTTCCATCGGCAATCGCCACGAATTGCAGCTGGACCTGCCCGAGACACCGGCTGTCGCCCACTGTGACCCTACCCAGATTCGTCAGCTGATCCTGAACCTGGTGGTCAATGCCGGCGAAGCGATGCACGACATGCGCGGCAGAATCCTGATACGGCTCGAGGAAGTGACGTTATCAGCCCGGGACCTGGACGAAACGGACAGTATGACGGAGTTGAAGCCCGGAGCTTATGTAAGGCTGGACGTGGTGGACAGCGGCTCAGGGTTTGATGCGGACACCAAAAAACGCGCATTCGATCCTTTCTTCTCCACCAAGGACGCGGGGCGCGGTCTTGGACTGGCATCGGTGCTGGGCATTGTTCGGCGTCATGGTGGCGGCATCGACGTGCTGTCCAGCGAGGGAGCTACGACGCTGCGCGTATGGCTTCCTCGAAGTGACGCCGGGCTGGTCAGGACGGAAAGCCGTGACGCCCCGGCTCAGTCGAAAACGCCCCATGAAAACACGACGGTGCTGGTCATTGATGATGAAGAGATGGTGCGCGAATTCATGGAATCTGCACTGACCGCGGAAGGTTACAGGGTGGTCAGCGCGAGCTCAGGCGAAGAAGGAATCGAGGTCTTCGATTGTCAGGATCGAGGGATGTCTCTCGTGTTGCTGGACTTCAACATGCCCGGCATGACTGGTCTGCAGACGTTCAGGAAACTGACCGAGCGGGACAGCACGTTGCCGGTTGTACTCATGAGCGGGTTTACACCCGACCGGGTGAAGCATGAACAGGAATTCGAGGGATTGGCTGGCTTTCTGCAGAAACCCTTCCGCCTGGACGAGCTGCTCCGAACCGTTCAGGAAACCATGCGTGGCTGACGATGTCCTGACTTGACGTGGGCCAGGCCCCGGCGCCAGGGTGGCAATTCCGGCCGGCTACTGGCTGGCGGTCGCCGTCAGCCGGCGCTCCAGCTGATTCGCCTCGTCATGTCGGTCACCATCGCGCAGCACCTTGATCAGTGATCGCCGCTGCCGGCCTGGGCCAGGAGCTGGGTGATGGAGTATTGCTCAACGTCCTTCGCGGCACGGGCCTGAGGGACCTGATGGGTATAGACTGTAAAGTCTCGAATGAGGAAAAACCATGACTCTTTGTCCCGGCGCCCTGACCCTGGGCTGCAAAAAATGTCCGATCTTCAAGGTTTGCCCGCTGAAAGGTGTCATCGGCGACCAGAAGCCTGAGCCGTCGTCTTCCGAACCGCGGGCAGAAAGCAAAGACGACTGAAACCAGTCGCGCGACATGAATCGCCTGGGCGACGCCACCAGTCCGTACCTGCGGCAGCACGCCGACAACCCCGTCCATTGGTGGCCCTGGTGTGATGAAGCGTTGGATGAGGCGCGGGCGTCGGCCAGACCCATTCTGCTGTCCGTGGGCTACTCGGCATGCCACTGGTGCCATGTCATGGCCCACGAGTCTTTCGAGGATCCGGCCGCCGCGGCGGTAATGAACCGGCTGTTCGTCAATATCAAGGTGGACCGGGAGGAACGGCCCGACCTGGATCGCATCTATCAGCTCAGCCACCAGCTGTTGACGGACCGCGGTGGCGGCTGGCCGCTGACGGCGTTCCTGGACCCGGACACCCACGTTCCCTTTTTTGCCGGCACCTACTTTCCGCCGAAAACCCGCTACGGCATGCCGGGGTTTGTTGAACTGCTGGGTCGGGTTGCCGCCGCCTGGGATCAGCAGCGGGATCAGCTGAGAGCCCAGGGGGACGAACTGAAAGGCGTTCTGCAGCGGCTGGCTGAACCGCCGGAAACCAGCGGCCTGCCCGACCTGGACCTGGGCAGCCGGGCCCTGGAGGAGCTGCGGCAACAGTTTGATCCGACCTACGGAGGCTTCGGCTCAGCTCCCAAGTTTCCGCACCCCACCAATCTTCGATTCCTGATGGAATGGTCCGGGTTTGACCGGGAGCAGCGCCGGGATGCGTGGCACATGGCCGGGAGCACCCTGGAGAAGATGGCGGCGGGCGGCGTCTACGATCACCTGGCCGGCGGCTTCTGCCGCTACAGCGTGGACGACAGGTGGTTGATCCCCCACTTCGAGAAGATGGGTTACGACAATGCCCAGCTGCTGCCCCTTTATGCCCAGGCTTTTGTCCACACCGGGCAGCGGCGCTTCAAGGAAGTCGCTTCCGAGATGGGGGACTGGATCGTCCGCGATCTGCAGGGCGAGGACGGCGGCTACTATTCGGCCTGGGATGCGGATTCCGAGGGCGAGGAGGGGCGGTACTACCTGTGGTCGCGCCAGGAGGTGGTTGACCTGCTGGAGCCGGAGGAGGCGGAACTGTTCCTGCCCCGCTACGGTATGGATCTGCCGCCCAATTTCGAGGGCCACGCCTGGAATCCCTACCTGGCCCGATCCATCGGCGAGCTGGTGGCCGAGCTGGACCTCAGCCCATCCGAGGCCCGGCGCCGGCTGGACAGCGCCCGGCGCAAGCTGCTGACCCACCGCCGCCGCCGCGAACCGCCGCTGTGTGACACCAAGATTCTGACCAGCTGGAACGGACTGATGATCCGGGGCATGGCGGTTGCCGGGCAGCTTCTGAACGAGCGCCTGATGCTGGCGTCAGCCCGCCGGGCGCTGGATTTTGTTCGCGCCACCCTGTGGCGGGAGGAACGGCTGCTGGCCGTTGCCTCAGAGGATCGAGCACACCTGAACGGGTACCTGGACGACTACGCACACCTGCTTAACGGTACTCTTGCCCTGTTGTCGGTAGACTGGCAGGACCGGGACCTGGAGTTCGCCGCCAGGCTCGCGGATGCCCTGCTGGCCTGGTTCGAGGATACCGAATCGGGCGGCTTTTATTTTACGTCCCATGACCACGAGCCGTTGATCCAGCGGCCTCGGCCTTTTCAGGACGACGCCATGCCTGCCGGCAACGCCGCGGCGGTAGAGGGGCTGTGCCGGCTGGGCCACCTGCTGGGTGAGGCCCGCTACCTGGAATCCGCTGAGCGCGCCCTGGCGTCGGCCGGGCAGGCCCTCAGCCGGGCGCCCCAGGCCCACGGGGCCCTGCTGACGGCGCTGGACCGTTTCGCCTGTCCGCCGCATCACATCGTGCTGACCGGGGACCCCGACGTGGTCCGCCAGACCCGGGCGCGGCTGGCGGGTCGCCTGGACGTTCGCGACGAGGTCTATGCGCCAACCGGGTCGGCACTGGAGGCGCGCTTTGCTTCCACCGGACCCTTCACCGCCTACCTGTGTGAAGGAACGGTCTGCCGGGAACCGGTGATTGACCCCGACGGGTTTCTGGACCTGCTGGGCAGCGACTGATCAAAGACCCAGTACATCCACCCCCTGCTCGAACACAATGTCCACCGGAATTCCGGCCTCGGACAGGCGGTCCAGTTCGGATTGCAGTGCTTCGCTGATGACGCCCTGCTCGGTCAGCAGCTGCACCGCGCCTTCGTAGTTGCCGTCACCCTGCAGGGTCAGGATCACCCTGCTCAGCTCGGTCATGGCCCGCTGCATGGCGTCGAAGTTGACCCGGTAGGCACCGGAGTCGTCCTTGGTGAACGCACCCTGGTCGGCAAAGAAATTGAAGCGAACCATGTTGGCACGGCCGTGAGCCGAGGTGGCGCCGAAGCGCACCGAGCGGAAGATACCGGCCAGGAAGGTGACGTAGTTGTCCATCAGCTCACCTTCGGTGATTTCACCCTTCTCGAACAGGCGGGTGATCATGTACAGGCCGAGGATATCGGCTTTGCCTTCTTCCAGGGCCGAGGCGGTCTCCTTCAGCGCCTGGCGTACCGTGCCCGAGCCGTTGATGGTGTTCTTGATTCCCAGCCCGTGGGCCACCTCGTGGAACATGGTGTTGCCGAAAAACGCGTCAAAGGTGATGTGCCGGCGCTGGTCCTCGGCGATCAATTCCTCGGCGATAGGCACCAGGATCTGGTCGAACTTGGCCCGCATGGCGTTTTTCAGCTGCAGGCGCCGGGTGCCTTTCTCCAGCTGAACACGCTCGTCGTTGGGCAGGTTGATGGCGATGGTCTTGGAGCCCGCGTTGCAGTCGCCGGCGTAATAAACCACGTCGTATGCGTTGAGATCGGCGTCGGAACCGGGTGTCTCCGAGCGGTAGGCTTCCGGTACCGGCAGACCCTGCTGCAGCTCCGGCAGAAACTGCGCAAACTTCGCCAGTCGTTCGCTCCAGGCCAGGTCCTTGATCAGCACGTAGGACTCAAACGCAGCCCGGTAGCCGAACAGCTGGTCTTCGTAGGTTTCGATGGGGCCGTAGACCAGCTCGATGGGGTTGGTCTTGTTGTCCATCCAGGCCATGTCGCTGGCCAGGTAGTCGTCGCTGAGCAGGGCGTCGGCGCGCAGCCGCAGGTAGTTGGCAAACCCCTCGTGTTCGGCCAGGTCGGCCGCCTGGCGCAACAGGTCTCCAGCCTGGGCCAGTTCCTCACCGAAGGCCTGGCTGTAAGGGATCAGCTGCAGCTGACCCTGCTCGTCCCGGGTCACCAGGGAATACAGGCCGTCTTTGCCCTCCTGGTCCCAGGCCTCGAACTCCTGTTTGCTCATGTCCGCCGGGTAATAGCGGGCACCCGCCGGCTTGTCGCCGACGCCGTCGATAAACGGTCGATTGGCGTCCAGCCGGTCCCACGGACCGTAATTGATGGTGGCAAAGGCCCGGGCTGCCGGATTGGTGATTCCATCGAGCAGTTCAGCGGGATCCCCGTAGGCCTGGCGCCAGAAAAGACCGTCCATGATCTTTGACGCTTCTATCAGGGTAGCCACCATCTGTTTCTGGTTGTCGGACAGATGGTCCAGGTCGGCGGTGAGGGTAACCGGCGCATAGATGTCAAAGCGTGGATTGCTGACCGGCGGCGGCGAGGTGTCTTCTGCCGCCGGTTCCGAACCGGCTTCCCGTTGGGGTGCCTCCTGGCTGCAGCCAGTGAGCAGCAGGGTCAGCGGGATGACGAGGGTTTTGGTGATAGACATTGGATTCATCATTGACCTCACTGGGCGGGGGCCTGGTTGTCTGACATCAGTTCATTCTGGATATCCTTCTGCAGGAACTGGGCGTCCGGGCGTTCCAGCAGCGCCTCCAGCCGGGCGCGTACGTCCTTGCCACGGCGGCGGTCGATTTGTGCCGACCAGAATGTCCGCAGCACCTCCGGCGCCGTTTCCGTTATCTGGGCCAGGTGTTCCGCCGCCTCGCTGACACGTCCGCCAGCGATCAGTAAACGCATCAGGAGTATCGTGGCCTGGAGATCCCGTGGACGCTTCTGGTGAACCTTGCGGTAGTGACTGATGGCCTCGAACCAGTCCTGTCGGGCTTCTGCAATTTCACCCAGGCCCAGCCGGGCGTCGTGAAAGTGGCTGTCGATGAGCAAAGCCTGCCGGAAGCTCTCGGCGCCCGCCGCAAGGTCCCGACCCACGCGCTCGTTGTCCTGGCCGCCGGCGTATGCCGCGGCTGCCCGGGCCAACAGACCCTTGCCCAGGTTGTAGTGGGTGTCCGGCAGGTTGGGCTGGTGCTGCACGGCCTCGAGAAACAGGTTCACCGCCTCGTCGTGCTTGCCCTCGCTGCCCAGGATGGCCGCCATGGCGCTGGTTGCCGCCGGATCTTCGGGGGCCTGCTCACGCGCGTGGCGGAGGGATTCGATGGCCGCCTCGGTATCACCGGTTTCACGCTGGGCCAGTCCCAGCAGCACCCGGGCCGCGGTGTGCTCTGGCTGGATCTCCAGGGCCCTGGCCAGGGGATCCATGCTTTCAACGAATTGTCGGGCGTCATTCAGCGCCTTGCCCAGGTTGAACCAGGACGAGGCCTTTTCGGGCTTCACTTCGGTCAGCCGGCGGAACGCCGCTATGCCGTCGGTGTATTGGCGCATGCGGCAGTTCAGGACCCCGGACAGCTGCAGCGCGGTGGCATGGTCGGGATCCGCTGCCAGGGCCTGGTCCAGGGCCTCCCGGGTGGCGCTGACGTCGCCGCGGTTCATGGCTTCCCGGGCCTGTTCAACCAGTGGCTGAGCTGGGGATTGTCGTTCTTCGGGGCTGGCTCCGCCGGCGGATTCCGCCAACTCTTGGTCTGGGCTGTTCACAAGTGTGGTCCGTGATTTATGGGGCCGCGGATTTTAGCACGCGACCGCTTATGGGCCAGCCCGGGGTCGGGTATCATCTCGTTGATTTTTGAACCGTTGAGAAGAGGAAGAAGACGATGGAATGGGACATCAATTTGATTGCTGAGCAGTACCTGATTCCCTGGGGCATCAAACTGGGCCTGGGCCTGGTGGTGTTTGTGCTGGGTCGATGGATTGCCCGCGGCATTGTGAGCGTGGTCAAGCGCGTGATGCGCAAGGCTGACGCCGACGAGATCCTGGTAAATTTTGTGGGATCCATCCTGGGCGCGTTGTTGCTGCTGGTGGTGGTTGTCGCGGCGCTGGACCAGATCGGGGTTCAAACGACCTCGCTGGTGGCGGTGCTGGGTGCCGCCGGCCTGGCGATTGGCCTGGCACTGCAGGATTCCCTTAAGAACTTCGCGGCGGGCGTGATGCTGATTATCTTTCGGCCCTTCAAGACCGGGGATTTCGTGGAAGCCGCCGGAGTCGCCGGCGTGGTGGAGGAGATCAATATTTTCAACACCAAGCTGCGCACCCCGGACAACAAGGCGGTGATTGTTTCCAATGGCGACGTCACCACCGCCAGCATCACCAATTACTCGGCCAAGGATACCCGGCGGGTGGATATGACTTTCGGCATTGCTTACGACGACGACTTCAGCAAGGCACGGGCTATCCTGGAACGTATTCTGGACGAACATGAGCTGGTGCTGAAAGACCCCGCGCCGGTTGTGCGGGTGGGAGAGTTGGCCGACAGCAGCGTCAATTTCGTGGTGCGTCCGTGGGCCAAAACCGAGGATTACTGGACGGTTTATCACGATGTCACCGAAACAGTGAAGACCACTTTTGACGCCCAGGGCATCTCCTTCCCGTTCCCTCAGATGGATGTGCACCTGGAGAAAGTGGCGTGAGCAAAACCGCCTTTGTCGGCCTCGGGGTTATGGGTTTTCCCATGGCGGGCCACCTGCAGGCGGCGGGTCACCCCACCTGCGTTTACAACCGCACCGGAGCCAAGGCCGAGGCCTGGACCACCGAGCATGGCGGCAGCAATGCCGCCACGCCGGCGGCGGCCGCATCCGGCGCCGAATTGGTGATGCTGTGCGTGGGTAACGACAACGACGTCCGCCAGGTGGCACTGGGAGATGAAGGTGCGCTGGCCGGCATGGCCGAGGGCAGCATCCTGGTCGATCACACCACCACCTCGGCCACCCTGGCCCGGGAACTGGACCAGGCCTGCCGGGAACGGGGTGTCGGTTTTCTGGACGCCCCGGTATCGGGGGGGCAGGCGGGTGCCGAGAACGGCGTTTTGACCATCATGGTGGGCGGCGACCCGGGCGTGTTCAACCGGGCCGAACCGGTGCTGGACGTCTACTCCAAGCGGGTGCGCCTGATGGGGCCGGCGGGTGCTGGTCAGCTGACCAAAATGGTCAACCAGATCTGCCTGGCCGGACTGATCCAGGGACTGTCCGAGGGTCTGAGCTTTGCCATGAACGCCGGTCTGGACGCCAGGTCCGTGGTGGATGTGATCTCCCAGGGTGCCGCCCAGAGCTGGCAGATGGACCACCGCCACGAGACCATGATCGATGATTTCTATGATCACGGATTTGCCGTGGACTGGATGCGCAAGGACTTGGGAATAGCCCTGGAAGAGGCCCAACGCAACGGTTCGAAGCTGGACGTGGCTGCACTGGTTGACAGCTTTTACGCCGAAATCCAGGCCATGGGCGGTAACCGCTGGGACACGTCGAGCCTGATGCGGCGGCTGCCGCACTGAGCCCTTACTGCTTGTGCGGCAGTTCGTCGCCGATGGTGATCCATTCAGCCTGGGACTGGCAGTAGACATGTGCCTGGGGATCCCGGTCGATCTCGCCCTGGATATTGGACCGCGCCACGTGCATCTCGCCTGGCCAGCGCTCGGACTGGAAAAACAGAGTGGAGCCGCAGCGGCTGCAAAATCCCCGGCGCGAATCCTCCGATGACCCATACCAGCACAGCTGCCCCTCGGGATCATCCAGCGCAAAGCGCTCCTCGGCACTGCCCACCCAGGTCACAAATCCGGCCCCGTGGGCCCTTCGACAGAGGCTGCAGTGGCAGTGGGCGCACCACAGCGTGGGGGCGGTGATGGAAAATTTCACCGCTCCGCAAAGGCACTGGCCCTTGAACGTGTGTGCTGCCGACATGGCACTCATCGCTCTGCAAACTCCTCCAGCACCCAGTCCCGGAACAGCTTGACGTTGCTGCGCACGTCGTCGCCCTTGCGGTAGATCAGGTAGTAGCGGTCGGGGATCTGGACCCGGTTGGGGAAGGGCGGCACCAGGGTGGAGCGGTTGATCCATTCCTGGGTGATGGGCAGCACGGCCGTGACCAGGCCCAGGCCCTGTTCTGCCGCCTGCAGCCCGGAGAACATGCTGTCCACGGTCAGGGTGGCCCGGGGTTTGAACTCCTTCAGGCCTACTGCCCTGGCCCACTGCTCCCAGGCGTCCAGCTTGCTGGCAAAGTAGATCACCCCCTGGTTGTTGATGTCCTCCAGGTTGTTGGGGTCGATCTGTTCGGCCACCTTGGGTGAACACATGGCCTGCAGCTCCAGGGGCATCAGCGGCTCGGCCACCAGGCCGGGCCAGTTGCCCTGGCCCAGGCCGATAGAAATATCGGCTTCGGGCGGGTGGACCTCGCCGCGGCCGAAGGCCGATTCCAGGTGCAGATCGATGTCTGGATGCCGGTCCTGGAAGGTATGCAGCCGGGGGATCAGCATCTCGGTGGCAAAGAACGGCAGCACGTGCAGTCGCAGCACCTGCTGGCCGTAGCGGTCATGCAGCTGCTGGGTGCCGGTCTCCAGCCGGGCGAAGGCCCGGTGCACGTCCTTGAAATACAGCTGGCCCGCCGGCGTCAGGCGCACCGCCCGGGTGATGCGCTGGAACAGCGGGATGCCCAGCTCTTCTTCCAGCTGCTTGATCTTGTGGCTCACCGCTGAAGGGGTCACGTGAAGCTCCTCCGCCGCCAGCTTGAAGCTGCGGTGGTAAGCCGCCCGTTCGAAGGCCCGGAGCAGGCTGAGGGATGGTATCCGGCGTGGCATGGGCGGGCAGTCTAACGGTGAATGCACCCTCAAGTACAGGTGAGCTGAGTTCAATTATCGAATCGGCGCCGCAGTAACGCTTTGTTGATCCGGTCTGTGGCACACTCCTGACATGAACTGGATTGCGCTTCTGGCCCTGGCGACCGCACCCACCTGCAATATCGGGGAGACCTGGGAACTGGATGGCTCCGCCAGCCGTCTCGGGTTCACCGCGACCCTGGAGGGGGAACCCTTTCACGGTCGGTTTCCGGATTTTGCGGTCCAGCTTTGCTTTGATCCCGAGCAACCGGACTCAGCCTGGCTGTTGGTGGCGGTTGAGCTGTCCAGCGTGGCCACCGGCGACGCTGATCGCGACGCGGCCCTGGCGGCACCGGAATGGTTCAACAGCGAGACCCATCCTTCAGCCCGCTACCAGGCGGCTGCGTTCGAAAGCCTGGGTGACAACCGGTTCACCGCCAGCGGCGAGCTTCAGATCAAGCACATTCAGCGCGGCGTGCCCATCAACTTTCAGTGGATTTCGGGGGACGGGAGCGCCCGGCTGAAAGGCATGGCTCAAATGATCGGCGACACCGAGGTCAACCGGCTGGACTTTGACCTGGGCCGCGGAGACTGGGCCGACGATGCCCTCATCGGCCACCGGGTCGACGTCGAGTTCGACCTGACGCTTCGGCGGGCGGATCACTAGCAGGCTGTAGAGAAAGCTCCCGCCGTCTCGGCCTCTTCTGATTCGGGGCCGCGGTCGAGCCGTCGTGCAGGCACCCCTTTTTTGTTTCAAATACAGGCGCTTGGGCAAAAATCCGGGCGTGGGCGTCGTTAAAAAAATCAACTTATCCTCAACTTATCATCAGGCTTTCGGGACGACGAAAAGGGACAATCCGCCGGGTTGAAACGTGATCTGACGGATGACTCTTAAACGCGCTTTAATGTTGACTGCTTGTGTCGCTGGGATCACCGCGCTGGCTGCCAGCCTGCGGTCCGAAGCCCAGATGGCCGGGGGGCAATTTGAAATCCGGCGCTCCACCGTTGACGGTGGCGGTGGTTTGTCCACCGTATCGGGATATGAGCTGCGCGGAACCATCGGGCAGCCCGATGTTGGTGTCGCCTCCGGCGGGGCATTTTCTCTGTACGTGGGTTTTTGGGCTCCCGAAATCCCGGCCCGGCCGGAACTGGTTTTTGGAGATTCCTTTGAAGGCTGAGAGCAGGATCCGTGTGCTCAGGATCGTCGGAGCTGCGGTGCTGCTGCTGTCGAGTCACACGGTGTTGGGCCAGGAGACCGCCTTTCTGTATCAGGGGGAGCTGTTGCAGAACAGCGCCCCGGCCGACGGCCTGTTCGACTTTCAGGTTTCACTTTTTGACGTGGCCAGCGGCAGCGTTCCCGTCGCGCCGGATGAAGTACTCGTCGACCAGCCAGTGAGCCGCGGCGTGTTTTTTGTAGACCTGGATTTCGGGGACGCCATTCTCACCGCGCCCGAGCTGTGGCTGGAGGTCCGGGTGCGGGCAGTGGGTCAGGCGGGCTTCACCCTGCTGACGCCCCGCTGGCGGATCAACCCGGCCGCCCGCTCGGCCCTGGCCGAGCTGGCAGACTTCGACTCCGTGGACTCCTCGAGCATTGTTGCCGGCGGCGTGACCCGGGAAGATATCGCCGTCGACGCAGTGGGATCAGCACAGATTGGGCCTTTGTCCGTTGGTAACGAGCAGATCCAGGGCGGCGCTGTGGGCAGCAGCGAATTGCAGAATCGCGGCGTCAACGCAATCCATATCGCCGCCAACGCGGTGGGCGCTGATGAGATCGCCGCTGATGCCGTGACCCGCGAAAAAATCGGCTTTGCTGCCGTGGGTTCCAGCGAGATTGCTGTTGATGCCGTGGGCCCCAGCGAAATTGCGCTGAACGGGGTCGGTGTGTCCGAAATTGCTGACGGTGCGGTGGGGTCCAGCGAAATCGCCATTGCCGCCGTGGGCAGCAGCGAACTGGCCGGCGGCGCCGTGGGCCTGGCCGAGATCAACTCCAGCGAGATTCAGCGACGGATCAGTGATACCTGTCCCTCGGGGCAGTGGATCCAGGAGATTCGCAGCGATGGTAGCGTACTCTGCGGTATCGACGCCCTGGGTATCCAGGCATTTGGCTCGCCAACTGTCTCAGATCTCACAGCATCCCTGGGTAACGGCAGCGAAAACCTGGTGCTGGGGACCTTTTCCGACCGATTGTGCCAGCTTTCCCGGGTTCAGCTGGACGAGCTGGATAACGCCAACGAAACGGGCCGTTGCCGGCTGTTTGTCACCGGTGGTTTCTGGGTTCTCGAGGCCTTCGTGACGCCCGGCCGCGACGGCCGTGCCAACTGCAAGGCGATCTGCCAGCCGATACTGACAACGCCTTGAGGTTCCAGGAGTTCGCACTGATGCAAGACATGCTGAAACAACTGAGCTATCTGGGATTGGTCCTGGTTATTTTCGCCCCAGCTGCAACGGCAGGCCTGTCAGAGGACCAAAGCAACGCGTTTACCTACCAGGGTGAGCTGTGGGATGACGGCAACCGGGCGTCTGGACAGTTCGATCTCCGGTTTTCCCTTTTTGACGGGCCCACCGGCGATACGACGCTGGCGGCTGCCCTGGTCTTTCCAGACCAGTCGGTGGCGGGTGGCGTGTTCAGCGTTCTGCTGAATTTCGGAGAGGTGATTCGCAACGGCGGCGAACAGTGGCTGGAGATCGGGCTGCGGCGGTCTGGGGAGCAGGATTTCCTCATCCTCAGCCCGCGTCAGCGGCTGCGGGCCGTGCCCCGGGCACGGGTAGCCGCAGTGGCAGGTCCGGCTGCAGTGACCTCCCAGGCCATCGTCACCCGCGGCGTTTCCGTCAGCGACATCGCGGCAGGCGCCGTCAGTTCCGCGGAGATAGGCGCCGATGCGGTGGAGTCCAACGCGCTGGATACCGGTTCTGTTTCCACCAGCAAGCTGCAAAGTGGCGCAGTCAATCGTGACCACCTCAATTTCAGCACCGTTGGCTCGAGCAGGATCCAAACCAACGCGGTGGGAACCGAGGAGCTGGCAACGGACTCCGTTGGCAGCAGCGCCATCGCCACCGACGCGGTGGGTTCCGGCGAGATTCAGAGCGACGCGGTGGAACTGGGAGCACTGGCCCGCGACGCCGTTCTCGCAAACCACATCGCAATCGATGCTGTCGGGGCGGAAGAGATACGGCCTCAGAGCGTGCATGAGGCCGACATCGTGACCAGCCAGGTCCAGGCCCGGGTCAACGGCGTCTGTCCGGCAGGTGCTTCCATCCGCTCAATTCTGAGCAGTGGTGGGGTCAACTGCGAAACGGACAGTGAAGGGGTGGTGGGATTCAACAGCCCGACCGCCTATTCGGTGTCCAGTCAGAATGGGGGCGGCACGCAGAGCGTGCAGATGATGCCGGTCAATTCCCATATCTGCCTGCTTTCCGAAGTGGACACCCGGGACGTGGACAACGGCAACGAAGAAGCGCGGTGCGAAATCGTAATCAGCGGGGGGCGTTGGCAGCTCGACGCTTCTGCCGCGCCTGGTTATGACGCCGACGCCTTTTGCGGATCTTTGTGTTTTCGGGTCAACACGTCGCTATGAGAAAACCAGTACAACACTTCGTGAAGATTATCAGGCAATTGAAGGGACCAGCGCGGGGTCGGCCGACAGGGTGCCGGGTGCTGTTGCTGGCACTGGCCCTGGCCGGGTTCACCCAGGTCCAGGCAGTCAGCTTCCAGGGTCGGCTGCTGGCAGGGGGGCAGCCCGCCAACGGGGCCTTTGATCTGAACTTTGTGCCGTATTCCGAGGCTTCGGGCGGAACGGCCCTGGCTGCGGTAGAGATGATCCCCAGCCAACCCGTCAGCGATGGTTACTTCAGTGTCGACCTGGACCTGGATGGTGTGCCTGACATGGACAGTGACCTGTGGCTGGAAATCCAGGTCCGGCCCGCCGGGCAGGGGGATTATACGACCCTGCTTCCGCGCCAGCGGCTCAGGCTCACGCCTCGGGCGGCGCTGGCGTCCCGCATTGCCGTGGACGGGGTGGACAGCCTCGCCCTGGTGGACCGGACCATCGGCACAGAGGACCTGGCCATCGGCAGCGTGCGAAACAGCCAGATCGCAGCCGGTGCCGTCGGCGCCAGTGAACTCGCCGCCGCGTCCGTGGGCAGCAGCAAGCTGCGGACCGGCGCCGTGACCAGCGACCAGCTTGCGACGGACGCGGTAGGACCGGACCAGATTGCCAACGGTGCCGTGGGCGGGTCGGAAATCGCCGAGAACGCTGTTGGTTCAGCCGAGATTGCCGCTGATGCCGTGGGTCAGAGTGAAATCGCCGCCGGCGCCGTTGGGGCTGATGAAATCGCAGCCAATGCCGTGGACTTCGACGAAATTTCCGCAAACGCTGTCACCGCTGCAAAGATCCAGGATGGCGTGGTGACCGCGGCCCACGTGGACCGAGACGAAGTCCAGCTCAGGATCGCCAGCGATTGCGCCGGCATCGGCGGCGGTCGAAGCATCACGCGCAATGGCCAGATGGCTTGCGAACCGGACAGCCAGGGCATCGTCGGCTTCGGCAGTCCGGAGACCTGGCCGCTTTTAGTCAATGACGGCCTCGGCACCAATACGCTCAATATTGGCAGCCTCAGCGACAAACTGTGTTTCCTGTCCAGGGTGGAAAAAACCGACGTCGACGGAACCAATGAGGTGGGAGAGTGCGTTCTGGTGAACCTGGGCACCTGGCAGCTGCAGGCTACGGCAACCGGTGATGCCACTGTGTTCTGCGAGGCGATCTGTCTACCTTATGTTGAAGTCCCCTGAGAGCACCTCTTCCCGGGCCGCCTCTACGCCCGCGTGAAGCTCGCTGAAAAGGCCAGCGAAAGGAGCTGCGTCCCGGCCGGCCTTCCATAGGGGATCGGTCCAGGCAAGCCAATAGCCCCGCCAGCCCATGTCCACCGCCATTTGAAACGCGTCCGCCGCGGCCTCGTCTTCACCGGCCAGCAGGTGGCTCAAGGCCGATCGGTACAGGGCGGCAGGATAGGTGCCGCCGTTGGCCAGGACGCGATCCGCGTCTTCCACGCATTCTGCGGACATGGTTTCGGCTTCTGCGTACTGGCCGGTGATGTGCAGCGCGTGTGCCCAGAACATTTTGGGTCCCGGGAAACCAAAGGCGCCGCAGGTCAGGTTCTTTTCAGTGCCCAGGGAATGAGCAAGCTCGATCACATCCTGCGGTCGTCCCGCATCCAGCGCCAGGATCATCAGCCAGCGCAGCAGTATCCGGGCCTTGCCGAAGATTTCCCCCGATCCCAGCGGTGCGTCTTCGCTGCCCAGCTCTACCAGCAGGTCGCGCACCGCCTGGGTGTCTCCGGAGGCCCAGAACGAGGACAGCAGACCTTCCAGCATCATCACGTCTTCGGGGTTGGAGGCTCGCGCTGCAGCCAGGGCTTCCCGGGCTGCGTCCCAGACCCCCAGGTGGGCGTAGGTCTTTCCCAGATGGGTGAGAAGACGGGCATCATCCGGCGCGACCGCAAGCCCGGCCTCGGCCCAGGCCAGCGCCTGCTCGAAGCGGCCGTAAGAGAGGTTCCAGCTCGCCAGCAGGCGATAGTTCAGGAGGTCCTCCGGTTTCAGCTCCTGCACGGTTCGCAGATAAAGCAGCCCCTCGTCGGCACGTCCGGCCAGCAGCAGATTTGCGCCGAGATTGCGATTGACCGCAACGTCCAGGGGATTCAATCGCTGGGCCTGCTGATAGGCCGCGATGGCTTCCGTGAAGCGATCCTGGTAGACCAGGTCCAGGCCCAGCCAGGTATGGGCGTTGACGTAATTGGGATTGAGCTCAATGGCCCGCCGCAGCGGCGCTTCGGCTTCCGGGTACCGGCTGGTCACGAACAGATAAAGACCCTGGGAAGCATGGGCCTCGGCCAGTTCCGGATCCAATTGCAGCGCCCTCTCGATGGCAGCCTCTGCAGCTTTGGCAGCAGAGTCCGGTTCTACCGGTCCGTCGGAGATCTGAAAGCTGTAGCTGTCGGCCAGGCCGGAATAGGCCAAGGCAAAATCCGAATCCAGTTCCACCGCCTGCTGGAAAAAACTTATGGCAGATTCATAGCCTGCTTCACGGCCGCGCAGCTGTGCCAGCCGGCCCCGGAGATAGGCATCGTAGGCGGCGTAGTTTTCGGTGGAATGATGGCGCGCCCCGTTGGCTTCACTTGCCTGGGTCAGACCCAGCTCGACTGCGATCTGTTCTGCAATTTCGCTCTGAAGCTGCACCGTGGCCGCCAGGGGACGGTCGTACTCCCGAGACCAGATATGGAAACCGTCACTGCGAATGAGTTGGGCCGTGACTCGAATCTGGGCGCCCTGGCGGCGAATGCTGCCCTCCAACAGTGCGCCGACGTTGAGTCTTTCAGCAATGTCGGGAATGTCGGCCGGCCGGTCCTTGAAGTAAAAGGCCGACGTCCGGGCCGCGACCTTGAGGTTGTCCACGTTGGCCAGGACGTGGGAGAGCTGTTCGCTGAAGCCGTCGGCCAGATATTCAAATTTTTCATCGCCGGTCAGGTTAAGAAACGGAAGCACGGCAATGGAGTTGATCCGCTCGGTGGATTCGCCACCGCCATCGCGCCACCCGGCCGCCCATGCCACTATCAGCATCGCCGCCAGCGCGACGACGGTGGCCGCCAGGAACTTCGTATGGCGCGGGCGTTTGGGGGCAGGATCAGCGGAGGATCCCGAGCCCGGTGAGGTTACGGGAACGGTGAGACGGTAGCCGCGCTTGCGCAGGGTTTCGATGACTCGCCCGTGGCCGTTGGCGAGCAGCGGAGGTACTTCGTGACGGATCTGGTAAATGCAGCGAGCGAGGGCATCGTCGCTGACAACGGTTTGCCCCCAGACCTCGCTCAAAAGCCGATCCCGGGATACGACCTGGCCTGGCTCGCGGGCCAGTGCAACCAGTACGGCCATGACTTTGGGTTCGAGCCGGACCTCGCCCCGTCGGCTTTGCAGCAGGCCTTCGTCGACGTAAACGGCGGCGTCGCCAACTATGAAGTCCGGTGTCCTGTCTGGTTGCTCCGTCATCTCGAATCGTGGCCAGGTCGGCGAGATTGCCGTCGTGCCCGTTTTTATTCTAGCGGACGTGCGTCAGCGTGCTGCCCGCAAACCTCAAAGAGATCTGCCACAGAGACTGCCACGGCCAACGGTCCGGGTTGGCCCGGGAATGAGAATGACCACCGCGAAACGCCAGCCCCGTGGAGGTCAAGGTTCCAGCTCAGGGGAGTCGGAGCTCGGATTTCGCCTGGAGCGGCACCGGGTGACCAATGGACGCTTTGACTGTCGCTGGCGGCAGGTCGAAACCCGCCTTGTGGATCAGCCGGCCTGTGCCGCCTCGGGTTCCGGCTTGATGTGCTCGATGAATCCGGCTTCGGGGTCGTTGAACACGTCCATGTCGAACTCCCCTTCGCTGCGGGCCACGATGGAGGTCACCGTGGCATCCCCGGTCACGTTGACCACGGTCCGCATCATGTCCAGCACCCGGTCCACGCCGAGGATCAGGGCGATGCCCTCTACCGGCAGGCCCACCTGGGCCAGCACCGTGGCCAGCATGACGATGCCCACGCCGGGCACCCCCGCTGTGCCCACTGAAGCCAGCACAGCCATCAGCACCACGGTCATCAGCTGAGTCAGGGTCAGGTCCACGCCGTAGACGTTGGCGATAAACACCGTCGCCACCCCCTGCATGATGGCGGTGCCGTCCATGTTGATGGTGGCCCCCAGGGGAACGGTGAATGAGGCGACGGAATTGTCTACCCCCAGGCGTTTCTCCACCGTGCGCAGGGTGACCGGCATGGTGGCGTTGCTGGACGAGGTGCTGAAGGCAAAGGTCATGGCGGTGCGCATCTTCTTCAGGAAGATCAGCGGACTCAGGCCTGCCATGGTGCGCAGCAGGATCATGTAGGTCACCGTTCCGTGCAGGATCAGGGCGCCGGCCACGGTGAAGAAGTAGGCCAGCATTTCCTTGAAGTCGCCCCAGTTGAGGGTGGCGCAGATCTTGGCAATCAGGGCAAATACCCCGATCGGGGCATACCACATGACCAGGGTCACCAGGCCCATGACCACCTCGTTCATGTCCTGGAAAAGCTTGCGGATACTCTTGCCGGATTCCCCGGCAAAGGTGATGGACAGGCCCAGCAGGATGGCAAACACGATCAACTGCAGCATCTTGCCTTCGGCCATGGCCTTGATGGGATTGGCCGGCACCATGTTGAGGATGACTTCCTTGATGGACTGGGCCGGCGGTGGCTCGAAGGGTTCAGAGCTTGGGGTGAAGCCGGCCCCGGGCTCGATAAAGGAGGCCAGGGTCAGCCCGATGGTGATAGCCAGAGCCGTGGTGGCCAGGTACAGCGCAATGGCTTTGCCGCCCATGCGCCCCAGCTCCGCCGGGTTGGCCAGGGAGGTCACCCCGCAGACCAGGGATACCAGTACCACCGGCACGATCAGCATCTGCAGGCCCAACAGGAAGATGCGGCCAAAGGTGTCAAACACGTCCTGGGCCAGTACCGTCTGACCCCATTCCCAGCCAACCAGGTTGATGATCACTCCCACCACGATGCCCGCAGCCAGGGCGATCAGGATTCTCCGGGTCAGTGCGCCACCGAGGGCGTGAGATGGTGACATAACAGGCTCCAGGGCCGGGATAAAGTGGCGTCATTATACGCAGGCCACCCCCCGGGGCCATCGGCCGAATCGAAGCCCATGCCATTGCCGCGGGGTTGCCGGGCGTGGATAATCCAGCTCCCCTTGTCTGGAACCCGGAGTACACAATGAGACACTGGATAGCCGCGGCGGCGATAGTACTGGCTGCGCCGGTGCTGGCGCAGCAGGATTTTTCCCAGGTTGAGATAACCACCACGAAGGTTGCGGATGGCATCTACATGCTGCAGGGTTCCGGGGGCAATATCGGCGTCAGCGTTGGGGAAGACGGCGTCTTCATGATCGACGACCAGTATGCGCCCCTGACTGAAAAGATCCTGGCAGCCGTGGCTGAGCTGAGCAATCAGCCCGTCCGGTTCGTGATCAATACGCACTGGCACTTCGACCACACCGGCGGCAATGAAAACCTCGGCAAGGAAGGGACCGTTATCGTGGCCCATGACAATGTCTACCAACGCATGTCCACGGAACAGGTCATGGAGCGGTTCAACCGTACGGTTCCGCCCAGCCCCCGGGATGCCCTGCCGGTAGTGACCTTCACCGACCGGGTCACCCTGCGCCTCAACGGCGACCACGCCCACATCATCCATTCCCCCAGGGGCCATACCGATGGTGACGCCTTCGTGCACTTCGAAAAGGCCAATGTCATTCATATGGGGGATCTGTTCTTCCACAAGATGTACCCCTTCATCGACCTGGGCAGCGGCGGCAACGCCAACGGCGTGATCGCGGCGGTGGACAAGGCCCTGACTTTGGCTGACGCCGAGACCCAGGTCATCCCGGGTCATGGTCCCCTGACTGACCGGGACGGCCTGCAGGGCTACCGGGATATGCTGGTCACTATTCGTGACCGGGTGAAGGAGATGAAATCGGCCGGCAAGTCACTGGAGGAGGTGGTTGCGGCCAAACCCAGCGCTGAATGGGACGACGAGATCGGCAACGGTTTCATCAATCCCGCCGCCCTGGCCGAGTTCTTCTACCAGTCTCTCTGATTGAGCGTCAGGGATCAGTCCCCGGTGTGGCGACTGGTCCCTGCTGCCGCCTCCAGTTCATCCAGCTTCATCCAGTCCACAGGTTTGAGGCCCAGGTAGGCGTCCACGAAGGTGGGCACTATGGCCCAGGGGCGGGAGGTTTCAGAGTTCCACAGCGCCATCAGGCCCACGTCCCGTTCCGGCAGCAGGGCAATGGTTGCGCCGTAGCCCTGGACCGAGCCGGCGTGAAACACCATGGGTTCACCGGCGTAGTCATAGACCCGCCAGCCCATGCCGTAGTGGGCGGACTTCACCCGCGCCCGCCGCCAGCGGCCGCGGTACAGCTCACGCCGGGTTTCCACCCGGGGTGCCCGGGACAGGGCCAGCAGTTCCTGGCTGAGGACCTCGGGACGGCCGCCCAGCTGACCGGCCAGCCAGCGGCACATGTCGTCGGCGCTGGCGTTGACGCCGGCTGACGCCGGCAGCTGGTAGTAATTGGTCTTGACGTCCACCGGTCGCAATCGGTGGTAGCGGCCGATGTGGGGGCGTGCCCAGTTGTCGTCCTGCACCAGGTGATCTTTGCCGAACCCGGTGCCGCTCATGCCCATGGGTCGAAAAACCCGGTTTTCCACCTGGCGCTCAAAGCTCTCGCCGGTGACGCTCTCGATGACATGGGTCATCATGTTGTAGGCGGTGTTCTGGTAGCCGTAGCAGGTACCCACCGGGCAGGTCATGTCCACCCGGTCCAGCCGGCGAATAATGTTTTCCGGCGACCAGTTGGCCTCCAGCAGTTTGTCGTAAGCGTAGTGCGGCAATCCCACCTGGTGGCTCAGCAGGTGCTGAAGTTGCACCCGGGCACTCTGGTCCGGCTGTTTCAGTTGGAAATAGTCAACGTGACGGGTGACGGGCTCGGTCAGCCGCACCGCCTGTTCACCCGACAGCATCAGCGCCAGGGTGGCGGCAAAACCCTTGGAAAGCGAGGCCACCCGGAATCGCGTATCGGCGTCCACGAGCTGGCGGCTGCCCCGCTGTCGAGGCCCCTGGAACCTCTGGTAGACAATACCACTGGAGGTGCCGGCGCAGACGCTCAATCCAACCATGTTGGGATCGCGCTGCAGACGGGCCAGCTGGTGATCCAGGTGTTGCACCGCCTGGTCGAGACCTGCGCCCCGTGCGACGCCGCAGGGAATTAACAGAGCCAGACAAAAAACCGTGACCACCAGGCATGACGCCCGGTCGCGGCATGGAGTATGCTTGAGCCATCGATAGTTGGCATGGCAAAGGGAGTCAACCATGGGCTGGGCGTTTTTTATTCTCATTGTTGCGGCGATTTTTTTTGCAATCAGTCTCTATAACGGGCTGGTCAAGAAACGCAATCGCTACAAGAATGCATTCGCGCAAATCGATGTGCAACTGACCCGCAGGCATGACCTGATCCCCAACCTGGTGGAGACGGCCAAGGGATACATGAGTCACGAGCGGGAAACCCTGGAAGCGGTCATCCAGGCTCGTAACCAGGCAGTCAGTGGTCTCAAAGCCGCGGCGGGAGACCCCGGAGACCCGGCGGCCATGGCCGCGCTGGCCGGTGCTGAGAACATGCTGACCGGTGCCCTGGGCAAACTGTTTGCCCTGGTGGAAAGCTATCCTGACCTGAAAGCCAACCAGAACATGATGCAGCTGTCCGAGGAACTGACCTCCACGGAAAACAAGGTGGCGTTCGCGCGCCAGGGGTTCAACGATTCAGTCATGGACTACAACAACGCCCGTGAGACCTTTCCGGCCAACATGATCGCCGGTTCGTTTGGCTTCGAAGCGGCAGACCTGCTGGAAATAGAAGACGAGGCAAAAAGAGAAGTACCCCGGGTCGAATTCTGATCGGCTCGCTGATGGTGTGCCACTGACCAGGCGGCAATGAACTTTTTTGCGCATCAGGATCGGGCGCGAAAGCGCACCCGCTGGCTCGTGCTGGTTTTTATCCTGGCGGTGGTCTGCATCGTCCTGGCGGTGGACCTGGTGGTGCTTGTGGTCATGGCCAATATGAACAGCGAGGGCCTTGCGGTTCCCACCTGGTCGTGGATTCAGAACAACCCCATGGTGCTGGTCTGGTCTTCGGCCATTGTCCTGGCGGGAATCCTTGGGGCGACCCTGTTCAAGCTGGCCGTGCTGTCGGGAGGTGGCGGCGTCGTGGCACGCTCCATGGGCGGTACCCTGGTGTCCGGCGACGTCACCGAGCCCCGCCGCCGCCAGCTGCGCAACGTGGTGGAAGAAATCGCCATTGCTTCCGGCGTGCCCGTGCCTGAGGTCTACGTACTGGAGTCGGAAGAATCCATCAACGCCTTTGCCGCCGGATATGCACCGGGTGATGCCGCGGTGGCGGTGTCGCGGGGCGCCCTGGAGAAGCTGAACCGGTCGGAACTCCAGGGGGTCATCGCCCACGAATTCAGCCACATTTTCAACGGCGACATGCGCCTCAACATCCGCCTCATGGGTATCCTGTTTGGCATCCTGATGATCGGACTGGCCGGCCGCCAGATCATGCGGGCTTCCTACTATTCCCGCAGCTCCCGCAAGGAGGGCGCACCGCTGGTGTTTGTGGGGCTGGCGCTGACGGCCATCGGTTACATCGGCCTGTTCTTTGGCCACGTCATCCAGGCCGCGGTGTCTCGCCAGCGCGAGTTCCTGGCGGATGCGTCGGCGGTGCAGTTCACCCGGGACCCGGACGGCGTATCGGGCGCCTTGAAGAAAATCGCCGCGTTTTCCGGCCATGGCCGCATGGAGGCTGCTGATGCGGAGGAGGTGGGTCACATGCTGTTCGCGGACGGCGTGGGCCGCATGGTGTTCGCCACCCATCCCCCCCTGGACGACCGGATCCGTGCCATAGATCCACACTTCGATCCCAGCGAACTGCGCGAGCTGGCAGTGCGCATGGACCTTGGGGGTGAGCCCGTTGAACCAGCCGCCGCCCCGGCCCACGAGGCGGCCATGGGATTTGCCGCGGGTGCGACCGTACAGGCCGACGCCCAGGAGCTGATGGAAGACGTCGGCAATCCCAGCTGGGATCACGTGGTCTACGCCGAAAAGCTTATCGACGACCTGCCCGACCCGCTGCTGCTGAAGGTCCGCTCCCTGCGCAGCGCCATTGACGTGGTGCTGGCCCTGCTGATGGATCGCGAGCCGGCGGTTCGCGCCCGCCAGCTGGAGATCATTGAAAGCGAGATGGGTCGTAATCACCGATCCCGGGTGGAAGGCTGCCTGCCGGAGGTGGACCAGCTGAATCCCCTGCACCGGCTGCCACTGGTGGAACTGGCCTTTCCTGCTATCAAGCGCCGGCCGCGCCAGGCCCTGGAGATCTACATGGCCGTGATCGGCAAACTGATCCGGGCCGACGGTGAAGTCACGGTGTTCGAGTTTGCCCTGTCCCAGGTGATCACACACTACCTGTCCGAATACATGAGTCCCGCCACCGCCGCCAGCCGCGCCAACGAGCTGGACCTGAAGGACGCCCGGGACGAGATCAAGGCCCTGCTGGCGGTGCTGGCCGACGTGGGGCACCAGAACAAGGAACAGGCGCGGCGCGCCTTCCAAGCCGGTTTCGGCAGCCTGTTTTCCATGGAAAGCGCCGAGTACGGCCGGCCGGACAACTGGGTCTCCACCCTGGATAAGGCCCTTGAGGAACTCAACCGGCTGCTGCCGCTGTTCAAGGAAGAGCTGGTGCGCTCTCTGATCAAGACCATGAGCCACGACGGCAAGATCACCCTGGAAGAGGTCGAACTCCTGCGCGCCATTTGCGCGGCGCTGCACTGCCCCATGCCGCCAAGGCTTGTGGCTGACTGATGGACTGGTTGGCCCGTTTCCACGACTGGTACGGCAGCGCCGGTGTGGCGTTGGTCCTGCTGGCCTATTTCCTGATCCAGCGCGGCACCATCGACGTGGCGGACTGGCGCTATTCCGCCATGAACCTCCTGGGTGCCGGACTGATCCTGGCGTCCCTGGCGGTAGAGTTCAATCTGTCCGCCTTCCTGGTGGAGTTCTTCTGGCTGGTGATCAGCGTCTACGGACTGGTCAAAGCCCTGCGCCGTCCGCAGCCTGAATCCACGTGAGCGCGTCTCCATGAACAAACCCCTTGTTCAGGCCTGGGCGGTTGCCGCGGTACTGCTGGCTGTCGGGGTGGTGGTGGCCATCCAGTTCGTCCAGCCGGCGCCGCCGGACCGCATCGTGCTGGCCACCGGCAGCAGCCAGGGGGCCTATCACGCATTCGGCCAGCGCCTGGCCCGGCGGGTGGCTGCCAGCGGCGTGGAGATCGAGCTGCGCAACACGGCGGGCAGCGAAGAAAATCTGCAGCTGCTGACCTCTGGTGAAGTGGACGCGGCCCTGGTCCAGGGTGGACTGGGGGCGGCAGATGAAACCATTCGCGCCCTGGCCAGCCTTTACTACGAGCCGCTGTGGATCTTTTACCGGGGGCCCTCTGCGCCGTCAGACCTGCGGGAACTGGCCGGCCTTCGATTCAGTGCCGGGGTTGAGGGCAGCGGTACCCGCCGGCTGGTCCGGGAATTGCTGGAGCTTAATGGTGTCGAAGCGGAGCCCCGGTCCCTGGACGCAGCGTCCGCAAGGGAAGCGCTCGGCACCGGCGAGCTGGACGCCGGCCTGTTCGTGGCCGGGGAATCGGCGCCCTACATCCAGCAGATGCTGCGCGATCCGCAGCTGGACCTGGTCAACCTGCGCCGGGCCAAGGCTTACCCGCTGCATCAGCGTTACCTGTCGGCGGTGTTCCTGCCGGAAGCAGCTGCCGATCTGTCCCAGGGGCTGCCGCGGCAGGATACCCATCTGCTGGCGGTGACGGCCATGCTGGCGGTGCGTGATGACTTCCACCCGGCCCTGGTGGACCTGCTGCTGATGTCCTCCCGGCAAGTGCTGAACGCCCCTGGCCTGTTTCACCAGGCGGGGGATTTTCCCAGCCCTGGCGGCCTGTCGCTGCCCCTGGACGACGAAGCCGAGCGGTTTCACCGCCGGGGACCGTCGCTGCTGCAGCGTTTCCTGCCGTTTTGGGCGGCCACCCTGATCGACCGGCTGGTGGTCATGGTGCTGCCACTGCTGGCGCTGCTGATCCCCCTGGGTAAAGCCTTCCCGCCGCTGTACCGCTGGCGGGTTCGATCCCGCATTTACCGCTGGTACAAGGATTTGAAGGCCATCGAGTATGACCTGGGTGAATCCTCCGGCTCGCCGGAGCAGCTGCTGGAACGCATCGACAGGCTGGTGGCCGAAGTGGAGCACGTGGAAACGCCGTTGTCCTACTCAGACGAGCTGTATCACTTGCGGTCGCATATCGAGCTGGTTCGGGCCCGCATTGCGGGTGATTGAGCCTGTTCCGGGCCCCTCAAGGCACGACTCTGAATCCACTCGCGCTGCTGATTTCCTCTGGCGGCCAGACGTTTTTCCAGTGAAAGAAATGGGACGGGCAGCGGCAGTCGCTGCAGCCGAATCCCGGAACACCCGTGCCGTGACAGGCCAGCACTTCCGCCCAGCGATGCTCAAGATTATCCCGCCCGGGTGCCACCCAGGCCTCCACCGGCTGCAGCAGGGGTTTCAGGTAATCCATATGCCAGTGCTGGTGGCCTGCCGGTCGCCAGTGACGGCGAACCCGGGCGGCCAGCCCTCCCGGGCCGCGGGCGCTGCCCACGTAGAGCCAGGTGCCGGGCTGCAGCTCAACCCGGCCCAGGGCACCCGCCGTCGCCGCAGCTGCCCGGGTGCAGCGCCAGACCAGGATATAGCTGCCGGGCGTCGCCGGCAGCTCAGCTGACGGCTTCGGCCCGGGACTGCTCAAGAATCAGGTCGGAGGCTTTTTCCGCGATCATCACCGTGGGCGCGTTGGTATTGCCGCTGACCAGGGTGGGCATGACGGAGGCGTCAACCACACGCAGCCCCTCCAACCCGCGCACCAGCAGCTGATCATCCACCACGGCCATATCGTCACTGCCCATCTTGCAGGTACCGATGGGGTGGTAGATGGTCTCCGCCTTCTGGCGGATGAAGCCGACGATTTCTTCGTCGCTGGTGACCTTGGCTCCCGGGAAAATCTCATCGCCGCGGATCGGATCGAAAGCCTCGGCGCCGAAGATCTTCCGGGACAGCTTGACGCCTTCCACCATCAGATCCAGGTCTTGGCCGCGGGACAGGTAGTTGGCGTGAATGGCCGGGTGGTCCGTCGGGTCGGTGGAGCGGATGGCGATAAAGCCCCGGCTCTCCGGCCGCAGCGGGCAGCAGTGCAGGGTGAAACCGTTGCCGTCCAGCCGGTTGCGCCCGTGGTCGTCCAGCATGGCAGGTACAAAATGAAACTGCAGGTCGGGACGGTCATCATCGCTCAGGCCGGACACCGCAAAACCCCCGGCTTCGGCGATGTTGGAGGTGCCCACGCCCTTGTGGAACAACAGGTAGCGCAGCCCCACGGCCAGGTCGTTGAGACGGTCGTAGGTGATGTTCTCTGTGCAGTGGTACAGGGTGCAGATATCCAGGTGGTCCTGCAGGTTGCGGCCCACTCCCGGCAGCGGATGGATGGGTTTGATGCCCACGTTGCTGAGCAGTTCATCGGGACCAATGCCGGACAGCATCAGCAGCTGGGGTGAGTTGATGGCGCCGGCGCTGAGAATGATCTCCTGGCCTTCCGCGCGGCATACCTTGCCCCGGCGCTGGTACTCGATGCCCACCGCCTGCCCGCCTTCCAGCAGCACCCGGCGGGACAGGGCGTTGGTCAGCACCGTCAGGTTGGGGCGGTCCTTGACCGGGCTCAGGTAACCCTCGGCGGTGCTGCAGCGCGAGCCGTTCTTCTGGGTGACCTGGTACAGCCCGAATCCGCGCTGGTTGGGGCCGTTAAAGTCCGGATTGCGTGGGAATCCCGCCTGCTCCGCGGCCTGCAGGAAAACTTCGCTGAGATCGCTGTGGTGAATCAGATCCTGCACGTTGAGCGGTCCGCCGCTGCCGTGAAACTCGGACTCGCCCCGCTCCTGGTTTTCCGCCAGCTTGAAGTAAGGCAGTACGTCGTCGTAGCCCCAGCCCTGGTTGCCCAGGTGGGCCCAGTGATCGTAATCGTCGCGGTGGCCACGGGTGTAGCACATGGCGTTGATGGAGCTGGATCCGCCCAACACCTTGCCCCGGGGCCAGTAAAGCCGGCGATTGTTGAGTCGCGGTTCGGGTTCGGTTTCGTAGCCCCAGTTGAGGGAGTCAACGTTGACCAGCTTGGCCAGGCCGGCGGGCATGTGAATCAGTGGATTCCAGTCGCGGCCGCCGGCTTCCAGCAGCAGCACCCTGGTGTTGGGATTGGCGCTCAGTCGATTGGCCAGCACGCAGCCGGCTGAACCTGCGCCGACGATAATATAGTCGTACACGGCAACCTCTTGTCTGCCCCTCACGAACAGGATCCCGGCGCGTCGTTGTTGTCGTTATGGCCAGGTCCGGATTTACGACGGTGGCGCGGCAAAAAGCCACGCCCCAGCCGGCGATTAACTCTAGATCCTGCCCCATCGGCAGATCCGATTCAAGTCCGCAAAACCCGCAGCATTAGGGTTAAACTGTCGCCTTTTCCGGTGCCGGGCACGAGGCGAATGACCGAACGCAGTATCGAGTTTCCAGAGAAAGATCTGCCCCTGCGCGACGACGTCGGCGTGCTGGGCGCCATGGTCGGAGAAATGCTGCAGGAACAGGTTGGCGAGGAGTTCTACCAGCTGGTGGAATCGGTTCGCCGGGCGGCCATTGCCCGACGCGAAGACGAGGTTCCAGCCCAGACCCGGCTGTCACCCCTGGTCACCGGCCTGGAAACCGAGCTGGCCGGCGACCTGGTTCACGCATTCTCCACCTATTTCCAGGTGGTGAACCTGGCGGAAAAGGTCCACCGGATCCGGCGCCTGCGTGATTACCTGCGTGACGGCGTGACGATTCAGGGATCCCTGCGGGACGTTTTGCAGCGTTTGCGTGACCAGGGCATCAGCCGAGATACCGTGCGCGACGAGGTGGAGCGGCTGGTGATTGAACCGGTGATGACTGCCCATCCCACCGAGGCCACCCGCCGGACCCTGCTGGAAAAAGAGCGACAAATGCTGCTGCGGCTGGTGGAGCGGCTGGATCCGACCCGGACACCACACCAGGAGGAAATGTCCCTGGACCGGGTGCGCCAGGCGGTCACCACCAGCTGGCAGACCGAGGTGGCCCCGCACATCAGGCCGACGGTTGCAGATGAACGGGAACATGTCCTGTACTACCTGACCGACATCGTCTACTCCGTGGTGCCGGCGTTTTACGAGACCTTCCGCGCGGCTCTGGATGAAATCTACCCAGAGGCTTTTGGCGACGAGCGCCTGCCCAGCGTACTGCATTTCGGATCCTGGGTGGGCGGCGACATGGACGGCAACCCCAACGTCAACGCCAGTACCATCGCCGAAACCCTGACCGAACACCGGGAGCTGATTCTGGCCCGCTATCGGAAAGAAGTCCGCCTGCTGATGAGGGAGCTGTCCCAATCTACCGCTGAAGTGACGGTCAACGATGCGGTACTGCACCGGATCGAGCGCTACAAGCGCCTGCTGCCGGAAACCTCCGCCCAGATCCGACCCAGGCACCAGAACATGCCCTATCGCAGCCTGCTGCAGTTGATGGCGGCGCGGCTGGATCTCACCGATTCCGGGGGTGACGGCGGCTACGCTTCCGCCACCGAGCTGCTGTCAGACCTGCAGCTGATCCGGGCCAGCCTGGAACAGAACCGCGGCGTCAATGCCGGCCTGTTTCCGGTTCGGCGCCTGATGTGGCGGGTGCGGACCTTTGGCTTCCACCTGGCTTCGCTGGATATCCGGGAGGATGCTCTGATCCTGCGTGAGGCGGTGGGAGACCTCATCGACGATCCGGACTGGGTGTCCCGGGGTCCCGCGGAACGCACGGTGCGCCTGGCCGAGTTGCTGGAATCCGATGAGATCGAAGTCCCCCAGGAGCTCAGTCACAGTCTGGACCAGGTGCTGAGGGTAATGGAGGCCATCGGCCGCGCCGGCGACGCGTTTGGATCCAACGCCATCGGCACGATGATTGTCAGCATGACCCGGAATTCCGATGATGTGCTCAGCGCCATGCTGCTGGCCAAGGCCGCCGGCCTCACCGACGACAAAGGTGCGCTTTCGCTGGACCTGGCACCGCTGCTGGAAACCGTGGACGACCTGCAGGCGGGTGAGGGTATCCTGCGCGGCCTGGCCGACACGCCAGCCTACCGCCGGCACCTGGAAACGCGCGGCAACCGGCAGCTGGTAATGATTGGCTACTCCGACAGCAACAAGGACGGCGGCATAGCCTCAGCCCGCTGGGCGCTGCAGGAGGCCCAGACCGGACTGACCCAAACGGCCCAGGAGCTGGGGATCCGCCTGGGGTTCTTTCACGGTCGCGGCGGCACCGTGAGTCGCGGCGGCGGCAATACCGTTGAAGGGATCCTGGCGGCCCCGGCGGGCAGCGTGGATGGCTACCTGCGGGTCACCGAACAGGGTGAGGTGATCCACCAGAAGTACGGCGTTCGTGCCGTGGGCCTGCGCAACCTGGAGCAGATGACCGGTGCCGTGCTGAACGCGTCCCTGCGCAAGCCCGCGCCGGAGCTTGAACGCTGGGGCGAGGCCATGGCGAAAGTGGCCGATCGATCCCGGGAGGCCTACCGGGCACTGGTGTTCGAAGACGACCGATTCGTTCCTTACTTTCGCCAGGCCACACCCATTGATGTGATCGAGCGCCTGGCAATTGGCTCGAGACCCGCGGCCCGGCGCAGCAAAATGGGCATCGAGAATCTACGCGCCATTCCCTGGGTGTTTTCCTGGGCCCAGACCCGGGTAGGCCTTCCCGGGTCCTACGGATTGGGCGTTGGACTGCAGGCGGCTGCTGAAGAGTTTGGCATGGAATTCCTGCGGGACATGCTGGGATGGCCGTTCTTCCATAACCTGGTCAACGACGTGGAAATGGTGCTGGCCAAGTCCGACCTGGAGATTGGCCGCCGCTATTCCCAGCTGGCCGATGAATCGGTCCGTGGCGTGTTTGACGAGATCTGCCGCGAGCTGCGGAGCGTTGGCGACCTGATCCTGGAGATCAAACAGGCCGACGCACTGCTGGCCGAGGAGCCCATGCTCCGGCGATCCATCCGTCTCCGAAACCCCTACATCGACCCCATGAACCTGATGCAGATTGACCTGCTGCAGCGCTGGCGTGAGACCAAGTGCAAGGACGACGAGCTGATGATGGCCTTGTTCGCCACCGTAAACGGCATCTCCCGCGGCATCCAGAATACCGGCTGAGCCATGCCGGCACGGACATCCAGGCCGGACACCGAGCCGCTGTTTGATCAGTGGTGCACCTACCAGAAGGTGGTTGCCGGCGATTACATGCATCACCGGGCTTTGTTTGCTGCCCTGGCGTCCCAGGTGGGTCATGACAGTCCGCTGCGGATCCTGGACCTGGGCTGTGGCGACGCGGCCCCGATCAGCGGCCTGCTGGAGCGGCTGCCGGTGGACCACTACCAGGGTATCGATCAGTCCGACTCAGCGCTGGAGTTGGCGTCGGCGCGCCTGACCCAACTCGGCATCGAGCACCGGCTGCTGGCCGGCGACATGCTGGAGACACTGGCTTGGGTGTCCGGCCCCATTGACCTGGTGGTAGCCAGTTTTTCCCTGCATCACCTGCAGCCCGGCCACAAGCAGGCCGTGCTGACCCACTGCCGCCGCCTGCTGGGTCCGGGCGGCCAGCTGGCGCTGATCGACATTTTCCGCAACGCCGGCGAGAGCCGGGACGACTACCTGCATCGCTGGGAATCCAACGCGCGTCAGGCCTACGTCGCCTTGAGCCCTGGGGAAATGGACGAGGTCATCAGCCACGTGTGGTCAGCGGACTTCCCCGAGAGCATCTCCAGTTACCGGGACATGGCCGACAGCGCGGGCTTTACCCGGCTTGACCCGATCCATTGCGACCAGGAAAGCCTGAACCGGCTGGTCATTCTGAGCTGATCGGAGGCGGGCCGATCGCCCGAATCCTGTTTACTCTTCGTTAAGGCATGTTGCTTTACCATGCCGGCATGGCAACGCCGGGCAACCGACTGATTTGACCGCCGCCACATTGACAGAACGCCCTGACTGGGGGGCATTTCGCTGGCCCGGCGGGTCACGCCTGCCGCGCTGGTTCGTGGCGGCCCTGCTGGTCCATCTGCTGTTGGCGTGGTGGCTGATGCAGCTGCCGGTGCCGCGGCCCGAGTTTCGCTCCATCCCGGTGACCCTGGTGCCGGACATTGCGGTGGAAGATGCGCCGGTGATTCCGAAGCCCGCACCGACGCCACGGCCGGTGGAGGCTGAACCTCAACCGCCCGCCGCTCCTGACGCCTCTCCCAGCAAGCCTGCGCCGCCGGTCCCGGATGTCCGGGAACGTCCCATGGAACTGCCGGGTCCCTCGGCGACGGATTTGCTGAGCCGGATGAGCCGCTATCGCCTGGACGGTGAGTCCCAGCTCGTCCTGCCCCCGCCGCAACCCCGCATCCGCCTGCTGGGCGAACCGCCCCCCGGCGATCTGCTGGCAGAGCTCGCTCCGCAACTGCCAGAGCTGCCGTTCGCCGATACCGAGATGGACGTCGAGTTCTATCCCATGGGCGTCCGGGGCGATGTGCACCGCATGGTGGACGCCGTGACCCCGGAGTTTGGCTTCAAGACGAAATCGGGCATCGAGGTGCGGTGCAGGTTTCTGCTGGTGATGTTGTCCTGCGGCTGGCGGGAGTTGTGATTTATCCGCAAGATGGGAAGGGTTGGTTATCCGCAAGATCCGCCATCCATGGCCGACTTGCGGGCGCTACGCAAAATGTCATTTTGCTTCGCTTACGGCCTTCGGTCGTTGGCACATCCCTGTGCCAATGGTCTTCGTTGGAACAGGAGCGAGCGGTCGTCCCCCCCGACGTCATCCTGAACTTGATTCAGGATCCATCTGAGAGAAGGACCTGTAGTGCCTTCGATCCTGGCAGTGGTTTGATCGGAGACTTCGCTTAAACACGTCGGCGGCGGAGACGGTCACCTACGATGGCTTTGCCCCAGTCCAGCGCAGGCGTCACCGAAGGCGACTTCGGATATTCAGATGGATCCTGAATCGAGTTCTGAATCGAGTTCAGGATGACGGCGCTTTTTGTGAACGGAGCCGTCTTGGCATGTGCCAACGGCCAAGAGCCGTGAGGGAATCGGAAACTTTGTTTTCGATTCCCGTTCGCGAGCGGGACAGGATGTCCCGTCTCGCGACAATTCAATAAGGGCCGTTAATGATGGAGCCGTCGGCCCAGGGGGACACATACATCTCGCCCAGCAGGTAGAAGTAGGCATGGGCGTCGCTGATGATGGCCCGTCCCGCCTGGCCATTGCCGTCGTCCCAGGGGCGTCGATCGGGGTTCTGCTCGGCCGTGTGGGTAATCATCACGTCGTCGAACCTCAGGTCGCGCTGCAACGGGTCCACCGAAAACATGGTCAGGCCGGTGTAGCGGTAGTCATAGAAAAAGGTCGGGTCCGGGGAGATCTCCTCCTGGGTCTTGGCGTCGTGAATTACCACCGGAATGGCGATGCGGGCCGGCCGGTCGCGGTCGGGATCTGCGGGCAGCATGGCCAGGGCGTGGTGGTCAAACAACAGCGGCGAGGTGCTGCCGCGCCGGCCCAGGTCGAATCGGCGTACCAGGGCTGGGCTGGCGGGGTTGGACACGTCAAACAGGGACAGCTGCAGACCCTGGTACCAGGCCCAGTTGCCGTCCCCCGGGCCGCTGGCATCTACGGCACCTTTGCCGAATCCCAGCAGCAGGTCGTCGGTCACCGGGTGCAGGTAGTCGGAGAATCCCGGAATCTCCAGCTCGCCGGCGATGTAGGGATCGGCCGGGTCGGCCAGGTCCACCACGTAAAGCGGATCAACCTTCTTGAAGGTGACGGCGTACAGCCGTTTGTCCACGAATCGTAACCCGTACAAGTCCTCGCCGGGTTTGCCCAGACGACTGGGCCGCGAGGCATTGGGCGCGAAACCGGTCAGTTCCAGCTGCTGCCTGCCATCGCCGGCCAGGGACAGTACTGATACCCGGTGTTCTCCCAGCCCCTCCCAGTACCCCTGGGTCACAACCCGCAGGTGGCCACTGTTTTCACTCAGGGCAAAAGCGGGGTTGGTGCCCCGGCTGCCAATAAACCCTTCGACCTCGCCCGATCCGGCGTAACGCAGACCCTGCTCCCCGGCCAGGGCAAACTGGTGAATCTCTGAATCGACGAAGCCCGGTTGAAAACGATCAAACGGATCCTGTCCAAAGCCCCAGCGGGAACTGGCAATGTAGATGTTGTCCGGCGACGCATAAACGGTCTCCGGCAGGCCAAGATAGGTGATCGTTGCCGGCCGCGCCGTGGGGTCAGCCAGGTCGAACTCGGCAATAGTGACCAGGTCGCCATACTGGTACCCGGGGGCCTGGGGCGGCAGGTACACCTTGCTGGTGTCCACCAGGGATCCGGACGCAACCCGGTTGATGCGAAGAGCGGGCAGCAGGTCGGCAAGGGTTTGATCGGTGCTGTAGCCCGGCAGCTGCCGGCTGACGGTAAACAGCCGATCTCCAATCCGCCGGGTTTCGATCAGGGTGCCTTCGAACTCAACCTCAGACAGCAGCTGAGGCTCCGCGGGCGAAGATACGTCGTACACCAGCAGCTGGGCGTCCTCGCCCTGCCATGGCCCGGAAGTCAGCCAGAAATCGTGCAAATACCCTCCCCATCCGCCGCGCACGACGACCAACAGGTTGGGCTGCTCATCCGGCCGGTCCAACGCCAGGTACATGCCCGAAACCGCCGGCCCGGATGGATCCATACGGATCTCCGCGATGGGCTCCAGTTCCGGCCGGGCCGGATCAATCTCCAGCACGGCAATGCTCTGGTCTGAGCGTGAAGCGGACTGGGGCCTCAGCGCGTAGATGAAACGGCCGTCGGTCTTGACCACGTCGTTCTCATCGACCCCGACCTCCTGCAGGTTGGTACCGGATATCTCGATGGTTGGCGCGGGGGAAAAGTCGATTCCAAAGTTATCGAACGGGTAACGTCCGTTCGCTGACGCGAACCAGGCCCTCAGCAGGTCTTCGTTGGTGACCAGTGCCATGTCGGAATCCCGCTGGCGGCCCGACGGGCGGTTCGACAGCAGGGTGACCACGCGAAAATAGGTGGACCATTCACCCGCAACCGGGTCTGGCAGCTCGACGTTGATAGCGGCCTGCCCCAGGGATTCCTGCCAGATGTCCAGCGACACCGTGCCGATCGGCTGACTGTCCGGCGACTGCGGCTCGCAGCCCGGGCAGGTGCCGGTAAAGTGAAATACCGCCAGGCCCTCAGCCGGGACGCTGCCGTCCAGGTTGTCGGCCCAGCCCCATCGCGGCTGGCCGTTGCCGTCGTAGTAGTACGCGACGGACATCAGCAGGTCCCCCTGGGTCACCACGCTGTAGCCGTAGCCGGGCTGCGCGGGGTCGAACCAGAAGCCGGTCCGGTCCACCGGGTTGGGCGTGTTACGGACCACCAATGGCTCGATGTCGTAGCGACCCTGGCTCGAGCCGAGCTGCCAGTGCATCAGTGCCCGGGTGCCGCTGTCGAATTCCAGCCGCAGCTCGCCGGCGTCGGTACCCGTGGTGCGTCCGTTGCCGTAGCCTCCTTCCCAGGTATAGCGCTGCAGCGGCAGGACCCATTGATTTCCGATCCTGTCTCCGGTGCCCAGGTACCAGGTGGGCTGGCCGCTGTTGTCATAGGTGGCCCAGATGCCGATCATGGTGTCACCATTCATATGCAGGTCCAGCCCGAAGCCGGGGTTGGCGTCGTCCCACCAGAAGCCGGCGCGGAAAAACGCGGTTTCGCTCTGGGTGAAGCCGTTGCTCAGGCGCTCGGCGGCGGATGGGCCGGCCGCCGGGGCCAGGCTCGCCAGGGCCGCGAGAAGCATGAGTGTCGGCAGGCGGTGCGGTGACTGGATCATGGCTTATTCCTCGGTTTGACGCTGGACCGGTCGGGCAAACACCGGGTTGGCCCCGGTAATGGAACCACCCACGGTGTCCTGGAACAGGTACCCAATCACCGGCAGCCCGCTGAAAACGTCACCCTCGTCGGACACCAGTTGCCCGCTGAACTGCAGGGTTACCTCACCACGGGTGCTGCCGTCAGGCAGGAAAATCTCGGCTTCGCCCAGCTCACACACCCGGCTGAAGTTCAGGCGGTTGGTCAGGGCAATCCCGTTGACGGTGGACTCGGTGGCGTCACACTCCATGGCGCCTGGGGACTGGAATAGTTCAAATCTCCTGCCGGTGCTGTCCACCGCGCCGCCCTGCAGGACGTCCGCGCCAGTGGGATCAGGGGCGCGGCGGGGCGTGCCGGTCTGGAACGGGGCCACTACCCGCTCCCGACCTCTCAGGTAATACCCCTGGCGATCGGAGTGATAGGGCCGGGTGGGCATGGTGAGCAGGATCGTGGAAAAGCTCAATCCCGGTTCGTCGGAGTAATAGGCTGCGGACACGCCGGTGGTCATCAACAGGGCGTCCACGGCGTGAATGGGTGTTTGGGAAAAAGACTGGGGAACCAGCGTCCGAATCTCAAGCGAGTTCAGGCGCAGGATGCTGGGCACCTCTGCTATGGCTGGGCGCACGTCCATCAGCGAAGGGCGCACCGGCCAGTCAGGATGGACGTGCAGGGCCTCGGTGGTAAACCGGTCAAGCACCACCGGCTCCAGCTGGAAACTGCGTCCGGAGTCCACGCTCTTGATGGCCACCAGGCCGGTCAGGCCGCCAGCCGGAGGCGTGATGCCGTCGTTGCGCAGTGCGGTCAGCTGCATGGATTCCCAGGCACCGGATTCCCAGCGCCGGGTGATGGCGTCGCAATCGCCGGCCAGGGTACTGTCCATCTGCCCCATTTCGTAGACTTCCAGGAAACCGGACTGCAGCCGGTCCCCCACGCGATCATTAAAGGTAGGGCCCAGGAAGCGTGCGGTGGCCGCAAGCCCATCGCCGGGTATGGCCGGAAAAGTGCAGCTTTCGTCGTTGCTGACCAATCGGGGCTCGAGCGCCCTGTCCGAGTTCTGCACCAGCCGCCCGGTCCAGCTGTCCAGGGGTTTGAGGTAGACATTCACCGTCAGCAGCGGCCGGCCCAGCAGCGGATCCTTGGCGATGATCCTGAGGGCCTTGCCGACATCGCTGGTGTTGCGAACCGTGAGCTCAGTTTCGTTGGAAGCCTCGACGGAGAACAGGGGAAACAGCAGCACCTGCCCCTCGCCGTTTTCTCCGATTCGCACGGCCTCGGCACTGGGGCTGGCCAGGGCCAGCAGCAGGGTCAGCGCGGCGGTCAGCAACATCAGGCGTGAATGGGTTTTCATGGTAAGACTCCGTTGATCTGGTGGCCTTGGGCGAGCGCTCGATGTGACTGTGGCTCGCGGTCGGCTTCTGTGGAGAAGACGAATTCCGGTTCAGAAATCCCCCAAAAAAATCTGGGAGCGACGCGGCCCACTAGAGATGAAGATTCAGCACCAGGCCAATGGCCCTGGGGTCTCCCGGCTGGAAATCGATGCGGCTGCTGGAGCGCGATACGTCAGGCGTGGTCTCGTGGTACTCGGCGTCCAGCGCATTGCGAACGTAAACCCCCAGGGACCCGCGACTGAACCGGTAGGACAGCTGCAGATCCAGCAGGGCGGCGCCGTCGATCTGCCCGGCCTCGGCATTGTTGGCGTTGGCCTGGACGTCACTGTAGAAACTGGCTCCGGCGGACAGCTGCCAGGGTCCGAGATCGCCCACGTAATGCAGCGATCCGGAGTACTCCGGGGCGCCGGGAAATACGTTGCCCCCGGCACCCTGTATCAGGGCGTCCCGCTCGAACGGGGTGAACTCCACGTAATGGGTATCCAGCCAGCCCAGGCTGAAACCCAGCCGATGATGGTCGGAGATTCGCCAGTTGCCGTCGACTTCCATCCCGATACTCCGGGAGCGGCCGGAATTGGTGACATCGCGCAGGGAAATGCCGCCCTCAATGGCGGTCCACTGTTTGTCCAGGGTGGTGTAGAAAAGGGTGGTCCTGGCGCGAAATCGCGGCCCGATGGAACCGTTCCATCCTGCTTCGACGCTGCGGGACTCCTCGGGCTGATAGAAAATCCAGAACGGCTGGCCGCTGAACCCGGCGGAGCTGAAGGCGCCGCCGGCGTTGTAGCCCTGGTAGCCGTGGACGAACCACTCCGAGTCTGGTGAGCTGCGATAGCTCAGTCCCAGTTCCGGGCTCCACTGGTCATAACTGTCGGCGAACCCCTCGAACGGCGTGAGCGGAATCAACAGGAAACCCACGGTCTCGAAACAGTCCCCGTCTACCAGGCCGGGGACCGTGGCAGTGGAGATACAGTCCTTGCTGAGCCGGTCCCGGGCATAACGAACCCGGGACTGGGCGGTCCAGCGTTCGTTCAGTGCCCACTGGTAGCCCAGGGTGGCGGTGCTGCGCTGCAGCTTGGACTGCAGGACCCAGTCGCGCCGGTCCCGGGAATATTCTTCCCGCAGCTGGCTGGTACCCCGGCTGACCCCCACGGTCAGCTCCCCGGGCCCAATGCTGCGCCGCCAGGTGAGATCAGCAAACGCCAGCTGGGACGAGGCCGCGTCCACCAGTCGGTACTCCGGATCCGGCGTGTTGCGCAGGGGAAAGATGGGATCCAGCTCGCTGTCGCTCTCGTTGCTTGACAGCTGCAGGTGCCACAGGTCGCCGCTCACGGCTTCGTAGCGCAGATCCAGCGAGCCTAGCAGGGCATCCACCTGCTGCTGCCGGAAAGGCGCTGCCCGGCCCTCCCTGTCGAATATCCCGCTGTTGCCGCTCAGCCCCAGGCGCTGGGGTCCGGCGTCGCCATGGATGGCCCAGCCCTGGAGTTCGGCCTGCCAGCCGGGCAGGGCAGCGGGCTCCCACAACACTCCGATCCGGCCATTCAAAGACTGCTGCCCATCAAAGGTGCTGCCATTCTGGGTCAGCCGGCCATCCTCGGACTGTCGATCCAGTGCCAGCCTCACGGCCAGTTCGTCGGCCACCAGTGCGCGGTTCAGCATCACCGCCTGCTGATCATTGCCCAGGTCGTCCCGGCGAATCCTGGCCGCTGCCAGTGATTTGAACTCCGGCCTGGCCGGCTCCAGCCTGATGCCGCCGGCAAAGGTGGAGAACGGCCCGGGGGAGTCAGTGCTGCGGGCGCCGCGCTGAAATTCCACCGACTGCAGGTCCCAGGTACTGATGTCCAGGGAGGACTGCACCAGTTGCGGGACGGGTACGTCGCCGTACAGGGTGCTGGCGTTGCCCAGGGTGTTGAGATCTCCCTGACTCGGGATACCTCGGACGTAGTATTCGGCGGTATTGCCGAACACGTTGCCGCTGCGCAGGAAGAGGTCGTCCAGCGTGGTATCGCCCAGCTGTTCAATCACCGAGCCGTCGATCCGCGTGGCGCTGGCCACCCGGTCCAGTACCTCGTCAGCTTCGGTCTCTGCCCAGGGCTCTGCCTCGACCCGCAGGCTGGACAGGTCCACCCGCCGGGACTGGGCCCGGGTGATCAGCAGGTCGCCGTTGTCCAGCCGATGCAGCCTGAGCCCCGTGGCGCTGAGCCAGGCCGACAGCTGTTCGGGGTTTTCGATGGTCGGGACCGACTGATCCATGGGGATGTCGTCGGCAACAATGTAGTTGCTGCCGGTTCCCGCGCTGAGCTTGCGCAGCGCGGACTCCAGTGTGTCGGGCCCGGCCGCGCAGACCGGCTGGACGGCAAGCAAGGCCACCAGGCATGCCGCCCCGGTCCTGTGCAGCAGGTCTTTCACTGCTTCAGTTTAGGATATAGACGCCGGCCAGGACACTCACGGTGCGGTTGGTCTGCTCGGCCAGACTGTGGATACCGGCGGGAATGTTGTCCAGGTCGATAACCGCGCTGACGGTGTCGCTGTCGCCTCCCCAGGGAACCAGGATGGTCTGCCCCAGGAACGGCTCCAGCCGGTCCAGCACCTCTGTCAGGGGTCGATTGCGGAACACCAGCTGGCCGGCGTGCCAGGAAAAATACTCATCGGGCTGGTAGCGGTCGGCCACGATCAGGCCATTTGCGGTGACCTGGAGCTGGCCGCCGGGGGCCAGGATCTGCTGCGCGCCTCCGGCTCGCAGTTCGATGCTGCCTTCGAGCAGACCGGTTCGAAGTTCTCCGTCCCGCACCGAGACGCCAAAGCGGGTGCCCAGGACCTGGATCTCAGCGTCGCCAGCGCTGACCGTGAACGGCCGGTTCGGGTCATGGGTGACGTCCAGGAACAGTTCGCCCCTGCGCAGGCGGACACCCCGGGCGTTGTCGGTATGCCAGCTGTCCAGGGCTGCGTCCCCCGCCAGCATCAGGCGTGATCCGTCGGGCAGAGTAAGGTTGACCATCTCACCGGGGCTGGCGAAATGATCGGCGTTGATCCGATTCCAGTGACGATCCCAATTGGGAAGCAACACCACGGCCAAAACCAGCGCCGCTGCCGCCCAGACACGCCATGGCCGGGATTGTCGAGGCAGGAAAGTCGGCGCCATCTGCTCTGACTGAAAATCGTTGGGATCCAGTTCGTCCGCGTCAAACCAGGTTGCGCTGACGTCGGCAAACGCCTCCCGGTGGATGTGAGACTCGCTCATCCACTGCAGAAATCCCGGGTTTTCCCAGTCCGGTGGGTCGGTGGCCTGCAGACGGGACATCCAGTCAGCGGCCTGCTCAATAGCCATGGTTTTATGGTTCTCGTGGTTCTTCATGGTTGTTGACGCACTGAAACGGATATTTCCCCCAAAAGCATCAGCTCAATTTCCGGTTGAGCTGTTCCCGGATCAGCTTGATGGCACGCGAAATGTGGTTTTCTACCGTCTTCTCGCTGATGTTTTCCATTTGGGCGATTTCCCGATAGGTATGCCCCTCATACTTACGCGCGACAAAAATGCGCCGGCATTTTCGCGGCAACCCCTGGACAGCCTCACGCAGCATATCGAGCTGCTCCTGCAGCGCCGCGTCTTCCGCGGCCGACGGCTGAGAGCCTGCCGTGGCCTGTTCCAGCGGCGCGTCCAGGTCCTCCTCGGCACGGCGCCGCTCCCGCCGCAGCTCGTCTCGTGCCAGGTTGGCTGCGATTCGGAACAGGTACGACCGCGGATTTCTCACCTGGCCCCGCTCCAGCGCGGAGGAAAATCGGAAGAAAGCCTCCTGGGCTACATCCTCGGCCCGGTCCGGACCCACCATGGGGCGCACGAAGCGCAGCAGTTCGTCCCGATGCTCAGTGATCAGCGCCGCCGCGCTGACATCGGTTGGCTTCACGTACGGTGCCTGCCGGCCGTGATTCGGTATTCGATGGGAAGCTGGATTTCCAGCAGATCAGTGGCCAGGTCTTCGGGCAATGCCGGATACGGTGCCGCGCGGGACAACAGGCGCAGGGCGGCGGCATCCAGGTGTCGTGACCCGGAGGATTCCACCAGCTGTTTGTTGACCAGGGAGCCGTCACGGGCAATGACAAAGCGCACCACCGCGGCCCCCTCAACGCCCCGGCGGCGGGCGGCCGGCGGGTAGCGCTGGTGTTTTTTCAGCTGGTCTTTGATCAACAGGCGAAAGCCGGAGGCCGGGGATGGCGGCGGCGGTGCGGGGGCTGCTGCCACCGGTGACACGGGCTCGGAGGGCAGTTCATCCGGCTGGGATGGTGCCGCGGCAGTGATGGGTCCGGCTGACGCCAGGGGTTTCTCGGAAGAGGCTTGCCGTGTCTGGGCCAACGCGGACACACCGGACTGCGCTGGGCGGGGGTCCCGCTCGGCCAACTGCTCTGCCGCGGGATCCGGCGCCTCGACCACGGTTTCGGCCGGCGCCTGCGGCACCTTGGACGCAACCCCCACTTCAGCCGGCGTTGGTCTGGGTACCAGGGTGAACCGGATTTCCGGTCGCTGATGACTGGGTGCGCCGTCCCGCAGCAGGCCCAGCAGAGCCACATGCATCGCCAGCGACAGGGTCACTGCAATCCATAGTCTCACGCTGGACTCGGTTCGCATCATCGGTCGGGATCCGTCACCACGCGTTCTGACTTCAACGCCCGAATCCAGCCGTAATTGGCGATACCAATCTGACCGCCGCCAAGATCGATGTTGGCGTTCAGCAGGCTTTGAATCACAAACCCATACACTGGCAGTCCTTTATAGACATGGCCTTCATCAGATTGTATCTCACCTTGCAGGCTGTATTTGACTTCTCCTTCCTGGGCATTGGTGGCCACGCGAAATTCCGCCCGGTAATACTCGCAGGTGTAGTCGAAACCAATGATGCTGGTCATGAACACCAGGGAAACCGTGCCGTTGATCAGGTCGCAGTTGGTGGCGTTGGAAAAGGGTGCCAGCTCAAAGGACTCGCCCTTGCGATTGATGGCGGTGACCGCGATCTTGTTGTCCTGCAGGGATTCGCCGGCCTGTGGCGGCACCGAGACCCGGAACGGCGCCATGGAGCGGTCATCCGGTGAGTCCAGGTAGTAACCCTGGTGGTCCGAGTGATAGGGGCGCGTTGGGAAGGTCAGCACGGTCAGCGCCACCGCCCGCAGCTGGCTGCTGGTGGAGTAGTCCGTGCGGGCTGACACCGTCATCAGCAATGCGTCGATGGCGTTCACCGGCGACGCCGACCAGGTGGACACCCGTTCCACCAGCAGAGTGCGGTTGCCGAACTCCACGGTTTCCAGGATTCGGCTCTCCGCCGGCTGCACATCGCTCAGGTTGGGCCGGCGCCCGGAGCCTGGCGCCGTATGCAGCGGCGCATCACGAAAATCAGCCAGGGCGAGGGCCTCGTACTGGTGCGCCCGGCCGCTCTCCGTGTTGATGATCACTGCGTAACCCTCGATGCCGCCGGTGGGTTCGCCGATATCGGCATTACGCGCCTCATCACTGCCCGATCCCCACACGCCGTTGCTGTCCCAGCGCTGGGCAATGGCATCGCAGTCCGACACCAGTGCCGGGTCCAGGGTGCCCATTTCGTAGACCTCGACAAACCCGAAGGCCAGCCGGGTGGGCACAATCAGGTCACCCAGGTCTTCGGTGAATTCCTGGTCCGACAGGGGCAGGCCGTCGGCCGATACTGTGTCCGCTGTCGGGAAGGTGCAGCTGTCGTCGGTCCAGCGGCGCAGTCTTGCGGTAGCGCCGGTCAGGGTGGTTGTTTCGGTTTCCGGGTCGAACAGGGCGCCGGACCAGCTGTCGTTGGGCTTCAGATAGACGTTTATGGATTGGGTGGGCCGGCCGTTGACCGGATCCTTGGTGACAAAGCGCAGGGCTTTGCCCTGGCTGTCGCGGTTGCGGATCTCGAAAACGGTCTGAAAGCCGTCGCCGGTCAGAAACAACGGGAACAGCAGCACCTCACCCGAGTTGTCGATACTCAGGCGCACGGCGCCCGCGGACTGGCATAACAGCAGTCCGAGCAGGACGCACAATCCTTGTATGGCGCTGGCTCTATGCATGGGGCCTATGTCCTAAAGACGGCCTGGCGCTCCGATTCCCCCAAGCCGTGATTTCATTTTAGACGATATTGTTCATCTGCGAGATCCGCCATCCATGGCGGACTCGCAGTCGGGAATCGAAAACGCGGTTTCCAATTCCCTCTCGGCCTTCGGCCGTTGGCACATCCATGTGCCAAATGCTTCGTTTTAACTCTCCTGTCATCCTGGGATTGGCTCCATGTGCGGCTCGCAGGCGCTTCGCAAAAACGCGGTTTTGCTTCGCTTACGGCCTCCGGCCGTTGGCACGTGGTTGTTGATACGCAATATCGTCCATCCGTGGACGAATTGCGGGCGGGTAATCGAAAACGCGGTTTCCGATTCCCTCACGGCCTCCGGCCGTTGGCACATCCCTGTGCCAAATGCCTGCGTTCCAGCTCGGGGGCACGGGCTGCGTTCTCACTCTCCCGTAATCCTGGACTTGATCCCGGATCGGGGTCCGGGATGACATTTTTTACGGCCCGTCGGGCGATTGCCTTAATCCGGGATCCATCTGCGAGTGGGATCACGCTCCCTCTGTTCCAGTGGAAGTGATTGAACGGAGCCTGCGGTGCCATGTGCCCACGTCGGATTGACGATATTGCGGACAAACAACGCTATAGTTGGCCCTGCTAAATCAAAAGGGATTTTGTTGTGTCCAAGATGTGGTTGCAGGCGCTGCAGGTCATTCCCCGGCTGGACAAGGACGAGTGGGGCAGGCTGGACCTGGTTTCGCGGTGGCTGGTGGCCTCCCGTTCGGCGGTACTGGTGATGACCTTCCTGTCCTCGATCATCGCCGGCATCCTGGCCTTCCGCGCCGGCGCCTTCGACCCGCTGATCTGGCTGCTGATTACCCTGGGGCTGGTGCTGGCACACGCCACCAACAACCTGGTTAACGACCTGACCGATCACGTCACGGGCGTGGACAAGGACAACTATTTCCGCGCCCAGTACGGTCCCCAGCCCCTGGAGCACGGGCTGCTCAGCCGCAATCAACTGCTGGGCTACATCGCGGTGACCGGGGCGGTGGCGCTGGCCATTGGCGTTTTCCTGGTGTGGTACCGCGGTGGACTGACCCTGCCGCTGCTGCTGGCGGGGTCAGCGCTGGTACTGCTGTATACCTGGCCGCTGAAGTTCATTGGCCTGGGTGAGCCGGCCGTGCTGGCCGTGTGGGGCCCCCTGATGATCGGTGGCGGTTACTACGTGCTCACCGGCACCTGGGAATGGTGGGTGGTCTGGGTCAGCCTGCCCTATGCCCTGGGCCCCACCACGGTGATCTTCGGCAAACATATCGACAAGCTGCTGGAGGACCGGGCCAAGAAAATCCGCACCTTACCGGTACTGCTGGGGGAAACCCTGTCCCGCTATACGACCATTCTTATGCTGCTGGCCCAGTACGGTCTGGTGGTTTACCTGGTCGCCACCGGCACCCTGGGCTGGGTCATGCTGGCGGTTTTCCTGGCGGCGCCCCAGGCGCTGGCGGCCATCAAGCGCTACGCGGCACCCCGCCCCAGCGAGTGCCCGCCGGACTGGCCCCAGGAGGTCTGGCCGCTGTACCTGGTGCGGATGGCATTTGCGCATACCCGGCGGTTTGGGGCGCTTTATGTGCTGGGGTTGTTGATCGACTCGATTCTGGTGAGGGTCTAAACAACCGATCCGCCGCGCTGCTTTCGCGTTCAGCGGAAGTGGCGGGCGGATCTCTTTAATCGTCATCCTGAACTCGATCCCGGATCGGGGTCCGGGATGACATGTATTGCGGCCCTTCGGGCGGTTGCCTTGATTCAGGATCCATCAGCGAATGGGATTGGATGCCTTCGATCGGTGCAGAGTGAATAGCGGAGACTACGGTCATCACCACGCCATGGTCGAACTAAGCCAACTCCGGCATTTCAGATGGATCCTGAATCGAGTTCAGGATGACGGGGGTGGGGGGATGACGTTTTTCGGAGTGCGCCTGGCGGCGCACGGCACTAATTGACCAACGTGCCTATGGACTCGCCCTTAACGATCCGCATCAGCGCCCCGGCGTTGTTGATGTCGAAAATGCGCAGCGGGACGTTCTGCTCCCGGCACAGCACGATAGCCGAGGTGTCCATCACCCGCAGCTTGCGCTCGATGACCTCGTCGTAGCCCACCTGATCGAATTTCTCGGCATCGGGGTTGGTCATGGGGTCGTCGGTGTAGATGCCGTCGACCTTGGTGGCCTTGAGCACCAGGTCGGCACCGATTTCCACGGCCCGCAGGGCGGCGGCGGAGTCGGTGGTAAAGAATGGGTTGCCGGTGCCGGCGGCGAAGATGACGACGCGGCCTTTCTCCAGGTGGCGGATGGCCCGGCGGCGGATGTAGTCCTCGCATACGTCGTTGATGGTAATGGCCGACTGCACCCGGGCATACACGCCCATCTTTTCCAGGGCGTCCTGCAGAGCCAGGGCGTTCATCACCGTGGCCAGCATGCCCATGTGGTCGCCGGTGACCCGGTCGATGCCGCCGGCAGCGAGGCCGGCGCCGCGGAAGATATTGCCGCCGCCGATGACGACGCCTACCTGGACGCCGGCTTCGGCCACTTCACCGATCTCGCCGGCCAGACGTTTGATCATGGCCGGGTCGATCCCGTAGTCCTCGTTACCCAGCAGCGCCTCGCCGCTGAGTTTCAGCAGGATACGGTTGTATTGAAGTTCGGAATCAGTCACCCCGCACCTGGGACATCACTTCCTCGGCGAAGTTCTCTTCCTTCTTCTCGATGCCTTCACCTACTTCCAGGCGGGCGAAGTTCACTACGCTGGCGTCCTTGGACTTCAGCAGCTTCTCCACCGTCTGGTCCGGATCCTTGACGAAGGGCTGACCCAACAGGGTGATTTCCGACAGGTGCTTGCGCAGTCGGCCAGTGACCATCTTTTCGATGATCTCGGCGGGCTTGCCGGAGTCCTGGGCCTGGGCAATCAGGATTTCCTTCTCTTTTGCCACTTCGTCAGCGGGCACGTCGTCCACGCTGATGTAGCCGGGACGGCTGGCAGCGATGTGCATGGCAACGTCCTTGGCCAGTTCAGCGTCGCCACCCTGGACCTGGACCAGCACGCCGATACGTCCGCCGTGCAGGTAGACGCCCAGGTTGCCGCCGTCGGCGCCCAGGCTGGCGGCACGCCGCACCTGGATGTTCTCACCGATCTTGGCCACCAGCGCCTGGCGGGCTTCCTCCAGGGTGTGTCCGTCGTCGCCGGTCTGCTGCAGAATTTCCGGCACTTCGGATGCCCCGGCGGCCAGCGCGGCGTTGGCCACGGTACCGGCGAAGTTCAGGAAGTTCTCGTCCTTGGCCACAAAGTCGGTTTCGCTGTTCACCTCGACCAGCACGGCGGTGCTGCCGTCGTCGGACGCAGCGCTGACCACGCGGCCTTCGGCGGCCACCCGGCCCGACTTTTTGTCGGCCTTGGCCAGTCCGGTTTTACGCAGGTGTTCGATGGCGGCTTCGATATCGCCATCGGTTTCAACCAGTGCTTTTTTGCACTCCATCATGCCGGCGCCGGAACGCTCGCGCAGTTCCTTCACCATTGCAGCTGTAACAGCCATTGCTCAAATCCTCTTTGTTCAAACCAACGTCCGGTGGACGCTTTTACTCTTCGCTGTCGTCCTCGACAGCCTTCTTGGCGACTTTCTTCTTGGCGGTCTTCTTCTTGGCCGCAGCTTTCTTGGCGGTTTTCTTCTTGGCGACCTTTTTCTTGGTGGCCGGTGCCGCGTCCGCAACTATCTCCGTCTCGGCTTCGGCGGGGGCAGCTGGCGCTTCAGCTTCGGCCGCCTCGGCCGCGGGTGCTTCAGCTTCAGCAGCAGGCGCCTCGGCTTCGGCGGCAGGTGCCTCGGCGTCAGCGGCAGGTGCCTCGGCGTCAGTGGCCGGTGCTTCAGCTTCAGTCTCGCCAGCGTCTGCGGTCGCCGCTGCTGTGGCCGCGGCCGCCGTCGCGGCAGCCGCCTCGGCCGCCGGGGCCTCAGCTTCGGGCTCGGCCTTTTTCACCACCTTCTTCTTGGCGGCGGTCTTTTTACGGCCCCGGGCCGGCGCCTTGGCGCCCTTGGACTTGGGCAGCGGATTGCCGTCGGCATCCAGTTCCACGAACTCGTCACCGTCTTCGGCGGCCTGAGGTATGGAGGCGCGGCCTTCCAGGATCGAGTCAGCCACGGTCTGGGTGTACAGACGGATGGCCCGGATGGCGTCGTCGTTGCCAGGAATCACGTAGTCGATTTCGTCGGGGTCGTTGTTGGTGTCCACGACGCCAACGATGGGAATACCCAGCTTCCTGGCTTCCTTGACCGCAATATTCTCGTAGCCCACGTCAATCACGAACAGGGCGTCGGGCAGACCATTCATGTCCTTGATGCCGCCCAGGCTGCGCTCCAGCTTCTCCTTTTCACGGGTCAGCGACAGCACTTCCTTCTTGATCAGTCGCTCCATGGCGCCGTTGCTTTCCATCTCCTCCAGCTCTTTCAGCCGCTTGATGGACTGACGAACCGTGCGGAAGTTGGTCAGCATGCCGCCCAGCCAGCGGTGGGACACATGGGGAACGCCGCAGCGCTCGGCTTCTTCCATGACCACTGACCGTGCCGCACGCTTGGTTCCCACGAACAGGATGGTGCCGCGACGGGAAGCAATGCCGCTGAGGAAATTCAGCGCATCCTGCAAGCGGGGCAGGGACTCTTCCAGGTTGATGATGTGGATTTTGCCCCGGGCTCCGAAGATGAACGGAGACATTTTGGGGTTCCAGTAGCGGGTCTGGTGACCGAAGTGCACGCCAGCTTCAAGCATCTGGCGCATGTTGACGTTAGGCATTGGTGTTCTCACATAATGAAACAGGCCGACAACGGGTTATCCAGGGTCACTGCCCTGGGGTGTCATGTCTGGACTGTCTCGGGGTTAATCCTCCACGTGTCCCAGGTGGAAATTTCGCCTGGGCGAAACACCCGACCACCTGTGCCGACACGTGTGTGTATTTTTGCTTGTGCCGGACCGACCTTGAGTCTGCCCTGGACAAAGCCGGCGCATTATATAGGGATCTTTTTCAGGATGCCATAGCCTGGGAGCGCGAATTTGCCCCTGGTTTGCAGTCCAGTTTTGTCCCCCGATCCATGGGCAGGCGTCTCGACCGGTGCGGCATTCACCGCTAAACTTCTGACCCTTTGGACCGCGGCTTTTATTCAGCATGCCTGCCACCGTCAAAACAACAGAACAAATCGACAAGATGCGGGAAGCCGGCCGCCTGGCCGGGGAAGTCCTGAGGATGGTCCGTGACCACGTCAAACCGGGCATTACCACCGGCGAACTGGACCAGATCTGCCACGATTACATCATCAACGAGCAGCAGGCCATTCCGGCGCCGCTCAACTACCGCGGCTTCCCCAAGTCCATCTGTACCTCGGTGAACAACGTGATCTGCCACGGTATCCCGGGTGAAAAGAAGCTGAAGAACGGCGACATCATCAATGTGGACATCACCGTCATCAAGGACGGTTTCCACGGTGACACCAGCAAGATGTTCCAGGTCGGGGATACCGGCGTTCTGGCCCAGCGCCTGTGCCGGGTGGCCCACGAGGCCATGAAACTGGGCATCGAGATGGTACGGCCCGGCATTCACCTGGGTGACATCGGTCACGCCATCCAGACCCACGTGGAGCAGAATCGGTTTTCCGTGGTTCGCGAGTACTGCGGCCACGGCATCGGCGAGGAGTTTCACGAGGATCCCCAGGTGCTGCACTACGGCAAGCCGGGCACCCGGGAAGAGCTGGTTCCGGGCATGACCTTCACCATCGAGCCCATGGTCAACGCGGGTAAGCGCTTTTGCCGGCTGCTGCCCGACGGCTGGACCGTAGTCACCAAGGACCGCAGTCTGTCGGCCCAGTGGGAACACACCATTCTGGTCACGGATGACAGCTACGAGGTGCTGACCAGGCTGGAGGGTGACGACATCTGATGGATCGTCACGCGTCGCCATGAATGCACAGTCCGCGGCCGAGGGGTTTGGATCGCCTCTCGGCCAGCCCAGCAGCATTGACTGGCCACCCCTTCCCGACAAACCCGAGCTGGGTCCGTTGCGGCAATGGCTGGCCGAGGTCGACAGCCGCCTGGCCCGGGGCTACCAGCAGGGTTTCGACGTGGAGCTGCTGGTGCGCGAGCGCCGCATGGCCATGGACCTGATGATTGTCCGGGTCTGGAAACACTTCCTGCCCAACGAGAAGAAGATGTCGCTGGTGGCGGTGGGTGGCTACGGGCGCGGTGAACTGCACCCCTACTCGGACATCGACCTCATGGTGCTGCTCAAGCGCCGGGAAAGCCGGCGCCTGAAAGAGGGCCTGAGCGACTTCTTCACTTTTCTGTGGGATCTCAAGCTGGACCTGGGCCACAGCGTGCGGACCATCCGCCAGGCGGTCACCGCCGCCAGGGAAGACCTGACGGTGGCCACCAACCTGATGGAATGCCGTCTGCTGACCGGCTCCGGCGATCTGGTGGACCGACTGCGGCGCTCCCTGTCTCCGCGCAAGCTCTGGCCAGGTGACCGGTTCTTCCGGGCCAAGCTGCAGGAGCAGCGCGACCGTCACAAGCGCTACGGGGCCACCGCCTACAACCTGGAACCCAACCTCAAGGAAGGACCGGGCGGCCTGCGCGACATCCAGATGATTGCCTGGGTAGCCATGCGCCACTATGGCGCGCGCTCCCTGTCGGACCTGGTCGTGGTGGGATTCCTGGACCGTGCCGAGTACCAGGCCCTGCTGGCCGGCCAGCATTTTCTGTGGCGGGTGCGCTACGGCCTGCACCTGGTGGCCGGGCGCAAGGAAGACCGGCTGCTGTTTGACCATCAGAAAGCCCTGGCGGCCCAGTTCGGCTACCGCGACGTGGGGGACAGCAACCTGGCGGTGGAGCAGTTCATGCAGGCCTACTTCCGACAGGTCATGCAGCTGGAACGGCTCAACGAGCGGCTGCTGCAGGCGTTTGACGAGGACATCCTGGGCTTCGGCAGCGACGCCGCCCCGGAGTCTATCGACGATCACTTCCAGTCCCAGGGCGGTTACCTGGAACTGCGGCACAAGAATCGGCTGGCCGAGCGGCCGGTGCTGATCCTCGACCTGTTCCGGGTGCTGCAGGAGAATCCGGCGCTCAAGGGCATCCGCGCCAATACGTCACGGCAGATTATGGCCAGTGTCCACCACCTGGCGGATCTGCGGGACGACGCCGAGGCCAGGGCCATCTTCGCCGGCCTGTGGCGCGAGCACCAGCGGCTGCCGGAAATCCTCGAACGCATGAACCGCTACCAGGTGCTGGGCACCTACCTGCCGGTTTTTGGCAAGATCGTCGGTCGCATGCAGTTTGACCTGTTCCATGTCTATACGGTGGACCAGCACACCCTGGAGGTGCTCAAGTTCGTGCAGCGCTTTGCCGAGCGCGACGATGATCCCCTATACCCCATGGCGCACTCGGTTTACGGGCGGTTGACCAAGCCGGAACTGCTGTACCTGGCGGCGTTTTTCCACGACATCGCCAAGGGCCGCGGCGGCGACCATTCCGAGCTGGGCGAGGCTGATGCCGTGCAGTTCTGCCAGGACCATGGCTTCTCCGAGGCGGACGCCCACGTGGTGGCCTGGCTGGTACGCAACCACCTGGTCATGTCCACCACCGCTCAGCGCCAGGACATCGGCGATCCGGAGGTGGTGAACCGCTTTGCCGCCGAGGTCGGTGACCTGCACCTGCTGGACTACCTGTACCTGCTGACCCTGGCGGATATTTCCGGTACCAGCCCCAAGCTTTGGAACTCCTGGAAAGCCACCCTGCTGTCCGAGCTGTACCACCTGAGCCGGGATGCCCTGCACCGGGGTCTGGAGAACCCGCTGCAGCGGTCAGAGTGGATCGAGGACGCCCGCAGCACGGCAATGGAAAAGCTGACCGAGGCCGGTCGCGAAGCCACTGCGATCGAGGCCCTGTGGCAGCACATTCCCGAGGACTATTTCCTGCGGCACTCTGCAGCCCAGATCATCTGGCAAACCGGCCTCATGCTGGACCACCCGGACCGGTCGCGCCCCCTGGTCGGACTGCGGGAAGGGGTGGAAAGCGGAGCAGCTGAGCTGCTGGTGTTGAGTCCGGACAAGGACGGCACCTTCGCCACCATCGTGGAAACCCTGGGCCGGGCCAACCTGTCGGTGGTGGAAGCCCGGGCGGCAAAAACCACCAATGCCATGATCCTGGATACCTTCCAGCTGCTGGACGCCACCGGGTCCGCCCGGCTGGAGGGCTCCACCAGCGAGCGGATCCGCAAACGGCTGCAGACCGCGCTGTCCCGGGAGCTCAATCCCAGCGGTGGTCTGCAGAAAGTGCCGGCCCGTTTACGCACCTTCCAGAAGCCCGCCCGGGTCAATTTCCGAGACGAGCCCAGCGGCAACTTTACCGAGCTGGAACTGCTGTGTTCCGACCAGCCCGGTCTTCTGGCCGCTGTGGCCCACACCCTGCTGCACCACCGGACGCGAATCCACAGCGCGCGGATCGCGACGTTTGGCGATCAGGTGGAGGATGTGTTCGTGGTCAGCGACCGCAGCAACCAGAAATTGACACCAGAAGGTCAGGCCGAGCTGCGGGAAGCGCTGCTGGCCGTTCTCAACCCGCCCGCTCCGGCGGAGGCAACTGATTCCGAGGGCTCTGGAACGTAACTTATTTATGGGACACCACACTAGACATGAGTGATCTGAAACCAATCATAGAATCGGCATTCGAGCGGCGCGGACAGCTGCAGCCATCCGAGATCGAACAGGAAATCCGGCCAGCCGTGGAACACTGTCTGGACGCGCTGGAATCCGGCGAGGCGCGCGTGGCCGAACCGGTGGATGGGGACTGGCGGGTCAACCAGTGGCTGAAGAAGGCTGTGCTGCTGTATTTCGCCATCTCCGACAACCGGGTCATGGCCGGGTCCCACACGGCCTACTATGACAAGGTGCCGTGCCGCTGGAGCGGAGAACAGGCAGGGCAGGTGGCGGAGACCGGGGCCCGGGTGGTGCCGCCGGCCACTGTCCGGCGCGGTGCCTACGTGGCCCGGGGTGCGGTGCTCATGCCCAGCTATGTGAACATCGGCGCCTACGTGGGCGCCGGTACCATGGTGGACACCTGGGCCACGGTGGGGTCCTGCGCCCAGATCGGGTCGAACGTACACCTGTCCGGCGGCGTGGGCATCGGCGGCGTGCTGGAACCCCTGCAGGCCTCACCCACCATCATCGAGGATGACTGCTTTATCGGTGCCCGCTCCGAGGTGGTGGAAGGGGTGATCGTGGAGCGCGGATCGGTGATTTCCATGGGCGTTTTCCTGGGGCAGAGCACCCGCATCTACGACCGCGCTACCGGTCAGGTCAGCTACGGGCGCGTGCCGGCCGGCTCGGTCGTGGTGTCCGGATCCCTGCCCGCGGCGGACGGCAGCCACAGCCTGTACTGCGCGGTGATCGTCAAGCAGGTGGATGAGAAAACCCGTTCCAAGGTCGGCATCAATGAAATCCTGCGGGAAGCCGAGGTGCAGCAGTGATGCTGGAGGTCTACGGCATCCGACAGTGTGATACCTGCCGCAAGACGTTGCGGCACCTTGAGGCAGAGTCAGTGCCCTACCGGTTTCAGGACATTCGGGATGAACCCCTGGACGCGGCTACCGTATCGGGCTGGCTGCAGGCGGTGGGCGCGGAGCTGTTGATCAACCGGCGCTCGACCAGCTGGCGCCAGCTGGACGACGTCCAGCGGCAACGTGCCGAGAGTGACGCGCCGGCCCTGCTGCTGGAAAACCCCACCCTGATCAAGCGGCCAGTGGTGGTTCAGGGGAAAACCGTCACCGTGGGGTTCAAGCCGGAACAGTGGGCGCTGTGAATGATCCGAGCCAGGTGCAAAGCCTGGCGTTCGAGCTGATCCGCAGGGAATCCGTTACGCCAGCTGACGCGGGCTGCCAGTCACTGCTGACCGAGCGCCTGTCCAGGCTTGGGTTCCAGTGCGAGCAGATCGACTTCGGCGAGGTGCTCAACCTCTGGGCCTGGCACGGCGAGGGTGAACCCACCCTGGTGTTCCTTGGACATACCGACGTGGTGCCGCCAGGCCCACCCGGCCAGTGGCGCAGTCCACCGTTTGAGCCCACGGTGGACGGTGAGCTGCTGCGCGGCCGGGGTGCCGCGGATATGAAAGGGGCCGTGGCCGCCATGGTCTGTGCCATGGAGCGATTCGTTTCCGAGAACCCCGATCATGCCGGCAGGCTGGGGCTGATGCTGACCAGCGATGAAGAAGGGATTGCCGTGGACGGCATCAAGCGCGTGGTGCCCGAACTGACCTCGCGGGGCATCCGGATCGATTATTGCCTTGTGGGGGAACCCTCCTCACTGGAGCGGCTGGGGGATACCATTCGGGTCGGTCGGCGCGGTTCGCTCAATGGCCGGTTGACGGTGCACGGGGTGCAGGGCCATGCCGCTTATCCCGACAAGGCCGACAACGCCATTCACCGCGCCGCCGGTGCCGTGGCTGAACTGGTTGCACAGCAGTGGGACCAGGGGAACGAGTTTTTTCCGCCTACCAGTTTTCAGATCAGCGATATCCAGGCCGGGGTCGGTGCCACCAACGTCATCCCCGGCCGGCTGGAGATGGCGTTTAATTTTCGCTTCTGCCCCGAGTCCAGCGCGGACTCGCTGGAGCAACGGGTCGACGAAATCTGCCAGGCGCACGAGCTCAAGTACGAACTGTCCTGGCACCTTTCGGGGGAACCGTTCTTTACCCCCGATGGCCCGCTGGTTGAGGCGGTGACCCGTTCGGTAGCCGAGGCGCTGGGTGCGGAACCCAGGGCTGACACCGGCGGCGGAACGTCGGATGGGCGCTTTGTGGCGCCGGCGGGGGCCCAGGTGGTGGAACTGGGGCTGGTCAATGCCACCATCCATCAGGTGAACGAGTCCACTTTGCTGTCAGACATGGACAAACTGGCGGATATCTACTTAAGTGTCATCAGGAAAATGCTCAAGGGATCTGCATGATTTTCACCTGCCTGGCGCGCCGCGTTGTGCCTCTGCTTCTGTCTCTGGCCTTTGCCACCAACGCCGTGGCAGCGCCAACATGGTCAGCCTTTGGAGGTGACGCCCAATGGCGCTTCTACCGCCAGGCACTTTCGAATCTGGGCCTGCAGCTGGTGGCCGATGACGTGGTTGAGCGAGGCCCTCATCTCGACCTGTCGCGACCGGTAAGTTCACTGACCTCCATCGAGTTCGAAAGCGGCGCGGCAAAGTTCCAGCGCCTTGTGGGAGGATCGATATCGCTGGCAGGGGGGTTCCTGCTTTCGTCGGGAGCTCAATCATTTGATCTGAACCATGGCCGCCTGGTACCGCTGGACAACACGACCGAGGCATCGCTGGCGTTACGCGACGCTGCCGGCAGGCACCTGATGACATTGCGATACGGGCATTACGACTTCACCCCCAGGGGTGATGGTGGAACCCTGGACGTGTGGATCATGGATGCCTTCCTGGGGCCGGATCTGGCATCAGCGCTCGGCCTCAACGTCCCGGGGCCAGTGCTGCTTGGGCAGGTATCGCTTCACCTTGACGCGGTCGCGCCGCCCGGGATGAACATCAAGGGCGGCACCGCCCCCAACGTGCCCGCCCCGAACTGGCCCAATACTGGCGGATTTGAGGCCGACCTTGAGCTGCAGCGAATGGATCAGATCGTGGAGACGGCTACGCTGCGTACCGGCAACCGGATTGCAATAACGCCCTCGGCATACTTCGAAAACATTGGGTCGGCGGATTTACCCTGGTATTCAATGTTCACCATACCGGCTCCTGCAGGCCAGGCGCGGGACGAGGCGGCCGGGGAAGACGAGGACTGCATCAACGACGGGTTTGGGCAATGCCAGCCCTATGGCGTAGACCAGGGCGGATTGCTGGTGTGGAACCTTTATCGTCTTGTGGACGACCGCTTCGAGCAGCTTGCACGCTCAGGAGTCAAGCACGCGTGGAATTCCATCAACATTGGCTGCGCTGCCGCATCGGGACGCATCGTCGGCACCGGCTGCGCAGACCGTTACTCGGCAGGAAACAACGCGGATCAGAGCGTGCTGGGGCCACGTTCGGAAATCCAGGCCGCCGCGGTGATCTGGCAAAAACAGAATTCAATCTGGGACGGTGATGGCGATGGTGACTGCGACGATCCCAATACACTGGGTTTCCCCCATGACAAGTCCTGGTGTCTGAACTCGCCTGCCGACGACATGGTGAACCGCCTGTCGGTAGACGCTTCCGCCCTGCAAACCGCCGGCGCGCGATATTTTCTTGAGGCCTGGTACCTGGTCCGGGATGACATCAATATTTTCAACTCGATGGGTTACCAGGAAATCAGACCCGAACCCCCCAGCAGCGGTGGCGGCATGTGGTCATTTCCCTGCAGTGGCGGCCCATGCAGTTCAACATTCGTCAACGGGCCGGCCCTGTCAGCGTGGATCGACCCGTCTTTGCCCGGCCCGGACGCCACGTCCGCTACTTATGATGCCCAGGAAGGGCGCGTGCGACTGGCAAGCCGGGTGATCGAGGTCGGCGAAAGCTACCGGTACCAGATGGCCCTGATGAATTTCGACTTCGATCGGCGCCTGGATTCCGTTACCGTGCCGTTGCCACCGGGAGTCCTGGTATCAAATACGAACTTTCACGACGGCGACAGCAACCCCGGCAACGACTGGACCGTGCTGATTTCGTCCTCCAGCCTGACCTGGAATGCCCCGGCCGGCGGTGACCTGGACTGGGGTTCCCTGGTCAGCTTTTCGTACGAGTCGTCTGCGTCGCCCACCACGTTGGATGCCACTGTCGGGGTAGAAGAGACCGGCGCGCCGTCGACCCTGTCCCTGTCGGTCCGTGCCCCGGTGGACCGGCTCTTCCAGGACGGCTTCGAGGACTGAAACACCACCCCAGCACCCGTCATCTTCATGGGTTAAACTCTCTGGCCTGTGCGATCCCCGGGGGGAGATACCCATGGCTGAACATTTTCCACTGACCATAGCCGGTGGCGGCAACCCCGCGGGACAAAGCGAGGTGCGCTGCCCCTACGACGACGAACTGCTGGGCACGGTGGAGACCGTGGGAGAAGACCTGGCCGAGCAGGCCATGACCACCGCTTACGGCCTGTACCGGGACCGCAGCCGCTGGCTGCCGGTAGCCCGGCGGCTGAAGATCCTGGAGAGGACCGCCAGCCTTATGGCCAGCCGCGCGGACGAACTGGCCCTGGCCGCGGCGTCCGAGGGCGGCAAGCCGCTGATGGATTCCAAGGTGGAGGTGACCCGGGCCATCGAGGGTGTGCACCTGTGCGTGGATGCCTTGAAAAACCAGGCCGGGCGCCAGTACCCCATGGGCGTAAATCCGGCATCCGCCAACCGCCTGTCCTTTTCCATCCATGAACCTATTGGCGTGGTCGTGGCGGTCAGCGCCTTTAACCACCCCCTGAACCTGATTGTGCACCAGGTGGGCCCAGCTATCGCCGCGGGCTGCCCGGTGCTGGTCAAGCCGGCATCGTCGACGCCCCTGTCGTGTTTTCGCTTCGTGAAAATCCTGCGCGAGGCAGGCTTGCCGGAGGAGTGGTGCCAGGTCACGACCACCGCGAGTAACGCCATTGCCACCAGCCTGGTCAGCGATCCGCGCACCGGTTTTTTCAGCTTTATCGGCAGTGCGGGAGTCGGCTGGATGCTTCGCTCCAAGCTGGCCCCCGGTGCACGCTGTGCTCTGGAGCACGGCGGAGTGGCGCCGGTGGTGGTGGCCCGGGATGCCAATCTTGACGACGCCCTGCCGCTGCTGGCCAAAGGTGGGTTTTACCATGCCGGCCAGGTCTGCGTGTCGGTGCAGCGGGTGTTTGCCCACTCCAGTATCGCCGGGGAACTGGCCCGGGGGCTGGCCGATGCCGGCGCCGCCATGAAGGTGGGGGACCCGCGCCTGGCGGACACCGAGGTGGGGCCGCTGATCGACCCCCGGGAAGTCGAGCGGGTGCATGAATGGGTGACCGAGGCGGTGGACGCCGGCGCGGAACTGCTGACCGGTGGTGCACCCCTGGACAACAACTGCTACCAGCCCACGGTGCTGCTGGATGCACCCGACGAGGTCACCATCAGCCGCAACGAGGTGTTTGGTCCGGTGATCTGCGTGTACAGCTGCGAGGACGTCGACCAGGCTCTGGCCCGGGCCAACAGCCTGGACGTGTCGTTCCAGGCCGCGGTGTTTACCCGCGACATCGACACCGCCCTGAAGGTCTACAACAACATCGACGCCAGCGCCGTCATGATCAATGACCATACGGCCTTCCGGGTGGACTGGATGCCATTTGCCGGCTTGCGCACTTCCGGCCATGGCGTGGGCGGCATCGAGTTCACCTTCGAGGAAATGCAGATCTCAAAAATGGCCGTGCTGCGGTCCATGTCACTGTAGGGGCTATTCCATGCAGCTGCCCGACTGGATGCTGATCACACTGGAGATCGTTACCGGGCTGTTCATCCTGGTGGTGGGCACGGTGTTGCTGGTCGTGGTGGTGCTGTACTTCTACGACCGGTTCCAGACCAAGAGCACGGTCAAGCGCAACTATCCGGTCATCGGCCGTTTCCGCTATTTTTTTGAGCACCTCGGCGAGTTTTTTCGCCAATACTTCTTCGCCATGGATCGCGAGGAAATGCCGTTCAACCGCGCCCAGCGCTCCTGGGCCTACCGCGCCGCAAAGGACGTGGACAATACCGTGGCCTTCGGTTCCACCAAGGACCTGCGGCCCGAGGGAACGGTGATTTTCGTCAATTGCCCCTTTCCCCAGCTGGACCACGAAACCACCGAGCCGACCCCCATACTGTTCGGCCCCCATTGCCGGGAACCCTACAACGCGCCGTCGTTCTTCAACATCTCAGGCATGAGCTACGGTGCCCTGTCCAAACCGGCGGTGCAGGCACTGTCCTACGGCGCGGCCAAGGCCGGCGTGTGGCTGAATACCGGCGAGGGCGGCCTGGCCCCTTATCACCTGGAGGGCGGTTGCGACATCGTGTTCCAGATCGGCACCGCCAAGTACGGGGTCCGGGATGCGGAAGGCAAACTGTCCGACGACAAGCTGCGGCAAGTAGCGGCCCACCCCGAAGTACGCATGTTCGAACTGAAGCTGGCTCAAGGCGCAAAGCCCGGCAAAGGCGGTATCCTGCCCGGTGCCAAGGTCACGGCGGAAATCGCCCGAATCCGGGGCATCGCCGAAGGGCAGGACTCCATCAGCCCCAACCGGCATCCCGAGATCGATTCCGTGGACGACCTGCTGGACGCCATCGGACATATCCGCGAGGTCACCGGCAAACCCGTGGGCTTCAAGACCGTGGTGGGTGCCTACGGCTGGCTGGATGAGTTATGCCGGAACGTTCGCAGCCGGGGCGTGGAGTCTGCGCCGGATTTCATCACCGTGGACAGCGGTGACGGCGGCACTGGCGCCGCGCCCCAGCCGCTGATGGACGAGATGGGCCTGCCCCTGCGCGAGGCGCTGCCCATGGTGGCCGACGTGCTGGCCGAGCACGGCCTGACCGGCAGAATCCGTCTGGTGGCCTCGGGCAAACGCATCACTCCGGCTGAAGTCGCCTGGGCGTTGTGCGCCGGCGCGGACGTGGTCACCAATGCCCGGGGCTTCATGTTTGCTCTGGGCTGCATCCAGGCCCTGCAGTGCAACAAGAACACCTGTCCCACCGGCATCACCACCCACGACCCGGATCTGCAGCGTGGCCTGGTGGCCAAAAGCAAATCCCGTCGGGTGGCCAACTACGCCAGGAACATGCGCAAGGAAGTGGAGATCATCGCTCACTCCTGCGGGGTCCCGGAGCCCCGGCGGCTGAACCGCATGCACTGCCGGGTGGTCACCGATAACGGGCTGTCGGTGCAGCTGAGTGAGCTGCATCCGCCCAAAATGAGCAGGGGTCAGAGTGAGCAGGGGTCAGAGTGAGGAGTGAGCAGGGGTCAGAGTAAAGGGACAGAGTAAACCGGGTTTACTCTGTCCCTTTA
>JASJDM010000061.1 GCA_030065125.1 Lysobacterales bacterium | reverse complement strand
GACGATCTGTTTCTGTCGTCACCGGAAATCGCTGAGGCCATGGAGACGTTTCTGCGAGGCGGTGAGCCGGCCGAACGGGTGGTGCTGGATCCGATTCGCTTCAAGCTGCCCTGAGTACACCGGCGGCCGCAGGGCCGCAGGGCCGCAGGGCCGCAGGGCCGCACTCGGACAGTACCGCCAATCAGTTTTCGAAACCATTCCGAAAAAGCAGATCACCCAGCGGGTCGTTAACCGTCGGGCCGGTGATGGAGAACTCACCGCCCGTGATCACGCCGCTGACCGCCGCACCCGACCCCGCGTTCATCCGAAGGTTTCCACCGGACGCCGCACCAGCACCGCTGGTAATCACGACGTTGCTGAGATTAAACTCGCCTCCTTCCAGCGCCGCCGCAGCTCCCCAGTAAACGGTCCCTGCTGCCAGGCCCGTCAGTATCCAACGATTCACGGCAGGGCTTCCTAGCGGCATCGGGGTGCGGCGCAGTGGTAGGCCCCAAGGTAGTTGCCCGCCGGTTCCCTGGCTTCGTAACCGATGACCGGTAGATTGTCGGTACCCAGGGCCATGGCGCTTTCTTCGCAGTAGCTGGTGGTCAGCATCGCCAGGGATTCGTTGTCACCGGTACAGGCCAGATCATTACAGCTCAACAGGAATAATCCGTCGCCCGAGCAATAGGCTATTTGTGGCAGGCCGGAGGCGGGCAGTGCGATGGTCGGATAGCTCGCCACCGATGGCACGTTGTGGACAACCACGTTGGAGTCGATGAAGCGGCAATCGGTGGTCGCACAGCGGATGAACCTCATCTGCACGGCGTCCCACAGCGCAATGACAGGCAGGCCGTCACTGCCGTAAACAATATCGAAAGCGAAGGTTCCGGTGACGGCGAGTAAACCGTTTTCCTCCTCGTCACCATTGGCGCACAGGGGGTCGTTGCACTTGATGATTTCTACGAAGTTGTCATCAATCACGTTTTCGAACCCGAACAGGATCAATGGAAAATTGTCGGAGCCAATGCGGATAACGCTGCGCTGCTGTGCCTGAAGGTCGTCACCCACCGTCCTTACCAGATGCGGCGTTTCATCATTTCCGCTGCAGATGAAGTCGTTACAGCGGACCAGGCGGAGTTGAACACCCAGTTGCGGATGCTGGGTGATGTAGGTGAGTGCCGGAGTTCCCGAAGGGTCCGCAATCAGCGACACCCCGCCACCCTGCATGGCGGGAGCGACCACACTGATGGTTTCGTTACCGCCGCTGCAGGCCGCGTCGTTGCAGCTCGCGACATGAACGGCAGACCCCGAGGGGCCGGCATAAGCCAGCAGCGGGAACCCATTGTTGCCGATGATCAGGTCAATGCCGCTGACGCCGACGCCCGCCTCAACCAGCGAATCGCTTTCGTCATCGCCGAAACAGGCCGTATCGTTGCAGCGAACCACCCGGACCCCGGCCGGGGATCCGCCATAAAAGGCGAACACCGGGAGTCCGTCCTGGCCGATGGCAATGGAAAGCTGACTGCCTGCTGCGGCCTCCGGGTCACTGACCACGCTATCTGTGGCCGGAATCGGAATTGCGACACAGACCGGATTGCCGCCGGCATCGTACCCCGACAGCAGCTGCCCGGCCGGGCAAACGCCCATCAGTCGCGCCTGCACCTGGGTAAAATCCACCGCCAGCTGCGCATTACCGCTGACGGCACCTCCCGACAATCCGGAGCCTGCGGTGACCGATGAGATATCACCACCGGGGTCCGTCTCGCAAACCACGCTGCCGTCGCTGTTGACGGCCCGCACCCAGCTTCCGACGGCACAGGAATCTCCCACCCTGAGCTGAACCGCGCTGGCGTCAACAGCGGTCAAGCCCACAGCATTGGGTGCCAGGTCGGCGGAGGTGACGCTGGCGTCGGCGATCTGTGCTCCGCCGACAACATCGGGCGCCACATTCAGCGCATGGACCGCAAGCGGCACCGCATAGAGCTGCTGCCTGGGTTCAAGAACGGTCAGCGCGCCGCCTGCGGCAGACTCCCGCACCCGCACTTCCAGCCAGCCCGTCATGCCGCCAAAGACATCCATGCCGAAATCCACGGGCACAGCAAATTGTCCGCTGGATACAGGATGGTCGGTCACGGTTAGCGGGCCGGTGAGGCTGATCGCGCTCAGAAAATCCGGCCCATCGTAAAGTTCAAACTGAAAATCGTAATTGCCATCTGCTGGGCCTCCGGCCTGCTCCAGATTGCCCTGATAGAGAAACGCGGTAGGTGGCTGGGCATTGCCGGCGGTGACTCCGAGACTCAGCAACAGTCCAAACAAAGAAGCCTGAATTATTCGCATGATCGAAACTCCGTTGATTTCTTCTGTCTCAATGCGCGAAGCCAAAAAAAGTGCACACGCGGAACTTTGGGGGAACCGGTGTGTCCCGCCCCATTCCTGGATTTCAAAACAGCTCTATTGGCATGTCGGCAGAATGGCCCGCTCATCGGAGATCGAGTATCAAGCCCCGCTCAGGGCACCGTGACCAACGCGATGTTTCCACAGAAACTCTCATTAACCGCCCAGTCCACAGCGCTCATCGTGAAGTATCACGTCACCGGGGATGGGGCTGGAAGGCGGGATGTCAGCAGCCCGAATCCAGACCAGGTCACGCGATCAGCCGCAACGTGCCATGGCCCTTCGGGATTCTGACCACCCCAGATTCTCAGATACCGGGCCCCCAGGCCAAACCAGCGTGACAGCTCATAATCGAGCAATACTCCGCTACTTTGAAGCGAGGCTCCGACGATGGTGGCTGGTTGTGCCCCGCTCGGCTTTTTTGCAGGTGCTGGCGATCTGGAGGTCCATACGGCGCACTGGAACAGGAGAGAACAATTTTCGAGGACCGTCATGGCTCGCCTTCCGATCGATCGTCCAGGCTTTCACAGGGGTTGCCTTTGCATGCTGGCTCTGGCCGCATTCAGCGCCGGCGCAGGCGAACTCCCGAGCACGGTGATTACGCCCGTGGATCACGTTCCCTTGTCGCATCCGGCCATCAACCCCGGCGGCGACATCGCCTATCGCGGGGAGGTCACGGGTCTCGGAGAGGGGATCTACGTGAAGAGCCGCTCGCCGGAGGGGCCTCCTGTGGCAGCAACCTCCGAAGGGCAAGAACCGTCGGCGCCCTTTTCCGACCCGAACCTTCGTAACGGAATCGGCAGCGCGCGGGCACCCAGCGCCTTCTTTCAGCGCGTCACAACCACGGCTGATGACGTGCTCTGGGTTGAGCGCAGCGATGGCACCTCCCTCAGCGTGGTGCCAATCGCCCGTCGCGGCGAGCCGGCTCCGGGGACTGGCAAGGCCTTTCTGGATGTCGCGTCCCTGGGTCCGCCGGTGATCAATGCCGCCGGGCAGGTGGTTCTGACAGCTCGGGTGGATGATGTCACCGGTCGGCAATCCGGGCTTTGGATTGACACCAATCGGCAGGCGGATGGTAATCCGGCGTTGGCACTGCTGGCCCGGTCCGGGGATAAAATCGACACCGAATCTGACATCGAGACTCGCAGCTTTGATCGGTTTCTTGACGCCAGCGCGGTCTTGAATGACCAGGGCAGGGTGGCCTTTTCGGCGATGTTTTCCAACGATGGCAATGGCGGGGGTGGCCTTCGTCGGGGTATATGGATCTCAGATAATGGAGCGACGAAAGTTCCCGTGGAACTGGAGGATGAGCCCTTCGAGAACCTCAGTTCCAGGGTCTCAATCAACGCTGCCGGCCAGGTGGCCTACCTGCGCAATGGCTCCATCTGGGTGCATGGCCGTGGCGAGGTCTTCAATCCGCAGAACGCGCGCATGGCCGTGCGCGGCGAACAGTTTCTTCTTCGAAACGACGGCGAGGTAGTTTTCATTGGCACGCAGCTCCCCGACCCCGGCAGCACCGAATCCGTCCTGGGTATTTTTGTGACGGTCGGCAACGCGGCGCCGGGCAGGCCGGTGGTGACCCAAAAAATCGTTGCGCAAAAAATCGACGCAGGCGAAAGCTACTATTTTCACGACTTTTTTGACCTCAATGCCAACCGGCAAGACCAATTGAGCTTTCGGGCGCAGCTTCGCCGTGGCGCGGCAATTGCATCGGCCACTCCGGTTCGCGACGGTCTGTTCTTCGTGACCGCCGACAATACCGTTCACCGCGTTGCCCTCGGCCCTGACCTGCTTGACCCGGCCAATGTTCCAGGCGACGAATTTGAATTACCCGGGCGGGCGGCACAAAGAATCGTCAATCTCCGTCCAAACCCCGGTTGGCAGGATCTGAGCAGCTCCAACGGTGCCGATGGCCTGCGCAGCAGCCTCAGCGAATCAGGACGCCTGGCCTGGAGCGCCCGATTCCCGTCTGGCTATGTGCACCTGGTCACGGAGACACCCGTAGAAATCCCCCCAACGCTGGTCGGCCTGGAGGTGGTTCAGGTGGTTCAGGACTGGAGAAACACGATTCCTTTGATCGAGGGCAAAGAGACCCTCGTTCGGGCCCATGTCGTTGCGACTACCGTCGCGTCTTTGTCACCGGTTGCGTTGACTGGCCATCGAACCGGCGGCGAGGCGGTTGCGATTGCGGCTGCCAACACGGGTCGTGCGCTGGAGCTAACCAGTGACGCAGCCAAACAACGCGGCAATCTGGAGCACAGCCTCTACTATGAAATTCCGCCGGACCTGACCAGTGGTGAGGTAACCTTCTCGTTACCGGGGACAGCCCTAAAGTGTGCCGAAGCTGCTGGTCCGGCCCCTGACGACTGCGCCGTCACAGTAGTCTTCGAGCCGGCCCCGCAACCCGCGTTGCACCTGGTGGGTGTCGACTACGAGCGCAACGGCAAAACGTACACGGCTGACCGCGAGTTTCTGCTGGGTGCGGCCGCTCGAATGCTTGCCCAGTTCCCCGTCGCCGACTTCAAGCTGAAAACCACAACGGGCTACCGTGAATTTGCCTCCCGTCCCAAGGTACCGAAGATGGTCAATCTGGCGAAAGCGCTGCGCGCCAGCGACGGTTGCGGAGCTGATTGTGAGGACATCTACCTGCTGATAGCGCAGGGATCGGGAGATGGAAAAAGGGCCGGACGCGGAAAGTCCGATCTGCGGGCCGGAGCCGCGTACGTACCGGCGAGCGTCGGTGGCAAAAGTCGCACCACGATCACCCACGAAACCAGTCACATCCTGGATCGACCCCATGCCACGGACCCGGCAAAGATCGGTACGCGGGAGCGCGATGGATTGCAGCAGGCCAAGGGTGCCTGTGGGTCGATCAGTGATCCCGGAAGCGAAGTCTTTCCCAACTTTTTTCCCGTCAAGCCTCCGAAATCGCCCCCAAAATATGAAGACAAAACGCTCCCGCTGCCGACGCTTGGGCCCATGGACCAGGGCGACGATGAATTGATCTACGGATTTGACTGGTTGCTTCGCGACATCGCTGACCCCGACCGCCACTTCGAACTGATGAGCTATTGCCGGTCGGGAAACATCGAGCGCTTTGCCAGTGACGTCACGTATCTGGCACTTCGCGACGAGATCCAGGGTCGCTTCGGTGAAAAGGCCAAGGGTAACGGGCCGCGCTCCGACTACCTGCTGATTGCTGGGACCGTGACCATCGCATCCGGAGCGGTTGAACTGCAGCCCGCCCAAAGGGTTAACGACATGCCCGAGCCAGCCGTTTCCGAGTCAGGCGAATGGCAGGTCGAGTTTATCGACGCGGGCGGCGCACTCCTGGCAACGCGCAGTTTCGCTGTGGAGGCCAGCGCGCCGAGCCTGCTCTACGATGAGTCGCTGACCGATGAAGATACCTTTCTGGTCGCTGTTGATGCGTCATTGCCGGTAGCCCAGGTCCGCGTAGTTTCAGCCGGCGAGGTGAAGTCCACTTTGACAGCGTCCGCTAACGCGCCAGGTGTTTCGATCACCGAGCCACTGGCCGGGGCGCTTCTGGACCAGACCGAGGCCACCGTGGCCTGGGCCGGTAACGATCCCGACGGTGACGGCTTGACGTACTCACTGGATTACAGCCCGGACGGTGGCCTGACGTGGCGTGGGCTGGCCGCAGGCCTTGCGGTCAGCAGCGTCAACGTGCCACGTGAAAACCTGGTTGCCTCGGCGCAGACCCTGTTTCGCGTTACCGCAAGCGACGGACTTCTGTTCGCAAGCGATGCCACGGCCGCAGTTACAGTGGTCAATACGCCGCCAGCCGTGCTGATCCGCGATCCAGATCATGGGCGGCTGTTCAGCGGTTCCCAGGTCATCGTGCTGTCAGCTTTGACCGTGGATTCAGAGGATACGGCCAGTCAGGTGACCGTTGACTGGTCCTCAGACCTTTCGGGCCCGCTCGGCAGCGGCCCTGAGACTTCGGTACTGGCCAATGAACTGGCCGAGGGCGAACACGTCATCACCGCGACCGCCATTGATTCCCAGGGGCGCATGGATACGGCGAACACGGTCATCACCGTTGTGCGCCAGGCACCGGAGCAGGTTGCCGACCTGCGGGTAGCAGTTCTGCCGGAGCTGCATGCGCCGGTGTCTGCTGCCGGGCGCCTGCTGATTACAGTGACCAATCACGGACCATCCGCGGTACAGAACCCCAGGATTGATTTGAGTATTTCAGAGCTTCCGCCCGGAAACGCTGGCGTGCTGTCAATCGGGACAAACTGGGCGTGCAACCTCGCCGGCGCTGTCGCAGATTGTTCGACCGCCGCCCTGGCACCCGGGGAGGTCGAAGAACTGTGGGTCGACATTAGCGGAAACCCGCGAATCGCAACCATCATGCTGAACGCGCAAGTCAGCAGCGCGACCGTGGATCCCCACCTGTTCAACAACGTGGCAGTTGCGGAGGCCTTCGTCAGCAGGCGGCTGTATTCCGATGGGTTCGAACAATAGGCGTCGCCTCCGCACCAGGCCGACCTGATTGCCCCCATCGGAAACTCGGGCTCCGTCAGGGCACTGTGACCGCCGCTACGTTTCCCCTGGAACTCTCGTTCCCGACCCAGTCCACGGCACTCATCGTGAAGTACCAGGTTCCCGAGGGCGGGGCCGGCAGGCCGGTAGTAAGCAGTCCGAATCCAGTCCAGGTCACCCAATCGGCGGCAATGCGCCATGGCCCTTCGGGATTCTCGCCAATCCAGACCCTCAAGTACCGGGTGCCCAGGCCAAACCAGCGTGACAGCTCAAAATCGACGAACACATCGCCCCCCTGAAGCGAGACTCCGACAATGGTGGCTGGCGGGGGCGGTTTGCGATCGAACACCCGAAGCGGGGACTCAGCCCCATCATTGAAGAGCCCGTCAGTCGCGGCGAGGCCGTCGCAGATTCTGGATATGCGCAGGCTTGCCGGTATGTCCAGATCATGGACCCCTACCAACAGGTGTCCGCGCGGGCCCACGCCTTCCGTGGCAAAAGCCTGGGACAGCAGGAATGGGGAGACAGCGCTGTAGCCAGAATCAAATGGCTCTCCCTCCTCGTCTTGAGCCAGGTAATACATGGCCGAACCCCCCGTGGCCGTCAGCTCCCATCGATGTTCCAGAATGCCTTGGGGCGCCACGTGAACCAGGAATCGAACTGCTCGGATCGACGAGAAAGCGTTGAGTCCGGCCCCGGGGCTCAGGCAATCCGTTTCGTCCAGTGATACATCCACGACGCCGCCACAGGGCGGGCCATCGAATACCCGGCACTGCTGGGTATCCGGCATCGAGGCGACATTGCCGGCCGGAAGCAGAACCGCACATAGCACCAGGGCGAACAAGCTTGAAGTTCGCATGCGGCCTCGAGGCCCGGTGTTGATGCCGTTTGATTCACGCACTTTGACGATGTATCCCCTGGCGCGGCGACCGCACCTGAGCAGTATAAAGCGAGATCTGACCTACGTTTTGACCGCGCCATATCCTGGCGGTCGGACAACCGGATACAATCGCGACACTTTGCCCCTACGGGACCCCCATGGCACTCAAGTCCACTATCTACAAAGTAAAACTCAACATTTCCGACCTCGACCGAAACCTGTACGGTGATTTCGCTTTATCCGTCGCGCGTCATCCCTCGGAAACCGAGGCCCGAATGATGCTGCGCGTAGCGGCCTTTGCTCTGAATGCCGATGCGCAGCTGGAATTTGGCCGCGGCATCAGCACCGATGACGAGCCGGACCTCTGGCGGAAAGACCTGACAGGTTCCATCGAGTTGTGGATCGATCTGGGCACCCCTGATCCCGACCGACTGCGCAAGGCATGCGGACGCGCCGAGCAGGTGGTGCTTTATGCCTACGGAGACCGGGCGCTGGAGGTCTGGTGGGAAAAAAACAGGGAGTCGCTGGCCCGCTTTGACAATCTTTCCGTCTACAGTGTCGCTGACGCCGACTGCGCGTACCTGGCCACCCTGGCATCGCCCCGGCTGGATCTGCAGTGCACCGTTTCAGACGGCGAACTCTGGCTGACCGAGGGCGAGCACACAACCCATCTCAAGCCGAAGGTACTGCGCCTGTCGAATTGATGACGGGTGGAGAACCATGCCCAGCCCGATGAAACACACGGTCCGGCATCCTACCAATCGAAATAGCGCCCAAAAGTCAGCAGCAGCGCTTCGTTGCTGAGAAGGCTCAGATCCACTGCCACCTTTCCTTTTCGGTACCCGAAAGAGGGGATGATTCCCGGAGCAAACCGACCGAAGCTCAGCGCCAACTGGTCCTCAAACTCGTCCCGGTAGCCATGCACGATGCCATAGGCAATTTTGAACCGCGCATGGGGACTGATTCGGGTCAGCGGATACTCCCGCCCCAGGTACACGAACTGGGAGAATTGTCCAAAGGAATTGCTGAACAGTGACATGCCAAAATACCTGTTGTCCGGTCGGTACCATTCAACAGCCGAAACAAGGTTGCTGCCCCGGAAATCTTCATCGTCGCTGTAGTGTTCGTAAACGCCGAGCACCGCAAACAACTGACGCTCCGACCCATCATCGGCATCAGCCGAGCTCGATACCCCTGGGTGCAACAGGCTGGCCAGACACAGGACGATCCAACCGAAGTTGTTCAATGGTCTTGCCATGCGATGCACTTATCTGCGTTGGTTGTCACCCTACAAGAAAATGGGCTGATTCTACAGGTCCGCCGGCACGCCTTCGGCGGGTTCCCGGAATACCGGCGGATTTGGCGTAGAATGCCCGCTGGGATCCAGGGCACATTGCGGGAGCGGCTGCCCCGGACAGTCACCGAAGATCTGAGGGTACACATGAACCTCGGCGAGATCGTTGCAATTCTGGCCAACATCGGCGTTATCGCCGGTATCATTTCCTGGCGGTGGAGATCAGGCAGAACAACAAGCTCCTTGCCGCCGAGGCCAGGCAGAGCCTTCGGCAGTATCGGGTGGACATTGCCGACACCATCATGTCCCAGCATGCCGGTTCCGTCAGATCCGTTTCCGCGCACCAACCACCGGGAAGAATTCTGGGACCGGGTCCAAGGCAAGGCCTGAACCGCGCTCCCTGAGACACGAGGCAATGCAGGGGCAGGAAGTCCTTACCAGCATCATCGAAGTGGGGATTGGCATCGCCGGCTTCTCCAGCATTATCGTCACGCTGTCCCGCTACAAGATGACCGAGCAGATCAAGATGGCGTTCCGGCAGCTTTGGCTGCAGTCCGGCGTCATCATCACCTTCAGCGCCATCCCCCTCATCATGGCCACTTCTCGTATTGACCCGGATTCCATCTACGTTTACTGCAGCTATCTTTACTTCGTGATCCTGGTGGTTGGGTTTACCTTTGGTCCCGTAGCCAAGCGCTACAGGCAGCACCCGATCCTGCTCATCGTCCTGTTATTCCCGGTGTTGATACTGACCAATGCCCTGTTCCTGGGAGAGGCCTGGCCCTATCTGGCGGTGCTGCTGGCAGGCGTGCTTGTGGCGTTCCTGAGTTTCTTCCAGATGATCCAGTACCTGTGGAATCAGGACCAGGACAGCAAGGCGTGAACGGCCTTCTACATTCATGAATCACATCGACCGGGAAAACCTGACCATGACGAAAATGGTGGGCATATACTGCCGCGCCCATCATGGCACCGGGGGCGAACTGTGCGACGACTGCGCACAATTCCTCGACTACGCCCAGGTCCGACTGGAGAAGTGCCCTTACGGCGAAGACAAACCCACCTGCGCCAACTGCCCGGTGCATTGCTACAAGCCCCGCTTTCGCGACCGGGCCAAGGCCATCATGCGCTTCTCGGGCCCGCGCATGTTCCTGCGGCACCCGCTGCTGACCATTGCACATCTCATCGACGGACGCCGCCGCGCCCGGCACCCCCGCGAACTGACCCGGGAGGAGCGTCTGGAGAGGAATGGTCGTGTTTCATCCCGGCAGGACGGCGATTAACTGACTCATCCCGCGGCCCTGGACCAGCGGGTGGCCATTAACTCTGAGGAATCCCTCAGGGAATCTTCAGGGCTTTCCTGACCCTGCCTTCAGGCGGACGGCCCCTCGGGGTTGTCCTGAGGCTATGAGCGGTCTACCGAACCGCGGTGTATGAAACCGCCGCTGACAACAACGTAATGTCGTTTGGATACGTAAATCCGCTGGTGTTGGGGTTGCGCTGGATCACCAGATACCACCAGTCCTTTGGCAGGCTCGCGGCCGTCAAGCTGACGGTAAAAACACGATACTGTCCGGTTGTCGTGTAGCTGCGGGTATCAGACACCACGCCCGACGTGTCGGCAAACGTATCCCCGTCATTGTAGTCACGCGGGCGAATAAACATTTGCGCCGTGCCGGTCCCGGCACCAAAATCCCCCTGAGTAAACAGTTCGACACGGATTGCGCTGCTCCCGTCCCAATCGGCCGGCCTCTGGATCACCAGGTTGCCGGAGTCGCCGCCGGTGGGACCGAATACCAAGCCCTGCAAGGAGCTGTTGGCACTGCCTCCGATTGCCGCTGCATCGAACAGCAGCGTGCGTTCAACGTCAGCGATATCGGCATCGCCAACTGAACCGTCGGCAATCTCTGAGCTGCCCACGGCACCGCTGATTATCTCTGCCGAGTCAACCGAGTTGGCCGCTAATTCCGACAGGCCAACCGCGTCGGCCCCGATGTCTGCCGCCATGATGGTGTTGTTGGCAATTTCGCTGCTGGTGATCGCGTCCATCGCGACCATTTCTGCATGCAATGCATAGGGTGCGGCGGTCAATTTTTGCCGCGGCAGTAAGCCAGTGAAGCCGCCGATGCTGGCACCATCACGAACGGAGATTTCGAGCCAGAGTTGGTCGCCAGCGAACGGGCCTGCACCAAAATCCAACTCGACCGAGAAAACGCCGTTGACTACCGGGACGTTTTCCAGGCTCACCTTGCCGCCGAGCATCGTGCCCGCGGCGCTGTCGTCGAATAGTTCGAATTCGAAATCGTAATTTCCGTCGGCAGGGATACCGCCATCTTGCAGTTCGCCCTGGTACGTAAACCCAGTGCCCAGCGGAGCGGCCAGCGACGCGCCGGCCAGCGTGCACAACATTAGGAATTGGAATATGAATCGGATCTTCATGCTGGAACTCCCCTATCGGAATTGCAGGCTGGAGCGCGACCCGTCCACCAGGTAAGCATGGGCTCAAAGACCCTCGAAGCTGTCGAAAAAGATCACTTCGTCAACCGGCAGGATTTCACCGTTGGCCCAAAAGCCACCGGTCAGCTGGAACTGGCCGCCCGCGGCGGTCTGCAGAGAAGCATCTGGCTGGCCGATCGTGCCGGTGAGGGTGAACGAACCACCGGTTGAGGTGCCACCCCCGTTATCGATCGTGCTTTGGGTCAGGTCATAGCTGCCGCCGGAAGACTGAGAGCCGGCCGGAGAACTGCCGAGAGTTAGAACAAGCGTTGCTGCTATCGCGAAGTACCGCATGGTCTTCGGACCCTGACGAACGAGTACGCGACCTTAGAGTTTCGCCGGTCCCGAGGCGCAAGCGAATGGTGGATTTCCGAAGTATTTGCAGGAGAACCCCTTTTGGAGGCTCACCGACAGCGGTTTCGAGGACGCGCGCTGAAATTTCCTGCTGCCAATTCCGGATAGGGATGAATTGAAAGCACTTGGGGGACGTTGTGGTTCCGATCGTCCTTGTTGTGATCATCGTGGCAAGAGTGTCGTGAATGCGCCGGTTTCTGGCAGGACTCATTTTTTGCCGTTTGCTGCAGCGGCGCTGTCGCACAGGACAGCCCCTTCGTGACGGTGTATGGCGCCAAAAGCGTGCCAAAAGGATGCCAAAAGCGGACTGCCAAAAGCGGACAGGCATGATTTGAGGCGCCAAAAGCGGACAGGCATGATTTGGAATGGTGCCAAAATCGGACAGGCATGATTTCGCCAAAAGCGCAACGCCAAAAGCGGACAGGAGTCGCCAAAAGCGGACAGGCATGATTTGGAATTAGTCATTTGGGGGGCGTTTTGTTTCCCGTCGTCCTTGTTGTGACCTTCGTGGCAAGAGTGGCGTGAATGCGCCGGTTTCTGGCAGGACTCATTTTTACCGTTTGCTGCAGCGGCGCTGTCGCACAGGACAGCCCCTTCGTGACGGTGTATCGGGCCTCCGCACAACCCGAGGTCAGCGGAGTGTCGGCGGACGGCCGCATTGTGGTCACCCTCAACACTACGGGCGACCACAAGACCTTTATCAGCACCGGCCCATCGGGCGAAACCGACTTTCCCGTCCCGCTGGGGGCGACGCAGTCCAGGCTTGCGCCCACAGGTACGGGGCTGGCATGGCTGCAAAGCAGTGCCAGCGAGGGTGAGGACTGGTGGAACCAGGATGACGCGGCGGTGTACCACCACGACTATGAAACCTTCCTGACTCAGCCGATTTTTACGGGCTTTGACCAGCGCTGGAATGCATCGAGGCCGCAGTTTTCAGACGACGGGGACGTGGTGTTTTTTCGGTACACCAGCTCCCCGGAGCTATCCGGTCCCGCCTGGGATTCCGTCGTTATCCATCGCCTGTCCGACGGATCGACCACCCGAATTCCGTTGCTCTCCGACGACCCCATCCAGCAAATTTCCACCGCGCAACTGGCGGCGAATGGCACCAGGGCGCTGATTCAACGATCTGCGAAGGTTCAGTTCATTGACCCCAAAGAGCTGTTTGTCCTGGATCTGAACACCCTGCAGCGCACAGGCGTGTGCAATGAGAACGAGCAGTGCTCAGGGGCCAGCATCAGCCGGGACGGCCGGCGCGTGGTGTACCGGAAACAACAGGCCGTCTACCTGTTCGACGTGATGTCCGGCCATCACTCCCGCCTGCCGGGCATCACCGGCGGCGTCAGGATTCATGCCGTCTCCACGGATGGATCCATGATGATTTACTCTGGGGCGGGAGCCTATACCGATGGGTATGAAAATGTTCCGGATGCTGGCGCCGCGACGGACGTCAACGACCTGGTTCCAGGTTCGCGAGGGCTGCAGTTGAGACTTCGAGAAATCGATTCCGGCCGTGAAAAGGTGGTGTCGGCAATCAACAACTATCGTGTGCTGTCTGGCTTCCCGGAACTTGCTGACTGGTCGGCCGATGACACCACGGTATTTTTTGTCCACGCCGTTGACCTCTCTTACTTTGGCTTGTCGCCCGTCTGGCAAGTACTGGCCCGCCAGGTCGACTTTGAATTCGTCGCTGACCCGGCCGTCGCGGGCCTGTGGCACGACCTCGGTCAGCCCTACCAGGGGATCAACCTCCACGTCAGCAGCAACGGTACAGCGGTGATCAGCTGGCTCCGTCTGGACCACAATGGCCAGCCCCAGTGGGTCACCGGCCAGGGAAGTCTGGACAACAACAGCCTGGCGGTTGAAGCGTTTACTGTAGTCGGGAGCCACGTGGGACCGGCGTCCACGCGCAGCCAGGCGACGCTCTCACCCTGGGGCACACTGGCGATGGAGTTTCACTCCTGCACCCGTGCCACCTTCAAGTGGTCCGGGCTGGACGGCCCGGAGGCGTTTGGCTCGATGGAACTGACCCGGCTATCTTATACCGCCGGCGTTGGATGCCTGTAGTCTTCGGAACCCGGGTAGCGTGTGTCACTGCAGGACCTGGCCGAAACATCCTGGCCAAACATGGATGACTTCCGCAATGGCGTGGCCCAGGAAATCCCCACCTGCTAGCGAACCGTATACCCGCGACCTTCGAGACAAGCCGTCAGGGCCCGACGGTAGTGGGAGCGCAGCAGGGCAATTTCTGATCGGGCATTGCGCAGCTGTTCGGCCTCAGCCTCGGCGGCCGCCACCGCTTTGCGTTCTCCCTGCTTTTCGATTTCAGAGCCGATCAGCGCGCCGATGGCGGCACCCAGCGCGGCGCCGCGGCCGGCATGATCATCGGTGGCACCAAGGATTCCCCCGGCAATGGCACCGGTAATGATGCCTTTTTCCCGGGCCCCTTCGGCCTCGTTCTCCGGAACTGGCACCCGAACGATTCGAGGCGGCGCTTCGGTCACCAGGGAGGGGTCAAACCCAGATTCCCGCACGGCCCACTGATGGCACTCGAAGCGATCGTCGGCGAGCTGCTGATCGCTTTGGCCCTCGGCCGGATAGACGTAAAGGTCGCCGGCGTCGGCGCCCGTCGCGACGGCAGCCAGCAGCAACAAGGTCAACAGTCTGAACATTGTCGTTTCCTCTACTTCACCGTGTAGCCGCGCCCTTCAAGACAGGCGGTCAGGGCCCGGCGGTAATCGGCGGCTTCGTTCCAGCGGTCCTCCGGGGACACCGGGTCGAATCCGGTCTCGTCGACGGCCCACTGGTAGCACTCGAACCGGTCCCGATCCCGCTGCTGTTCCGACTGACCCTGACGGGGATAGACATACAGTTCCCCGGGCGAGATCTGATCAGCTCGGGCCACAGTGGATTCCGCTTGCTCGGGCGCCTCCACCACCACGTACTGCCGGCTGGGGCCGTCCCACAGGTAGTAAGTAAAATTGGCATAGAAGTAGCGATGGCTTCCCAGCCAGAAGCTGACATAGCCTGGCGGCAGGTGCCGGACGCGGGCGCCAAGGGGTGCGCCCACCACGACGTAGCCGCCACTGTGAAACGGGCGGTAGAAGACGCCATGGTCATAAAAATACGGCCGATTGTGGACGTGAATAGTGACGTGCCGCCGCGGCAGCCGGGCAATGCGGTAGCCTGGGGGGTGGTACACGGGTCGCCGGTAGTAGCGGTGCTTGTCAGCCGTGGCTTCGGGCCTGGAGGTGACACGTTGCTTCTGAGTGTCGGCGCCCGTGTCGGGCACGGCCACCAGAAGCGCAACACCCAGTAGTGGAATCCATGCTTTCCAGTTCATCAAAATTCACTTGCGAACCTGTCTTTGTGATAGCTGGGGGCGGGCCAGTCCAAGCCGAATAGGGATTTTCCGCTGGGAACTTTTTACAGGACGCGCGAACTACCGCCGTAGCCGGACTGGGTGTCGCGATGCGCCAGCAGACTGCGCTGAAGGCGAAGACACCAGGTCGGCCGGTCCACGCCAACTCGAATTCGGAATCCGTGCGAATTGATCTAACCACCAAACACCACTCGACACTCACCCTCCCCCCGAAACCAACGCCTGGACAAGGCTCTGGCCAGCTCTTTCATCCGCTGCGTTGGCCCCAGGGCACGCAGTTCCGTTCTCCGGAACAACTTCATCGACTTAATCCAGGCCGGGCCGTCGAAGCCCAGCCGTTTCAGGATGGGTGGCGTGTCTCCGGGAATCTGGCTGCGTTTTCCCGGTACGGTCATTTTCCCCGTCCATTCAACCAGGGCCAGATATTCGGGAAGTCTTATGGGTATCGGGTCTTCGTCATGCTCTCCGCTGAACCCAACCAGAGGAACATCTGTCTTTCCCCGGATTCGCTGCTGCACGCTGGTAAATTCTGAATACTCCGGTGTGCGTGCCATGCCGGCCCGGATCGGATTCAAATCGACATAAGCCATACAGGCCAGCAGTGCCTTTTCATCCAACAGGGCCTGGCTCTTGAACCGCCCTTCCCAGAACGCCCCGGTACAGCCGTCTTCCCGGTTCGCCCGGCGGGCAATGGATTCGTTCAGGCATTTCATGAACCAGCTGAGGCTCCCCAGCCGCTGTCGTCGGACCTCAATCATGTCAGCAGCCGCTTCATTCACGGCCGCCGGGGCATCGGTGTCTTGTGATGCATGAACCAGGGCAGGAATGCCATACACCGCAGACCAGCGCTCGATGACCTCGTCATCAGACCAGGACGCGGAGCGGTGCGGGGCCAACCGAAGAACCAGGTGAAAATGATTGGACATGACGGCGTAGGCCAAAATGTCGATGGCAAAAACCTGAGCCAGCAGGTTGAGTCGACCAACGATCCATTGGCGCCGGTGCTCAAAGCAGCGATCTCCATCAGCACCGCACAGAAAGGCACGCCGCACGCAGCGACTCACGACGTGGTAGTAAGGGGTGATTTCCGGATGGACCTGGCGCTTCCTTGCGATGGTCATGGGCTGGTTCCTGGCTTTGCGTTTGATCACGATGCCCAAGGCGCCGGGCGCAGCCAACAGAGAACAGCAACCAACTCAGTAGGATTCTTTCTATTTGTTGCCTGTCCCGTACGGCCTTCTATTTGTTGCCTGTCCCGTACGGCCGTCCCGTACGGCCGTTCCCCGAATATATGTCAGATGACCTCTCTCTCCGTCGAACCGCAGGCCTTGATCACGGGGAGGCGTCCATATATGTCCCGTACTATTGCGTTGCCTGTCCCGTAAGGCCCGCCGTAAGGCCCGCCCTTTGTTGCCTGTCCCGTACGGCCCGTCCTCCGTCGAACCGCAGGCCTTGATCACGGGGAGGCGTCCATATATGTCCCGTACTATTGCGTTGCCTGTCCCGTACGGCCCGGCCCGTTGTTGCCTGTCCCGTACGGCCCGCGTACGGCCCGCGTAAGGCCCGCGGGAGGGTGGTTCCAGTCGCTGCCTCGTTGGGCCGGTGGCTCCGTTGATGTCCAGATCCCAGCACGTTTCTCGCATAGAACTGGATGACGAACCATGAGTCTCTGGCTGCGCGCTGTCGCAGCCGTTTCGAGGGTCAAAATGGAGGATCTTATGTCCCAACGCCTACTCTGCTGGACGGCTGCCCTGCTCGTGCTGGCCGGCAACGTCGATGCCGCGCCCGTGGAATCCGTCTTCTCGATCCAGGGCGAGCTTCGCGAGGGCTCCGCCCCCGCCAGCGGCAGCTACGACATCGAAGCGTCGCTGTTCAACGTGGCTACCGAAGGCCAGGCAATCGATGTCGTCACACACAACGGGGTCGCCGTCACCGACGGATTTTTCTACATCGAACTCGACTACACCACGGCACCATTCGAGATGGGGGAGCAGTACTGGATTGAGATCGCCGTCCGGCCAGCCGGCTCAGGAGAATTTGTGCCGCTGACCCCTCGCACCAAGCTCACCGCGTCGCCATACGCCCTTGGCGCTGTTTCCGTTCTACCCGGGGCGATCGGTGCTGAGCAGATCAACCCCAGCGAAGTGCAGGCGCGAGTCGATGGCGCTTGCTCGGTGGGTCAGGCGATCCGCAGCATCGGTCAGGATGGTTCCGTGACCTGCGACGTTGACGACGATACGACTTACTCCGGCACCGACTTCGCAACAAGCAATCAGGCCTGCACCGTGGGGCAGGTCGTCCGCGGCTTCGATCAGAATGGCAAGGTCATCTGCGCCAAGGACGAGGACACGACCTATTCCGGCACAGACTTCGCAACAAGCGATCAGGCCTGCACCGTGGGGCAGGTCGTCCGCGGCATCGATCAGAATGGCGTGGTCATCTGCGCCAAGGACGAGGATACGACCTACTCCGGCACTGACTTCGCAACAAGCGATCAGTCCTGCGCCGTGGGGCAGGTCGTCCGCGGCTTCGATGAGAATGGCGTGGTCATCTGCGCCACGGACGAGGACACGACCTATTCCGGCAGCGATTTCGCTCTGAGCGACGAGGTGTGCTCGAGCGGCCAACTGTCGACCGGTGTGGACGATAGAGGGACAGTGGTTTGCACGCTACCGCCAGGGATCGATATCATCCCTCGGCCGAACTACACCTCGACCGCGTACGACCAGGGCTCGGATGACATCGGATTCGGGCTCGACATGGCGATCGGCGTCGACGGCTTTCCCATTATGAGTTATGTCGACATCGACAACGGGCACTTGCTCGTGACCCACTGCGAGGACCCCATCTGCCAGTCGAGCACCACCTCGATCGTGGATCCGGCTGTCGGTAGCGGTCCTGCCTTCACATCGATCGCGATCAACGGCTTCGGACAGCCTGTAATCGGTTACCACGACGCCGACGACCAATCACTGAAACTCGCCGTCTGCAACGACTTTGCCTGCGCCGGGTCCGACGAGACCATCAACACGGTGGATAGCGGCAATGTCGTGGGGCACTACGTCTCGATCGGGTTCGGATCTGACGTCGGCCCCCGGCAGGAGGGCTATCCGATCCTCGCCTACTACGATGCCTCACTGCTGGATCTCAAGGTCGCGTTTTGCGACACCATGGACTGCAGCGCCATCGAGAGCATCCAGGTTCCGGACAGCGATGGAGATGTCGGCAGTCACCTTTCCATGGTGACAAAGAACACCGATCCGCTGATCAGCTACTACGACGCGACTCAGGGCGATCTGAAGTACGTGCGGTGTTCGGCATTCGGATCCTGTTCCTCAAGCCCGAGAACAATCGCTTCTGACGGCAACGTCGGTATGGAATCCGACATCTTTCTCGTGGGCGGCAGGCCGACGATGGCGTTTCAGGATGACTCAGGCGCCATCTTCGTAGCGTCCTGCGGCAACGACTCGTGTTCTGCGTCCTTGATCACGGTCAATCCGACCAGTTCCAGCACCTCCGTCTTTGGCCAAGCCCCCCCGGCCGGCGTCAGCGCGTCCAATGGCCTCCCGATCATCGTTGCCGACGACACCATGTGGATATGCTCGGACCCCGCCTGCAGCACCGGTAGACGCGAAGGTCTGACTGTAGTCAGCAGGCTGTTCAGCGGCGACAGCGCCATTGCCATTGACCATCTCGGCTATCCAGTCATTGCCACCGGGCGAGCCAGTCAGGGCATCGAGCTCGTGCGATGCGGATCCCGTACCTGCAGGGAGCCGTGATGAGGTTCGTCGTATTGACGCTGGCGCTGATCGCTGCGGCACCCGTGGAGCCAGCAGGCAACCCGAATGGGACTTTGGAGCTCGCGCGCCCAGCGGTGGCGAGTACGTCCAGAGCGACCTCACCGGGGCGTTCGATTACTGTGACAGTTGGGCAGGCAATCTCGAGCGGTGTCCTGACCGGTCCCGGTTTCGAGGCGACGCTGGGCGCCCGCCTGCGAAAAGAGGCGTCCGGCCAAGGAATTTTTGCTTCGGGCTTCGAAGCCGGCGAATCCGCACGGTAGAGCCGGCACGGCGACCGAAAACCGCTACCGCGCGTGCGATCAGTGCTGGCTTTGGGATGTTATCAACGTGGAAACATGGTGCCCTGACCCTTCGATGGAACATCATGCAACTGAAGGGGTTTGTGGGGGCGCGCTCATCCCTCGCATCTTCCCGATGACGCAGTCAAACCACTGCCTCCTTGACGGGGTTGTCGCAATAGATAATTCCCGGGAGGCCTGGAAACGCATAACCCCGGGGATTGGCGCCTCGATTTCTGGGATCGGAGTAACGGGACTGAGTCAGGCAGCCCTACCCATTCATTGCTTGAGCCTGTTCACCTGCCGCTGAAATGAATCCCCCGCTCAGTCTCGCTTGATGTACTGGGCGACCTTGTTGGTGATGCGCCAGCTGCCGTCGGCATGGACCAGGTTGAGATAATCGATATACCCATGCTCGCCGTTCTCGCCCCAGGTGAACTCGACGGTGGCGTTGGCGGCTTTGCCGGTTTTGAGCATATTGGTAATCCCGATCCGGGCGTCCCATTCATTGCCGGTGTCCACCACCTCGGCAAAGGCGTCCCGGGTGAAGAACTGGTACTGCTCGTTCTGATTGTAGTACTGGATTTCAGCATTGTCGGCGAACGCGCGACGAATGTGGGCTCCCGAGCCGGTGCCGACGGCAGTGATGTACGCCTGCACGGCGGCTTCGGGTTCCGCGAAATCTTCCGCGATCGCAGTCGTGTTCATGGCAAGGAACAAACAGTATAGGGAGTAGAACATCACACGCATGGCAATGGACCTTGTTGAGAGTTAGTGGTGGTTGATCTGGACACTTTGGCGTCAGATACTTTGAACCATTCAGGCGTCAGTTTCGCTCAATTTCTCCAGGGCGCGGCGCCAGGACTGCAGATTTAAATGGGACTCGGTGCCATCAATGCCCCGGGCCTCGAAAGCGGCGATGGCCTCGTCGATCGCAGCGAGAGCTTCCGCCGGCGGCAGATCGCCCATTCGCGCCGCGGCATAGTCCCTGCCCGCCAGGTAGTACGGTTTGGTCGGCAGCAGACGGGCTGGCATTGTTTCGATAAACTGATCCAGCAGGGTCAATGCTTCTTCCCACCGCTGCTGATCCAGCCGCATTCTGATTATGCTGATCTGGGCTTTAACCTGATGGTACCTCTCCTCTGGCGCACTCAGCCTGGCGTGCTTCAACAGCAGGCGCTCTGCATCATCGTAGTTCTTTGCGAAACGCCACAGGCGAGCCTGCTCGCTTTCAACTGTCAAGAATGAGGGATGCCCTGGCGGCAGAGCGGCATCGTAGATAGCCTTCGCCTGCTCCAGGGCGCGGCGGGCTTCAGAAAAATTCTCCAGATCAGTGTAGATAGAACACAGGGCCAGGTAAACAAAACCCATCCTCAGTGATTCTCCGTTCCCGTGTTCGCGCAGCAATTCCGCCGCCCGCAGTTCGTGATCCAGAGCCTCCGGAAATCTGCCGAACCGGGCATAAATGTTGGACAGGTTGTGGTGGTCCACCGCGGTGCGCAGGCTGTTGTCACCGTGGAGTGCCTCGCGGTCGGCCAGCAGGGCCAGTTGGGTTTCCAGCTGTTCCTTCCAGCGACCCTGTTCACCCAGCAACTCCATCAGGCTGTTGCGGGCGACCAATCTCTCCCGGGGGCCGTCCGAGTCGGTCCGTTGGTCGCTTTCTTCAATGGCTGCCCTCACTGCCTCCTCGGCACCGTCCAGGTTTTTCAATTCGATACGCAGATTAGCAATCTTCATCCAGGCCTGGCTGCGCCACTTGGCATGACGTTGTGAGGTGGGCTCCAGGTCCACCAGTGCCCTCTCCAGGATGGCCAGGCCGCGCTCGCGCTCTCCCAATCGGCCCAGGCCATGGCCCACCATGAGCCGCATTTCCGCCAGTGCCGGTGGTTGGTCCTGTAAGTCTTCGTCCATGTTTTTGGCGATGTGGTCGTAGACCACTTTGATCGAGGTGGGGCCCGATGTGCGTTCCGGATCCGCCGCCTGCAGCGCGCCAACCACCAGTTCCCGCACCGTCCGCTCACGCGTCAGGGCATTCTGCTCAGCCTCGAGTGCGCTCGTCGCGGCCTCGACAGCGCGCTGCTCGGCCCGGAATGCTGTGATTGCCGCCAACAGGCCCACCGTCAAAGAGCCGATAACGGCCCAAACCGCGGTGCGTCGCCGGCGTCTCTGGGGCGCCGTGCGCAGGTATTCCAGCCGGTCCACCAGCTCACCGGCGCTGGGTCTCTGGTCCGGGTCGAGTTTCAGGAGGTCCACGATGAGTGCGCGGAAGCCTCGGGAAATTCTGTCCATGGATGGCGGCTCACCGTGGCGGTAAACCTTCTCCAGCGATTCCACCGATTCCGCCTTCCAGGGATAGCGTCCGGACAGACAGCGGTAGAGCACAACGCCGAAGGAGAAAAGGTCGCTGGCCGATGTGGTGGGCCGGTCGTCAAACAGTTCCGGCGCCATGAAGCGCGGTGAACCCAACGTCACCGCCAGCCAGCGGCCCTCTTCCCGCGCAGCCCCAAAATCCATCAACACCGGGGTGCCATCGGGCTGCATCATGATGTTGGCCGGTTTGACGTCGCCGTGGACGATGCCACGCCGGTGAATCAGTGCCAGCGCCTGGGCGATGGGCAGCGCCAGTTCAATGGATTCGGTGACCGGAAGCTGGCCCCGTGCCTTGAGCGCCGCCGCCAGGGTGTGGCCCGGCAGCAGATCGCTCCAGATGCCGACCCGGCCGTCCATCACGTCGGCGCCGTGCACCGCCAGGATGTTGGGGTGGCGGGTGCGAGCCATGCTGCGGGCCTCGGCAATGACCATCTCCGGGTTGCTGGCCCGGTCCTCACGCTCGTGTTCAATCTTGAGAGCCACCTCTCGTTTGAGGACGGGGTCGTAGGCCCGGTAGACCTCGCCAAAGGCGCCGGCGCCGATGGCCTCCCGCACCTCCAGGTGGCGCCATTCGAACAGTGCTGGCTCTGTCGAGTCCGTCTTTTCTCTTGATCGGAAACTATTAGCGATATCGCTGATCAGGCGCATGCCGTCCAGGTTATCGGTGGTGTCCGAGGCGGACTCCCAGTCCGGCTCGGACTGATCCGCGATCTGCTGGGCGACGTCGCTGGGTTCGCCCGGATCTTTGGGTTTTGTGGGACTGGTCATGACTCGATCAGGGCGGCCAGTTCATCCAGTGCCCGGCTGATCATCATTCGCGTGGCATTGGCAGAGGGCCGCTCGAGCTCCCTGGCGATTTCTGGAAAAGTCATGCCAAATTCGACCCGCATGATGACCGCGTTTCGCTTCACTTCCGACAGTTGGCTGAGCGCCTTTTCGTAAACCTCCAGCCGTTCACGCCCGATGGTCTGTTCCACCTGGGAGATCTGCTGGCCGGGCAGAGACTCGATCATGGAAACTGTGCTGGGGCGCCGGGCGTTTCGCCGCAGCTCCTCGCGCACCAGGTTAAGCAAGATGGCTCGGAGATAGGCGAGAAAACTACCCGGCCGCTCCGATTCGAATTTGTCCAGGCGCTTGAGCGCTCGCAGAAACGTGAGCTGCAGTAGATCTTCAGTTTCGGATAAATCGCGCCCATAGGCCGGAAGCCGGCCCCGAGCCCAGCGGCGCAGGATCGGCATGTACCGTTCAAACAACCCGTTGGCCGCGCTTTCTTCACCGGCGCGGTAACGCGACAGTAGTTGGGTGGTGCTGGTGAGTGTCTCTTCGTCGCTCATGTCCCTGGACCGAGAACCCGTGGATTCCTTGGTGCAATTTTCCGGGCCGCTTCCCGGCTGCAACAAAACGCGATTTTATCAGGGATACGGGCGAGATTTCTGGGGTCGATTTCTGGAGTCACCCATTAGCCAGCCGGCGTGTGCGCTTTGGCAAGCGCCATGCATTGCATATCAAAAGTCTCAAAGGATTCTCTTCATGGCTCGTATCTTTCTACTCTGGCTGGCGCTGACCGGCCTCGCCTCGGCCCAGGCGTCGCCGCCGTCGGTCCCGATGTGGGTCAACAATCTTGGCGATTTTGCGTTTCAGGACCGTACCTTGGCGGTTGCGGTTGATTCCCAGGACAATGTCTACGCGGGCGGCGACTTTGGTCTGACCGTGGACTTTGACCCCGGCCCGGGTGTGGCCGAGCGCACCGCCACGTCGACCGATTCCTACCTGGTCAAGTTCGATGCCGCGGGAGATTTCCTGTGGGTCAAGCACTTCGAGGCCCAGGGCCGCGTCACCGACATTGTCACGGACAGCAATGACAACGTCATCGTGGCGGGCACGTTCAGCGATACCCTGGTGGTGGACGGTACGCTGACGCTGGTACCCGTCGCTCAAAGCGACCTGTTCCTGGTGAAGCTCGATGCCAGCGGCAACCTGCTGTGGGGGTTTTCTTTTGGTGGCAGCGGCGACGATGACCCCCACCATCTGGAGATCGACTCCGATGACGCCATTATTCTCTCCGGGATCATCAACGGTACGGTCGACGTGGACCCGGGCCCGGGCGTTTCCGAACTGGTTGCAGGCATCGACGAAGACGCCTTCGTGGCCAAGTATTCAAGCGCAGGCAGCCTTGCCTGGGCGCACTCGTTTGAACAGGTCTCGCCCAGCGGAATTGCGCAATCAGAATCGGCGCACGGCCTTGCCGTCGACAGCCTGGACAACGTGTTCGTGGGCGGGCAGGCGGAGGGTAACGTCGTGTTCAGCGGAAATACGGTGGCCACCGGCGGCACCGCGGCGTATCTCGTCAAGTACAACGCGGCGGGAGTATTCCAGTGGGTGAGGGTCACCGAGGGACAACCGGGTTCGCTGCGCGCCGAGATTTTCGGCCTGGGCGTGGACATAGCCGGCAACGTGTATGCCACCGGCATGTTTTTTGGCGAAGTTGATTTCGATCCCGATCCCGTGGATCAGGTGTTGGGTGATTCCGATTCCAGTCTGGACCTGTACCTGGCCAGGTTTGACCCAACGGGCGACCTGAACTGGATCGGATTCATCGCCGGCCCAGTCACCCAGCAGGTTTTCGATATCCACGTGCAGAATGATGGCAGGCTCACCGTCGGCGGCAGCTTCAGCGGCCGCGCGGACTTTGACACCGGCATCGGCGTTTCGGAGCTGGTTTCTGAAACCAGCGGCGGAGACTGCTGGTTTGCTCACTATCAGCCTGACGGTGCTCTGATCAGCGCCCATCACCTGCCCGGTACGCGAAACTTCAGCGGCCAGGCACATTGTTCCATTGAAGCAATCTCCCCGGTCTCCGGAGGCGACCTGGCCATGGCGGGGTCCTACCGTATGGCGGTGGATTTCGATCCGGGAGCCGCCGAGCTGAAGTTGACGCCCCAGACCATCGACGGCTTTGCAGCCCGTTACAGTCAGCCGGTACCACTACCCCCGGAGATCTTCCAGGATGGGTTTGAAACGGAAGGCGCGGCGCCCGGACTCTGATACTCCGAACCGCTACTGTTCGGTCAGCCCGGTTCGGCGGTCTGCAAGTCGAAAATGTCACGTTGCTCGCCGAAGCGAACTTGTCTAATCATCGGGCGCTTCCTGACTGGCAAGCTGCCAGCAGGTTTCCCGTCTATTGAAAACGTTGTCCAAAGGCCACCACGGCTGACCTGTCCAACCAGGATGTGCAGTTTTCAATGCGTGGCGCATTAGACATTGGGAATTGACAGGAAATAGGAAACCGCCATGCCCCTCGGTCGGATTTGTATGGTTCTCGCGTTGACGGCGTGCTTCTGGAACGCAGACGCGCAGTTGCAGGATGTTGTTTCAGTTCGCAACGTCAACGGCCTGGACGGATTTGTGATCGTGGGCGAGACACCAGGGCACTTTTCCGGGATGGACGTTGCCATGGGTGGAGACGTCAATGGGGATGGATTGGCCGATCTGATGATTGGCACGCAAAGCGAGTACCTGGGGGGTGGCGGATTGCCTGCGGGATCGGTCGCGCTGATCCACGGATCATTGGTCCCGTATCCCGCACGCTTCGACATGAACGACTTCGATGGCTACAACGGTTACAAGATCTTTGGCTCTGGAGATGCGCCCCGCCTGGGAGACCCTATTGACGGAATCGGTGATTTCAACGCGGACGGTTGGCGCGACCTGGTGTTTGGAAATTTCCAGTCCAGCCCGGGAGGGCTGTACCGAGCAGGAGCGACCCACATCCATTTCGGTGGCCCGGTCGGTTTCTACGCGCAGGTGCCAGCCCCCGTCACCAGAGGGCTGGCACTCCTAGGCGACCAGGAGGGCGGCCGTGTCGGTTCCTCGGTGGCCGGAGCAGGTGACATCAATGGGGACGGCATCGACGACGTTGTGACTGGCGCCCCCGGGATGACCACTATTCGGCGCGTCGGCCTTGAGATCCTGGAGTTCCCGGCCGCCGGAAAAGTTTACGTGGTTTACGGCAGCGCCCTGGGATTTTCCTCAACGTTGGCGGTTCGCGACCTCGACGGAACCAATGGTTTCGTCATCAACGGCCTGGATGCAGCCGATCAGATTGGCGCTTCTGTTGCAGGCGGCGGAGATTTCAACGGAGACGGACTGGCTGACATTGCCATCGGGGCTCCAGGGGTTGACACCGGCGATGAGGATGCTGGCGCCGGGTACCTGTTGTTTGGCAGCGAATCTCTAACAGCGTCTTCGGTTTCTCTTGCCGGACTGAACGGGAGCAATGGTTTGCAGATCACTGGAACTGCTGAGGCAACCATCGGCTCATACGTACGGTTCGTGGGTGACGTCAATGCAGACGGATTCGACGACCTGGCGGTGAGTGGGGTTCAGTCGGCCGTGGTATTTGGCCAGGAGAGTCCACCTGCCATAATCAGTACGTCCAGCCTTGACGGCAGCAACGGGTTTTCGATTCCCATCGTTAACACGCACCTCCGCGGTGCCGGCGATTTCAACGGAGACGGCATCGATGACCTGATGATTTCCGACCGGGATTCTGGCATCGCTTTTGTCGTTTTCGGAAACCGGCAGGGGTTCCCGGGACTGTTCGACCCCTACGGTCTGAACGCGTCGGCGGTAACGCAAATCACAGCCGACGGTATAGCGACAAACCGGTTTACACCGGACAGCATGGCCGCTGGCGATGACCTAAACGGCGACGGCATTGACGATGTCGCCCTGGGTGCAGCCAACCATGAGAACAATAAGGGCGGCGCCCTCGTGGTGTTTGGCAACAGCGCCCCCTTTGCCTCGGGCAATCTGGCCCGGCTGTTCGATGAACTGGAAGACGATCCCTTCTCGCCCGGCAGCCGTATCGACATCGCCCTGGCCCAGAACTACCTGGACCACGAGCCCATGGCCGGCGTGGCGGTGGTCGGAAATGACAGCACGCCAGACCAGGGCCAGTGGCAGTTCGGCAGCGACGGGGTGACCTGGTCCGCTATCCCCACGGGGGTTTCGGACGTCGACGCCCAGGTCATCCAGGCGACCGACCGTCTGCGATTCTTCCCCGCCGAGAACTTTTCGGGGGAGCCGGGGCCCCTGACCGTCAGGTTATGGGACGGCCGGCTGCACTCTGCCGGCCCGGGGGTCTACGACATCACGCCCTTTATCGGCGGCCGCGGGGGGTTTTCCAACGACGACAACCTGCTGCAGGTCAGCGCCCACATCGAAGCGGTCAATGACGCGCCGTCCTTCCTTGCCAGCCATCCGCCGGTGGTCAACGAAGACCCCGGCGGGGTGACTCTCCAGAACTGGGCCACCTTTGATCCCGGGCCGCCCAGCGAGTCCGGCCAGATCCCCCTGGCGTGGCAGGTCGGCAACATTTCAAACCCCGGTCTGTTTTCCGTGCTGCCCACCGTCGACGCCCTGGGTCACCTCGTGTACAACCCGGCGCCGGACACCAGCGGGACCAGCACCTTTGATCTGCGGGTGGTGGACAACGGCGGCATTGCCAACGGCGGCGCCGACACCTCGGCGTTCCAGGCCTTCACCATCACGGTCAATCCGGTGAACGACCCGCCCACATTCCTGGCCTCGGACCCACCGCCGATCCCCATGGACGCCGGAGCCCAGTCCATCCCCAACTGGGCGGTAACCTACGCTGGCGCGCCGGATGAGACGGGTCAAATGGTCAGCCTGAGCGTCACCGGGGTTTCCGATAGCTCGCTGTTCGAACAGCCGCCGATGGTGGACGCCAGCGGCAACCTCCACTTCACACCGGCCCCCGGGGCCCGTGGCGCCAGCACCTTCCAGGTAGTGGCCACCGACGACGGCGGCGTGGCAAACGGCGGCCAGGACACCTCAGCACTCCAGCAGTTCACCATCGAAATTACAGGCGCGGATATTTTCAGGGACGGGTTTGAGAATCCTGCTGGGCAGGATCGGTGATGCCGTCCCGCCTGGATGGCCAGTGCGCGTTTCATTCATGCGAGCGTTAATGTCAATTGAAGGTCAGCGGAGCAGGCCACAGAATCGATGAAAAAGGGAATTCAAAAGATTCTGGATGGCATCAGCCATGCCGCGTTTGACGCGTTGATGGCCGGCATTTTTCTGGTCGTCTGGGTTTTTGCCGACCACTTTTCCCGCGGTCGAGTGGCGGAAATCCAGGGTGTTTTCCAACTGGAGTTACTCGCCGTTCACTGCGGCCATTTCCTGGGATTCGTGGTAATGGCCGAGTCCTGGCGCTTGCGTTGGTTCCTGGCAACGTTGCTGTTACTGACTTACCTGTCAGTCTTCGCTGGCCTCACCTACCTATCCCAATCGTGGACGCCGCTCATCGCCGGCATCATGCTGGTATTGAGCAAGGTTCCCCTGGTTAAAAGCGGCCTGTCTGACAAGGCGCAAAAGCCTTACGCGGCGCTTTGGGGGGGGTCCGTGATACTTTGGTTTGTCTGCTATTCCATCGGAGGGAGACTCGCGGGCCCAGGGCTGGTGTTCATTCATGAAGTCGACGCGACAGAAATTCACTACACCATGATCGCCAGCGGGTATTTGTACTTTTCCGGCCTGGCTGCCGCCAAGTTCGCTCTCGCACCGTTAATAAATGACCAGGGGCCAGCGCGCCAGAATCGGAACCGCATCATTGCGTGGAGACGCCAGCCAAAGGTGGCATTCTTGAGTCGTCGCCGCCGTCCACCTCCCACCACGCTTCCAGCCGCCAAGGGAGGTCGTGATCGTCCGGGTGACTCGAAACCGTAACGAGTTCTCGTCGTGACGGTCTGCGGGACAAGCGTCCGAAACTTGCTGAAATCCACCAACTGGGTGGCTCAGTCGCCGTCGCCTGGTGCGCAAGGGCCAAGGTCAGGTAGGGCACCCCAATACGTGGCAATACAAGACCTGAAATGACACACCGAGTTACCGCGCGGAAACTTAAAAAGGTGGCAATGCAAGATCTGATTACGGCTGGCTAATGGTTGACCCCGGATTTCTTCCGGATTTCTTCAAAACCCTTCTGTGCGCTTTCGCCTTGTTAACGTATTTAACCTTAGTAAAAGGCGGGGAAAACTGGAGGAAAAACGATGTACCGATCCGAATTTCTGACGTTGGCATGGCCCTTTTTCATTACGGTCCGGGTTCGGCGGCTCCGGCTCTCCCAAGTCACCCAGGGCACTATGACAGCCGGGGGTCGACAAGCTCTGGGTGGAGAATTCTCCGCGGGGTTCAGCATGGGGGACATCAGCGTCACCGATCAGCCGGCCAGCGGCGGTCCCTGATCCATGGCAGGTGGATTCTGGGCCGCCCGTGCCCCCGAGGCCCCCGATTTCGTGTTCGCCAATGGATTTGAGGAGTGATGGAGATTGCACATCCGTTGACCAATCGCGCTTTTTTGCCTGCAAAAGGTACCCGGGAAATGCGAATATGGCCCTAATTCAGCTGAATCAGCGCAGTACAGCGGGAGCACTCCCTGTCGCTGCCAATAGCTGTTACTTCCTCCACTGGGTGTCCGCAGGAACGCCCGCTATGGTTCAGCCCAGGCAACAGGGGTAAGCAGGCGATGATCAGGTTTTCTGTCAACGGTGAATCAATACAGTATGACGGCCCAGGCGATACGCCGCTGCTGTGGGTGTTGCGGGATCAACTTGGGCTGACCGGCGCCAAGTACGGCTGCGGCATCGGGGTTTGCGGAGCCTGCATGATCCATCTGGACGGCCGGGCCCTGACCGCGTGCACGCTGCCGGTATCCGCCGCAACGGGCCGGCAGGTGACCACCATCGAAGGCCTGTCCGAAGACGGCTCTCACCCGGTCCAGCAGGCCTGGCGGGAACTCGACGTTCCCCAGTGCGGCTACTGCCAACCTGGCCATATCATGGCCGTGGCCTCGTTTCTCGAAACCCATCCCGCGCCAACTGACGAGACCATCAACGCCAATATCACCAACCTGTGCCGCTGCGGCACCTACGTCAGGGTTCGCAAGGCCATTCACCGGGCTGCTGAAATCCGGGAGGAAAGCCGTGAAAGCTGAGATCAATCGTAGCCGGCGCAATTTCCTGGTCAGCGGCCTGACCGCCTCGGGCGCGCTGCTGTTTGGTATTCCACTGCCGCGGGCCGGGGCCAACGGCTCGGGCCAGATCGGTTTTTTCATCACCATCAACGCCGACAACAGCGTTGTGATCGGCAGCAACCAGCCCGAGATCGGCCAGGGCATCAAGACGACCCTGCCCATGCTGATTGCCGAGGAACTGGAGGCGGAGTGGAGCCAGGTCTCGGTACGCCAGATGCCCCTGGGCATTGTCAAAACCGAGCAGGGTTTCACCTGGAAATACGGCGGCCAGGGCGTGGGCGGAAGCACGGGCCTGACCAGCAACTGGACCTATATGCGCGAGGTGGGCGCCAGCGCCAGGTCGGTGCTGCAGCAGGCCGCCGGACAGCACTGGGGTGTTGCGGCTGAGCAGTGCCGGTGCCGTCTCGGCCACGTCATTCACCCCAACGGTAACGATCGACTGCGCTACGCGGACCTGATCGAGCAGGCGTCAAAACTCCCGCTGCCGGAGCAGGCACCCACGCTCAAGCCGGTGAAAGAATTCACGGTTGCCGGCCGCCACCACACCACCACCGATATTGACGACATCATTACCGGCCGCACCCGCTATGGTCTGGATACCCAGGTGGAAGGAATGAAGTACGCGGTCATGGCCCGCTGCCCCTATCTGGACGGGGCCATGGAAAGCCTGGATGACGAGGCGGCCCGCAGGATCCCTGGCGTCATCGACGTGGTGCCCATCCCGGGGCCGGCGCCGGGGGAACCCTACTTCATCCTGGCCAGTGGCGTGGCGGTGATCGCCGATTCAACCTGGGCGGCCATCAGGGGCCGTAACGCTCTGAAGATTCAATGGTCAAAAGGTCCCCACGCCGACGAATCCACCGACAGCTTCGATCAGCAATGCCGCGACCTGTTGGCTACCCGCGGCCAGATCGTGCATGACGATGGGGACGTGGAGGCCGCTTTGAATGAGGCCAGCTCCACCTTCCAGGCCGATTACGTGGTGCCTTTTGTGTCTCACGCGCCGCTGGAGCCCCAGAATTGTTTTGCCCACGTCGAAGACGGGCGTTGCCGCGTCATCGTGCCGACCCAGATGCCCTCCGGCGTGTCTCGTCTGGTGTCCCGAGTCACCGGCATCGACCGCGAGAACATACAGGTGGAGATGACCCGGGTGGGCGGCGGCTTTGGACGCCGCCTGTCGGTGGACTATGCAGCCGAGGCGGCACTGGTCTCCCAGGCGTCCGGCCTGCCGGTGCAGCTGGTCTGGACCCGGGAGGACGATCTGCAGAACGATTTCTACCGGCCTGCGGGCCACCACCAGCTCATTGCCGGCCTGGATGAAAACGGGCGGGTAACGGCCTGGAAACACCGTCTGGCCAGCGCCAGCAAGTACTACCGGCGACCCAATGTGCCCCAGGAAGACATGTGGAAGCCCGAGCTGTACTCAGACGACTTTCCCGTGGGACGTGTTGCCAACCTGCAGCGGGAATATTTTCCGGTGGAGTCCGGCGTGCCGCGGGGCTCCTGGCGGGCACCGGCCCACACCGTCAACGCTTTTGTCATCCAGAGTTTTATCGACGAACTGGCCCACCACTCCGGCCAGGATCCGCTGGCCTTTCAGCTTCGCCTGCTGGGTGATGCCGAAGAACTGCCATACGGCGGTCACGGCGGGCCCACCTTCAATCCCGGTCGGCTGAGCCGGCTGTTGAAGTTCGTGGCCCATCGCGCCGGCTACGGCCGAACGCTGCCCAAGGGCCGGGGCATCGGGCTGGCCTGTCACTTCACCTTCGGCGGATACGCAGCCCACGCCATCGAGGTTTCGGTGTCCGAGGCGGGGCAGCTGACCATCGAACGCATCGTGGCGGCCATGGATTGCGGCTACGCGGTGAATCCCAACGCCGCCATGGCCCAGGTCGAGGGCGCCACCATAGACGGGCTGAGCACGGCGTTGAACCTGAAGATCACCGTCAAGGACGGGCAGATCCAGCAAAGCAATTTTCACCAGTACCCCCTGGCGCGGATAGCCGATGTTCCCGAGCGCTTCGAAGCCCACATCCTGCCCTGGGACGAGACCCCGACCGGCGTGGGAGAAATCCCGCTGCCGCCGGTGGCTCCGGCACTGACCAACGCTGTTTTCGCCGCCACCGGCAAACGTATTCGGCGTTTGCCACTGGCCGATCAGTTGAAGGATTCAGCCGCCTGATCCGGCTCGCCGACACCGGGGGGCAAGTCGCCGATGCATTGGTTTGAAACCACATACCAGGCACGGCTCAGGCAGGATATGCATTACGATCCACGCGCCAGGATCAGCGTGGTCCTCAGCGGCGTTTTCTTCGAAGAGACACCTTACTGCAGCGGCCGGCGTCAGCCGCTGGATACGCTGTTCAAATCCACCCGCGCGCGACACAGTACCGAATTCGGAGAATCGGGCGCCCGGGTTCTAGCGGTTGAACCGTCAGAGGACACCCTGGATGAGCTCGACATCGGAACCGAAAAGCGCCTGGTATCCCTGGCCTGCACCGAGTCTGTTTCACTGGCGGCTCTGCTGATTCTGGCTGCCAGGGCCAATGACCGGAAGGCGGTCGAAACCGCCTGTATCGAGCTGCTCTCCCTGGTTCGAAACGCACTGAGGGAGCGACACAAAGAAAGCCGCGCCCTGCGCAGGCTGACCGAAGAAGCCAGAACCGCCATCCTGGATCATCCCGAACAGGCGCACTCGCTGAGCGGTTTCGCCAGGCGCGCCGGCGTTCACCCGGTGTATTTTGCTCGCGCGTTCCGGAGTGCCACACGTTGCTCCATCAGCCTGTTTATGCAGCTGCAGAGGATTCGTAAATCCATGGTGCTGATGCAGAATCCGGCATTGGCGCTGGGTCGGATCGCCAGCGAGGTCGGGTACTACGATCAAAGTCATTTCAGCCGGCATTTCAGACGCCTGGTCGGATGCGCCCCCGGCGCGTTCCGCCGCAAGCTTGCCAGCCAGCACGGGGTTTCGTTCGTACAAGACGGCAACGGTCGATCTGTATAAAACTGCCGGTTCAGGTTTAATCGGGGACTACCCATGGCTTCCATTCAACAGACCCTACTGGGCCTGGCCGCCGCCACCTGCCTGATCAACGTGGCCGGCGCGGGGCCCGTCGATACATCACTCCAGGCCGACACCATTGGTGGGTTTGCCAAAACCCTGTCGGAACGCATCGAAGAAGTGCCCGGCTTTGCCGTGGCCGTGGTGCGTGGAGATGAAGTGGTACTGGCGGAGGGATACGGCCATGCAGACATCGAAGCCGGCGTTAAGGCTGACGCGGATACGCTGTTCTACATCGCATCCACCACCAAGTCCTTTACCGGAACCGCGCTGAACCTGCTGCATCACCGGGGTGAGATCGACCTGGACGCGAGTCTCGCTGACTACGCGCCGGGCGTAACGTTCAAGCCTGAGATCCGCGCCGATGAGGTAAAGCTGCGGGATCTGCTGACCCACTCCTCCGGCATCGACAACAGCCCCATTGGCTTTCGAGTGGCTTACAGCGGTGAGCATTCTCCAAAGATCCTGTGGGACCTGCTGCAAAGCTCCGAACCCAATACCGAATATCCCCTGGGAATGTTTCAGTACACCAATGTCGGGTACAACATCCTGACCCGCCTGGCGGAGGAACGGACGGGCAAACCCTGGCAGGACATGCTGCGGGACGAGATTTTTGGGCCCCTGGGTATGCACCGGACTACGGCCTATGTCTCCAAAGCCGACCGCAATGGCTGGTCAAAAGCCAGACCCTATTTCGGTCTGATGCCCAGTGGCCCCCAGCGGGCCTACCTGGAGAAGCAGGACAACACCATGCAGTCCGCGGGAGGACTGCTCACCACCGCCAACGACGCCGCACGCTGGATGTCGGCAAACCTGTCCGGCGGCGTTCTCAACGGTAAACGCCTGCTGCCCGAACAGCCCCTGGGCGAAGCCCGGGCACGCCTGGTACCCGTCGTAAAGCGGTTCGAAGACCTGGAAGCCACACACTACGGGCTGGGCTGGGCCATCGGCTCATTGCACGGCCGCGAGGTGGCTTTTCACCCCGGTGGTTTCGCCGGCTTCTACTCCAACATTACGATCATGCCGAAGGAAAACATCGGGGTTGCGGTGTTTACCAACGGTGCCCCTGGCGAAGGCCTGGCCCTGGCCCTGATGCGTTACGCCTACGCGGTAATGCTGGCAATGGAGGGGGCGAGCATTGAAGCCGAAACCCAGATCGCAGCGCTGGAATCCAGGATCAGTCAGGTCAGACCCAGGATCGTGGCCGACCTGGAAAAGCGCAAGAAAAGACAGTGGGACCTCAGCCGGCCATTCGAAGACTATGCCGGCGTCTACCGCAACGAACTCTACGGGGATATCGTGGTGTCGATTCGCGACGGCGTCCCGCACGTCACAATGGGCAATATGTACGCCAGCGCCACGCCGTTTCCCCACGACGAAATGGAAGCCATGCGAGTCGAGCTGGTTCCGTTCCGTGGCGAACTGCTGGTCTTTCGCATGGAGGACGCCAATCCACCGTCAGCGTTGCGCTACGACGGTGACCTGTTTGAACGCGTGCCCTGAGCGCCGCCTGCTGCCGTCGCTTAGAACATGGCCGCCGACAGCTGCAGGATCCTGGGAAGCGCCCTCACCTGCTTTTCGTAGGCCTGCAGCAGGACCGGGTCTTCAACGTTCCAGGACACCTCCTCCAGCGGCAAATTTTCGAAAACATCGGTAGCCATGGCTTCGCACCTGGAGATCAGGCTGCCCAGGTGATCCTCGCCTTCCCAGCCGGCCTTGAGCTTGTCCGGGAGATTCCAGTTCTCGTACAAAAACAGCGATGCATGCCTGCGATCGGAGCCGCACTGGTCCTGCAGGCCCTGGCTGATGGTGATTTCGGGATTCCCGGCCGCGCGGACCAGTGACTCATTGGTTTCGGCCGGGAGGGAGTCGGCCAGCCACAGCAGGCCAATGTTGTGCAACAGCGCGGCAGTTCTTGCCGTGTTGGCATCAACCGACGCGTGGCCCGCCAGGTCCGCCGCCAGGTTGGAGGCCATGATTGAGGTGCACCAGAATTTTTCGGCGTCGAAGGAGGGACAGCGTCGGGGACTGAATGACTGACCGATGGCCAGGGCAATGCTGGTGGTGCGAACCACGTTCAGGCCAAGCCGGGAACAGGCGTCAGCGATGCTGGTGACCGGCGCGACCGGCCGGGACCAGGCCGAGTTGGCGGTGGCAACCAGCCTGGCCGCGATGGACGGCGACATTCTCACCAGTTCAACGATGCGACTGATGCTGACGTCTTCGTCCGACAGCTCCAGCAGCAAATCGGCTGCGCCAGCTTCCAGGGTCGGAATCTTACTGGACTTCCGAAGGGGTGATACCGCGGCCCCCATTTATCCTGCCCTCCGTCCGGCATTTTCGGGCGACTCCGCCGCGGGGCCATCCACAAATCCCCGGGCGACCAGCTCCGGCACCTGCTTCGCTGCTACCGGCTGACTGAAGAAACTGCCCTGCACCCGGTCGCAGTCCAGCCCCTGCAGAATCTGCAGCTGCTCAAGCTGTTCCACGCCCTCGGCAATTATTTCAAATCGCAACGCGTGTCCCATGGCCATGATGGTACCGAGCAGAACCGCGTCCTGGGGATTGGTTGCCATGTCCTGCACAAAGCTGCGATCGATCTTGAGGCAATCGGCAGGCAGTACCTTAAGAGATGCCAGCGACGAATGGCCGGTGCCGAATTCATCGATGGCTACGCGCACGCCCAGGCTCTTGAGTCTTTCCAGCACCCGGCGACCATCAGGCGCCGATTGGATACCGGATTCCGTGATGGCCAGTTCCAGCTGGCCGGGCTCCACTTTTGCCGCGGTCAGGGCCTCGAGGATGTTGTCATACAGCTGCCTGTCGCTCAGTTGGCGAGGCGCCACGTTGACGCTCACCCGCATGTCACCAAGCCCCTGGTCGCTCCAGGCAGCCAGCTGGCAGGAGGCCCGCCGGATTATCCAGCTGCCCAGTTCGTTGATCAATCCCAGGCGCTCCACTTCGGGGGCGAATTCATCTGGTGGCAGCATGCCGCGGTCCGGATGGTCCCAGTGAATCAGCGCCTCCCAACCGACGATCTCTCCGGAACTGATGTCCACCTGGGGTTGGTAGCGCAGCAGGAAATCTTCGTTACTGACGGCTGCCCGCAACTCCTGGGCCAGCTTCAGACGATCGGCCGCTCGCTGGGACATTTCCTTGCGGAAGAACTCGAATCGATGGTGTCCGGCGACCTTGGCCGCATACATGGCATTGTCGCCGGCGTCGATCAGCTCCTTGGCGTCGTTGCCGTCGCTGGGGTAGCGGGATATGCCGATGCTGCACTGGGGCCTGAAGGTTCTGCCGGCAATGGTGACCGGCGTCTCGATCCGGGCGATGCAGCGTTCTGCCACCACGGCGATGTCTGCCTCGTCCGACAGCCCCTCCAGCAGAACACAGAACTCGTCGCCGCCAAGCCGGGCGATGAAATCGCTCTGGCGTGCGGCGTCCCGCAGGCGGTTGGTGACCTCGATGAGCAGCTGGTCGCCGGCATCGTGGCCCAGGCTGTCATTGACGCTTTTGAATGCATCCAGGTCCACGAAAAACAGTGAAAACCCCTCGCCTCGCCGCTTCGAGGTGCTGATCATTTCCTGCAGCCGCTGGTTCATGTAAGCGCGGCTGGCGGCGCCGGTCAGATTATCGAAGTAGGCCATCTGGCTGATAGAAGACAGGTGGTCCCTGATAGCGTCCTGCAGCTCCCCGAATTCCCGCGCGACCTGCCCGACTTCGTCCGGAGCGTGGTCGAGCCCGCCCAGGTCCGCCTGCAGCTTGAATTCGCCTTCCACGTACTCCCGCATCTTTTGGGACAAGATGAGGAGCGGCGCGGTCAGCCTGCGGGACAGGAAAAGGCCGAGCAGGGCCGATATCACCAATACCGCCCCAAAACTGTAGGCCACGTAAAACGCCAGGCTGCGATCCTGGACAAAGACCAGCGTCGCCAAAGCCGCCGGCACGCTGATACAGAAAGTAATCCCCAGAAACAGCCTGGTTCGAATGGTCCGGATCATCCTCTCGAACACCCTATAATTTTTCCGCCCTGAATCCGTTTTATCGGCCCGAAGGGCCGAAAATTAACGATTTGACCCGCGGTTTTCCGGTATTCGAACAAGTTCCTGGCCTATCGGCCTGGTAATGGGCGGCAGCATGGCCCTGAACGCGTCCAGGCTGCGGCCCCATGATTGGGGCCGGCGTGAGAATCTGGGTGTGGCCGGGGACTGCGTTCCCTTCGGGTTCCAATGCTACTCGTTGTCGACCCAGGTATTGGCGCCAACCGCCGAGTCGCCCCAGAGGTAACTGTCGCCCCACAAGTAGCTGTCACCCCACAGGTAGCTGTCACCCCAGAGGTAGCTGTCACCCCAGAGGTAGCTGTCGCCCCACAGGTAGCTGTCACCCCAGAGGTAGCTGTCACCCCAGAGGTAGCTGTCGCCCCAGAGGTAGCTGTCGCCCCACAGGTAGCTGTTGCCGTCAAGCCCCATGATGTAGTAGTTGCCGTTCTCGTCGCGATTGGCTCTACCCCCGAAGTGGGCCTGGCCAGCCAGATCGGCAGAGACGTTCAGTCCAAGATTGGCGCAGCCCGTGGCGCTGGAATAAGCGGCCGCATAGGCGTCTACCAGCCCCGCGCCCTGCTGAAACAGGCTCAGCGCCAGGCTGCCGTCGGAGCGGATCGCGGGTCTGGCGGTGCGCATCAGGCGACATTTCACGTCGTCGGGCGTGAGGCTCGGGTCGTCCTGCAGCATCAGCGCAACGGTGCCGCTGACCACGGACGCCGCCTGGGACGTACCGGACATGACAAACCAGGTAATGTTGTCGTGCAGCTCCTGGTGATCGAAGGAGAGCCGGGTCAGCGGCGACATGAGTCCCTGGATGTGCCCGCCGGGTGCCACCAGGTCCGGTTTCACGAACCCCTCGTAGGTCGGTCCTGCCGAGGAAAAGCTGGTCAGCACATCGTCGCTGATATCGCTCGGCGAGAAGCTGTCGGTCATGGCGCCCACGGTGATCACGTAGGGCACGTTTCCGGGAACTCCAATGGTCATGGCGTCCGGACCTTCGTTACCCGCCGAGGCAACCACGACGATGCCGGCCTCCCAGGCCGCCATGACTGCCTGATTGAGCGGATCTTCCCAATAGTGCGACTTCACCGGGGCGCTCAGGGAAAGGTTCAGTACGCGGATGTTGTACTGGTCTTTGTGCGCAACCACAAACTCGATGCCGCGAATCACGTCCGCGTAGCTGCCCTGTCCATGGTCGTCAAGCGCCTTGACCACCACGATGCCTGCATCGGGCGCGATACCGTTGTAGCTGCCGGTGGGCTCACCGGTGGAAAAATCGTAGCTGTCGTCGGACAGCACCGCGCTGGAAGTCACGTGAGTACCGTGACCAAAGCCGTCGTTGACCGTCCACTCCGAGTCCCCGGTCTGGTCGGTGATGGCGTTGTATGTAGCCAGCAGGCGACGATTGTCGCTGCTGTCCTTGTCCAACCCCAAAAAACCACTGATCCCGGTGTCCAGAAACGCGATGCTCACGCCGCTGCCGGTCACGGCCTGTCGGTGCAGGTCATCCGCTCGAACGATGGTGGGATGGAAGGTGTCGCGCTTGAAGCCCTGCAGCAGCATGCCGTCACCGGGAGTGAACTCAATGCCCGTGCCGTCAACAAAGTGGATTGCGATCTGGTAGGCCTCAGGTGTGGCCAGGGGCGTCCCGGAGAATTCAAAACCAAGTACCAGATCGCCGTTATCGATGAATCGGGAGTCCGAAAGCAGGTCGCCTGGGATGGTCACGCCCAGATTGCTGGTGCCGGCCACGGCCAGGTGTCCTTCGGCGCCCAGCGAGAGCACGTTCTGGCCGTCGAGAGTGAGTGACAGCAGCGCACCGTTGTCAGCAGGCCAGCACACATCGATGGATTCGATTTCAAGGCGATGCCAACCCGTGTTGCGAACCGCAAGGGTGGCCCGGTCCTCGAAGAAATTCAGGAACGGCTCAATCCGCATGTAGTCGTTGACCTCGGCGACCAGCTGGCCCAGAAACTCGCTGATGGTGCCGGTGGCGCCGGAATCCGACTCCGGGGAATTGGCGTCACTGCTCCGGGCGCCCGCATCCCCGAACGCCTTGTAAGTGCCGTCCGCGAAGAAGAAGACCAGGTCGTAGTCCGAATCCCCGCCTTCCGCGTCGCCCTCAAACTTGAATTTGAACCTGGTGTCTCGGTTGCCTTCGAGTCTGCGATCATCGCTGCCCCAAAGACTGGCGGGGATGTCGATGGAGCGCCGACCCGCTTGTGATGGCTGGTTGATGCCCCCGACGCCTTCGCTTTCGCCGTCAATGCTGACTTTCTTCAGCTTGCCGTTTTTCGCCGGCCAGGCCAGGCTGATGGACTCGAGCAGCACGTCGTCCACCGATGTATTACTTAGCTCCAGCGAAATCCGCTCGTCATCGAATTTCAACGTCGCGTCCGTCTGAATCACCCGGCTTTCTCTAGGTGCATTGGCGGTCTTCAAACCATGATTCGGCGTCACCCTTATCTCGTCTGACACACCCTCGATGGCGTTTAGATCAGCCGACGCGGTCACGACAATGGCGTTGATCAGATCCAGGCGGTGGGTGACCTGCCAGCCCTGCTGCTCGGCCAGCAGCAGAAGTTGATGGGTTCTGTCAGCCTGGATAATGAACGACGCCAGCTGCTCCTGCTGCGTTGCCCGCTCCGGGCCCAGCACCCATCCGGCCGCGAGGGCGGTGCCGAGCAGGAGAGCTGCCGGCAGTACTCTGTGACGATGGGTAATTCTAGTTATTTTCATGATGCCTTCCCTATTTCCGGGTTATTCCTGTTCCTTCAGGATGGTCAGACTGGTGGGCGTCACCGCTTCGTTCCAGACCGATGCTTCATTCCATGCGGATCCTTCGTTCCACATGGAGCCTTCATTCCAGACCGAACTCTCGTTCCACGCCGAGCCTTCGTTCCACACCGAGCCCTCGTTCCAGAACGAAGCCAGCATGCCGAGGATGGATTCCACGAAGGATGAC
>JASJDM010000123.1 GCA_030065125.1 Lysobacterales bacterium | reverse complement strand
CAGGCATGATTTGGAAAATCTGGACAGGCATGATTTGGAGATAGTCCTAAAGCCCTAATTGCTGGCCACAAAAAAAAGAAGGGAAAACAACGCTACCGCACTAGGTAGAAACTCGACTTCAGCGATTCGTCGTTTTTTGCCTAGAATGGCGGGATGAAATGCCGCGATACGGGGTCGACCGTGCAAGACGTCATCCGAAAGCTCAGTGAAATCACCACCGACAGCACTTTGAGTCCGGCGCAGAAAGCGCATTACCTGTCGCTTGAAGCCGAAAACCTGCTGCCCTACCCGACCCTGGACCCCGCAACTGAAAAGGCGCTGGACGAACGGGTGATCTGCGATCTCCAAGAGGGTCATGCGCCATACCGCCCACGTTACGTGTTACCCGACTACGGTGTTGTTCTCAGCCAGGGCAGCCGTTACCTGGAACTGCCGGTTCCCAGGACCCTGGATGAAGCCATCCACACGCTGATGATTGCCTATCACCACGTCCCTTCCATCACCGGCATGCCGGTATTCATTGGACAACTGGACGATCTGCTGTTGCCGTTTTGTGACGGAGTCAGTGACGACGAACTTCACAACAGGATGAAACTCTTCTGGCGCTATCTCGATCGAACGCTGCCGGACGCCTTCATGCACGCCAACATCGGCCCAACTGACAATCGCGTCGCGCGCGCCATTCTGCGGGTCGACGCTGAACTGAAACAGACGACACCCAACCTGACCTTTGTCTATGCCGCCGATATCAGCACCGATGAGATTCTGGCCATTGCCACAGAAAACATTGTCGAGTGCTCGAAGCCTCACATCGCCAACCATCCCCTGCACGCCCGAGTCTTCGACGAGCGCGGATACGGTATCGTCAGCTGCTACAACGTGCTCCCCATCGGCGGCGGTGCCTCGACACTGACGCGCGTTAACCTCAAAGAGGTGGCCGCGCGGTCCGCCGATGAAGGCGACTTTTTCGACCAGGTTCTACCGCATTACGTGGAGCTGAATTTCCGGCTGGCAGAAAGCCGTATCGATTTTCTATTCAGGCAGTCGAATTTCTTTTCCAGCTTTCTGGTTGAGGAAGGCTGGATAGACCGGGATCGCTTCACGGCCATGTTCGGCGTCTTCGCCATGGCAGAGGCTGTCAATCTGCTGCAGGAAAAACATGGTCGGGCCGGCAGATACGGCTTTGACCCGACTGCCAATGAGCTGGGGCTCAGGATCTCCCGTTCAATAGCTGACGCCGTACAGCGACGACCGATGTCGAACGTCTGGCGCGGTCGCGCGCTGCTGCATTCACAGGCGGGCCTCAGCACCGACTGCGATGCCACACCCGGGATACGTATTCCTTACGGAACCGAACCTGATCCGGTTACGCACATCGAAGCGCTGGCGGGACATCATCAGTACTACCATTCCGGAATCAGCGAGATCCTGACGCTGGACGAGACCATTAAGAACAACCCCGACGCAGTGCTGCAGCTCTGCAAAGGTGCGTTCGCCTGTGGCTTCCGAGAGTTCACCGCCAACGTGGCCAGCAACGACCTGGTTCGCGTCACCGGCTACATGGTGCGCCTGTCCGACATCAGGAAATTCAACGAACAGCGGGGTTCGCGAACCAACACCACCGTCCTGGGGGCCGAGGCCGCCGAGGTCACGGGAATCCTGCAACGCCGACCGCGAGTAGTGGGACATGAACTCCACCCTGGCTACGGTCAGTAAGATCCTCCGCTACTCCTGCGTGGACGGGCCAGGCAACCGGCTGGTCATTTTCCTGCAGGGGTGCAATTTCAGCTGCCAGGCCTGCCACAATCCGCATACGATCGGGATATGTAACCACTGCGGTGACTGCATTCCGGCCTGTCCTGTCAACGCGCTGTCGCTGGTTGACAGCCTTGTCGAGTTCGATCCTCAACGCTGCGACCAGTGTGACGCCTGCCTGGATGTCTGTCCCATCAGCGCCAACCCGATGGTCAGCCAATATGCCGTGGCGGATATCCTCGCGCTGATTTACAAACACAGACCATTCCTGAGCGGCATTACCGTATCGGGAGGAGAACCGACCAGGCAGTTGCAGTTTCTCGTCGACCTGTTTTCGGCGGTCAAGGCTGACCCGGAACTGGCGAGGATTACTTGCTTCATAGACAGCAATGGACACCTGGGCGAGTCGGGCTGGGCAGCGCTGTTACCGGTCACAGACGGCGTCATGCTGGATATCAAATCGTTTCGAAGCCAGCTCCATGAAGACATGACGGGCAGCAGCAATGACCGCAGCCTGCGGTCTGCCCGCATCCTGTACGCGGCGGGCAAGCTCTACGAACTGCGTTTTCTGCTCGTGCCCGGAAAAACCGACTCTGACGATGAACTGGACCAGCTCGCGGCGTTCGTCGGTGAGCTTGGCGCCAACCTCCAGGTGAGGCTGAACGCGTTTCAGCATCATGGTGTGCGCGGCCCCGCGCTCAATTGGGAAAAGATGTCGGAGGACGGAGTCAATTCGGCCGCCGATCGCCTGCGCGCCGCCGGCCTCAGCAACGTGGTCACGCCGGCCGTTTACCTGTGACCCCCGGACCGGCCGGTATGTCCAACCACTTTCACCTGGCGCTGAGGATTTCGCCTAATTCTCAAGCGGTTGGATTGGTCCACCCTGGTGATTCGAATTCGCTGAGATCTGCCCCATCCAAGCGGGCGACGGAAAGCCTGGAAGCACCGGCTGGCGACGCCCTACTCAAATCCGTCAGCGAAGATGCGATCTGTCGGGCCGGGCCCGTCATCATCGACGTTGATGGCGCTGACCAGAATCGGGATCAGCCCGTTGAAGGCAGCGTCGGCGCTGGTGAATGAACTCAGCGTAATCTGATACGCCTGGTCGCCATCGTCTATACCGTCATCAACGCCCGTTACCGTTACGGTTTGGGCCTGATCCCAGTTCTCCGGCGTAAAGGTCAGCTCGGCCGTCGAGGGTTCACCCTCCGTGGGCTGGGAACTTGAGACCATGATGGTCACGTCATCCAGCGGCGCCTTCAGGAATGAGACATCAAAAGTGTCGCTGCCGCCATCTTCGCTCGTTATGAGCCTCGTCAATGGCGCGACTTCAACCAACGTCACGTCCCCGGCACTCCCTGCTTCGAAGGCACCCGGCTCCCAGCCCGCGTCCGCCGGGCGTCCCGCGCCATCGAGATCGCCCACCGGGCCCGTGCTACACACATCAATTAGTGGCGAGGCCAACGGGTCAAGCCGAAAGTCACCACGCTCAATGTCCGTGACGAACAGCGGATCAATCGCGGTGCCCAGATTCCATGAACCAGGCTGTTCGGGTTCGCTGTACGCGCACTCCGTGGTGACCTCGGTCGGGCCGACAGGCGCGGCCGAAGCCGCGCCGTTGTCCCAGATCAGCGTGTTGCGCAGATGGGCCTGTGTCTCGGGTCCCGCCAGGATCAGCCCATTGCCTTCGTTTGACGCGATGGTCACGCTATCGAGCAGAACACTGGCTTTTGATTCGGCGAACAGCGCCGGGACATCGCCGATTGCGAGGCCGGTTGGTGCGCTGTCTTGAATCAAAACGTTCTGGAAGGATGCCACTTGCGGATCTTCAGACGATTCCGCAAAAAGATCGCCGATTTGAATCGCCATCGCTCCAGCAGACCCTCGGTTGGCAATGAACGCCGTACCGTCCACAGACAACGTCGAGGGAGAACCATCTACAACAGAGCGCTCCAGGTAGATCGCGCCACCGCCGTTGGGCGCGGAGTTGTCTCGAAACTCCGAGCAGTAGCTATCCGCGGAGAGTTGGCTGGCATCACAAGCCAAAGATCCCGTTGATACGCCGCGAACGGTAAGGTTTACTCGCGACACCGTGATGGCACCGCCCTGATCGTCCGCCGAATTGGAAGTAAAGCGGCTGTTGTCGAACCGGGCCTCGCCGTTGAAGGCGTAAAACGCACCTCCATCAAACGCCTGATTCTGGATAAAGGACACGTTCCGCACGCGCGCGTCACTGTTTAACCCCAGCATTAGAATAGCCCCGCCGATCCCGCCATCCGCCACGTTTCCGGTGACAAGCGCGTCATTCAGCATCAGCACGGAGTCAAACATGTAGATGCCGCCACCCGAGTCCGCGACGTTATCTTCGAATCTTCCACCGTCGATGGAGACTGAGCTGACAGTGCTGAGATGCAAGGCGCCGCCCACATCGTCCGATTCATTGCCGATGAAGTCGACGTCATTGAAGGTGAGCGAGCCTGAAGAGGTCGCAAAAAGCGCACCCGCGCCGTTGTTGTTGGTGCCGTCGTCGTTGCGATTCAACCAGAAGCGGCCCCCGCCAAACGCGGCGATGTCGACGTCCTGGAGAAACACCGCCCCCCCGCGATCGGCCGCGGAGTTGGCTACGAATTCCGTCGCCGTCACCATCACGGAGTCGTTTGGCCTGCTATTGCCGATAATTGCAAGAGCGCCCCCGTCGCCATCCGCGAAATTCGACATGAGTGTGGTGTTCTCCAATTCGACGTCGATGGCGCCTTCCGCGCCCGCTGTCAGGAACAGTGCCGCACCGGAGCCAGTGGCCGAGTTGTCCCTGAACTCGCTGGCAATGGTGGCGAGGGAGCCATCGCGGACATAGATGCCGCCGCCATCCTGCGTTGAACTACACAGCTCAATCTCCGTTCGTGTCAGCGCCACAGATCCCCCATCGACGAACAGGCACCCGCCTTCACTGGCCAATCCATTGCGAAGAAAACTGTCAAAGAAGGAGACCACAGCGTTGCCCACGTAGGCAAGTCCGCCTTGGGGTTGGCTGGCTTCTCGCAGTTCGAAATGATGGAACGAAACCCGGATCGGCGTTCGCTGGGGTGTGTCAAACTGGAATATGTTTCCGGCCGCCGCGTCTCCGATTATCACAGCCTCGTCGGTTGACGCCGATTGACAATGGTTAGTCGCTGACCGAAAGGTCAGGGACTTGTCTACCAGACCCGGGTTTTCGTTATAGGTGTCAGCGGTCACATAGATCGTGTCACCGCGAACCGCAGACTCAATCGCCGCGGCAATAGAAGAGAACGCACAGGGTTCACCGTTGATTCCCACGCTGCCGAAAAAGAAAGGGCCTCCGCGAGCGCTTGCGCTGACTAGAGCAAGCAAAACACCAAGTAGCAGACTTTTCATCGTAGCCTCCATGGATCCAGGAATCCGAATGAGTGGGTCTTGATCTCCCTAACTTTCAGTTACGCAAAAACGGGGGGCCAACGACAGAGTCGGCGACCCTTGTCACCGGGAGCGCTGGCGTTTCAGGTCGACAATGCTTCGGTGTGCTGCGGTTGTTACTCGAACCCGTCAGCGAAGATGAGATCCGTGGTACCCGTCTGGTCATCAGCGACGTTTAGACCAAATCTGGACAGGCATGGTTTGGGGGGGCAATTCTGGACAGGCAAGATCTGGAGATAGGCCAAATCTATCTCGCCCTGCATGGGGAGTACGGGTTCCCCCCATCGACTCAACTGGTCATGTGAATGACTTTGAACCGACTAGATCGGATTTGGCCTCAAAATGGGCGCTCTAAGGCATTAATACCTTGGACCTGGGGGTAATAACGATTTGGTTGCAGCAGGTTGGCATGGTCCGACCCTGGGAATTCTAGATTGGCGCGATTTGCCGTCGGATTTCGCATGAATCCAGGACATCGCAGTGCAGGGATTGAAACCGTGACCAGGACAGGTGTGGCGACAATTGGATTGATTTGGGTCACCTCGGCGGTGAGCCAGGCGACTTTTACTGGGGATGTACCCTTTGTCGGGGACAATTTTGGGCGCTCGGTGGCGATTGAAGGAAACATTGCAGTGGTGGGGGCCCCTGGCGACGACGAAAACGGCGCCGAGGCAGGGGCCGCGTACGTGTACACCCGCAGTGGCGGCAACTGGTCGCTGTTGCAGAAGATCGCAGGTACCGAAGTTGGCGCCCAATTCGGGTTTTCGGTGGCCGTAGAACTGGATGAGTCGGGCCTCAATGAAGGCGATTTTATTGCCGTGGGCAGCCTGTTCGGAGATGGCCAGGTTGCCAACTCCGGCACCGTTACGATGTTTCGCCGCCAGGATCCATCGCCAACATTTGCCTTTCAGCAGACCCTGTCGGCCGGCGACGGGCGCAGTTTTGATGAGTTTGGATATGCCATCGACCTTGACCTGAGCATTCCCAGCAACAGTCTTGGCAATGACCCGGTTTACACGCTGGTCGTGGGAGCACCCGATTGGAACGAGCGGGGGCTGGACGCAGGCGCCATCTACATCTGTGCGCTGTCGCCCGACGGAACGGCCTGGGCCTGCTACGACAAGATGGTGCCCGATGACATCGGTGGCGGTGACCTTCTGGGTCGAGCGGTTTCCATCAGTGGCGACGACATACTGGCCGGTGCCACGGGTTGGCCCAGCGGTAATCATCCGGACGGTGTGGTCTACATCATGCGCCGATTCAATGACACCGGGGCCGGGTTCTTCAACTGGGAGGTCAATAACACGCTCAAACCCAGCGATGGTGTTCTTGGTGATCGCTTTGGTGCCTCGGTGGCGATTTTTGGCCTTTCCCTGGCGGTTGGGTCCGAAGCAGCGGCCGCGACCCAGTTCGGTGCCGAGGGTGCCGTTTATCTTTTTGAAAATCCGATCGGTCCCGGGACCTTCAACGAGCGCGGCAAGATCCTGCCACCGGACCTGGCCAATTCGCTGAATTTCGGTTCACAGGTGGTCATCGATCGGACGCTGATGGCCGTGACCGATCGTAACGGTGTTGGCCAGGTCCATTTTTACAGTGCCCGGGGCGTCGATTGGGTTCCAATTGAAGTGCTGTCCGTTGCTGATCCGGACGCCGGCCAGATCGGAAATGCCATGGCCTTCAGCGTTCCCAATGCCCTGACCGGCGACCGCATCCGCACCGGCGGAGGCGCCGCCTATATCGTCACCAACCAGGTCATATTCGATGCGGGTTTTGAAAACTGAGGTGGTCGCAATGGCTCACAGGTAATGCCGGTTTCGATGACAATCTCAATATCGAGTTTCGCTTACGAGGGCCCGACAGGGGATGGTGATATTTGTTCCCAGGGAATCAGAAGGGGGGGGCAAATCTGGGCCAATTCTGGACAGGGCCAATTCTGGACAGGCATGATTCGGCCATGTGATTTGGCCACGGGTGTAAGTCCCGTCCGGTAAAGGCTGGCCGCCAGCCGGAAGCGTCCATACCCCGTTATCAGTTCTTCCGCTTCAATCGGCGGAGGAATGGGCCATCCTGTTAATGGATGAAGACGAAGATCTCACCGGACTGTCCGGGCGGGAGATCCTGCAGCGCGGTTCCCAACGGTGTCATACCCGGTGAACCGTCTTCCATGGACTTGGTCATGCCGGTTTCCGGGTCCATGCCCACCGCCTGCCCGGCAGCAAGACCTTTATACGAGGCCGACAGCTTGACCAGCACAGGACCCTGGGTCGCGATGAGAAGGTACTCGCCAGGCGACGCCGCGCCTTCCGGCGTCACGTCACCCTGGGCGGCCTCACCATGGACCCGGTCCGAAGGCAGCGCTGCCGGATCGAACCGGCTGACGACAATGCCCGCTGGGCGAACTCCGGCTTTGCCCATGCTACGGCCGACAGTGGCTGTGGGTATTCCGTCCGCGCCGACCTCGACACCCTGGAACACCACCACCTCCCCGGGAGATACGGCTGTTTTTCCGGTATTGAGAACCACAGCATTGCTGGAATTCAACGTCGCATTGGAAGCAAAAAGATTGTCATTGGTATAAAGCCCGTAGTTCTGATCGGAGCGGGAGGTGTTGCCCCAAACGCCGGTAGAGCTGGTCGACGTGGCGTAAATGCCAAGGCCGGTGCCGCTGTATCCGGAAATACCCCGGGTTCGCCCCACGCCCATCAAACCACCATGAAAGCCAAAGGAAATACCGGATATGTCGCCGCTTGTACCGATAACGCCGACCCCGGTGCTGCCGGCGTCCGGTGCGTCGCCACGTACGCCTGCAGGCGGCAGATACATTGGCGACTGGGTACCACCGCTGTAGCTGGTTTGTCCCACAATGCCATAGGGCGCCGCGTTTTCAACGCCAAGCCCGTCAGCCGTGTTTCGAACGGCGAGGGCAGCACCGACCGCCGGGTCCGGGTTGGCCTGCACTTCGGCGACCAGGCTCAGCGGCAGGGCAATGGCGGTGGCGTCTACGGATCGCGGCGCGATTTCCGAGGAACCAACGGCATCGGCGGCAATTTCCGATGAACCCACCGCACCTGCCGCAATCTCCTCTGCCCGGACCGCGTCGGAAGCAATATCAGAGGCGGTGACGGAGTTATTGATGATGCCGGCCGAATCAACCGCGTCAACACCCACCATCACCGCCTGCAGGGCGTAAGGGGAAGCGGTCATTTCCTGGCGCGGTTCGAGTATGGTGAAGCCGGTGCTGCCAGCTCGCCGGACCCGGATCTCCAGCCACAGCGCCTGACCATCGAATGGCGAAAAACCGAAGTCCAGGTTTACGGTGAAAACGCCACCAACAACCTGTAGATCGTTCCAAGTCACTTCTGGTGCAATTGCATTTCCCCCAGACTCCTGCGCAAAAATGCGAAACTCCATGTCGTAAAAGCCGTCAGCCGGCTGCGACTGGTCACGCAACTCCCCCTGATAGGTAAACGCGCTGCCTACGGGCTGCGCGGCGGCGTCCAGCATGCTGCAAAGTAGAAAACTCAACACGACAAAAGTTCGCATGGCACAAATCTCCTGTGGTGGAACGGGTTGGTCGCTGCAGTGGAGGGATTCCGAACTCACCCCAGTCCTGATTCCCCAATGCATCTGAATATGCCTGGCGGCCTGGACTCAGACGTCAACTACGCAAATTCAGAATACTGTGATGGTACATTCGCGGGTATCGGTCGATTACCTAATTATTTGCCCCCCAAGACCGTTGATCTCCATCTCTGAGCTTCGGCCAGGTTTTGGTCTCTTGCAAAGCCACACATCTGGACATGCAAAGCCACACATCTGGACAGGCAAGAAATAGGCGAGGAATTCTTAAAAGGAATCAGGGTCAGAGTGAAGTGGTCCCGGTTTAACGGACACCCAGAAAGGGGCACCATTGCCCTGGAGGAGATGTCCGATGACAAGACAAAGAAAGAATTACAGCCCCGAGTTTAAGCGGGAAGCGGTTCGCCTGGCGGAAGAGTCTGATAAGCCGACCACAGTGGTGGCCCGGGAGTTGGGGCTGCGAGTCAATCAGATCTACAAGTGGAAACAGCAGCTCGAAACCAAGGGTAAAGACGCCTTTCCGGGCCGCGGGCAGCAGTCGGGCCTGGAAGCAGAGAACGCCCGGCTGCGGCGCGAGCTGGCAGCCGCCAAGGAAGAGGTCGAGATTTTAAAAAAAGCCGCGGCGTACTTTGCCAAGGAGTCGCTGTGAAGTACGCCTTCATGGATCGACACCGTCAGCGTTTCAGGGTGTTGTCGATGTGTCGGGTGCTGGGGGTGTCAGCGAGCGGCTATTACGCCTGGCGACGGCGCCCTGAGAGTGCCCGAGCCCAACGACACCGGCGTTTGGGCAGTCTGATCCAGGCGAGTTTCAGGAACAGTCGAGCCACCTATGGTGCACGGCGGATACGCCATGACCTGGCTGACGAGGGGCACCGGGTGGGTCGCCACACGGTGGGCCGTTTGATGAAGGGTCTGGGGCTGGAGCCCAGGACGGTGCGGCGTTATCGGGTGACCACCGACTCGCGTCACACCATCGCAGCGCCGAACCATCTGAAGCAGGACTTTCGTCCGCAGCGCCCCAACCAACGCTGGGCATCGGATATCACCTTTATCCCGACACGGCAGGGTTGGCTGTATCTGTCGGTGGTGATCGATCTTTACTCAAGAGCGGTAGTGGGCTGGTCGATGGATCGGCGTCTGAAACGCTCGCTGGTGGTGGATGCGCTCAAGATGGCGCTGCAGCAGCGATCGCCTCGGGCGCTGGAACTGGTCCACTCTGACCAGGGCTCGCAGTACACCGCGGCCGAGTTCCAGAACCTGGTTCGAGCTCAGGGCGCCCGTTGCAGCATGTCCCGCAAGGGCTCATGCTGGGATAACGCCGTGGCCGAGAGCTTCTTCCACACTCTAAAAACAGAGTTAGTCGCCTGCGAGGACTACCGCACCCGGCAGTCCGCACGGCTCAGCGTGTTCCAGTACATTGAGGGCTTTTACAACCGTCAGCGACGTCATTCCTTCGCGGGATACAAAGCGCCGCTGGCCTTCGAGTTAGCCTATGAGGCTGACTCCTAACCAACTGTCCGTTTTACTGGGACCACATCAGGTCTTGCATTGCCACATTTCGGGTTTCCGCGATAACTTAGATGTGTGGTATCGCAAGACATGACGCCGATCCTCAGTGGTGGCGTTCGGCCGGGCGGGCGTCGAAAATGTCTTGGGGAAACCAAATCTGGACAGGCATGGTTTGGAGATAGCCCTACAGTCCTAATAGCGCCGTCCTGATGTACTCGGGTACCGGCTGCGGCATGATTTGACCGTCCCGATAAAGAAGGCCAAACCGTGACCATCGCAAGGAAGCGACAAGTTCATCCCGAAATCACCCCCTACTATCACGTCATCAACCGGTGTGTTCGGCGCGCCTTCCTATGCGGATTCGACAAGGCGTCTGGAAAAGACTTCGAGCATCGCCGCCAATGGTTCGTGGAACGACTGGCTTTACTGGCACAAGCGTTCGCGGTTGAAGTCGTGGCCTATACGGTCATGTCGAATCATTTCCACCT
>JASJDM010000122.1 GCA_030065125.1 Lysobacterales bacterium | reverse complement strand
GCTTATGCCCAGGGCAGCGTGGCCGCCGCCGGCGTACAGATGGTTCACGAAACCGAAGGCCGGGCCCGGGGACAGGCCTACAGCCTGGTGTTCCTGGTGGAAGGGATTGGCATCGTCGCCATCGGGATTCTCATCGCGTTGTTGCCCTGAGCTTCCTGTTATTCGCTCTTGCCGCCCGGAGTCCGATACTGGCTGAGGTCGTGTTTCGCACCGATCGTGCCCGGGAGATCCACAGGGGGTTTCCCGTGCGCTTTGTTGGAGAGTGGGGTGTGACATGAGGCCCATCAAAACCTGCCGCTGTCGCAGTTACGTCATATCCCTTTGATATAAACTCGCCGTTTTGCAAAGGACCTCGTCGTGGGCAAACCCGGCAACACCGGAATCCTTCGCGTCATTCGCGCCACCCAGTACTCCGCCCAGGGCCTGGCCCAGGCGTGGCGGCATGAAGCCGCCTTTCGCCAGGAAATTATTGCCACTATCGTGCTTTTGCCCGTTGCGCTGTGGCTGGGTCAGAGCATGGTGGAAAAGGTCATCCTGATTGGAGCCTGCGTCATGGTGTTGATGGTGGAGCTTTTGAACTCCGGCATCGAAGCAGCGGTGGATCGACACGGTGAGGAACGACACGAGTTGTCGGGTCGGGCCAAGGACATGGGCTCTGCCGCCGTGATGCTGAGCCTGGTGCTGTGGTTGCTGGTGTGGGGCACCATTGCCTGGGAGCGGTTCGTTTCCTGAATCGCCCTCGGCAATTACATCAGGCCAACGGCGGCCGTTCCCAGCGCCGCGCCGATCAGGGCGCCTACCAGTACGTCGCTGGGATAGTGCAGGCCCAACACAACTCGTGACAGGGCAATCATCACGGCAAACGGCACGGTGATCAGCGCCATCATCGGCTCCAGGTGGGGCAGCATGATGGAGAAGCTCACGGCGTGCAGGGTGTGGCCGGAGGGAAAGCTGTAACGGTCCAGAGGGGCGGTGCCCAGCTGGATCTCGCCGTGGTGGATGTAGGGACGCTCCCGCACCAGGTGATGCTTCAGCACCTTGTACAGGCCGATGCCGACTGCGGCGTTGAGCGCGATCCATCCGAGCTGCGGCAGTGCCAACCAGCCCTGCAGGGGAATCAGGGCCAGGCTCAAGATGACCCACAGGTAGGCATCACCCAGGCGACTGACCAGTGAGAAAACACGCCTGACCGCGGCCTTTCGACAGGCCCGGTTGATTCTCAGGCAGAGGCCAATTTCCAAATCATCCAGATAGTCGATTACAGCAGCCATCAGGGTTCTCCATAGGTCCACTGACTAGGGGGCAAATTTTCTTGCCGCCTTGCGTCAGCCTGATGAACGCTGCATGAATTTCATATGACAGCAGGACGCACCCGATGGACACACAGCTGTAACGCGTTCGTCATGTTCCATTCACGGGTGTGCCTGACCATCCCGGCATGCGCATCGTGATTGCCACCGACGCATGGTCACCTCAGGTCAATGGCGTGGTTCGCACACTGACGGAGACCCGCAACCAGTTGCAGGCCATGGGGCACGATGTGCTCATGGTCACTCCCGAGGGCCGCAAGACCATTCCCTGTCCGACCTACCCGGAAATCCGCCTGGCAGTTTGGCAGGGCCGCTCCATTGCCCGGGAGCTGGACGATTTCCGGCCGGACTCCATCCACATCGCCACCGAGGGACCCGTTGGCCTGGCCGTGCGGCGCTATTGCCGCAAGCGTGGCCTGGCTTTTACCACCGCCTACCACACCCAGTTCCCGGAGTACCTAAGGGCTCGCATTCCGATCCCGCTGAGCTGGACCTACGCTGCGGTCCGTTGGTTTCACGGCGCCGCTGTGCGCAACATGGTGCCCACGCCGGATATGCAGAAACGGCTGCTGGAGCGAAAGTTAAGGAACCCTGTGATCTGGACCCGTGGCGTGGACACCGGGCTGTTTGTACCCGATCCCAGGTACAGCTATGACTTACCCGGGCCAATCTGGGTCTGCGTGGGCCGGGTTGCCGTGGAAAAGAACATCGAGCGCTTTCTCGAACTGCCCCTGGAAGGCAGCAAGGTGATCATCGGCGACGGGCCGGATCGTGAGCGGCTGGTCAGAGAGTATCCGAACAGCCATTTCCTTGGGTACAAGTTCGGCGCCGAACTGGCCGCCCATGTGGCGGGCGCCGACGTGTTCGTGTTTCCCAGCGTCACCGACACCTATGGCCTGGTGATGCTGGAGGCCATGGCCTGTGGCGTTCCCGTTGCGGCATTTCCGGTCACGGGGCCCATTGACGTGGTGGACCACGGCGTGACAGGGATCCTGGACCAGGACCTGGCCAAGGCCTGTCGTGGGGCGCTGGAGCTGAATCGCGAGGAATGCCGGCGCGTGGCCGAGGGGCGCAGCTGGGCTCACTCCACCGCGCAGTTCGTGTCCCACCTGACCCCGGCCCGCGGTTCCTGGGCCACGTCGGCGACCCGGGCCTGAGTCCAGGACCGATCCGTTTCCGGCTGGAGTTACTGGTCCTCTGCCGCCCCGGCATTGCCGCTGGCCAGCTTGGCCACCAGCAGCATCCAGGGCGTTCCGTGCAGCAACAGGTCGAAGATGTCGATGGGCCTTGACAACTCGCCGGTTGCCAGCATCCGGAGCTTTTCCCAAACGTGGGGTTGCGGCGTGAACGGCGCGAGTCCGAGGGTGAGGCACAGCACGACCACCAGGGACAACGGAATTCGGTTTAGCAGATCACGCATGGTTTGTAGCCTGTCAGGCATCACCGCGGCCGTCAGCTTCCCAGCAATTGAATCAGGTCGCCAATACTGCGGTGGGCTTCCAGCGGATGGCGCAGGGGCAGGTCCAGGCAGAGTTCATAGGTGTTGCGTCGGCCGTGCCGGCTGCGTTTGATCACCCCGGCTGATTCCAGGTCGGCCACGATCCGCTGAACCGCACGCTCGGTGATGCCCACCTGCAATGACACTTGCCGCAGGGTCTGATGCGGATCCGCGTTGAGGCAGATCAGCACGTGTGAGTGGTTGCTGAGAAAGGTCCAGTTTTTGCTGCCCTGGTTCATGGGGTTTACCTGGTTTGCCGGCGGCCGTGACTTCTTGCCCGGGAATTATACGACAAAAATATCGTATTATTTGTGTCGTATAAAGGGAGTTAATATGAAAGCACCGTCCGATCTGTGGCACCGCGTCCAGGCGCACCCGTTTCCGTGCACCAACGCACAACTCAGTTTTGCCGGCCGGCTGGCGCGGGATAACGGCTGGTCCCGGGACTACGCCCTTCGCGTGCTGGATGAGTACCGCCGATTCTGTTTCCTGGCTGTGGCGGCTGGTCATCCCGTAACGCCATCAGACCAGGTGGACCAGGCCTGGCATCAGCACCTGACCTATTCCCGGGACTACTGGGAGACCTACTGTCCTGATGTGCTGGGTATGGATCTTCACCACGGTCCGACCCGGGGTGGGGCCAGCGAGGACGCCAAGTACCGCGACTGGTACCAGGCCACACTCGATTCCTACCGGGCCCGTTTCGGCCCGCCGCCGGCCGATATCTGGCCGGAACCCCAGGCCCGGTTTGACAGCCGCTTTGTCCGGGTCAACCGCGCCGTCACGCTGTTGATCCCGCGGGCCCGGCTGAAGGGCGGTGCCGCACTGGCCGTGTCGGCCGTCACCATCCTGGCGGTCAGTACCACGGCATCGGCGGAAGACGGCGGCTGGTCGCCGGCAGCGTTACTGCTGATTCTGGGCGGTGCCGTTTTGGTGGGCCTCGTCATCAAGGCGATTGCCGCTCAGGCTAAGAAGCGTGCGGAGGGCTCGAATAAGTTTTCCGCCGGCGGCTACGGTTGCGGCGCTTCCGGTGGGGGTAACGCGAAGAGCGCCGACGGCGGCGATGGTGGCTCCGGCTGCGGGTCGGGCTGCGGTGGCGGCTGCGGCGGGGGCTGATTTTGCAATCTACCTGATGGCCGGCCCAGAATAGTGCCCTCGTGTCCGGTAGACATTCGCCGGATTAGGCTGGCGCCCAGCCGGACGGTATCGCCGGAGGAACGTTCATGACCAAACCTGTATGCGCCATCGTCGGAATCGGCCCCAAGAATGGTGCGGCCTTTGCCCGGACCTTCAGTGACAAGGGTTACGCTCTGGCCCTGATGTCCCGCTCCACCGACTTGTCGGAGCAGCTTGCCGTCGAACTGGGTGACACCCGGGCCTACGCCTGCGACGCTGGCGACCCGGAATCCGTAACGTCGGCATTCAACCGGGCGCAGGAAGAACTGGGTTCCATTGACGTGCTGATCTACAACGCCGGCAGCGGCAGTTGGAAAAACGTCGAGGACATCACTACTGAAGAATTCGATCGCGGCTGGCGTATCAATGCCCGGGGCGCATTGATCGCTTCACAGCAGGTGATTCCGGAGATGAAAAACAAAGGCGCCGGCAGCATCGTGTTTGTGGGTGCCACGGCATCGCTTCGCGGTGCACCCATGACCGCGGGGTTTGCACCGGCCAAGGCAGCCCAGCGAATCCTTGCCCAGTCCATGGCAAAACATCTCGGACCCCACGGGATTCACGTGTCGGTGCTGATCATTGACGGTCAGATCGGTGAACCGGACAGCGAAGAGGTCAGGGCCGGCACACGGCTCGATCCCGGACATATTGCCGAGGCAGCCTTTCAGCTGACCGCCCAGCCTCCATCGGCATGGAGCTTCGAAGTGGATCTTCGGCCCATGCGGGAGAAATGGTAGACCCGGCCAATAACGTGTGATTCAGCCCGGCGGTATCGGCCGGGCGCCGGAGTCGGTTTGAATCCACACGGTAGTCCGCGATGGATTGACCCAGTTTCCATCTACCATCTGCAGCCCCTTGACCGCTTCCAGGTAAGCCACCAGTTCGCCAAAACCCGCCGACCACAGATTGTCCTGGCCGGCCAACGTCGTGCAAATGCTTTCGGCGAGTTGCCAGTTATTGTCCGACCTGTCGGCGTCGAACTCCCAGCTGTGTCCCCAGATCATCAGCACCGATGGGCGGCGATGGGTTGAGTCCAGGAATCGATGGATGGCTTCCAGCGCCTGGCTGTGATGGGCCGTTGGGTTCCAGCGCAGGAAATCACCCGGGACCTCAAAATGGCCGGTTGCCTGGGCCGTTCTCGCGTGGTTCACGCCGGAAGCGACAAGTTCCTGCACGACCTGCTCATTGTGCGCGCCGAAAGGATAAGCAAGGCCGGATACCGGGTATCCCGCCAGCTGCTCCAGTGCGGCAACGTCCTGTTGAACCTCGAGCCGAACCTGAGGTGGCTGCAGCTCTGTGAGATACGGGTGGTTGACCGTGTGGCCAGAGATTTCATGGCCGGCGTAGAGGTCTTTCAGTTCGTTCGCAGTGACGTGCTCTCCGGGCCGGCCGATCTGCTGTTCCATCCACTCGGCTGCTTGACCCAGCCGACCGGAATTCAGGTGAAAAGTGCCCTTGATGCCGTAACGATTGAGCAGCTCGACCCATCGTCGATCCTGGGCCGGGCCATCGTCATAACTCAACACCACTACCCGGGTTTCCCCGCCGGGGAAGGTGAATTCTCCGCGGCTGTAGATGCTGCTGTCTGGACCATCAGGGGCGGAGTGGATCAATGCAATGGCAGCCACAATTTCGATCACGGGCCCATTGTCGCACGCCTGCCGGCGGTATCGGCGATTCGACCTTCCGGGTAGCATGGACCTTTACCTTGCCATGGGGAATCTGATGTCTGACTGGATCGGTATTGTCGAGGCCCAGGGTGCACCGGGTCTGAAACTGGCCCTGTTCCGGGGCTTTCCCAGCCCATGGTCGGTGGCGGCCCGGTGGATTTTTGACCTCAAGAGGGTGCCGTACCTCAAGGTGGAACGAACCGAAGCGGATGCGGCGGAGAACCGGCTGCGCCAATGGACCGGGCAGGACAGCCTGCCGGTGGCCGTGTTGGATGATGAACGGCCTCGAAGCCACTGGTCCGCTATCGCCCTGCTGGCCGAGCGACTTGGGCCGGAACCCCGATTGATCCCGGACGATCCGGTATTGCGGGCGGACATGATGGGTCTGGCCCATGAACTGATGGGAGAAATGGGTTTGCTGTGGTGTGTTCGCGCCCTGGCTCTGGCACCGGCCATCAAAGCTCAGCCCGACGATTTGCGCATGCAGGAATTTGCCTCGAAATATGGGATGTCTGAGACTGAATCCGCGGTTGCACCCCAGCGTATCAGGGACTGCCTCCAACTGCTGGCAGAAAGGGCCCGAGGCCAAAGAGCTGCCGGCTGCCAGTTCCTGGTGGGAGATCAGATGAGCCTGCTGGACATTTACTGGGCGGCTGCCTCGGTGTTGCTGCAACCGGATGACCGCTTCGCGCTGCCGGAGCCGGTACTGGCGATGGTGGAAGGCTTTTCCGGTGTCGCCGGGCCCATCAGCCCGGACCTGGTGGCAATGCGCGACTTTATGTTCACTGAGCACTTCGAGCTTCCCCTGCGCCTGGATTGAGCCACGACAGCCGGCGGCCTGCTTGAACTGCCGGGGTTGAACCGGTACAACCAGCAGGGCTGGCCTTATTCAGCAAACGTGGAGGGAGATCATGAAAGTCCGACATATCGCATGGTTGGCGCTGGTGCTGGCAGCCGGCGTACACGCAAAAGGGGAGCCTGAGCCAAAGCTGACCGCCCTGGAAGGCAGTTTCGCCGAACAGAAACAGGCCATCGAAAACGATATTCGTGGCGGCGTGGTCTACCGCGAAATCGAGGGCAAGGACCTGATGACAGTCAGGACCTCCCTGGAACACATGAGCACGCTGCTCAGCGGGGTTGAAGAGGTGCAGCAGCTGTCCGAGGACGACAAGGTCGATCTGCTCAATCACCAGGAGCTGGTCAACGCAATACTGACCATGGCAGAGAAAGACAGCCGCATGGTCTGCAAGCGCCGCGGCAGCACCGGCTCACACTTCAAGACCACCACCTGCGAGACCGTCCGGGCCCGGCGCAAGAGACAGTCCGACGATCGCCAGCGCATCCAGTCCCTGCTGAGAAACGCCGCCACCGGTCCCCAGGACGGGTAAGCGAACCGCAGTCGGAATTCCGGTCAGATCTGGTCACTCCAGATCTGGTAACCTTTGCGTCCTTTGGTCCGGCGGGAGCCCCATCGTTGCAGGAGCTTGCTGAATTCAGACGCGAAACCCGGTTATGGCTGGAAGACAACTGCCCCCAGTCCATGCGCACGCCCTTCGTCAGCGACAAGGAGCGCTGCTGGGGCGGCCGGCGCTGGCAGTTTCACAGCGATGACCAGCAGCTTTGGCTGGAGCGCATGGCACAAAAAGGCTGGACCGCGCCGACCTGGTCCAGGGAGTACGGTGGCGGCGGCCTGAACAAGGATCAGGCAAAGGTGCTGAAGCAGGAAATGGCTGCCATCGGCGCGCGCTCCCCGCTGGACAGTTTTGGCATCTGGATGATCGGACCGGCTCTGCTCAAGTTCGGATCCGAAGCCCTGAAGCAGCAGCACCTGCCGCCCATCGTTCGCGGCGAGATTCGCTGGTGCCAGGGCTACAGCGAGCCCGGCGCCGGTTCGGATCTGGCAGGACTGCAGACCCGGGCTGAGGATCGGGGTGACCACTTCATCGTCAACGGGCAAAAGGTGTGGACCTCCTATGCCGACCGGGCGGACTGGATGTTCTGCCTGGTGCGCACCGATTCCGAGGTGAGCAAACACTCCGGCATCAGCCTGGTGCTGTTCGACATGGAAACCGAAGGCGTCAGCACCCGGCCGATCAAGCTGATCTCCGGTAACTCTCCGTTCTGCGAGACCTTCCTGGACAACGTTCGGGTCGAAAAATCCCAGGTCGTGGGGGACATCAACAAGGGCTGGACCATCGCCAAGTACCTGCTGACCCACGAGCGGGAGATGATTGGCGGCATGGGCCTGGCCCGGGGCGGCGACAGGAGCCTCAGCCGGGTGGCGGTTGAAGAACTCGGCCTGGAAGGCGGGCAGCTGCCGGATCCCGTGCTGCGCAGTGAAATCACTGACTGGGAAATCGATGCCCTGGCGTTTGCCCTGACCTGTGAACGGGTCAATGACGAGATCAAGGCCCAGGGCGTGGGCAACACTTCAGCCATGCTCAAGTACTACGGCACCGAGCTGAACAAGCGTCGCTACGAAACACTGTTGGGTGTGCAGGGCCGGGAAGCCCTGGTGTGGCAGGACCATTCCACGGCCCAGCACTGGCTGCGGTCCAAGGGCAACAGCATCGAGGGCGGGACCTCGGAGATCCAGCTCAACATTATCGCCAAACGTATCCTGGGACTCAGCTGATGGCGCTGATCCTCAACGAAGAAGAGTCCATGCTGAGGGAATCCGCCGCCGCCTTCCTGGACGAACACGCCGGGCCGGACCTGATGCGGCAGCTCCGGGACCAGGAGGATGAGCTGGGCTACAGGCCCCAGCTGTGGCAGGCCATGGCCGAACTGGGCTGGACCGGTGTCCTGGTTCCCGATGACCTGGGTGGCCTGGGCTTCAGCCACGTGGGCATGGGCCAGATCGTGGAGCAGATTGGACGAACGCTGGCAGCCAGCCCGCTGGTCAGCAGCGCCATCACTGCCACTGTGCTGGTGCTGGGTGGTGGGTCGAAAGATCAAAAGGCGCAGCTGCTGCCTCGGCTGGCGGCCGGTGAGCTGACCATGGCCCTGGCCGTGGACGAAGGGCCGCGGCATGACCCCCGGGCGACCGCGCTGAAGGCCGAGCAGGATGGCGACCAGGTGGTGCTGTCCGGCACCAAGCGGTTCGTTGAAGACGGACATTTTGCGGACCAGGTGATCGTGCTGGCTCGCAGCTCAGGGGAGGCGGGCCAGTCGGACGGGCTCAGCCTGTACCTGGTCGATGGAGACGTGCTGCAGCGCACAGCGGTACCGGCGGTGGACAGTCGGCGCTGGGGTGAACTTCAGTTCGACGGTGTCCGGATTCCCGGAGGTCAGCAGCTCGGCCAGCCGGGCAGGGCGCTGGAGGTACTGGAGCCTGCGCTGGACGTCACCCGTATCTACCAGTGTGCGGAGCTGCTCGGCCTGTCCCGGGAGTGTTTCGACGTGACCCTGCGCTATCTCAAGGAGCGCCAGCAGTTCGGCGTTCCCATCGGCAGCTTCCAGGCCCTGCAGCACCGGGCAGCCATCCTGTGGACCGAGCTGGAGCTGGCCCAGTCCCTGGTGCTCAGTGGGCTCAAAAGCCTGGACCAGGGCGATTCCCCGGAACAGGTCAGTCGCCTGGCCAGCGCCGCCAAGACCAAGCTCAGCCGGGTGGCCCAGCTGGCCACCAACGAGGCCATCCAGATGCACGGTGGCATCGGTATGACCGACGTGCTGGACATGGGCCTTTACCTGAAACGTGCACGGGTGCTGGAAGCGCAATACGGTGATCAGCGCTACCATGCCTCGCGCTTCGCCCGTCTCAGTGGATATTGAGGAACAACAAAATGGATTTGGGAATCTCCGACAAGCTGCAGCCGATACTGGCCCAGGTCAGGCAGTTCATCAGTGACGAAATCCTCCCCCTGGAGGATGAGTATCTGCAGGAAGTAGGGGTCGGCGACCGCTGGCAGTACACCGACCGCCAGGCGGAAATCCTGGAGTCACTGAAGGCCAGGGCCCGGGACCAGGGACTGTGGAACTTCTTCCTGACGCACCATGATGGCGGCCACGGCCTGAATACGGTCGAGTATGCCTATATTGCCGAGGAAACCGGCAAGTCGCACCTGGCGCCCGAGGTGTTCAACTGCTCGGCTCCCGACACCGGCAACATGGAGGTGTTGGCGCGTTACGGCACCGAACAGCAGAAGGGGCAATGGCTGAAGCCGCTGCTGGCCGGCGAGATTCGCTCGGCCTACGTAATGACGGAACCTGATGAGGCGTCTTCCGACGCCACCAATATCTCCATGAGCTGTGTCCGCGACGGTGAGCACTACGTGCTGAATGGCGACAAGATCTGGATCTCCGGTGCCGGTGACCCGCGCTGCCGGATTCTGATTGTCATGTGTCGCAGCAATCCCGAGGCCAGCCGCCACAGCCAGCATTCCCAGATCCTGGTGCCCATGGACACCTCCGGCGTGGAGGTGCTGCGTCCCATGCTGGTGTTTGGCGGTGACGATGCGCCCCACGGACACATGCACATGCGTTTCACCGATGTCCGGGTGCCGGTGGAAAACATCATCCTGGGTGAGGGCCGCGGCTTCGAAGTGGCCCAGGGCCGGCTGGGTCCTGGCCGCATTCACCACTGCATGCGCGCCATCGGCATGTCTGAATCTGCGCTGGAGCTTTTGTGCAAACGCTCGGTCAGCCGCAAAGCCTTTGGCCGACCCCTGGCCAAGCTGGGCGCCAACTACGACATCATCGCCAACTGCCGCATGGACATCGAGATGGCACGGCTGCTGTGCCTGAAAACGGCCTGGATGATGGATGAGCACGGGGTGGACGCCGCCCAGCACTACATTTCCATGATCAAGTCCGTGGCCCCCAACGTGGCCCAGCGGGTGCTGGACGAGGCGATCCAGATGCACGGCGGCCAGGGTGTGTCCCAGGACACGCCCCTGGCCCACTGGTACGCGCAGAACCGTACGCTGCGATTTGCCGACGGCCCGGACGCCGTTCACCGCATGGTGGTGGCGCGGCGGGAGCTCAAGCGGTATTTGTAGTCTATCCGCAAAATCCGCCTTCCCGAAGTTGGTGACAGCAGGGTTTTGAGATTCCAAAAGCCTTGCCAATAGTTGCTTACGCGGACTTGCGGTCGGGAATCGAAAACGCGGTTTCCGATTCCCTCACGGCCTTCGGCCGTTGGCACATCCTTGTGGGTTGTTTGTCCGCAAGACGGGACATCCTGTCCCGCTCGCGGTCGGGAATCGAAAACGCGGTTTCCGATTCCCTCACGGCCTTCGGCCGTTGGCACGTCCTTGTGGGTTGTTTGTCCGCAAGACGGGACATCCTGTCCCGCTCGCGGTCGGGAATCGAAAACGCGGTTTCCGATTCCCTCACGGCCTTCGGCCGTTGGCACGTCCTT
>JASJDM010000121.1 GCA_030065125.1 Lysobacterales bacterium | reverse complement strand
CAGAATCCACCTGACCCTCACCTCTCGTTTGGCGCTGCGCAGCCGCGAGAACTTGAACATAGCGGCGGGCACGGGCCGATAGACGTCCGTCATGATTGTCTCGACGATCGAGGCAGCATCGGCACTGCTCATGCCGTGCTCCTGCACAGCTCGATAGAGTGCGTTGCTCCATTCGAGGTACCGCATCATGTGGTTCACACCGGCACTCCCGCTGCGGCGGGGGCGATTGGGCGCCAACTGAGTTTGCCAGGTTTGCGTTGAGCGCCAGACCTGATCCGCCTTGTCCGGAAAACGGGCCTGCAGATGACGCCTGGCGACCCGCCTGTAGGCCGTGGCGGGTGCCAGCCAAAAAAGCAGAAAACCAATACTCATAGTTCCTCTCCCATGCAGTCGACTCGTTAGTACTTGCTCCACTCTCATCGATCAGCGACGATTTAGCCGGTCACACCAGGATCGTCAGAATGTCGCCTTCCAGAGCGGCCTCGTAAGATCTGAGAGGCTGTCGAGCCATCACGGAGCCACGGAGTCACGGAGCCACGGAGTCACGGAGTCCCCGAGTCACGGAGCCACCCTTCCGCTGTTAGGCACCTGGCATACGTCAAGCACCGGCGGCGGCGTGTGGTGGAAGAAATCGGCCTCTCGATGCCGTCTCGCCTTGAGCAATGCTGCAAACGATTCGCTGTTGCTGTCGCGGACCTGCACCTTCGGCCGCCTGGTGGACGGCAAGTCCGCGGCCATTCGCAGTGATCGGATGGTGCTGCGTGCTTGAGCATCATCGATGATTCCGTTGTTTGATGGCGGTCCTCGACGAATTCGCTGTACGTGTTCCATCCCGAACACAACGCGGCCGAAGATCGTGAGGTTGCGATCCAGGTAACGCGGCGACTGACCGATCACGATATAGAAGTCGGTGCGGCTCGAATCCGCATCGTTGCCTCTCGCCATGGCCACGACGCCCGGGCAATGGATGAGCCAGGCCTTGCCGGCCGCGGACTCACGTGCGACAGCAAAGCCGTTGACGAAGCCGGTCTCGGGGGCAAACAGGTCCGGTTCCTGCACAGGCGCAAATGGCAGGTCGTTTGACCAGTCGCGCTCGAACTCGGCTTTGATAGTTGGCTCGTCGCTCTGCTTGCCGATATCGCTGCCATCACCGCCTTGCGCGACGAAGCCATCGATCACGCGGTAGAAATCCAGGCCGTCGTAGAACCCCTTCCGCACCAGGCGTTTGAACTGCGCGACAGTGGCGGGCGCAAACTCTGTGTTGAGTTCAATAACCACCGCGCCGGCGCCGAGCGCCAGCACCGCGGTATTTTCGGGGTTTGTCGGGCGCCAATCCTGCTCGTCCGCGAAAACGGGCCAGGCTAGGACCAGCAACGTGACCAGGAAAGGCGATGAACGGTTTCTTTTTGGCATCCTGCCAGCTAGAACGGCCATGGCAGCTCCGGATCGTAGTCCAGCACCTCAACGGTCGGCAGCGCATCACGATCGATGATCTTGCCGTCCTTTATAACGAGGTGTATCTGCCGAATATTGTTGATGTCTTCCATCGGGTCTGCGTCGACGACCAGCAGGTCAGCGATCTTGCCTTTTTCGATGGTTCCCAGCTCATCGTCCAGACCATAAGCCTCGGCACCATGACGAGTTGATGCGATCAGGACCTCCATCGGGCTTGCGCCGACGTCCTGCAGGCCCTTCATGCGATCAAAGTGCATTCGCCCGAGCCGGCCCCACACGGTAGGCCCGAGGTCTGCCGCCTCCGGCCCCTGGTCGGTTGCAAGTGTGTATTTGACACCACCGTCGAGCCAGGCGCGCACGCTGTCCGCCCGCAGTTCAAACGGGACTGCGCCCATGTGCAATTGTCGATTCACCATGATCTCGTTGAGGTGAGGCTTGTCACGATGTTCGCTGTAGTCCCAGTTTGTGTAGATCTCGGATTGAGACTTCTCAGGAATCGACATGAGTCCCGCATAGATACCCTTGTCGGCAATCTCGGCTATGAGCGCGTGAATCGCCTGCTTTTGCGATTCAGTGGCGTGGGTGAGTGGCGGGATTCCCACGTTTGGGTGCATCAGAAGATCTGGCTCCATCTTGACGGCGTACCTGAGGCTCTCGATGGTGAATGTATGCGTCAACAACGGCACCCCTGCCCTGCGAACTTCCGAACGAATCGCCTCGAGCGCTTCCGGCGAGAACAGCAGCGGCTCTGCAGGGCCCAGCCCGTGACCGCTGACCCCAACCTTGACGAAGTCGACACCCTTGGCGAGGTAGTTGCGCATGGTCACGGCAACCTCGTCCGGCGTCATGGCGATCATCCGTGGGCCGACATCGTCTTCCCAGAGCGCGTCGATGCGACGCTGGATTGCCGGGTGTACCCAGCCGCCGTAGCGCAACGTCAGTCCGCGCGCCGGCCATCCGCCCATGAAGTACGGACTGAAGGGTCCGCCCGTGCCGATGATGTTGCCGGCCACCAGCACACGGCTGCCGACGAACTCGCCGCTGTTGATGCGGTCGCGGGCTTCGAGCAGCGGCTTCAGTGGACCCCAGGTGTCGGGCATGGTCGTGAGCCCCTGCTTGAGTCCAATCTGCGCGGACTGGATCGCGATATCCACCAGCCGGTCTTCGTACTTGACGAAGAACTCAGGCACCGTCGTGAGTATCAGGTGGATGTTGGTGTCGATGATGCCCGGCGTTATGAACTTGCCGCTGACGTCGACAACCTCGTAACCGGCCGGCGTGGTCTTGCCCACCAGCACACCCTTGATACGCCCTTCATCGACGAGCACGGTCGCGCCCGCGATTGGCGCATCGCCTGTTGCCGTGATGACTGTGCCATCGACCAGGGCGAACTTCCCGGTGTCGGCGCCGGCGCTGCCGGCGGTGAGGGAGAACAATAAAACAAGGAGTCGCATCGTCATCAGAATTCCAGTTCATCCCGCAGGGCCATCGCCGAGCGCAGCGACGGCCTGGACAGCACGTTTTCGGCCCAGCGCCGCATCGCTTCATTCTGCATTGGCAGGGAGGTCGTCGAATGTCGCTCGATCTGGCGAATCGTCTCAAACAGCGTCGAGAACACCAGATCCAGCAGCGTGAATCGTTTGCCGAAAAAGTAGGGGCCACGCCAGTCAGCCGGCAACGCGAACCTGGCGAAGTCGCACATCTGCTCCTTGAACTCCGCGATGGCGGCCGTCCGGGCATCACCCTCCTGCGCCTTGGCGATTCGCGTCAATGCAGCCAGCAGGCTGTTTTCGCAGTAGTGCGTCCACTTGCGCACCTCGGAGCGCGCCGCCGCGTCGCTGGGCAACAACGGTGGATTCGGAAACCGGTCGTCGATGTACTCGTTGATCAGGCTGGACTCGAAAACCGCCGTTCCCTCGCAGTAAAGAACCGGCGTCCTGCCATATGGGGTTAGGGACAGGAAAGTGTCGAGCTTGACGCCATCGCCATCTTTCGCCGGGACCGGATCGAATGCAACGCCTTTCTCGATGAGCGCTGCATAGTTGCGAACAGCCCAGCCGCAGTTTCGGCTGGTGAAGATTGTCACCTCAGCCACGTGTCGCCTCCGCCTTGCGCAAGGCCAGTGAGTCCAGTCGCCTGCGAATGATCCCGTGACGGCGGCGCGTAATCGGGAACAGCGTCGCCAGGATCGTCGCGAGCAGGTTCAATGCGATCGGGATGACGATGAACGCGACAAAGAACCCTGCCAGCGCCCAGCCCTCGTTTTCACCAACGGCATCGAAGCCGAACAGCGCCGAAACCGTTAGCGCCAGGCCCGCTCCGGCGCCGAGCCCGACCTTCTGGAAAAGCGTGATCAACGCGTAATAGTTGCCGGCATTGTTTTTCCGCGTCATCAGGGTGTCGTAGTCAACGACATCCGCCATCAGCGCGTAGTAAGCGACGGTGGAGCCGGCGCTGAACAGCGCGGACAGGCTGAATATCACCAGCATGGCGGAGAAAGCATGCGGGCCCGGCCGGATCAGGCTCATGGCCACCAGGGTGATCACAGTACTCAGGTTGCAGATCACCAGCACACGATGCTTGCCCAGCCTGGCGCCCGCCCATCCCCAGATCGACGCACTGACAAAACCGATTGCCGCAACCGCCAACCCGATGTGGCCAAACTTGTCCGGAATTTCCAGGTAGCTGCTGATGAAAAAGAAATAGAGACCGGCCACCATGCCACTCGCCAGCCAGCTGGCCCCGATGATGACCAGGAACAGGCGGAGCGGTTTGTTGCTGACGAGGCCTGATATGGCCGCTGTCAGATTCGGCGTCTCAGAATTTCTGGGATTGCCCTCCGGCACCTTGATGACTGCCCAGGTCATGGTGGCCAGCATCAGCACGATGACCACCCAGGAGAGGAAAGTGGTTACCTCCGGGGTAATCTCAGTAGTTTCGAACAGCGGCAGAAACGGACCGAGCCAGAAGACCACATAGCCGAGGTAAATGGCGGTCGTGCGTATACCCGCAATATGGGATCGCTCCTCGTAGTCGCCGGACAATTCACTGAGCCAGGCACCGTGGGGTATCTCGACCATGGTCCAGCCGATATAGACGGCAATGGATGCGAGGAAGAAATACAGCGCGCCGGTGTCTGCCGATGGCCGAAACCAGAACCAGACACCGACCATGCACAACAGGCCACCGGCGATGATCCACGGCTTCCTACGGCCCAGCGCCGTTCTGGTTGCGTCCGACAGCAATCCGATCAGTGGATCGGTCACGCCGTCCAGAATGCGGCTGGTCACGAGAATGGCGCCAATGACCGCCAGGTCGATGCCGCTGACCGTTGCGTAGAGACCGGGCAGTATCGACAGGGCCGGCGTGTGCAGCATCCATATCGGTACCAGCGGCGCGGCGTAGGCGGCGATGGTGCCATTGCTGATTGTACGATTCACCAGGGAAGACTATCCGCGGCAAGCGCCACACTCCACCCGGTCAGTTCACGCCGAAGTAATACGTGGCCTCCAGACCCACGGTGCGGGGTCGCAGGGTGTTGGCGCGGACCGCCTGGTCGCCGCCCGGGTTGCCCCGGCTGGCAGCGGAAAACACGTTCAGGAATGGCGTTTCGTCGGTGGCGTTGTCCACATAGAACTTCAGCTGCACGTTGTCCCACCTCATGCCAGCCGACAGGTTGATGACATCCTGGGACGGCACATCGACGTCACCGTCATTGCCATTGAAGCCAAAAGTAGAGGTTGAATCCTTGTGCCAGTAATTGGCACGAACGAAACTCTCTCTGCCGGCGATCTCAAAATCGTAACCAATATCCAGTGAATAGGTGTTCTTGGGTGTACGACGCAGACTGTCACCCTTTCTGATGTTCACCCGGGTCCCCTCAAACAGCTGTGCATCGTCCTGGAATTCGTTGTCGGTATAGCCCCAGCTCAGCGCGGCGTATACCCCGGGAGCCAGCAGGTCCTGGGTAACGATCTCCAGTTCGAATCCCCTGGCTTCGAGGTCCGGAGCATTGGTGGTAAAGAAGCCCTGCCCGAAAGCGCCCGCGGTATCACTTTGTACAACCGCCTGCACTTCCTGCCAGTCCAGGAAGTAAACCGCGGCATTGAGCAGCACCCGGTTGTCCGCCAATCGCGACTTCACGCCAGCCTCGTAACTCACCAGGGTGTCGGGGCCGAACTGGAAAAATTCTTCGGAAATGCCGAAGAGTTCCTCCCCGACAAAGGTGTTGAATCCCCCAAAACGGAATCCCTCAGACCGGGACAGGTAGCCCAGGACATCGCCGTCGTCGGTGAACCGGTACTCAGCCAGCAGCTTGTGGAAAAAATCGTCGTCCGAGGCGACACCGTTGGTGACAAACCCAAAGTCACTGCCACCAATCAGGAAGACTTCACGGTTGTCGACCTCCCAGTCGAAGAACCGACCGCCCACGAGCACTTTGAGCCTGTCGGTGAAGTCGTAGCTGATCTCCCCGAAAAAGGCCTGCTCCTTGAGGATCTTCAATCCGCCGAAAGTGGTGCCTTCCATGGGCGCCGGATCACCGAAGTCGGTCAGCGCATAGTCGATGCTCTGGTTGAAGTCGTCGTAGTCGTCAGAAAAATATCCGACGATCCACTGCCATGGACTGGCACCGGATGATGACAGGCGAAGTTCATGGGTTGTCGCTTCTTCGTCAATCGTTGTCGTGACCTGCTGCAGGAAGCCGGAAGTATCGTTGAAGTCGGTGAAAATGCCGTCGTTGGAAAAGGACGCCCCGGTGTAGTTGAGGGTTCCCCAGCCGAGGTCGATGTCGACAATGAGGTTGAACAGGTCGTAGTCCTGTTCCGTCGGCCCACGGTCTGACGGCTGATCCACCTGCAGGCCGTCCAGGCCGATGTCGAAGTACGTCGGCGCGTCGGCTTCCAGGTCATTGCCGTGGTAGATCAGGGTGACGGATACGTCATCGGTGGGCTGAACCAAGGCTGACAGTCTCCAGGCCGCTTCTTCGACGTCGTTGATGTCGCTTGTGCCGGTTCGCGCGTTATCGATGTACCCGGTTTCGTCGATGAACTGACCCGCGAACCTCAGGGCGAATGTGTCCTCGACAATGGGGACATTAATGACTCCGCTGGTCCGGTAACTGGCACCGCCGTCATCGGACGAAGCGTACATGTCGCCCTGGATGTTGCCACTGAACTGGTCCAGTTCGGGTCGGGCGGAACGATAGTAAATCAAGCCGCCGATGGACTGGGAGCCCCACAGGGTGCCCTGGGGTCCTCTGAGTACACCCACTTCAGCGATGTCAAAAAACCGGTACGAATTGCCAAAGTGCGGCGCCCCGTCCAGGTACTGCGCCACCACGCCTACCGTGTTGTCGGCAACCACCGACAGCCCACGAATCGACGCCACCTCGTTGCCTCGGCCCGGCCCACCGTCGTTTATGAAATTGGTTCCCGGCACCTGGACGATGAAGTCGTCAAAATCCAGCACGTCCAGGCGTTCGAGTTTCTGGGCGTCAAATGCGGTGATGCTGCTGGGGAGATCCTGGGTGCTTCTGAACGAGCGTTTGTCAGCGGTGACAATGATCTCTTCGATAACCCGGTCGTCCGCCTCTTCCTCCTGGGCGATCACCGGGAGGGCAATCTGGGCCGCGAGTAGTACGGTGATGGTTGCGCTTATCTTCATGATCATTCCCCTGTCAGTGAATGGGAGACGCGAGCAGCTTCCGCCCAGCCTGGGAAATAACATACCGTACGGACGTATTGTATGTAAAGCTATTTATTTGCCGGATCGGTGACCTGGTCGAGATAACTGCGAATCATGCTGGCACAAACCTCGAACTGGCGGTCGACCTTGTCATCGTTCTCGTTGGCCGCCAATCCGCGCATCAGGTAGCACGCGATACCCACCAGTTCCCGGGCAAAAGGGGTCGCTACGAATTCGGGAAACAGCTGTTCATATTCCTGACTCATTTCTTCGTGGTCCCTGGCTGCCAGCGACTGCTCGATGGCGGCAATTTCCTCGTTGGTGCGCATGGCCACCTCTATTTCCAGGGCCGTGTGATACCAGGTGGCAAAATCTTTCTTCAGTACCCTCAGCCGGTCTTCCAGAGAGAGAGTGGCGGTGTCAGCGCCCAGCAGATGCTGCTTGAACCGCTCGAGACGCTGCCGGTAGAAGTAGACGATGGTGTGGGCGATCAGTTCGTTCTTGGTTGGAAAATGGTGCAGCAGGGCGCCGCGCGAAACCCCGGCCTCCTGGGTAATGGCACTGATCGACGTGCCTGCATAACCCTCCCGCCCAAGGCAGTGAATGGTCGCTTCGAGCAGGGTGGCGCGAGTCGCTGCCCGCCGTTCTTCCTGGGTTCGCCGTCTTGCGGGCGCTTGTGAAGCCATAAATCGTATCCGTCGTTGTGTAGGCGCGGCAACAAACAGTACGATCATCCGCTATTTCTGGCAAGCCGGCCATCGGCGCCGTTGCGAGCGAGGGTGCCAACCCGGCCGTGGAGACTGCGACGTGGCTCTGACTCCGTGACTAGGTGATGGGGTAAACGTGGTAAATGCGCGTTTGCATGCAGATAGTCATGTGCCCCGGAGGCACGGTCAATGCCGCGATTTCATCGAGATTTGGACGCCTGGAAGTTCGCCATGGATCTGGCGGCGGAGATCTACAATTACACGGGTTGCCACCCGGCACACGAAAAATTTGGCCTGATTGCCCAAATGCGGCGGGCGGCTGTATCGATACCTTCAAATATTGCTGAAGGCGCTGCGCGCGAAACGAATCGAGAGTTTCTACGATTCCTTGTTATCTCGAGAGGGTCCCTTGCCGAGGTTCAAACCCTGTTGCTGCTAACCGTGAAACTCGGCCTGTCCGGCAGCGATGTCGACGATTTGATCGAAAAAACAGAACGACTGTCCGCAATTCTAGCCGGCCTGATCAATCAACAAAGAGCGCAGAAGACTTAGTCAACCCAATACACCTAGTCACGGAGTCACGGAGTCACGGAGCCACGGAGTCACGGAGCCACGGAGCCACGGAGCCACGGAGTCACGGAGTCTCGTCACGCCAGGCCTCCCGCTGCAAATAACTCTCCAGGTGCAACTCAAACACCGCCCTTACCTCATCGGACTCCGCCATCTCAATGGCTTCACGTTGGGCCTCCTCGGCGCTCAGAAAGTCGCCCGCCTCGGCGTAGGCGGCCGCCAGGTTGTCCATGGTATTGGCTGTTTTTTCGCCCTTGCGGTACACCAGCTCAAAAGCCATACGAAGGGCGCGGGATCCATCGCGGTGCTTTTGTTCCGGGCAGGTGGACAAAACCCAGACCAGGTTGCTTTCGGCGCGGTCATCGCCGGCACCGTAGGCCCGTTCCAGCAGTTCCGTCGCCTTGCCGCAGTCCCGTTCCAGGTGCCCGAATCCCTCGAAATGAAACATGCCCATTTCGCCCACCGCCTCCACCAGCCCCGCGTCTGCTGCGGCGCTGACCCAGTCGATGGCCTGGGCGTCGTTGCGGATCGAATCCACCGAGGCCAGCAGCACGCCTAAGCGGAACATGGCGTGGACGTGCTGCTGTCGCGCAGCGCGAATCAGCCAGTCCCGGGCCATGCTCAGTTCCAGGTCGTTCATATGATTGCGGGCGTACCAGGTGCCCAGGCCGTACTGGGCGTCCGCGTCTCCCTGGGCCGCCAGCTTGTGCAGCAGTTGCAGGCTCGAGCGAACCTCGGCGTTGGCCGCGGCCCAGGCGCCGGCCCCAATCCAGAGGCTCAGCAGCAGTGTGGCAATTCGAGGAATCATTGTCCTTCAGGCGTGGGACTAGTCGGCCAGACCGATCTCAACCAGGCGCTGCTGCAGAAATTCATGGGCGGTTATGGGCTCCGGATAGCGGTTTGGCTGACGGTCAGTAATGCACTCTGGCAATGTTTCTACCACAAAGTCCGGCTTGGCGCGTCAGGCGAATTCGGTTTCCACTACCTCGGCCAGCTGTCGGGCCAGGCGATCCACCTGGTCAGCCTCCCGACCTTCCACGGTGACACGAACCACCGGTTCGGTGCCGGAAGGACGCAGAATGACCCGACCCTGTCCGGCCAGTTCGCTTTCCACATCACGCACTGCGGCTTCTACCTTGTCAGAGCTGTCCAGATCCACCTTCTGGGCTACGGGAACGTTGATCATCTGTTGGGGGAATCGGGTCATGCCGCCGGCCAGCGCGCTGAGGGGCTGATCCAGCGATTGCATCACCGACAGGATTTCCAGGGCACTGACGATGCCGTCGCCGGTGGTGGATTTGTCCATGCACAGGATATGCCCCGAGGTCTCCCCGCCCAGCACCCAGCCATGGTTGACCAGGCACTGGTGCACATAGCGGTCGCCCACGTTGGATCGGTCAAACGGGATGCCCAGATCTTTCAGCGCCAACTCCAGTCCGATATTGGTCATCAGCGTCCCAACCACGCCGCCGCCCAGTCGGCCATTGGCATGGCGCTCGTTGGCCATGACGTAGAGAATGCCGTCACCGTCCACCAATGTGCCGTTTTCGTCCACCATCATGACCCGGTCACCGTCGCCGTCCAGGGCGATGCCCACATCTGCACCGGTCTCCATCACCACCCGCTGCAGGTTACCGGGATGCAGCGCGCCACACTCCAGGTTGATGTTCAGACCATCCGGTTCGGCTCCGGTGGTGATCACTTTGGCACCCAGCTCGGTGAAGACGTCCGGGGCTACGTGGTAAGTAGCGCCGTTGGCGCAATCCACCACAACTGTGAGCCCGCTGAGAGAAGTAAGGTGAGGTACGGTACGTTTGCAGTACTCAATGTAGCGCCCGGCGGCATCATCGACCCGCTGGGCCTTGCCCAGCTTTTCTGACGCCACCGTCTCGAAAGGTTTATCCAGCTCCGCCTCGATTTCCAGTTCCACGTCGTCGGGCAGCTTCTCCCCGGCGCCGGAGAAAAACTTGAATCCATTATCGAAATGGGGGTTGTGGGACGCGCTGATGACGATGCCGGCGCCGGCCCGCAGAGTACGGGCCAGGTAGGCCACCGCCGGGGTGGGCATGGGCCCCAGCAGCCGCACGTCGGCGCCACCGGCCGCCAGGCCGGCTTCCAACGCAGACTCGAACATGTAGCCGGATATCCGGGTGTCTTTGCCAATCACCGCCAGCGGTGCACCCCGCCGCTGCAGCACCGTGCCCATAGCCCGGCCCAGCCGCAACGCAAACTCCGCGGTGATGGCGCCCTCACCAACCCGCCCACGAATTCCATCCGTTCCGAAATAGCGCTTGCTGCTCATATTCCTGCCCGTCTCTGCGTTTCCCGACTGTTTAGTTTAGCGCAGCCGCGATGAGACACCGAGGATCGGAAGGGTCGAGAATGTGAATGATGTTTACGGGTTGAATCGGTGGCTCCGTGACTCCGTGACTCCGTGGCTCGGTGGCTCCGTGACTCCGTGGCTCCGTGGCTCCGTGGCTCCGTGACTCCGTGACTCCGTGACTCCGTGACTAGGTGATGGGGTAAACGTGGTAAATGCGCGTTTGCATGCAGATAGTCATGTGCCCC
>JASJDM010000060.1 GCA_030065125.1 Lysobacterales bacterium | reverse complement strand
CCTGTTGATTTCCAGGGACGGAAACCATGGGATTTGCCTGGACGCGCTGCCGGGCCGAAGCCGGCGTGCTGGCGCCCCCGGTGCGGGTGGAAACCCACCTGGGCAGCGGGCTGCCGACCTTGAACATCGTCGGCCTGCCCGAAACCGCGGTGAAAGAAAGCAAGGACCGGGTTCGCGGTGCCCTGCAGAACGCCGGCTTCGAATTCCCCTTGCAGCGCATCATCGTCAACCTGTCCCCGGCCGACCTGCCCAAGGAAGGTGGCCGCTACGACCTGGCCATTGCCCTGGGTATCCTGGGGGCGTCGGGGCAGATACCCCGTCAGCGACTGCCGGAGTTCGAGTTCATGGGTGAACTCGGCCTCAACGGTGACCTGCGTCCCTGTCGCGGCATCCTGCCCGCCGCGCTGGCGGCCCGGGAGGCCCGGCGCACCCTGGTGGTGCCACGACGCTGTGGCGCCGAAGCGGCCCTGCTGGGTGACCACAGTACCCAGGTAGCCGGCCATCTGCTGCAAATCACCGCCTGGCTCCAGGGCCAGGGCATGCTGGATGAACCCGCAGCGGCCAGCCTACCCGTGCCGGATTACCCGGAACTGGCGGATGTGCGGGGCCAGGTCCAGGCCCGCCGGGCGCTGGAGGTAGCGGCAGCCGGTGGCCACAACCTGCTGATGTGCGGTCCGCCCGGGGCGGGCAAGACCATGCTGGCCCTGCGCTTGCCCGGTATCCTGCCGCCCATGACCGAGGCTGAGGCCCTGGAGGCCGCCGCGGTCATGTCCATCAGCAACAGCGGATTCCGGCCTCAGCACTGGCGCCGGCGCAGTTTCCGGTCGCCTCACCATACGGCTTCGGGGGTGGCTCTGGTCGGCGGCGGCAGCAGTCCCCGGCCCGGAGAGATTTCCCTGGCTCACCGTGGGGTCCTGTTCCTGGATGAACTGCCGGAGTTCGACCGGCGGGTGCTGGAAGTGCTGCGCGAGCCCCTGGAGTCCGGCCGCATCACCATCTCCCGGGCCGCGCGCCAGGCCGAGTTCCCCGCGCGATTCCAGCTTGTTGCCGCCATGAATCCCTGCCCCTGCGGCTATCGCGGCTCCCGTATCCGTCACTGCCGCTGTTCCCCGCCGCAGGTTGACCGCTATCGCAGCAGGATCTCCGGGCCGCTGCTGGACCGGGTGGATCTGCAGATCTGGCTGTCGCCACTGACGCCGGCCGAAATCCAGGACGCATCATCGGGTGAGTCCAGCGAGGAAGTCCGCCGGCGGGCCCAGCGGGCGCGGCAGATCCAGGTCCAGCGCCAGGGCTGCGCCAACGCCCAGCTCGACAGCCGTGGCATGAAACAGCACTGCGCTCTGGGCAAACGCGAGTCCCGGATGCTGCACCAGGCCATCGAAAAACTGAAGCTGTCGGCCCGGGGCTGCGACCGTATCCGGCGTGTGGCCCGCACCATTGCCGATCTGGCTGAAGCAAGGCAGATCGGTATGCTGCACCTGGGAGAAGCCATCCAGTACCGGCAGCTGGATCGGGGGCAGGGGGAGGGTTCGCTGGGGTAAACGCAAAGGCAGTGAGGTGATCGAGTGCGGTCCCGGCGGCTGTCCAACACGAACACGTTTCCGGGACAGGCCCAAACTCAAATAACGATTGAGGTACGGCGATTTGGATGGAGGCAGGACAGCGATGGCAGGCGGCAGTCAAGAGCCAAAGACCGCCTGACACTCACCCTTCCCCCGAAACCACCGCCGGGATAGTGCCTGGGCCAGTTCTCTCATCCGGTGCGTGGGCCCCAAGGCCCGCAGTTCGGTGTTCCGGAACAGCTTCAGCGATTCCACCCAGGCCCGATCATCGAACCCCAGCCGCTCCAGTATCGGGGGTGTCCCTTCGGGTATCCGACTCCGCTTTCCAGGCACCGAGATTCGCCCCGTCCATGCCACCAGGGCCAGGTAGTCGGGCAAACTGATCGGTAGTGGGTCTTTTTCACTCTCTCCACTGAAACCAACCAGAGACACCTCATCCGTGCCCCGGATCCGCTGCCGCACACTGGTATAGTCCGAATGCTCCGGTGTCCGCGCCGTGCCCGCCCGGATCGGATTCAAATCCACATAGGCCATACAGGCCAGCAGGGCTTTTTCATCCAGCAGGGCCTGACTCTTGAATCGCCCTTCCCAGAACGCCCCCGTGCAGCCGTCCTCCCGGTTGGCCCGACGGGCAATGGATTCGTTCAGGCACTTCATGAACCAGCTCAGGCTGCCCAGCCGCTGGCGTCGGACTGCAATCATGTCACCAGCGGCGTCTTTTACCGCCGCCGGTGCGTCGGTATCTTGTGACGCATGAACCAGCGCCGGAATGCCATAAACCGCCGACCAGCGCTTGATGACCTCATCATCGGACCAGGCTGCACTGCGCTGCGGTGCTAACCGCACCACCAGATGAACATGATTTGACATCACCGCGTAGGCCACGACGTCAATGGCAAACACCTGAGCCAGCAGATTCAGCCGCTCTACGATCCATTGGCGCCGGTGCTCAAAGCAGCGATCGCCATCAGTACCGCACAGAAATGCACGCCGCACACAGCGACTCACAACATGATAGTAGGGGGTGGTTTCCGGGTGGACCTGGCGCTTCCTTGCGATGGTCATGGGCTTGTTCATTGTGTCGCGTAAAGTCAGATTGCCCTGAACAACCGATGTCGACAACCGCAATCCGCGATCAGCCCGGTAGGATTCTCTCTATTTGTTGCCTGTCCCGGTTTCGGGCGTTGTGTCGGGGATGGTCAGATTGCCCTGAACAACCGATGTCGACAACCGCAATCCGCGATCAGTCCGGTAGGATTCTCTCTATTTGTTGCCTGTCCCGGCTCAGATGGAGCGTATTCTGAACCCACTCTCAGATGGATCCGGCTCCTCCAAACTTTGGGACAGTCCGGCCGTCAAACTCTGGTGAATCATCAACGGAATGAGAATGAAAAGGAAAGAACACCCATCTGCGCGACGAATCCGGGCCCTGTGGGCCGCGATGCCGATGCTATGGCTGCCAGCCGGAGGGATTTTGGCCGCTGATCCGCTGGTTGAGGCAGCGCTGGAGCGGACCCGGGTTTCGGTCACCTACGACGGCGCATACGTGGCGCTGGCTTATCCTAACGGGGACGTCCCGGACGATCGGGGTGTCTGCACGGACCTGGTGATCCGCGCGTACCGGCGTGTGGGAATCGATCTGCAGAAACTGGTGCACGAAGACATGTCCGCGAGTTTCGAAGCTTATCCGAGGCTTTGGACGGAGACGCGGCCGGACCCCAATATCGACCACCGCCGAGTCCCCAACCTGGAGACATTTTTTTCCCGCCACGGGCGTACGCTGCCCGCCTCCAGCGATCCTGCCGCATACCATCCGGGTGACCTTGTGACCTGGCGTCTGCCGGGTAATCTGCCTCACATCGGCATAGTCTCCAGCCAACTGGTACCCGGGACCCATCGCCCGCTCATCATTCACAACATCGGCGCCGGACCCAAACAGGAAGACGTGCTCTTCGAATACCCCCTGAACGGACACTTCCGATTCGATTATTGATGGAATCTCCGGCGCATCAGCGATTCCCCACAGGCGGAAAAAAGTGGCAGTGCAAAATGAGACAAACCTGGCCGGGATTGCGTCCATAGTATTCAGGGTGGAATCCGTCGCTCCCCCAGGGTCAGAGTCACCGCTGGAAGAGTGCAGGGCAACGTCCGCGTCATCAGTATCAACCAAAGTGGAGACTAAAGATGAAAAGTCCGCCTGACTCATACAGTATCAACCGCAAGGTCACTCCACTATTCAGGGTCATCGGCGTATTGCTTTTCACGCTGTTGATCAGTGGCTGTTTTTTTCGCTCGCTGGTGGGTTTTGTTGACGACCGTGGGGGCGTGAGCCTGAGCGGCAATGTTCAGGCCGGCTTCTGTGATTTCAACACGAGCATACCGGAGTTTTTTGGCTGCACCTATACGACTCGCGACGAGAGCGGAAGGATCATCGAGATAATCAGTAGTTTCGAACTGATCACCGAATTCGGCTTGCTCGGTGCCCTCATCGACCCCCTGATACTGCAACTGCCCGACAGCATCACCAGCGTCAGCGGAACCTACAACAATGCTGGATTCGACCAGCCCCTGGACGTCAGCCTGGTTGATTCGTTTCCGGTGTTGCCCGGCCAGATGGTCAGCGCGGAGCCTGGCACGCAGTTCGCCATCCTGGAACTCCCAGACGCTGTCGCCGCCGCGATTGATCCTGGCGGTGAGGATTTTGATTTCACGATGCAATTTGATGCCACGCCGGGTCAGCCGGTCATGGTCAAGCCGATGCTGACCGCCAGCGTCGACGTTCAGGGAACCCGTTACTATCTGCCGATGTTGCCGTGTGTCACCGACTTTGCACAGGTACCTGAGATGGAAATCCCGGTTGGTACCTTTTTCCAGGATCTTCGTCTGCCTGCGGTTGGACTGTTTACCCAGCCAGGAAACCTGACCTGTGACGAAGTGGTTTATGATTTCGAAAACCCGTCCGGCCGCATTTTTGCAGATGGATTTGAGGACCAGCCCTGATCATATCCGGGCCAGACTTCGCCGCAAAGAACACTCACGGCGCCGCCCAGGCAGTCTCCTCGCCACACGGGCTGCCAGTTGCAGTCAGGCCGCAGAGGCCAAATCCGGGACAGGCAACAAATAGAAAAAAGGCCAACCGCAAAAGCCAGATATCGCCGGTAGCACGCTCCCGAATTTGGGCCAAATTTGGGCCAGCGACTACTCCGTTTCCGGTCGCGTTGGGTCGATTCCGGGAAAATTTGGATTGGACATTTAATCCATTGGTCGTAGGTTCGAGCCCTGCACGGCCCCGGTCGCGGCGAAATCTAGGCAGTTACATTCACTCTGGGCGAGAGACTTACAATCCATTGGTCGCGAAGCCAGGTGCGCGTAGCGCAACACGATGTCCAGCGAGGACCACCACGCAGTCGCGGCGGCACCTCCAGCGGGGTCATCACGCGCCAGCTGGCCCGGCGTGCCGCAGATCGTGCCAACGGAAGTTCTCCGGGTGTTTTTCTTTGTGCGGCTTCCTTCGGTACAGGACACCGTTCGGCGTTCCCTGGGCAAAGGCGAGGCGTTACCCTATCCTGAGGGTAATCCGTTTCGACTGAGTGACCTTACGATGACCTTCAGACTGCCTCTCCGCGACCCGCCCGAAGTCACGCAGGAACAGCACCAGTGCTGGTCAGCCGCCTATGAAAGCTGGTCGACCGCCTGTTCGTGGATTATCGGCGGCGCGGCGGCTGTCAGCGAGGAGACGATCGAGGCGCGGATGGCGCAATATCCCAATGCGCTCAACGAGGACGGCGCCGCGACCATGGGCGGGGTTGGCCTCCTCATGGAGATCGGTTCGATGCATTTAGACCCCGTGGCGGGGAGGGATCTGACCACCGACCTCCTGGCCACAAAGCTCCGGCAACTCGGCTATATCTACATGCCCTTCTGGGCCATTGGGCGAAACGGCCCCTTCAGCCACGCGGTAGTGGTGGCGCACGCGCGCGGCGGCGAGGTCAGGGTGATGGATCCCGGCAGGGGGCGAGGCCTTCGGACGCAACCGACGGAGTACTATCGAAACGCAATCGCGATGTTCCTTGGAACCCACATCCTCGCTCCCACTTCGTGACGCCAGACCAGACCGGAGATAGAAAATGTTCCGAGCGGGGTGATGGCGTCAATTCCTGCATTGCCACATTGCCGACCGTCCGTCCTGACCTCATTGTGGCAACGCAGGACTCGACCCCCAAGGCGTGATCCCCAAGGCGTGCACTTTTTTCGGACGCTTAGCGAAGGGGTTTGGCGGGATCAATGTCTGCCGGACCGGTCACCGCGGGTGCCGTGACCGTCCAAGGTCCAACCTTCACCCTGAACGGTGCGGCCAGACCGGCATCGACCATTCTTTTGGCGTTTTTGTGGTAGACGCGAAAACTCTCCAGGTCCGGCTTGATGGCGTCGGCATCAGTGCTGTTGAAATCAGGATTTGGCAAGGTGAGGTACTCGTCATAGTTGAAGTCATACCGGTCGAGGGCGGTTGCCTCCCATTTCTGAAAGCGGACCGTGATGAGATTACCTTTGGCCTGCCCGGTCACCTCGATGTCGCTGCGCAGCTGGAACCCGCGCAGGGAGGTGAAAAGGTCACGCTCCTCGGGCGTGCCGGAGGTCTGAATCCGAATGATTTCAAATGACGATCCAATCTCAACCAGGCTTTCATAGTACAGGCTGATTTTGCTGGCGCCGTTCCAGCGGCCGTCCTTCAGGCGAGGTACCAGGCCGGCCCACCTCGAGGTTGCCCCGCCGGCGCCGAGGCGGGCTTTTTCTTCGGTGAGAAAGACCCGCCGGTGAAACGCAAGCGCTGCTGTCACCTTGTGATTGCTGATTAAATAGGGCGGTGCGGGAAACGAATACTCCTTGTCCTTAACACGGTTGGTGACGTAGGTCTTCAGAAACCTGCCCGACAGCGGGTCCCGACCGTTGATTTTTCTCGCCAGGCTGGCGTCAGCCAGGCGGTTGTACCAGCGGTGGACCCGCACGACGGGGTAGTCCTTCAATACGTCGTCGGACATGTCCACATCTCCCAAATTCGTGCTAGACCCAGTGAATTCACGGAGACCTCCCCCTGTAGGCTCTGTCAACGCGGCGCGCAGCGTCGATTGCGGTCAGCGACCGGCGCGGCGTGGCGCTGCTGGATTCAAACACCGATACCTGCAGGTCGAAGTTCCCATCCGCGGTCGTGAAGACCACTCCTGAAAAAGCGCCCTCGGGCGAAAAACTGGGTGCCTGGATCTGTGCTCTTGCCCCCAGATCAGGAAAGTCACGCGCCCTCTCAACGTCGCTGGCAACGGCAACGGCGGCTGCCCAGGCGTCGGCGTCCAGCCGTGAACCTGGCGGTCCGACAACGATGACGACAGACATCAGCATCTCGTCAGGCCGCTCCTCGACAGCAAACGAAAATACCCGTCCGTCACCATCAGACGCTACGTTACGGCTGAATGGCGCAACGTCGGCAAACAGATCGCTTGAGACGATCTGGTCCCACTCCGCCATATTCGCGGGACCGCGGCTGGGAGCCATGGCGCAGGACGCGACGAGCACAGCCAGCGCGACAATGGGAACGCGAGAATCCATACCCCTAAGGCTAGCACTTCATAACGCTTGGTCACGGGTCATTAGAGGATTTCCGCCAGGCTGCGGCCAGCCGGGAATCGCAGGGTTTTGAGAGTCACCCGACAAGCCGTAATTCGAATCCGGCTAGGAGCCCGTGGTCCAGCGCACGCCGTCGCCCACGCGTTGCAGCGGCAGCAAAGGCCGGTAGATTCTCTGCGCGCGTCGGGGACGGTAATCGCAGACCAGCAGGTCATTGGCATCCTTGATAAAAATATACGCACCGTTGGGGTGTTGCCACACCACGCCGCCGGCCGAGGCCACGGTCATGGCCTGGATGTGCCCACCGCTGGCCCAGAAACTGTAGTCGCCAAGGGGGTACATGCAGGTACGGGCATGGCCCGGTTCATCCTGTTTGGCTTCGTCCACCAAAGTCTGCGTATAGTCGTCAACCGCCGCCTTCACGGCACCCGTCACGATACCGGGCACGGCCCACGCCAGACTGACCAGCCCGCCAATGCCGGTCGCCACGTAGGTAAAAGCGTCACCAGCATCCGGTGCGGTATCGGTAATGACCCAGACCACTGGCTGCACGGCGAGTCCGGCGATGGTGCCCCGAGCGCCACCCAACGCCGTTTCGACGGCAATTGCCGCAACCGTGGAAGCGGCATTGGTTGCTGAGTTTCGAATGGTCATTGGGGCTGCTCCTTTGACGACTGGTTGATGCTGTCCTGTTTCAATTGTGTCCCATGCCGCCCTGCAGTCAAGCCACCACGCGCCCAAACGTGGTCAGTCCGTCTCCCGCAAAACCAGTACCCAATGGCAATTGCAGGCGACTATAATCAGGGCCATGGCAAATCTAACGGCCACCTTCGGCGAGCTTGCAAAAGAAAGCTCGATGAAATCGTGGAAAGCCAAGGGGCATCACCGCCTGGTCAAAGTCAGGAGCTCCAGCATGCCGGTCAATTCGGGTGCCACAAGCCGCGGTGTGGGCTACGTCACGGTTGAAAAGTTCCTGTTCGGATTGACGCCGCGGCAAATGGAAATGGCTCTCGGGTTAAAGTTCGAGATGCTGCGTCAGGGCGCTCGGGTCTATGCCCTCACCAGGCTACCCGAACGACACGAGTTTGAGTTTAAGCTTCACACCGGACTTCCCGGTGGCAATGTGTTCGACTTCAGCGTGCTGGAAGACCCGAAAACACGAAATGATTACTGGCCTCCCGGTACCGGATTACCGCAGTGGGACGTTAAAGCTGACATACCGTTGAGCCTGATCTGCCAGCTCGTACCCAACCAGGCCTATCCACGTTATCCGCGCCCGCGTTGAGGGCACCCGTGCCGTATGCTGCCTTGGCAATCGATTGCCGGGTGTTATGGAGTATCGGTGATACCATTGACCAGGTAGCCAGGCTGACCGACGGGCGGGCCACAATTCGCCTGCAAATCAGGGGATCTCACAGCGTTCGAACTGGTCAGACCATACTGGGGTAGCTCTGCTGGATCGATCGGATGGAAATCGAAGGGTACACAATCGAAGAAGAACTGGGGCACAGCCGCTACGCTGTTGTTTACCGGGCAAATCAGCAGAAATCGAATCGACATGTGGCAATCAAGGTGCTGCGTGGGGAATTCGCTTCGGATACCGAGTACAGCCGCCAGTTTGTCCGGAATGCAGAGCTTGTCGCCAAGCTTCAACACCCTCACATTGTCAAAATCTACGGGGTCGGCAGGACTGCGGACGACGCGCCCTTTGTCTGCACCCGGTTGCTCAACGGCGGCGATATCGCCAGTCGAAAGTCTGCTGGAAAGCTGAACGAGAGGCTGTTCGTTGAAACTCTGGTTGCTGCAGGCCAGGCACTTGCCTACCTGCACAAACGAGGGCTGATTCATGGCGCGGTCAAGCCCACGAACATTCTTTTCGACGAAGCGGGTTGCCCGTTTCTGACCGACTTCGGTCAACCAGCAACCGGTTCAGCAGAATCTCCGGCAGATTTGAGCACTGATCCCTACCTGAGCCCGGAACAGTTGAGCGGCAGCGACCCTTCCATTTTTTCCGACATTTATGCTCTTGGGACCACCGCTTTTGAGGTCCTGCTGGGTTTTCGGCCTCCCCGTGAGAATGCCGCTCCCGGCTCCCAGCCCGAGCCGGGCGCGCCGAAACTCCCGGATAAGTATGCCCACTGGCAGGCGTTCTTTGACCGGACTCTGGCAACCCAACCCCAGCATCGGTTCGGGAGCGCCGAGGATCTGGTTGAGGCGCTGCGGCAGCTGTTGCCTGAGTCATCCGACGACGACACGGCTTCGTCCCCCAACGGTGGGGCGCTGCAGGGCCCTGCGGTCGACCCGGAGCCCGATGACAGAACCCGATACATGAAACCCCTGCAGCTGGAACCGGAGGGTGGTGAAACCCGCGTCATGCGTCCACTGGACGATGGACCAGCGCCGCAGCCCGTCGCCGGGGCCGGTACGCCCTCTGTGCCCCCCCAGCCGGCCGCGGCTGACAGAACCCAGGTCATGCAGACCCCCAAGCCAGAGCCCGCCGATTCAACCATGGTGATGCGGACGCCGCCGATCCAGGAGGACCACCAGGGTGCAGGGTCTGCCGGCGTTGAGGTACACAAGCCGATATCGCCGGATCAGCTTCGTGCAAAAAGCCGGGAATCCGCGGCCAGTGGCTGGATCGACCGGGCAGAGGCGATATGGCGATCATCGATCAAGGCGCTTGGGCCCGTATACCGTGCGGCGCTTGCCGGCCTGAAAGACAAGACAGGGATGGGCCTGGCCCTGGCGCAGCGCTGGCGGGATCAGAACCCAAAGGCTTTCTTCTCCAGCTTCGCAGCTGCTGCGAGCCTGGTGGTGGTGTTATTGATCTGGTTGAACTGGCCAGCCTCAGAACCTGAGCCGGAATCATTGCCGCGCGACGACAGCGTGGCCGCCGGTGCTCCGGCGCAAAGAGACGACCTGCCGGCTCGCACCCGGCCGCGTGACAACCTTGCCGCTGACACAGCTCCCATCGAACCGGAACAGGATCAGCCGGCCCGCGAAACCGTGACGGCGGCAACGCCGGTTCTGGTCCCGCCGGAAACCGACCTTGACCCAGGCCAGGATGCCGCGCAAGCCGAACAGGCTGAAGGCGCTGTGGATGGGAGCATTGAGGACGATTACGTCATATCCCAGCGTCTCGACGTGGAAGTCCTGCTCACGCAGGCTGCAGAGGACCTCCAGGAGCGACGATTGACCACACCGCCCGGGCGTAATGCCCTGGATCGCTATCAGGCAGTGCTTGAGATCGACCCCGGCAACCCACAGGCCCGCGCCGGGCTTTACAGGATCGTGGCCGTGTATCTCCAGTGGTTTTCACGGGAGATGGCCAAACCCCTCGAGGCGATCGACCTTGATGCCGCCGACCGCTATCTGGTGCGAGCTGCGGGGGCAGTGCCCGATGACCCGGAGGTGCAACGCGCTCGCTCTCAGCTCAACGACAAAAAACAGCAGTTGGTTTCCGAACTGATTCGCAAAGGCCAGACGTTTGTAGAGGAGCGTGATCGCGATCAGGCGCTTGCCAGTTTCCGCCGTGTCCTGCGCCTGGATCCGAGGAACGGCGCGGCCATGGCCGGCCTGGCAGCCGCGGAAGCGGTGATCCGGAAGCCCTTCTTGTTCCAGGATACGCTGAACAACGGCGGCCAGGGACCCGAGATGCTGACAATCTGGGAAGGAAAGTACCCGGTACGCGCTGGTCTCGACCAGCCACAGGAGATCGACGTTGTGACCCGCTTCGCGATCTCGGCGGGGGAGATTACGGTTGAGTCGTTTGGGCGATTCGTTGAGGCGACGGGGTATCGTCCGAAGCGTCGCCGCAATTGTCGGGCCAACGACCTGAATCCACGGGGACGCCGAAACCAGACTTGGCAGAAACCCGGGTATTCACAGGGCGATCGACACCCGGTGGCCTGCGTCGACTTTCAGGCAGCAACCCGGTATGCCGCGTGGCTTTCCGAAGAAACGGGCGCCGACTATCGCCTGCCTGCTGAAGCCGAATGGCTGGTCGCCGCAGATGGCTTTGGGCGCCCGCAACTGGACCCGAACAACATCTGTGAGTTCGGCAATGTGGCGGACGCGAGCTACCTGAAGAAAAACCGAAAACGTCCAGCCTATCCCTGCGATGACGGGCGCGCAGAGCCGGGTCCCGTTCGGCAGGTATCCGCCGACGATCCACGCTTTTCCGGATTTGTTGGTGGTCTCAGCGAGTGGGGATCGGACTGTTGGGATCCCAACTCGACAACGCTGGGCTGGGATGCCGGGCTCGTGACCGACGGCGACTGCGGCGCCGGCATCATTCGGGGAGTGTCTTTCAGAACCGAGCCGGTGGACAACCCGCTGTCTTATCGGAAACGTCTGCCGGAAGATCGTGCATTCGATTCAGTGGGGTTCCGCGTCGTGCGCTATTTCTCAAACTGAGGGGGCTGGGAGTCTGTCCCGAGGCGCAGTCAGGATCTTTCTGCGGCGCAAACTGCCGGGTCCGGATTATTCAGTTTCCCATTTGTAGGCGGTCTCATCCTGGGAAGAGAATACATAGTAGCCGTCCCAGGTGTCCCCCCCCATGTCGATGATCACGGTCTCGGATTTCTCGAAACGCCGGGACCATTGCTTCATCACCACCTCTTTAACGTCATGTTCTCTGACGTACGCCGCCCAGGCTTCCCTTTCCCGAGGCTCTATTCGATGGCCGCAGTCGATGGCGGTCTGCAGGTACCGTCTGAATTCGAAGTAGTCAACTTCCTGGACTCGGGCGCGGGGCATGTTAATTGTTTTCGACCGCATCCTGCGAGGGCGGCAGCCGGACACTCCTATGATCTGAGACCAAACTTCGCTATTGTTTCAAAAGGTTAGGCCCGGAATCAAGCGTCCAGAGAGGATTGGGGATGGACAATAAGGGACCGTATCCGCTGGTATACGAGGAACACGATGGAACCTGGTCATGGTCCATCGAGCGCGGTGATGCCTTCGGGGATGACCACGAGGTACTGGATCGAAACGATGGTTATCCCAATCGCCGCGAAGCCAAGGCGGCAATGGAAGTGGCCATGGGAAAGATTCGGGAGGATGCTGACGACAAACCATCTGGCAAGCAATCCAGGGCGCAACGCGCCAAACCCGCCGTCTCTGCGGAACGCTCTCCGGGAATCGACCAGCCCGCGACAACGCCCCTGCCGGAATGGGGCGTCGTCCACGAAGGCCTGCTGGTCGCCTGTTTCATGACTGAAAAGGGCGCCCTGGAGTACGGTAAATGGAAGTATGGAAAAGACTTCAAAACTCGCCGGGTCAGCCAGGCTCTGGCGTTCGTAGGCTGAGAACCAACGCTCACTGAGTGGCAATGTCTTGTCGACATGCCGTAATCACCACGGCCGTCACATTATCCGGCGTGTTGTTCTGCACCGCTTTGGTCACCAGCTGCTGACCGGGATGATCCTGGGAGGAAGCGAGAATGGCCTTCATTTCTCCGGCAACAACACTCCCGCTCAAACCGTCGCTGCACAACAGGAATCGATCATCCGGCTGGACTTCAAACGTCAGGCTGTCCACTCGCAATGGCGAGGATCCACCCACCGCGCGGGTGACCGCATTGGCCTGGGGGTGGTGTTCAGCCTGTTGCGCGGTAATGTATCCCTGATCCATCAGTTCAAACACATGGCTGTGGTCCCGCGTCAGCATTGACAAACGTCCGTTGCGCAGACGGTAGGCTCGACTGTCCCCCACCCACAGCACGCAGCAATAGTTGCCGCGGGCTACCAGCACTACCGCTGTGCTCCCCACGATTCCAAGGGTGTTTTGTCTGGCGTATTCGGCCAATCCATCGTGGCACCGATGCAGCGCAGCCTCTACCTTGAGGCGGCACTGCCCCAGCCGCTCCGACAAAGCGCAGGCACTGAGCTGGTCGACAATCCGACCGCTGGCGACCTCTCCGGCCGAATGTCCACCCATGCCGTCGGCCACCGCCCACAACAGCATGTCGCGTCGCTCGAGCAGGGCATCCTCATTATGGCTGCGTTGGGGGCCGATTTCGGTCCAGCCGTCGGAGACCCAGGACAGCATGGGCACTGAGGCCTTCATTCGCTGTGCTGCGTTGACTCGCCGGGCTGGCCTGGGAAACTGAAGCCCAGATCCCTCAGGCCGGAATCCACCCAGTTGCCGCTCACCAGGGCGGTGAAGCTGCGCTGACTGGGCAGGCCCTGGCAGATCAGCAGAGAAGGTCCCATCGACTGGGATCCTCCCGCCCACCAGGTGCTGTGCGCCGGGTAAAGCTCCCCAATCAGATCCTGGATCAGGTAGGGGTAGAGGTCGGGAAGACAGTCCAGATCGCCAACCTCATAGCGCCAGCCGGTTTCGGCAACCGGATCTATCCCGCCGGGTTGCCTGCGCTGGCCAGATGCGGCAGCGACCGGCAGTTCCAGCGACGCCAGGGCACTGTCAAATTCCGTCACCTGGAAACCGTCTTCCAGACTGGTCAAAGCCAGGGCCGCCGCTTTGTCAAACCAGGTTCCGAACACCTGGAATGAATGCACAGGCGGCACGGCCAGGCGATGGGGTATGGCAACCAGAAGAGGGAAGTAGCGTCCCACCTTGTCGACACTGGGTATCATGACGCCCAGCCAGCTCTGCTGGTCGCAAATCCCTGGACTGAGAGAGAAACGCCAAACCGGGCTGGTCAGATACTGATTCAGCCAGCCTTCTCCCAGAGACTCCCGGCTGTGGGCCATACCACCCTGAAGCCATTCGTCCAGGTATTCAATGAATACCTTGGACAGGCGGCGGTCAATGAAGTCCCCCAGCACAGGGACCTTGCCGTAGAATCCCGTGCCTGTTTGAGATTCGGTCATGATTTTCCGGATTTTGCTGTGCTACAGCGCGCCGGGGCAAGTGAACTCTGCAAGCGCTGAAGCAATAAATGGATTGATCGCGCTTTCGGTGCGTACCCGGAAGGCCGCTTCCAGTCCGTCCACGCCAAACCGCACGATAAAGCTGTCCGGGTCGCTGTCATCCTGGATGGTGGAAGCGTCCAGCAGGCGGAACCAGGCCCATGGCCCGTCTTCAACCACGGTGGAGCGGCCGCGCGGAGATGGCGGACTGATCTGAATCTGGATCTGATTGAAATCCGAATCTCCCGGCCAGCGTATCTTTGTCGGCAGGGCCGGACCATGGCGGTAGACGATTCGCTGGTCACCGCCGAAGTTGAGAATGAACGTTTCAATACGGCTGTCGAGGAAAATCGGCGTCAGTTCGAAAGAGACAGTCGGGTTCTGGCCGCCGCCCTGGAAGAAACCGTCGCGGATCCTGGCCGCCTCTTCGAAGGCCGCCGCGCTCCGCGGCGATAGCCTGGGCATGCCGGGACCTGCCGGTCGCCACCGCCAGGGGCTGCTGGTTTTGTCGATGTACCGTTCCAGATTCTGTTTGAAGTAGTTATCGATCAGGCCTCCATGGCCAAACAGTAATCCGAAATCCCGCAAAGAGGCGCTGTCCAGCGCATCGCGGTTGAACGGAAATCGGTTGCTGACCACTTTCTGACAGTTTGGCTGCACCGTTCGAACCCAGCTCTGGTCCAGCCGCACCTCGGTGCCGCCACCCGCCAGCCGCTGGGTCTGGATCGCCAATGACTCCAGCCAGCGTCGCACGGGCTGCGGCTTTCTGCTGGCAGCGGTCCTCAGGGTGCGGGATGGATTGGAGCTGCCCGTCGTCGGTACGTTGTCCACCAGATCGAAGACGTAGTCATGCACAGCGTCAACCCGGTTGAGCAGACTGTCGATCTCGGGGCGGTTGCCATCCTCGGCTTCAACCAGTCGAATCAGCTCGCCGAAATGCTCTTCCACCGGTGTCAGGGGTACATTGTTCTGGTCCTGCCTGACGTCTACCCGGGACGCGGCACCACTCCGCAACAGGCGGCTGAGACGATTGCGAATGGCCCGGTTGGCCTCATCGGCGGCGGCGTCCCGCAAGGCAGTTTCAAACTCCGACTGCTGCGACAGCCGGGTCTCACGGCCGATGGCCAGGGCCAGCTTGCGCAGCGGAGAGAACTCTCCCCGGATAATCTCGCGCAGGATGTCGAGCCCACCCTGGGCATCGCCGAAGGAGGCAATATCGATGTCCGCCAGCAGGCGGTCCCAGTGGATGACGTACTCGTCGAAGTAAAGCCTGAACATTTCGTCCAGCAGGGCATCCACCCGCCGCGCGGTTTCGACGGTGTCCTCCAGCGTGGCGGTTTCGCCGAGTATCCACTGTTCCTTGAGGGTTTCCAGGGCCAGGCGTCTGGACTCCGGTATGACCAGGCCCTTGTAGCCGTCGAAGGTGTAAAGGCCCGACAGTCCCTCGGAGAGCGATTTGCCGCTGCGTCGGACAAAAACGATGTCCGCACCGTCTCCGGCGGCTTCGTCAATGCGGAAGTCCTTGACCTTGTCGTTGTTGCGGACTTCAGCCTTGAGATTCGCAAGCAGTCGTTCAGCCAGGGGCAGTTGGCGCAAGGTGCGGCGGGTGCGCTCGATCAGGTCTTCATCCAAACCTACCGGCAGCGGATCCTTGAGCTCACCAAGCAGCGCCGAAAGGTGCACCGCCAGCACCTCCAGGTCGTAGATGTCCAGACCGGGAGGCGGCCGTGGTCCGATCCAGGATTCCAGGAACCAGTTTTCGACGCTTTCCTGATCAAAGTGCTGCGGGAAGGACAGCATGAGGTAGACCCGCAGGGTATCGTAGAGCAGCGAACGATCGTCCCGGCCGCGGCGCAGTGTGTCTTCAAGCTCAAACACCATTTGCGGCAGCAGAACATTGTGCAGCAGCCGCAGGTAGGTGCGGTCCGCCTCGCTGCCCAGCTTGGACCCCTGGAACAGCCCGAATCGCATGGTTGTTGGGACGTCGGCTTCCCGTTCGCCATAGCCATACGGGACGGCACGCACGGCATTCAGACTGGGCAGCACTGAAGCGTAGGTCTGAGTGGTCTCCTCCAGCAGTCGAAGCTCAACCCTGGAATCCTCGACGCTCTGGGTCACACTGTCCAGGTAAGTCTGATTTCGCTGATAGCTGACGGCCCAGGCCACCGCTCCGGCCACCATGAGCAGCAGGCAAACCCCATAGGCCGCTCGCTGAAGCCATGCCCGGCGGCGTTCCTCGCGCACGTTGGTACCGGCCAGCCCCGACTCCTCAAAGACAACATCTCGCAACAGGCGGGTGAGGAAGTAGCTGCGGCCCCGGCCGGAAAACGCGGGCTGAACCTGGGCGGATACGCCAAAGGTCGAGGCGATAGCGCCCAGCACCCGGTCAATGGGTGTGCCTTCCTGGGTTCCGCTGGTGAAGTATACGCCGCGCAGCAGAGGCACCTCTTCGTAGCGGCTCGGCCGAAAAATGTCTCCCAAAAACGTGTCGAGCATGTTGCGCAGCGCACTCAGCTGCTGTGGGAATGCGTAAATCAGATCCCTGCGCTGAGGTGCTCTTTCGTACTCCAGGCGCTCCAGCAGATGTTCGTTGAGCCGGCGTTCCAGAGCCTCGAAACACGGACCCAGCTGATCCGAAACCGGGCTGTAATCGCGCTCGTTTCGAAGCTCGAAAGTCATGCCCCAAACCTGCTCTCTCTGGTCTTTTCGCAGGTCATCGAAAAATTCGCTGAATCCGGCCAGCAGATCACACTTGGTCAGAATCACGTATACCGGAAAGCGGATACCGAGCTCAGCATGCAGTTCCTGGATCCGGTTGCGGATAATTCGCGCGTGGGATTGTCGCTCCGCCTGGGATTGAGACAGCAGCTCCGACACACTGATAGCGACCAGGGCGCCGTTGATGGGCCGTCGCTTGCGATGTTTCTTCAGCAGTTTTAGAAACCCGGTCCAGGCTGCCGCGTCCTGTTCCCGGTTGCTGTCCTGGGTGGTGTAACGGCCCGCCGTGTCTACCAGCACGGCCTCGTCGGTGAACCACCAGTCGCAGTTGCGAGTGCCTCCAACGCCCTGCAGCGAATCCTGGCCAAACTTGTCGGCCAGGGGAAAGCGCAGTCCGGAATTGACCAGAGCGGTGGTCTTGCCCGAACCCGGCGGCCCGATAATGATGTACCAGGGAAGCTCATAAAGGCTTTGCCCCTCTCCTCCCAGCTTGGAGGTTTTGAGCACTTCCAGGGCGTCCTCCAGGCGCTCTTTGAGGAGCTGAACCTCCTCTCGTGACCGCTCTTCGGAGGGATCGTCGGCCACCATCTCCTGGGCCAGCTCGGCGTTGGCGCGGCGAGCTGCAAAGTGGCGCTGGGCCTTCCGCGCGATCCAGAGACTGAGCAGAACCAGGAAAAGGACAATCCGGCTGACCGGGTGCTCCAGCGGTGCCCATCCGGCAAACACAAACAGCGGACCAACAAACCATATCAGCAGCGCCAGGGCGGCAAAGGCCAGCAGCGGCAGCAGAATGTTCCTGAAGAGCTTCCTCACGCGCTGGCCCCTCGCGGTGGCGTCAGGGTGATTTCCACCCGGCGGTTTCTCGCCCGCCCCTCCGGCGTGTCGTTGGACGCCAGTGGCTCAAGGTCGGCACGCCCCTCAGATCTGAAGCGCACTGGGTCACCAACCACATCGACCAGGTAATCCAACACCGAGCGCGCCCGGTCCTGGCTGAGCTCCAGGTTGGATGGATAGCGCAGACTGCGAATAGGCTGGTTATCGGTGTGGCCCGCAATCAGTACAGATCCTTCCACCTGTCCCAGGGCCTGCCCCACCTTGGAGAGAATACCGTCGTAACGATCGCTGACCCGCGCGCTGGCGGGCGCGAAAAATCCCTCCGCTACGATCAGCACCGTGACGCTGTTGGCGGTCTCGCGGAAGTCCACTTCACCTGCGGCGTACTCGTCCGCCAGCAGCTGCTGCAGGGTCAGGCTGGCGCGCCGGGTGGGTGGCGACGGCGGTCGCACTGGAGCAGCGAGTTCGGCCAGCGCCGCACCGTCGAGTCCGGCGATGTCGGAGAGCAGGGGGTTCGAGTCGTGATTGAGCGTCAGGCGGAATCCGAAAAAAACCGCCAGCAGGATGCCGGCACAGACGATCGCCAGTGCCCACAGGGGGATGTATCGAGCCAGGGCACTGCTTTTGACGGTGACCGGACGCCACGAGGGTGACAGCTCTCGTTCAAATTCGGGCCGATGCGCGCGGATAACCTGGTAGAGGTCTTCACGGATCCGGTTCAGCTGCTCGGCCCCGTTGGGCAGTGGCCCATACTTGCCCTGGAAGCCCAGCGTCAGACACAGATAAAGGAACTCCAGCAGATCCCGGTTGCTGCCCGGGTTTTGGTTGGCCCGATCGAGAATGTCAAAAAACCGGTCGCCACCCCAGGCATCGCCGTGGTAGGTCACCAACAGGCTTCGGTCACGCCAGTCGCTCTGCCCTCCCCAGGGGGTGTCCAGAATGATCTCGTCAATGAGTGCACACAGGCAATAGTGGGCTGCCCGCGTGGTGTGATTGTCATATCCGGCCTGGGGCAACAGGTTGTTGATCTCGCGCACATCGCCTTCGATGCGTTGGCGCAGCTCGCCGATGTTGGGCGGGCTCACTGCACCCTTCAGCGGAATCACCAGCGCCAGCAGGCGGGAGGTGGCTTTCTCCATGGGGTTCAGCCCAGGCCGAGCCAATTCCTCCAGCGGCCCCGAATGCACCGGCGCGGGTCTGCTTTCCGGCTGGGCCGACGAACCCTCAGGAAGCGTCCCCCCGGGCCTGGGTTTGATTACCGTCTGGCTTGGGCCATCGGGTGAAAAAGGGTCATTGGAGTTCATTAGGATCAGCCACGAATCGCCCACAGCTCCAGCTCGAGCTCCGGAAAACCGCCTGCCACGTGGAGAGCGATGCCTCCGGTTTTGCTCAACAGGCCCCAGTGTTCCCCGCTGCGGTCCAGTTCAAAGTAGCAGAATCCCACATGGAACGGAATCTGGCGCGGCGCTACGGGCATGGCACTGATGGAAATGCCGGGTATCTGCTTGTTGACCAGGTCTCGAATGACCTCCACTGAGCCAATCTTGATCTGTTTGGGCAGGCCGCTGCGCATTTCCTCCGGTGAAACGGCCGCCTTGGCAGCCAGGACAAAAACAGCCGACTGCAGCAGGTCCAGGTCGGCGATCTTACCGACCCGCACGCCCCGGCGATCGACCAGAGGAATTGCCACGGCGTTCTGCTCAAGGACCATGCTCAGTGCGCTACGCAGACTCTGCATGATGGGGTCGAAGGATTCGCGTAGGGCCTGATGCCGATATGAGGGATACGCTTGGGCCAGTTTGCTGGGCTGGGTAAAGGTGGCCAGCTCGCCGTCGAGCATCAGGAGCACGCGATACAGCGCCTCGGGATGCAGGCCATCTTGCTGAGCCAGGTGCTCCAGCAGACCGGAAGTCCGGTTAGCCACCTGCAGCATCAGAAAATCAGCGATCTCCGCCACGCCGCTCTGCCCCGACTGGACCACGCGCGCCGCCAGCGCCTCCGCGCGATGGCGGACTAGGCCGTGGATTTCGTCGGCGAATCCCTTGAGTCGAGGGCTGTTCAGGCAGTTGATACTGGTCGGGATGTATCGATTGTTGAGTATGACCTGTGCATCCGCGCGTTTTTCGACGACTTCGGCCACGCCGATACAGGCAAAGTCGCTGCGTTCTTCCCCGGTCAGGAGAAATCGGCCGTTGGTGCCTCCGACCACGATGTCCGCTTCCAGCTCAGTTCCGGCGACGGCATCACGAACGCCTTCATCCCGCGGCAGGTACCGGGTCATCTGGTCATTTACGTCGTCACGGTCCACCTCCGGGCGTCCGGGGCTGGCCAGGGGGAGCGCGAAGAACACCTCGGAATTCTTGACGCCTTCCGGAACCTCGAGGGCCGGCGGTGCCGGGTCTTCAGCAGGGATATTGAAAGGTGTCCCGTCAGGAAAAATCCCGCGCGCCTCTGAGAATCCGATCCGGCCCAGCGCCAGGGCCTGCTCGTCAATGACGAGACGGTCAAACCCCCATGTGTCTGGACGCGCCGGACGAACCCTGGCGTCCACATGGGCCTGCAGGTACCGATCGAACTGCTGAAAGTGCTGCGGTCGCAGGAACATTCCTTCGGACCAGACCACCTTGTTTCGCCACGACATATAAACCGTTTCCCACCGTGTTGGTTAGACGGTCCCGCTCACCGGGTTTCTTGTATGGAAACCGCCAGCCGGTCGACTCGGATTTCAATCCGGTTCCGGCGGTTTGGGGTAAGATCGAAAACACCCCTCCAGCGGGCGTTTTCGAGATCTCGAAATGCGACAACCACACCCACATGCGCTGCCCCGGGGTCGATTTCAGCCGAGAAATCAAGGAGTTCACCAGGCCCAAGCTGATACTCGCTGCGATTCACCACCTCGCCGCTCATGAACGAGCTGTCCCGGGCCGCCAGGGCGAAATAATCCGCCGACAGGAATTTCGCCGTGGCCTTGAGTTCATACAGCCACATCACCACCGGCGAGGGTCGCCCGGATCGGTCTGGGTTGACGTTGGTGGCCACCCGCACCACCGCTTCAAGCTCGGTGGGTTTCGGCTTGGAAGCACAGCCCGAGACGCACAGTGCCAGAAAGGCAAGCAGCAGAACAAAGATCGACCGATTTACGCGCAGCATGTAGATCTCCCCAGATACTTGCTTGTTGGCTGGCCGTCTATCGGACTTCGGCCAATTAACCCGCTGAACAGGTCTCATCATCTGATCCCTTTCCTTTGAACAGCGACGGCTATTCGCTTCAACGGATCACAGGATCATCCTACAATTTCGAATCTGCCTGGTGCCCATCAATCCGACAGACTGCTGGGGACCGGCGGCCGCCGACGCTGCACTGAGACTTCAATATACCAAAAATAGCCGACCTGCTGGGCAAGTGGGATTGGACCTGGGCTCAGCCTGGGTTCCGTTCATTAACCGATTGGTGGGCGCTGCTCATCACCCCGATCTGCCGCTCATAGGCTTTGGCGAATTCGCGGGAAAACAGGCGGTGAAAATCGCTCTGCGCATCATCAGCAATCTTCTGGTACAGATTGGTGAACAAGCCCCACAGTTTGGCCTCACGTACGCCGGGCAGCTTTCCGGCCAGCGCCGCGTGCTGGCTGATCTCCTTCTCCAGGTTGTCGGGCGAAAAGTAAGCCAGTACCGAGGTCAGGCCGGCCTGGATACCGGCCAGCATCGCAACCTGGTGGGCCTTGACGTCGTCCAGCGCGCGGTCATATGCCTCGGGAGCCTGCAGGAATCCCACTTCGTCCTGGGTGAACATCCGGCGCAGCGCTTCTTCCACGTTGGGCGAGAACTTCAATGGATTGTTTTTGGCCGGCCGGATCATCGTCTGGGACAGCCGAAATTCGTCTTTCATCTCTGCCCGGGCCGCCAGGACGGCCATTAGGCCTTCGGAGACGGTTCTCAGGGACTCGCCCACTTCCCGCGCCAGTTCCTCGGGATCGCGACCCTGGGCCCGGCCTCCGAGGCCCAGACTTTCCAGCAGCACTGCCCACGGTCCATCGCCGGGGGCGGACGCTCTGCGCGGGCGGCGAGCTGCCGGGCCTGGCGCGCCCGCCGGTTCTGCATTGGCTGTCGACGGGCGGGCGGTGGGCTGGGAACGCCTGGCCGGGGCTTTGGCGTCCCCGGTTGTCTGGGGCGGTGCTTCCGCTTCGGCAGGGGGCGACAACTCCCCAATGCCGGAAAGCAGCGCATCCCAGTCGTCCGGAATCTGCTCGGCGGCACCCGACTCCACGGCGGGAGGTTCAAAGAATTCATCCTGAGGCTTCTGGGACGGCGGCTTGGGCGTTGACGTGGCCGGTGGTTCTTCAACCTCAGCGAAGAAACCCGCACCATCATCCGCTTCAGCGGGCTGGTTGAACCAGTCGTCGTCCAGCGCCGGCCCGGCTTCCTGCTCGGCCGGTGGCGGCGCAAACGGACTGGCAGCAGGTTCCTCGGCCGGCTTGGTCTCCATTGGACTGGCGGGCGGTTCACCGGCCGGCACCGTCTCCGTGACATGAACGGAGATCTCGTATTCGCCCATAAAAATCCGATCGCCGTCGATCAACGGGTGGCTGCGGCCTTTTCCCACCGGCGCATCCAGCTTGTTAATGAAGGTACCGTTGAGGCTGGTGTCGGTGATGACAAAGCCGTTTCCTTCAAGGCTGATCCTGGCATGTCGGCCGGAAAGAAAGGTTTGTGGATCTTCCAGTACCCAGTCCGCACCTGGCTTGCGGCCGATGATGCCGCCGTCAGGACCAAAAGTGCAGGTCATTTCCCGGCCCGGGGGCTCACCCTTGTATCGCGCCACTTTCAGCAGCAATTCCATGCAAAGCCCTTGGTGTGCCGTAAACGCTCAAGAAACAGCACGTTACCTTGCCTACACCGCGTTCGCAAGCTGCCGTCCGGCCGATTTGGCCCCCACTCCAAGGCCCTGACCGTTACCTCCGGATGGCGCGACAGGGCGCGTTGTCCTGGACCTGGCCGGGGCCCATCGGCCGTTTGGGATCTCCGCTGTTCCCCAGGCAGCAAAATCAGTAAACAGCGTGCCATGCAAACTGCCACCGTTGGAGTTACACTCACAAGGCTGTTTGTACGATTTGAGCCTGGGGGAAGTCATGGCCATGCTTGACCTGGAGCAACTGCTCAACCCGCTGTCGGAGGAAGCGCCTGCGGGAGAGAATCCCGAGGGGGAGGACAACCCGGAACTGTATGGCAAGCTTCTGGAGCTTCAAACCGCGTCCGAAGGCAAGCCGGAGCAGGAATACGGAGACAACATCATCCCGGCCGAGCCGCCCAACTGGAAAGAGGTCAAGCGCGACGCACTGGCACTGTTTGAGCGCACCAAAAGCCTCACCGTGGCGGTCATTCTGACGCGGGCCGAAGCCCACCTGGATCACGTGCCCGGCCTGGCGGACGGGCTGGAGCTGATAGCCGGACTGCTTGAAAACTACTGGCCGACCGTCTATCCCCTGCTGGATGAGGAAGACGAAAACGACCCCACGGATCGGTTGATGGCGCTGGAACAGTTCAATTCCAAAGAGGCGCTGCGCGATGTGCGCGCCTGTCAGCTGGTCTCTTCGTCCCGCCTGGGAAGTTACAGCGTGCGCGACTACCTGCTGGCCAAGGGTTCATCATCCCTTTCGGCCTCGCCAGATGAGGTCCCGCCCGAGCTGTCGGAGATTTCCGCGGCCATGTTGGACTGCGATCTCGACGATCTGCAGAACACCCACCAGGCGCTTGAGCGCTGCAATCAGGCGATTGATCGTATCCAGAACGTCATTGCGACCCAGGCGCCCAGCGAGCCGTTCAACCTGCAGGAACTCAAGAGTTCCATTGCCGAGATCGCGCCTTTTGTAGCGGATAGCATGGAGCGACGCGGCCAGGTGGCTGGCGGCGAAGGCGGCGAGGGCATTGAGGGCGGTGCTGCCGCTGGAGATAACCGGCCTGGGCCGGCTCGAGCGGGGGAGATCAACAGCAGGGAAGACGCGATCCGCATGCTGGATCGCATCAGCGAATATTTTAATCGTCATGAACCATCCAGTCCGGTGCCGCTGCTGCTGCAGCGCGCAAAACGACTGGTGGCGCAGGACTTTCTTGCGATTTTGAATGACATCGCACCCGATGCCATGCAGCAGGTGCGAAACATCAGCGGGCTGGATTCCAGCGATTCGGATTAGGCCAGGCCCGGTAGCGGTGGGCGCGGATTGGCGGCCAACCAGGTTTTTTAATGAAGATGACACTGTTTTCGTTGATTTGTCGTATGGAGCAGTTAGGAGGTAATCGTGGCTAGGCAAAGCGGTCAAAAATTTATAGCACGCAATCGGGCACCGCGAGTGCAGATCGAATACGACGTGGAACTGCACGGCGCGGAGAAGAAGGTCCAGTTGCCATTCGTTATGGGGGTCATGGCGGACCTGATGGGCAAGTCAGAACTGTCTCCTGGATCGGTCGAGGACCGAAAGTTTCTTGAAATAGACATCGACAACTTTGACGATCGAATGAAAGCCATGAAACCCAGGGCAGCATTTCGGGTACCCAATACGCTGACCGGTGAAGGGGAGCTGAGTGTGGATATCAGCTTTGAAAGCATGGACGACTTTTCGCCGGCAGCGGTGGCGCGCAAGGTTGAGCCGTTGCGCAAGCTCCTGGAGGCGCGGACTCAGCTGGCCAATCTGGTCACCTATATGGATGGCAAAGCCGAAGCGGAAGAGCTGATCGCCAATGCGATCAACGATCCAGCGCTGCTGAATAGCCTGGTTGCCGCGCCCAAGTCCGAGGAGGAAGGAGAATAATCATGGCGACGAAGAAAAAAGCCACCGCCAAAGCCGCCGTTGAAGAACAGGTTGTCGAGCAGGACGATTTTTCCGCGCTGCTGCAGAAAAACTTCCGCCCCAAGACCGACCGTGCCAAAGATGAGGTCCAGCAGGCGGTCCAAACCCTGGCCGAGCAGATTCTGGGCGAAGGCCAGCACCTGGTGTCCCAGGATGCCGTCATTACGATCAACTCCCTCATCGCTGAACTTGACCAGAAGCTGTCAGATCAGGTGAACGCGATTCTGCATCACTCCGAATTCCAGGCCCTGGAGGGCACCTGGCGCGGACTGCACTACCTGGTGAACAACACCGAGGTGGACGAGATGCTGAAGATTCGGGTGATGCAGATTACCAAGAAGGATCTCGGCAAGACATTCCGCCGCTATCCCGGCGTTGCCTGGGATCAGAGCCCGTTGTTCAAGAAGGTCTACGAGGAAGAGTACGGCCAGCTTGGCGGCGAACCTTATGGCTGCCTCGTAGGCGATTTTCACTTCGATCAGAGCCCGGCGGACGTCCAGATTCTGAACGGCATGGCGCAGATTGCGGCCGCGGCCCACGCCCCGTTCATTGCCGGCGCCGGATCCAGCCTGCTGCAGATGGATGCCTGGACCGAGCTGACCAACCCCCGGGATCTGTCCAAACTGACTTCGACTCCGGAGTATGCCGCCTGGAACTCCCTGCGGGAATCCGATGACTCCCGTTACCTGGGTCTGGCGATGCCGCGGTTTCTGGCGCGCCAGCCCTACGGCGCCAAAACCGACCCGGTGGAGGAATTCGAGTTCGAAGAGGAAACCGAAGCCGGCGATTCGTCAAATTACACCTGGTCCAACTCTGCCTTTGCGATGGCCGCCAACATCACCCGCGCCTTCAAAATGTGGGGCTGGTGCACGCGCATCCGGGGTGTCGAATCCGGCGGTTCCGTGGAGGGCCTGCCGGTGCACACCTTCCCCACCGACGACGGCGGCGTGGACATGAAGTGTCCCACGGAAATTGCCATCAGCGACCGGCGTGAAGGCGAGCTGGCAAAGCTGGGGCTGATGCCCCTGATTCATCGCAAAAACACGGATTTCGCCGCATTCATCGGCGCCCAGTCGGTGCAAAAGCCCTTTGAGTACGACGATCCGGACGCCACCGCCAACGCACGGTTGTCAGCGCGGTTACCGTATATGTTCGCCTGCTGCCGTTTCGCCCACTACCTGAAGTGCATCGTTCGGGACAAAGTCGGTTCCTTCAAGGAAAGGGACGACATGGAGAAGTGGCTGCACCGCTGGATCATGCAGTATGTCGATGGCGATCCAGACAACTCCACGGAGGAAACCAAGTGCCGGAAGCCGCTGGCTGGCGCCGAAGTAGTCGTGGAAGAAATTGAAGACGATCCAGGGTACTACACCTCGCGGTTTTACCTGCGTCCTCACTATCAGCTGGAAGGCCTTACGGTGTCGCTACGGCTGGTATCAAAACTGCCTTCAGGCAAGGAAGCCGCCTGAGGGTAGTGAATGGAAATGGCTCAGGTTTTGGGTCCACTAATTGAGTAGCAAGCAACGGAGGATACGATGGCTGTTGATTATTTCATGAAGATTGAAGGCGTGGACGGAGAGTCCAAAGACGCTGATTACAAGAACTGGATTGATGTCCTGTCCTGGAGCTGGGGAGTGAGCAATCCGTCGTCCGGCATGCGCGGTGGCGGTGCCGGTGGCGGCCGGGCCGATTTCCAGTCTATCAACTGTATCAAGGAGATAGACAAAGCGAGCCCGGTGCTTCTGAAGAATTCCGCCAGCGGCAAGCACTTTTCGGAGGCCAAACTCATCGCCCGCAAGGCCGGTGGTGACTCCAAGGTCGAATATCTGAAGATCAAGCTGAAGAAGGTCTTTGTCAGCGACTACAGCACCGGTGGTTCAGCGGACGGGCCGATTCCTACGGAAAGCGTCGGCCTGACGTACAAGGAGATCAAGTTTGAATACACTCCGCAGAACGACGACGGGTCAGCCGGTGCGTCCTCGGAGTTCGGGTGGAAGGTCGACGAGAATCAGCCGGCCTGAAGCAAACCTGGTAACTTTTGGCGCGGGCGGGGCGGTTTACGCCACGCCCGCGGTCTTTGTTTTTCGGAGCCATTGTGGAAGCTGAATCCTTATTGCAGCAAGGCAAGCTCGATGAGTGTTTGTCCACCCTTAAACTGCAGATACAGTCCGACCCGAGCAACAGCAAGCTTCGGGTTTTTCTGTTTCAGGCGTTCTGTGCTTCTGGTGAGTGGGAGCGGGCACTGAGTCAGCTCTCGGTCCTCAAGGACCTCGATCCGATGACCATGCCGATGGTGCAGACCTATCAGGCCGCCATCCAGTGCGAGCGAATCCGCCAGGACGTATTCAGGGGCGATCGCGCCCCGCTGGTGCTTGGCGAACCACCGCCATGGATGGCTAACCTGCTCACCGTCAGCAAATTGGTGGCTGACGGACATGTGCCCGAGGCACTTCGGGCGCGGGACGAGGCGCTGGAGGATGCGCCTGCCGTCGCCGGCACCATCAATGGCCAGGCCTTCGAGTGGCTGGCAGACGGCGACAGCCGCCTGGGTCCGGTGCTTGAGGTTATGCTCAACGCCAACTACTACTGGGTCCCCATGATTCGCATTGCCAGAGTGACCATTGAGGCTCCCACGGATCTGCGCGATCTGTTCTGGCTTCCGGCCAACATCACCTGGAGCAACGGTGGGGAAGCCGTGGGTCTGATTCCGGTACGCTACCCGAATTCCGAGACGGACGAGGATACCCGGATTCAGCTGTCCCGCATGACCCGGTGGTCGGAGCCTGAAGAGGGCTTTTATGTTGGCCACGGCCAACGGCTGCTGACCACCGACAGCGGTGACCATGCGCTGCTGGACACGAGGGAAATCACCTTTGAGACAGCAGCGGATGAGCAGGCGGCTGTGCACTGAACCTGCGGATGATACCTTTGCGGCTTCATGGCTGAGTTGACACAAAAGGAACGGCTGCAGCCCTCCCTGCTCGACCGTCTGACCGATGAACAGCCTGAGCGCCAGGAAGAGCCGCGCAGCCGCCGCGTATTCAGCCTAAGCCAGCTGCGCAAGGTGGTGAGACGCGATCTGGCCTGGTTGCTCAACGCGGGAAACCTGGAAACAGTCCAGGACCTGGACGATTATCCCTACGCCAGGAAATCCGTCATCAACTTTGGCGTTCCTGATCTCTCCGGGGTGTCCGCGGCCGGGTTGGAGGCCCTGGACATGGAACGCATGGTCAAAGAGGCTATTCTCAATTTCGAGCCCCGTATCCTGCCCCACACCCTGCGTGTCAACGCGGTAGTGGACGAGGCGCAGATGAGCCGGAATGCCGTTTCCTTCACCATTGAAGGGCAGCTTTGGGCACAACCCGTTCCCATCCAGCTGTATCTCCAGACCGCGGTGGACATCGATACCGGCCACGTGGACGTCGAACAGCGTTAGACTCACGGCATGAATCCAACATTCGTCCGGTACTACAACAATGAGCTGCAGCACCTGCGCGAAGTAGGAGCGGAGTTTGCCCGGGAGTTTCCCAAGATCGCCGGCCGGCTGGGACTGGAAGAATTCGAATGCGCCGACCCCTACGTGGAGCGGATGCTGGAGGGCCTGGCGTTTCTTGCGGCGCGACTCCAGCTGAAGATTGACCGGGAGTTTCCGAAGTTCACCCAGCACCTGCTGGAGATCGTGTATCCACACTATCTGGCACCAACGCCATCCATGGCCATCGTGCAGTTCCAGCCCGATCTGGCCGAGGCAGGACTGGCCGATGGCTTTACCGTGAACCGAGACGAAGTGCTGCGCGGGCAGATTGGCCGGGGTGAGCAGACCGGGGCGGAGTTTCGCACCAGCCGCGACGTTACCCTGTGGCCACTGGAAATCGAGTCCGCGCGTTATCTTCCCACCGCCGGAGATCTCTCTGCGGCCGAATTGTCGGCCCCTGCCGGAAGCCAGGCCGGTCTACGGATCACCCTCAAAACCACCGCCGGGGTCACCACTGACGAAATGGCGCTGGATGAATTGGGTCTGTTCATCCGTGGTGCGGGAGACGTCAGCGTACGGCTGCTGGAGCAGATCCACGGCAACGGGCTGGGATACTCGGTTCTGGTTCGGGACGGACGCCAGCGAATGATAACAACCCAGCCGGCCGACGACGTGATCCTGCCAGGGTTCGCGAGCGAGGAAGCCGTTCTGCCCCTCGAGCTGCGGGCATTCCAGGGCTATCGCCTGCTGCAGGAATACTTCACCTTTGCGCCTGTTTTTCATTTTGTCACCCTGCGCAATCTGAACCGTGGACTGGCCAAGGCCCAGTCCAGGACCATTGATCTGGTGCTGTACTTTGACCGCAGTGATCCGGCTCTGAACAAAGCGGTGGAGCCTGACAATTTTTCGCTGTTCTGCACTCCGGCCGTTAACCTGTTCAGCAAGAAATGTGATCGCGTCCAGGTCACCAATCGTGACAGTGAGCTGCACGTGGTGCCCGACCGTACCCGCCCGATGGATTTTGAGATCCACTCAATCACTTCGGTCCGAGGTTTTGGAGCGGATCTGCAGGAAGGTTACGAACTTAATCCGTACTATTATTCCAATGACAGGATCAACCGGTTCGAGCCCCAGGCTTACTACACCCAAAGGCGCCGGCAGCGCATGCTGTCCAGCCGGCAGGAGCGCGAAGGGCCCCGTTCCAGCTATATCGGCAGCGAAGTCTACGTGACCCCCTGTGACGCCAATGAGGCGCCATTCCCCTCTGCGCTCAAGCAGTTGGCCGTGGAAGCACTGTGCACCAACCGCGATCTGGCTCTGCACATGCCGGTAGGTCAGGGGAATTCCGACTTTGCCCTGGTGTCCGGCGCGCCGGTGGATTCGATTCGGTGTCTGGCGGGCCCCACGGCGCCGCGGCCGGTTCATCCCGAGGGCCAGAGTGCCTGGCGCATGATCAGCCACCTGACACTGAACTACCTCTCGCTGTACGATCCCAGCGAGGGTAACGGAGCAGCCACCCTTCGCGAAATGCTGGAGCTGTACATCGACCGTAACGATGCAGCGGCACGTAAGCAGGTCGGAGGCGTCAGGAATATCGAGTGTGAGCGCGTGGTGCGCCGCATTCCGATCCCCGGCCCCATCACCGCGGCGCGGGGATTGCTGATCAAGCTGACCCTGGATGAGACACAATTTGAAGGATCCGGGATTTTCGTATTTGGCAAGATCATGGAAGAGTTTTTTGCCCGATTCGTTTCAGTAAACTCTTTCACCGAGACAGTGATCGCCTCTACAGAACGAGGCGAAATTATGCGATGGCCAGTGAGACTGGGTCGGCGCCGGACGATCTGAAGAGCGCACTCGAGGCGTCACCGTTCAGCTTTGGTTTTTACCAGGCGATGCGGCTGATGGAGGCCCTCTATCCTGACAAACCGCGGTTTGGTCAGTCCCGCCGCCTGCGCGACGACCCCATACGAATCTCCCAGGACCCGTTCCTGGAATTTGCGCCCTCCACCCTGTCTCATACCGAAGACAAAGACGGCGCCCTGATCCTCGGACAGTATTTTTTTGGCCTGTTCGGCCCCAATGGGCCCCTGCCCACCCACATGACCGAGTACGCCCGGGATCGGCTGATGGGGCACCGGGACCCAACCATTGCGCGTTTTGCCGATATTTTCCACCACCGCCTCGGCATGCTGTTCTACCGCATCTGGGCCGACGCGGAACCGGCCGTGGATCTTTGCCGGCCCGAAGAAGACCGCCGGTTTGCGTCGCATATCTCGGCGCTCATCGGGCTCAATGGGGAGAGCTTTTACGAGCGGGACGCGCTGTCCGACCTCGCCAAGCTGTTCCTGTCGGGTCGCTACGCTTCGCGCACGAAACATCCCGAAGGCCTGCTGGCCATTCTGCTGCACCTGTTCGAGATGCCGGTTCAGATGGAGGAATTCCGCGGCGAGTGGCTGGTGCTGCCCAAAGATGCCCGCTGTTTCCTGGGAACCAGCCTGGGGGCCAGCCGGCTGGGGCAGGACGTCGTCATTGGCGAATCCGTTTATGAATGCCAGCAGAAATTCCTGCTGCAGTTTGGACCGCTGGATCTCGACTCCTTTCAGTCGCTGCTGCCCGACAGCGGTCGTGTGGAGCGGCTGAAGGCGGCAATCCGCAATTACCTGGGTGATGAGTACGCCTGGGAGTACGGTATGGTACTGAAAAAGGAGGAAGTTCCTACCCTGAAGCTGGGCGAATACGGACAACTGGGCTGGTCAACCTGGTTGTATCATGAAGAGCGGGAAGCAGACGCTGACGATTTTGTCCATATGCCCCGACTGAGTCCACCGGTTAACAGCGTTAGAGAGTAAAAACCCATGACAGAAATCAGCAGAGTCGCGCTGTTCGGGAAACTGAACAGCCTTTGCTACAAAGCCATCGAGAGCGCTACGGTCTTTTGCAAGATGCGTGGCAATCCCTACGTGGAGCTCAGCCACTGGCTGCACCAGATACTGCAGCTGAACGATTCAGACCTGCACCGGATTGTGCAGCATTTTGAGTTGAATCCATCACACCTGGCCCGGGATTTCAGCGAATCCCTGGACCGCCTGCCCAGGGGTGCAACATCCATCTCTGACCTGTCTTCACACCTGGAAGAAGCGGTTGAGCGGGGCTGGGTCTACGCCACGTTGATGTTTGGAGACAGCCGCGTTCGCTCCGGATACCTGTTCGTGGGGATTCTCAAAACCCCGTCGTTACGCAATGCTCTGGTTCCCATCAGCGGTGAGTTCAGCAAGCTGAGTGCCGACGAACTGAGTCATCGGTTCGATGAGATCTGCGGCGGCTCCCCGGAAGAGGCGATGGCCGCGAACGATGGCAGCGAGGTGGGAGGCGGTGTTGCTCCGGGCGAAGCCAGCAGCGCCATGGCCCCGGCCCAGATGGGTAAACAGGAGGCACTGCAGCAGTTCTCCGTGGACCTCACCGAAAGAGCGCGGCAGGGTGAGGTCGACAATATCGTAGGTAGAGATAGTGAGATACGACAGATTATCGATATTTTGATGCGGCGCCGGCAGAACAATCCAATCCTTACCGGTGAAGCCGGCGTCGGCAAAACCGCGGCGGTGGAGGGATTTGCCCTGCGGATTGCCCGGGGAGATGTACCGCCCCCGCTGCAGGGTGTGACCTTGCGAACCCTGGATGTAGGGCTGATGCAGGCCGGAGCGAGCATGAAAGGCGAGTTCGAAAACCGGCTTAAAATGGTAATCGAAGAAGTCCAGTCTTCACCAACCCCGATTATTCTGTTCATCGACGAGGCCCATACGCTGATCGGGGCCGGAGGCGAGGCTGGAACCGGGGACGCCGCCAACCTGCTGAAACCCGAGCTGGCCAGGGGCACACTGCGCACCATTGCTGCCACCACCTGGGCGGAGTACAAAAAGCACATCGAAAAAGATCCGGCCCTGACCCGCCGGTTCCAGGTGGTTCAGATTGACGAACCCAGTGAAGATCGGGCTATCCAGATGATGCGGTCCATCGCGCCGGCCATGGAGCAACATCACCGTGTGCTGATCATGGACGAGGCGTTGGAGGCCTCGGTCCAGCTGTCCCATCGCTACATTCCAGCGCGCCAGCTGCCCGACAAGTCGGTGACCCTGCTGGATACCGCAGCGGCCCGCGTAGCGACCGGGCTTTTCGCCGAACCCGCGGAAGTTGAAAATTCCCGTCGGCGGATTGAAGCCCTGGAAACGGAGCTCAGTATCCTCGAACGGGAAAGCGATCTTGGGCTCGACGTGGGTAGTCGCCGCGACTCGGTGGAGGGTGAACTGGCGACTGAAACTGAACAGCTGGGTGAACTTCGGACCCGCTGGGACAGCGAGAAAAACCTGGTGGAAGAGATCCTTGCGTTGCGGGCCAAGTTGCATCCCGAGGAAGCCGACGAAGGCGAAGCCGGGGAAGCAGCAGAGCCGTCGCCGACCGAAGACCAGACAACTGCTGAAGGGGACAGTTCGCCCAGGTCCGATGAGGACGGGGCGGTTGAGCCGGCGCCCACCGGGGAAACGGCAACCGAAGAGCAACTCGACCGCCCTGCCCTGCTCGAGCAGCTGCGGGGGTGCCAGGACAAACTGGAAGAGATCCAGGGCGAACATCCGCTGATGTATCCCTGTGTGGACGGTCAGTCCATCGCCACCATTGTCGGTGAGTGGACCGGGATTCCGGTAGGCCGCATGGTCAAAAACGAGATTGAAGCGGTACTGAAGCTGGCCGGAACCATGGGGCAGCGGGTCATCGGTCAGGACCATGCCCTGGAAATGATTGCGAAACGGATCCAGACCTCTCGCGCCAAGCTGGACAACCCGAACAAACCCATCGGCGTGTTTCTGCTGGCCGGTCCCTCCGGCGTCGGAAAAACGGAGACAGCGCTGACTCTGGCGGAAACCCTCTACGGTGGCGAGCAGAACGTGGTCACCATCAATATGAGCGAATTCCAGGAAGCCCATACGGTTTCCACCCTCAAGGGAGCGCCTCCGGGCTATGTGGGATACGGTGAAGGCGGCATCCTCACCGAAGCGGTTCGGCGCAAGCCCTACAGCGTGGTGCTGCTGGACGAGGTTGAAAAGGCTCACCCCGACGTTCACGAGATCTTCTTCCAGGTTTTTGACAAAGGAGCGATGGAAGACGGCGAAGGCCGCATGATCGACTTCAAGAACACCATCATTCTGCTGACCTCCAACGTGGGCAGCGACCTGATCATGAACATGTGCAAGGATCCTGAGCTGATGCCGTCCACCGAGGGGCTGGCCAAGTCACTGCGCGAACCACTGCTGCAGGTGTTTCCGGCTGCGCTGCTGGGCCGGCTCGTGGTGATTCCGTTTTTCCCTCTGAACGACGAAGTCATTGCCCGGATCGCCGGACTGCAGTTGGGTCGGATCTCCGATCGCATCAGCGACAACTGGGGTGTGGATTTCAACTACAGCGACGACGTCGTCCGCCATATCGTGGAACGCTGCACCGAACTGGAAAGCGGTGGCCGCATGATCGACGCCATACTGACCAATACACTGCTGCCGGAAGCCAGCCGTGGACTGCTGGAACGCCAGCTCAGCGGTGAACCGGTGCAGGGCATCAGCGTGGATATCAAAGACGGCGAGTTTGATTACCGATTCGGCGACTGAGCGGATTCGGCGAAAACAGGAAGCATTGAGTTATGGGAACACCGACACAGGACAAAAGGGCGGTAAAGCTGCATACGCCGCTGGGCAAGGACAAGCTTTTCATCAGCAACCTGTGGGTGAAAGAAGGCGTCAGCCAGCTGTATACCATCAATGCCACTGCTTTCAGCGAAGACGGCGACATCAAGTTGGAGGACCTGCTGGGAAAAACCGCCACCGTCGAGATCGAAGTCCATGAAGGTATCCGCTACTTCCATGGCTACGTGGCCCGCTTCAGCTTCTCTGAGTACCAGGATACCTGGGCGGTCTACCAGCTGGAAATCAAACCCTGGACCTGGTTCCTGAACCGGACCTCTGACTGCCGGATTTTTCAGGAGAAAAAGGTCCCGGACATTTTCAAGGAATTGTCCGCTGAATATGGGTTTACGGACGTTGAGGATCGTCTGACCGGTACCTACAGGACCTGGGAATACTGTGTTCAGTACCGAGAGACGGCGTTCAACTTTCTGTCACGGCTGCTGGAACAGGAGGGCATTTATTACTATTTCAAGCACGAGGCGGGCAAACACACCCTGGTGCTGGCCGACGACTATTCAGCCCACGAACCGTTTCCCAACTATGCCTCGCTGAAGTATTACCCGCCCCATCACGACGACTTGCGGGAGCGCGACCATATTCAGGCTATCCGCGCCACAAAAAGTGTCCGCAGCGGCAAGTACGTGCATGACGACTATGACCTGGAAGCCCCGAAAAAGAACCTCGAGGCGAAATCCCAGATTACCCGGCCCCACGTCATGTCCAGTTTCGAACAGCGTGATTACCCGGGCGAATACACGGAGAACGGCGACGGGGACAACTACGCCAAGATCCGCATGCAGGAAGAGGCAGCCAGCTACGATGTGGTTCAGGGAACCGGCGATGCACGCGGCCTGGCCCCCGGGTTTCTGTTCAGCCTCCAGCAGCACGACCGGTCCATGGAAAACCGGGAATATCTTGTCCTGTACGCGGAGCAGGAATACCGAATAGATTCCTATATCAGCTCCGACGCCAGCAGCGCGGCCCACACCTTCCAATGCCGATTCCAGGCAGTCCCCAGCGCCGAGCGTTACCGGCCACCGCGACTGACTGCGCGGCCATTCGTCCAGGGCCCGCAAACGGCAGTGGTGGTGGGTCCCTCGGGCGAGGAAATCTGGCCGGACAAGTATGGCCGGGTCAAGGTTCAGTTCCACTGGGATCGTCTGGGCCGCAAAGATGAAAACAGCTCCTGCTGGATCCGGGTCGCCCAAATGTGGGCAGGCAAAAAATGGGGCGCCCAGTTCATTCCCCGCTGCGGGCATGAAGTGGTGGTCTCTTTCCTGGAAGGAGACCCGGATCAGCCGCTCATCACGGGGTCAGTCTACAATGGCGACAATATGCCCACCTACGAGCTGCCCGGCAACAAGACCCAGTCGGGTATCAAGACGCGTTCATCGAAAGGCGGCGGAACCGACAACTTCAACGAGATCCGCTTCGAGGACAAGATAGGCAGCGAGCAGCTCTACGTCCATGCCGAAAAAGACATGGACACGGTGGTGGAAAACAACCAGACCCTCGACGTCGGCAACAACCGCAGCAAAACCATTGGCAACAATGAAGACAACTCGATCGGAAACGACCAGACCAGCACTATTGCCAACAACCGAAAGGTCACCATCGACCGGGGTGACGATACCCTGGACCTGAAGCTCGGCAGTCGCACCGTCACGGTGATGAAGAACCACAAGGTTGAAGCGACGATGAACATCGAGCAGAAAGCGGCGATGCAGATCGAGTTGACCGCCAACATGTCAATCACCTTGACCTGCGGTGCCTCGAAAATCGAGATGAATCCGGGGATGATCCGGATGAGCGCGCCCATGATCATGCAGAACTGATGAGCAAACAGCCCAGCAAAAGCAAAAGCGGGGCAGCAACTGCCGAGGCGACATTCGAAGACATGCTGTCACGACCGCGGGGGCGCAGCGATGACGCCCAGGTCAAGGTTGACGGCCTGCTGCTCGGCGAGCTGGTGGACGGCGGGGATGTCGGACTGCGGGTACGTTTTTGCCACCAGGGTGTGACTCACGAGTATGCCGCGGTCAGCACCGCTGCACTGGATGGGGACCAGGGGCAGCCCGTGGTGCTGGCTTTCATCAAGGGCCGCCCGGAGCAGCCCGTGATCCTCGGCCAGCTTCACCCCGACGCGGTGGTGAGGCCGGGCAACGGGCGTTTGACCCTGGAAGCTGAAGACGAATTGACGCTGCGCTGCGGTGAGGCCAGCCTGACGCTCACCAAGGCAGGCAAGGTGACAGTCAAGGGCAAGACCTTGACCTCCCGCGCTGACGGCGTCCACCGTATCCAGGGTGGATCGGTGCAGATCAACTGACGCGGCCCGGCTTTTGTATTTTTCCGATATCACCGCCGAGCACGCGAGCCAGGCGGCATTCCTCTACCAGACGCGGCGCCGGCTCGAATGCAGCTGGATCGTCGAGGCTGGAGGGCTTGACCGATTCGATCAGCAGGTCGCAGCCCATCTCAGTGGCATCCTGGGTGATCTTGCCACTGAGCAGGAGCGCCTGCTGGCAATGGCCGCCGCCGGGGACAGCGGCTACATCTACAGCTGCTGTGCCCTGTGGCTGCTCAGCCACCGCGCGTGGCCCGACGAACTGAAACAGGCCGTGCTGGCCGGCGACGGCGGCCTGGGCGCCGCCGCGGCCGCAGTGCAGACCCTGGAGCCGTCCGAAGGTGCCGGGCTGGTCCGGGCCTGGCTCGAGGAGGACGATCCGGCGCTTCTGGGAACCGCCATCGCTGCGGCCCACGATCTTGGCGTCCAACCTGGCGAGTCCCTTCAGCGGGTACTGGCGTCGGAGCACTCGGCGCTGCGGGAAGCCGGGCTGGAACTCGCCGGCAGCCTGCGCCTGCATGAGGCGGCGCCTGGCGCCGAGGCGGCACTGGACTCGGAAGATGCGGCGATTCGTTACCAGGGCGCACGCTGGCTCGCACTCACCGGCAGCGGAGAGGCCCGGGCGGCACTGCAGTCCTGCCTGGGTGAGGCCTGCGGCTGGAGGGCCCTTCGGCTTCTGGCCACAGTCCTTTCCGCGGAGGCGTGCCGGGACCTCGCGGGCGAGCTGGCGCGGGAGCCATCAACCCGACGCTACGGCGCGCGCCTGGCCGGATACGCCGGGCTGGTTCAGATGATCGATGGCCTGATCAGGCTGATGGAGGAACCCTGGACGGCGCCGTTTGCGGCCGAGGCCCTGGGCCTCATAACCAGCCTGGATTACGCGCGCCAGGGCCTGGTGGCATCCGAGGGCCATTATGACGCCGAGGAGGCTTACGTGGGCGAAGGGTTCAACCTGCCTCAGCCCGATCCCGAGGCCATCGCTGCCTGGTGGGAGGACAACCAGCGGCATTATCCCGCGGGAGACGAGCAGTGGCTGCTGGGCCAGCGCAGATCGGCTGAACGCCTGGCAGAAGTCATCAACAGGGACAATGAACACGCGCGGGCCTTTGCCACGATGCTGCTGGCCCAGGAACAACCCGAGCAACCCCTCACGCCGTTGTGCGGCTTTTCAGCCCACCTTCCCCGTTTGAGCGATTCCGATCCAGGCTAGCCTGGGCAATTCATGAACCCAGGCTAGGCCTTATCCGCGCTGCTGGTGACAAGGGCTGCGGCCCGCTGGCCACCATCGGAGATGCTGCAGACCATGACTGGTGCCGGGAGATAGCTGCCCTTGATGCCGTGGGCTGCCAGGGCGACGGAAACCGGCGCCAGGGCAGCGCCCAGGTCCCCGAACAGGTGGCACGGATGGGTGAGAAACGGCGTCATGGAGATGTGGTCCGCCAGGTGGGTGCAGGCATCCCCCCACTCGTTGGTCTGGTCGACCTGGCCGGTGAGTGGGCTGATCAGGGTCGCGACGGTGTCGCCGCCGGCGTTGCGGGCCGCCGCCGCCATCGCTTTGCCCAGAGCCGTGCCCGGGGCCTCGCTCCCCTGGCCTGGATCGGCCGGTTTCGTCTCTGCCGCATCCGGGGCCTGCTGTGCAAAGCCCGGTTCGTGGATCAGCACCTCGCTGTCCGCGCCGGCAGCCTCAATCAGCAGAAACCCCGCGCCTTCCCCGGGAACGTAACCGTGAGCCTGCTCAAGCCGCAGGGCGCGGTCCTGGGCCCTGAAGCAGGCCAGCGATCGGGCCTGGCTGCGGGAGTCTACCCCTCCCAGCAGCACCCGGGGTGCTGAGCCTGCCTCGATCAGGGACCGCGCACCGTGAAAGGCCGCCAGCCCGCCAGCCTGGCCGTAGGCATACACCTGGCGGTGGGTTGCCGAAAATCGCAAACCCGTCTGCTGCTCCAGCATGTCGGGAAAATCGTTCAGCAGGGGCTCCAGGCCTTCTGACGGTTCGGGCAGCGCCAGGAACAGGGGAACGTCGTCGAGGGCATCGACAGCCAGGTCCTGCAGCGCCAGCTGGGCCAGCTGCAGGCAGCGAACCGTCCGCGGTGAGTCGGCCAGTACCTGTGTGAGCTTCGACGTCAGCGCAGGCAGGAAACCGTCTTCCACCCGGGCGCAGAACAGCAGGTCATTCGAGTCCTCACCGTGGTCCCAGGCCAGGTTCAGCCGGCTGATGCCGGCGCGAATCGAGGTGGCGGTCTGCTCGTAACAGCCGCCCACGGCGGTCACCAGTCCCGCGTCGGCAAAGCTTAACGGCAGGCCCCCGCTCACTGCTGCGGCTGCGAAAGCCGTACCTCCACCGTCTCCACCTCCTGGGCCGTCAAACCCTCAATCTGGCTGAATCCCCGCCACACCAGGAAACATCGTCCCTCGTCGGGCTCCAGGCACAGGGTATCGAGCTGAAGCGCGATTGTTTCCATCACCTGGCGATCGTCGCCGCCCTCTCCGGTTTCGGTCTGCTGACGAACGATTTTGCTGACCGTGGCTCTCGGGATCAGGCCCGGCAGCTGGAACAGCGTCCGACCCTGCGGGGTAAGGTTGACCAGTTCGACTTCCTCGTCCCCCCGGAGGTATCCCTCCACCTGCAGCTTGGGGTGAGCGGCGTTGTAAAAATCAGAGCGGAAATCCAGCGGAGGATTGGGTGCGATTTCCTCCTGCCACTGTGCGTCGTAGGTACCGAGGTAGTCCAGGCGGGGCTTCCAGTTCCGCGCGTAGAAACCGAAACCCACCGGCTGCGGCCGGTCCCGCGAGCTGCCGATCATGTGATCGGGATCTTCCAGGTTCGGCAGCGGTACGTCCTGTTCCAGCGTTTGGGTGCTTTCGGCAATGAGACCCCGACCCACCAGGTTTTCAAGGCAGGCGTCTCCGCCGCTTTCATCAACCCCGCCGAAAGCCCGCTCGTAACTCAGCTCCATGGTGGTGAACGGCTCGGGGTCGGATACCCTGGGCGGCGATCCGGTTCCTGCCAGCCAGCGACGGTCTCCCACGACCTGTATGGTGCTGATGGTATCGCCCACCCGCAGACTCACCTGCAGGCTTTTGGCGGGTCGCCCCCCGGGCGAATGGGCACGGCCTACCAGCACCACGTCAGCCTTTGGCTTGAACGGCGCCAGGTCCGACTCGAACTTCACGACGCCAAAACCCCTATCGACAAACTCGTCGCCAAAGGCGACCGGAATCTGCTCCGCCGCCAGCGTGGCCAGGCCCTGCTCCGGGATTTCCAGGGTTGCTTTGACAATTATCGTCAGGATGGCCCGGTCACCCCGGATGTGATTGGGGAGCGCCTCCACCATGAAGGCGGTGTGGTTGACGATTTTCACGGAAATGAATGCTTCAGCGTATGCAACCTGGCGG
>JASJDM010000059.1 GCA_030065125.1 Lysobacterales bacterium | reverse complement strand
GAAGACAATCCCATTCCCTGTGTCCTGGGCCGGGTCTGTGATCATCTGTGTGAACATGCCTGCGTGCGCAGTCACCTGGACGAGCCGGTGGCGATCCGCGACGTCAAGCGCTTCATCATGGACCGGCAGCAGGCCGAGTCCGTGTCTCCGCCTGCGGATCCCATGGCCGGGAAGGTGGCCATCATCGGCGCGGGTCCCGGCGGCATGGCGGCCGCCCGGGAACTGGCCACGGCGGGCTGCCAGGTGGACATCTTCGAGCAGCAGCCTTATCCCGGCGGCATGGTGGGCGGCGCGGTGCCGGAATACCGTCTGCCCCAGGCCGTGTTTGACCGCGACTTTGCGCCGCTGGAGCAACTCGGCGTGAAAGTCCATTACCACCAGCGGGCGGGCCGGGATTTCACCCTGCCGGACCTGCAGCGCGATGGGTTCGACGCGGTGGCGATTATGGTAGGCGCCCAGCTCAGCAAGACCCTGAAGCTTAAGGGTGAAGACTGCCAGGGTGTTGTTGACGCGCTGGAGTTCCTGCGAGGATCACGGGAAGAGCGCGTCCCGGAGCTGGGTGAACGGGTCGGCGTCATCGGCGCCGGGGACACCGCCATGGACTGCGCCAGGACCGCGTGGCGCCGGTCCGACGCGAAGGTCACCCTGATCTACCGGCGGACCGTGGACCAGATGCCCGCCGACCGGGAGGAAATCACCCACCTGATGGAAGAGGGTATCGAGGTGGTGGAGCTGTGCAAGCCCCAGCGCCTGCAGGTGGAAGATGGCCGTCTGCGGGGACTGGTATGCCGGCGCATGGAGTTTTCGGGCGAACGGGACGCGTCCGGCCGCAAAATTCCCGTTGAAATTCCGGACTCGGAAGTTGAGTTTCCCCTGGACACGCTGATTCTTGCCATCAGTCAGACCGCGGTGCTGGACTTTTTCGGTGGCCAGACGGTCGCCCTCAACGACAAGGGTTACATCGCGGCCGACCCGGAGACCTTTGCCACTTCGGTTGCCGGCGTCTACGCCGGCGGCGATGTGGCCAACGAGGGCCCGGCATCCATCGTCAAGGCGGCGGCGGCGGGTAAAGCCATTGCGGCCAGCATTCTTTCCAGCCTTGGACACGCTGAACAGCCGGCGCTGGCCCATTCCCCACCGCCCGTCCAGGTCAACGACCTGCTGGCCCGCCGCGGTCACCGTCAGTGGCGTACCTCTCCGCCGGAAACGCCGCTGGACCGGCGTCGGAATTTCGACGAGGTGGTGCGGACCTATGCCGTGGACCAGGCCCGGGCCGAGGCGGAGCGCTGCCTGGACTGCGATCGCTACTGCAGCCTCTGCGTCAGCGTCTGTCCCAACCTGGCCCTGCAAACCTACCAGGCCCAGGCCATGGACCTCGTGCTGCCGGACCTGGCCCGCAACGGGGGCGCGCTACAGGCGACGCCGGGTACGAAGCGCTTCCGGGTTCAGCAATCGTTCCAGGTGGCCGTGCTGGCAGATTTCTGCAACGAGTGCGGCAACTGCACGACGTTTTGCCCCACCGCCGGCCGCCCGTTCAACGACAAGCCCCGGCTGTACCTGGATCGGGAGGAATTCGAGTCCCAGGACACCAACGCCTTCATGCTGTTCAGCGGCCCAGCGGGCTGGGCCATGGACGCGCGCTGGCAAGGAACGACCCATCGACTTGAGCTGAACGGCAGGCTGGACTATTCCGCCCCTGGCTTTGACGTGACGCTGGACCCCGACAGCTTCAGCGTGGAAAGCGCCGCGCTCACCAGCGACGACGTCGCCGACAGCGACCTGAGCCTGGAGCCCTGTGCAGCCATGCTGGCCCTGTTGCGCGGTCTGCAGCAGTCGCTGCCATTTTTGCCGGTACAGTCTGACACACCGGAGGCCCGGCCATGAGTTCGCTGCTGATCACCAACGCACAGCTGGTCACCCTGGACGAGCACAACCGCTTTATCCAAGGCGGCTGCGTCTACATGGAGGGCGACCGGATCGTTGCCGTGGGCGAAACTCCACCCGAATCCTGTACCCCGGACCGGACCATCGACGCCGGCGGCTGCGTGGTCATGCCGGGGCTGATCAACGCCCACCACCATCTGTACTCCACCTTCGCCCGGGGATTAACCCCGCCAGGACCACCTGCACGCAACTTCGAACAGAACCTGAAAAACCTCTGGTGGAAACTGGATGCCGCCCTGGATGCTGACGATGTCTACTACTCCGCCTTGCTGGCGGTAATGCAGGCGGCAAAAGATGGCTGCACCACCATTATCGATCACCACGCATCGCCCTCGGTGTGTGACGGCAGCCTGGACCAGGTAGAGCGGGCGTTTCGGGACGTGGGCTTGAGCGGTTGCCTGTGCTACGAGGTCTCCGACCGCAACCGCGAGGGTGAGGGCATCGAGGAAAACGAACGCTACATCCGCAAATGCCGCCAGTCTGCGGCAGCCGGGGACAGGCAGATGTCGGCGCTGTTTGGCCTGCACGCCCTGATGACCCTGGGGACCGCGACCCTGGAGCGATGTGCGGCGATTGCCCAGGACCTGGATGTCGGCTTTCACGTCCACGCGGCCGAGGATGAAATCGACCTGCAGGTCACGCGCCAGGAAACCGGGCAGTCCATCATGGAGCGCTTCGATCAGTTCGGGATCCCGGGGCCCACAACTCTGTTCATCCACGGCAGCTATCTCCGGCCCGAGGAGATGGACCGGCTGCGGGAGACTGATTCCATCCTGGTCAACAATCCCGAGTCCAACATGAACAACGGACTGAAAGTTTCGCCAATTCTGGAGATGCTTGAGCACGGCGTACGGGTGGGTGTGGGCACCGACGGCATGTCCTCCCACCTGATTTCCCAGGCCCGGGCCATGTACCTGCACCAGCGTGCCGATGCCCGGGATCCGACCCTGGCCTTTGGCGAGGCCTGCGAGATCCTGCTGAACAACAATCGCCAGATCTGCAACCGCCTGTTCCCCGAGTCACGGGGCGCCCTGGCGCCGGGGCAACTGGCCGACCTGATTATCCCGGAGTACGTGCCGTTCACGCCGGTGAACGCGAACACTTTTTATGGGCACCTGCTGTTTGGGCTGAGTTACTCTCGCGTACGCACCACCATTGCCAGGGGCCAGGTGGTGGTGGAGGATGGTCGCGTGACCGGTGTTGATGAAGACGCCATCCGTGCCCGGTGCATGGAACGCGCCGCAAGGATCTGGAACCGGATCCACTGATGGAATCAGGCACTTGATCAACGGCTGGAACCATTATCATACGCCGGATTCCGTGGAACAGGCCGTAGCGCTGCTGGAGCGCTATGGTGGTCAGGCCCGTGTGGTGGGGGGCGGCACCGACCTGCTGGTGGAAATCCGGAGGGGCCTGCGCAAACCCATCGAAGCCTTGATCGATGCATCCCGGATTGCGGGCCTGGATCAGGTCACCCGGGACGGCGATTACATCGTCATTGGCTGCGGCGTCACCCATACCCAGATCATCAGGAATCCCGACATCATTCGCTGCGGCACCTGCCTGTCGGAAAGCTGCGGCGTGATCGGTGGTCCCCAGGTCAGGAATTCCGGCACCCTGGCCGGCAACGTTGCCCACGCATTACCTGCCGGTGACGGCACCATTGGGCTGCTGGCCCTGGGTGGTGAAATCGAGGTTGCCGGACCTTCCGGCCGGCGCTGGATGCCTATGCAGGACTCCTTCAAGGGGCCGGGCCGCAGCTTCATCGACCGGCATCGGGAGGTCCTGACCCGGCTGCGTTTCAAGGCCACCGGCGCGGGTGAAGGGTCGGCCCATCACCGGGTGATGCGCCCCCAGGGTTTGTGCCTGCCCATCATCTCCATGGGCGTGCGTTTGAAGCTGGATGACCGCGGCCGGGTCCAGGCAGTCCGCATCAGCATGGGTCCCGTAGGGCCGGTACCTTTCGTGGCCGAAGAGGCCATGGCGTCGCTGGAAGGAAAGGCTGCCACGGAGGAACATTTCAAACAGGCTGCCGAGGTCGCCCTGTCCAGCGTGACGCTGCGGGCCAGCAAGTACCGCGCCAGCCACGAGTACCGTGCCCGGATGGTCCGCAGCTATCTGCCGGAGATCCTGGCCCGGGCTGCCCGGCGGGCAGTAGACACAAGGGACCCAGGCCCATGAGCCTGCTGAAATTGACCGTCAATAGCCGTGCGGTGGAAATTGACGTTCCTCAGTCCCGATACCTGGCAGAGGTCCTGCGGGAGGACCTGGGCCTGACCGGTACCAAGATCGGCTGCGGCGAGGCGGAGTGCGGAATCTGCACGGTGCTGGTTGACGGCACCCCTGTGCTGAGCTGCGTTTATCCGGCGTTCAAGGCCCAGGGCGCCCGGGTAGAGACTATCGAGGGCCTGTCCCCGGACGGGGAACTGCATCCGCTGCAGCAGGCTTTCCTGGACCATGGCGCTGTCCAGTGCGGCATCTGCACTCCGGGGCTGATCATGACGTCCAAGGGTCTGATTGATGGGTGCCGATCAGACGGCAAGGCAGTCACCGCTGACGACATCCGGGTGGCGCTGAAGGATTCCTACTGCCGGTGCACCGGTTATCAGAGCGTGACCCGGGCGATACTCCAGGCCTCGGGACAGGGCAGTCCGGCGGAGTTTCCCGAGTCCCGGTCCGAGACCACGGTAATTGGCAAACCCGTGCCCAACAAGCAGGCTCGGGCCAAGGTCACCGGGGCGGCCCGGTACACCGATGACTATGTTTTCCCCGGAATGCTGGTCGCCCGCACCAAACGCGCAGGCGTGCCCCACGCCAGAATCCGCTCAATCGACGTCGGAGCCGCCAGGGACCTGCCCGGGGTCCACGCGGTGCTGACCCACGCTGAGATCCCCGGGCGCAACCTGCACGGCCTGGTGGTAGCGGACTGGCCGGTGCTCTGCGCCGATAAGGTGCGCTATTGCGGTGATGCCGTGGCCATTGTGGCCGCCGACAGCGAGGAAATCGCGGCCCGAGCGCTGGATCTGATCCAGGTGGATTACGAAGAGCTGCCCGTGGTCAGCGATGCCATCAAAGCGTCACGCCCGGATTCGCCACGGGTTCACGAAGGTCACGGAGATGGCAACCTGCTGAAACACATCCGGGTGGACAAGGGTGATATCGAGGCGGGATTCGCCCAGGCCCACGTGGTGGTGGACCAGACCTATCGAACCCCCGCTACCGAGCATCTGTTCCTGGAGCCGGAGTGTTCCATTGGCGTTCCCGCCGGTTACAGCCCCGATCAGTTTGGTGGCGCACTCGACCCTGATGCGGTTCGCGGTGAAACCGCCAGGCACGACAAAACCACTATCTACGTGGGCAGCCAGATTCCCTACCAGGATCGGGACCAGACCGCCAGCGCCATGGGCGTGGAACCCGACAAAGTGCGGGTGGTGGCGACCCTGATGGGCGGCGGATTCGGCGGTAAAGAAGACATCATGGGCCAGATCCACGCGGCCCTGCTGGCGGAAGAAACCGGAAGGCCGGTGAAGATGCGCTACTCCCGCCGGGAAAGCCTGCTGGTTCACCCCAAGCGTCACGCCACGGTCATCCGTATCCGCAGCGGTGCCGACAGGGAGGGCCGGCTGACTGCGGTCCAGGCCACCCTGTACGGCGACGCCGGTGCTTATGCCAGTCTCTCCGAGAAAGTCCTTACCCGGGCCACCACCCATGCTGCCGGCCCCTATGCCGTGCCCAACGTCAAGGTGGACTGCTTTGCCATGTACACCAACAACGCGCCCAGCGGTGCGTTCCGCGGGTTTGGCGTGACCCAGAGCTGTTTCGCGGTGGAAAGCAACATGGACATGTTGGCCGAGCAGCTGGACATGGACCCGGTGGAATTCCGACGCCGCAACGCCCTGGAGGTGGGCTCGGTGACTTCCACCGGCCAGGTCATGCGTGAGAGCGTGGGACTGAAAGAGTGCATCGACAAGGTCAACGGCGACATCCGGGAGGGCGAGTTCCGCTGGTCCTGGCAGGAAGGCAGCCGGCGTTTTGCCTGGGGCCTGGGTTTGGCCTACAAGAACACCGGCCTGGGCGGCGGGGCACCGGACCGGGCCAGCGCCGTTGTGGAACTGAAGCTGGGCGCCGGAGAAAATTCGGTGGCCGAGGTGCGCACCTCCTCGGCGGAGATGGGACAGGGTCTGCCGGCTGTGCTGGCCGCCTGTGCCGCTGAAGAACTGGGCCTGCCTTATGAGAGCGTCATGGTGCTGCTGGGTGACACTGACTATTGCCCCGATGGCGGTCCCACCACCGCCAGCCGCCAGACCTTCGTCAGCGGCAACGCGGCCCGGCTGGCGGCCCGGGAGCTGGCAGGGCAGCTGAAGGACAAAGCCGCGCAGGAGTTGGATTGCAGCGCGGACGGGATTGTTCTGGTCGGCGGCCAGGCCCAGGCGGGTAACAAGTCGGGTGACAAGGCGGTCAGCCTGGCCAAACTGATCCAGGATTATGGCCAAAGCGCCTTCCAGGTGAGGCATGACTACCACGCCCCGGAGACCCGGCCCCTGGGCAGCGGGGGCGATATGCATTTTGCCTTCGGCTTCTGCGCCCAGGCCGCCCTGTGCGAAGTCAATATGGACAGTGGGGAAGTAAAGGTTCACAAGGTGGTGGCGGCCCATGACGTAGGCCGGGCCATCAACCCGTTGACCCTGGCGGGCCAGATCGAAGGCGGTATTGTCATGTGCCTGGGTTATGCCCTGACCGAGCACTACATCCAGGAGCAGGGCCGACCCTGGACCAGCGTCATGGCGCGCTACAAGATGCCCAGCATTACCCACGCGCCGGCCATTACCTCCCACATTGTGGAACACCCCGCCTCCACCGGGCCCTATGGCGCCAAGGGTGTGGGTGAGTTGTCCAGCATTCCCACGGCTGCCGCCATCACCAACGCCATCTACCGGGCTACCGGTGTCCGTGTCCGCAGCCTGCCGGTGGACCAGGATCAGCTGCTGCAGGCCATGCACGATGGCGCCAGCGAAGTGGAGCTGGCCTGGGGTGACCTGGATCCCATTCCCAAAGTAAACATGGGTGCCGTGAAGCTGGGAGAAATGACATGAACCTGGTGCCGCAAATTCGCCCGGATATCCTGAAAAAATCCGTCCAGCGGGCCCGCCAGCGCGGCATCGTCCTGCCGACCTTTGCCCAGCAGAAAGATCCCACCCAGGTTTCCGAGGACATTGCCGGCCGGCTCAAGGACACCGGCTTGTGGGACCTGGATCCCGCAAATCTGTTCCGCATCACGTGGAAGAATGAGGCAGTGGCCCACGGCGGCGGCTTCGGTCACGGCAACTGGATTGAATTTCCCCGGGAAATCACCGGCGTGGACGCCACCATCGTCGGCATCCTGGGCAACTGGTTCCCCACCGGAGCCCACAAGGTGGGCGCGGCCTATGGCTGCCTGGTGCCCCGCCTGGTCACCGGCAACTTCGACCCGGAAACCCAGAAGGCGGTATGGCCCTCCACCGGTAACTACTGCCGCGGCGGTGCCTATGACTGCGCCCTGCTGGCCTGCCCGGCAGTGGCGATCCTGCCCGAGGGCATGAGCCGGGAACGGTTCCAGTGGCTGGAAGAGATCGGAACCGACGAAATCATTGCTACGCCGGGCACCGAATCCAACGTCAAAGAGATCTACGACAAGTGCTGGGAGCTGCGCGAATCCCGCGGCGACGGCATTGTGGTGTTCAACCAGTTCGAAGAATTCGGCAACGCCATCTGGCACTACCACGTGACCGGATCCTTTATCGACGAGATCTTTCTAAAGTTTTTCGCCAACGGTGGGCGCCAGGGACGACGGCTGTCAGCCTACATCAGCGCAACCGGTTCGGCCGGCACCCTGGCGGCCGGAGACTACCTGCGCAAGGTCCACCCGGATGTCCGCGTAGTTGCCGCCGAGGCCCTGCAGTGCCCCACATTGCTGGAGTTCGGCTTTGGTGAGCATCGCATCGAGGGCATCGGCGACAAGCACATTCCGTGGATTCACAACGTGCGCAACACCAACCTGGTGGCGGCCATCGACGACGAACAGACCATGCAGCTGATGCGCCTGTTCAACGAGCCGGCCGGGCATGAGTGCCTGCGCCGGGAAGGGGTGGACGAGGGGCTGCTGCAGTCGCTGCCCCTGGTTGGATTGTCCGGTCTATGCAATCTGGTGGCCAGCATCAAAGCGGCGCACTACTACGACATGGATCAGCGGGACGTGCTGTTTACCCCGCTGACCGACGCCATGAGCCTGTACCAGTCCCGCATGGAGGAAGTCCAGCAGTCCCACGGGCCCTATTCCCCGCGGCTGGCTGATCAGCACTACGCCCGCTACCTGCAGGGGATCACTACGGACCATCTGCGCGAGCTGACCTATGCGGACCAGAAGGCGCTGCACAACTTCAAGTATTTCACCTGGGTGGAGCAGCAGGGCCGCAGCTCCGACGAATTGCGCGAGCTGTGGGATCCCGATTTCTGGGCCGGGGTGTTCTCCCAGGATGTTGTGAGTCAATGGGACCAATTGATCAACGATTTCAACCAGGCGGTAGCAGCATGAACAAGGCTTACTACGAGGGCGCCCGGGCCATGCGCGAGGATCTCCTGCAGTTCATGCAGGACATCATCCGCATCCCGTCCCTCAGCTCCCGGGAAGGGGCGGTGATCCAGCGGATCCGGGAGGAGATGCTGAGGCTGGGATACGATGAAGTCACCGTGGACCCCATGGGCAATCTGCTGGGCCGGATCGGTTCAGGGCCGCGGGTGATCGCCATGGACGGCCACGTGGATACCGTGGACGTGGGTGACCCGGCCCTGTGGGATCGCGATCCACATTCCGGGGACGTTGAAGGCGATTTGCTGTTTGGCCGCGGCACCAGCGATCAGAAGGGTGGGGTGGCCTCCAGCGTTTACGCCGGTGCCCTTCTGAAGCAACGGGGAATGCCGGAAGAGATCACCCTGTATGTGACGGCAACGGTCCAGGAAGAGGACTGCGATGGCCTGTGCTGGCAATACATCATCAACGAAGGGGGGCTGCGCCCCGAACTGGTGGTGATCACCGAACCCACCAGCCTGAACATCTACCGGGGTCACCGCGGCCGAATGGAAATGGAAGTCCACACCACCGGCGTGTCCTGCCATGGCTCGGCGCCGGAGCGGGGCATCAACGCGGTTTACAAGATGGCCGGTATCATTGCGGACATCGAGGCGCTCAATGAACGGCTGGAGCCCAGGGACCCCCTGGGCAAAGGCACCGTGACCATCAGCGAAATCCGCAGCACCTCACCCAGCCTTTGCGCCGTGGCCGACGGCTGCACCATTCACCTGGACCGTCGATTGACCGTGGGTGAAACGGAAGAGACGTCGGTGGCGGAAATCCTGGCGCTGCCCTCGGTGCAGGCAGCTGAAGCTACAGTGACGGTACTGGATTACGAGGTACCCAGTCACACCGGACTGACCTATCCCACCCGCAAGTACTACCCCACCTGGGAAACGCCGGAGGACGCCCCCGGTGTGGTCGCAGCGAAAACAGCCTACCGGGAGGCTTTTGGCCAGGAACCGGAGATTGGTTTCTGGATCTTCAGCACCAACGCGGTGGCCACCGCCGGCATGCATCAAATTCCCACCATCGGCTTTGGCCCCGGCCACGAAAAATTTGCCCATGCCCCCAACGAACAGACCGAGGTGGACCACCTGGTGCGCAGCACCGCCTTTTACGTGGCGCTGGTGGAAAGCCTGGCCGGGGCCCATTGACGATCAAGGAAAAGCCAGTGACACAACAAGCCAAGCCAATCACCGATCAGCTGAAGGGGCGCGACTGGCTGATGACCCAGGACTGGACGGACGAAGAGATCCTGCTGGCCCTGGATACCGCCGACCAGCTCAAGGCGGAGTTCAAGGCCGGCATTCCCACCCTGCACCTGGCCCATAAAACCCTGTTCCTTATTTTTTTCGACAAATCCACCCGCACCCGCAACTCCTTTGAAGCCGGCATGACCCAGCTGGGCGGGCATGCGCATTTCATTGACTCGGAAACTTCCCAGATTGCTCACGGCGAAAGCCCCAAGGACATGGGCATCATTCTGTCCGGCTACGGGCACGGCATTGCCATACGCCATGACCTGGTTCCGGGGGAAGGGCAGTCCTACATGCGGGACGTGGCCTACTGGGCCGAGGTGCCGGTGATCAACATGCAGTGTGACGTTGACCATCCCTGCCAGACCCTGGCCGACCTGATGACCATCCGGGAAGAGTTCGGCAAAGACCTGAAGGACCTGAAGATCGCCGTGTCCTGGGCTTATGCCCCCAGCTACGTTAAGCCCATGTCGGTTCCCCAGGGGCTGATCTCGCTGATGACGCGGTTTGGCATGAACGTCACCCTGGCGCACCCGCCCGAGTACACCCTGATGGAGGAGCCGATGCAGACCGCCAGGGATAACGCCCGGCGCTCCGGCGGCAGCTTCGAAGTGGTCAACAGCATGGAAGAGGCTTTCGCGGATGCCGATATTGTGTACCCCAAGAGCTGGGGTGTGGAGTCGCTGTTCAGCGAGCCCGATGCCGCCATGGGAGTGGCTCAGCAGTACCGCCACTGGATCTGCGACGAGGCCATGATGGCCAGGGCAAAAAAAGAGGGAATTTACATGCACTGCCTGCCGGCGGACCGAGGCAGTGAAGTGACGGACGCGGTGATCGATGGGCCCCAGTCCCGGGTATACCCGGAAGCGGACAATCGGCTGCACACCGCCAAGGCGCTGATGGCGTTGACCATGTGAGCGTTGTGAACGGCTACCGCTGTGTCGCCTGCGCCGGGACCCAGCCGGCGGAGTTCGGCGGCTACCTGTGTCCCCACTGCGGCGGCAATCTCGACATTAACTACGACTACGCCGGGGCCGTTTCCCGAATTGACGATGAAGGATTCGGCGTCAACACGGACGGAATGTTTGGCTTTGCGCCGCTGCTGCCCGTGGAGTGCACGGGTTCATTTCCTCTCAAAGTTGGCGCCACGCCTCTGTATCCGGCAACCCGACTCGGCAGGTCCCTTGGGCTGAATCGCCTGTATTTTAAGGACGAAACTGTCAATCCCAGTGCCTCCACCAAAGACCGCGCCAGCGCGGTGGTACTGCGCCGGGCGCTGGAGCTGGACGTTACCACCGTGGCCACGGCCAGTACCGGCAACGCCGCCTCCTCCATGGCGTGCATGGCTGCTGGCCTGGGACTGCACGCGGTGGTTTTTGTGCCGGAAAAAGTACCGGCCGCAAAACTGGCCCAGCTGTTGTGTTTCGGCGCCCAGGTGCTGGCGGTGCGGGGCAACTACGACGCCGCATTTGATCTGTGCCTGGAGGCCTGCGCGGAATTCGGCTGGTACAACCGCAGCACCGGTTTGAACCCGTTTACCCGGGAGGGAAAAAAGACCTGCAGCTACGAGATCTGGGAGGACCTTGGCCGCCAGGCGCCGGACTGGATCGTGGTGCCCACCGGTGACGGCAACCTGGCCAGCGGAATCTGGAAGGGCTGGCGCGATCTGCGGGCCGCTGGACTGGTCGACCGGCTGCCCGGCATCGTTTGCGCACAATCGGAAAACAGCGCCGCCATCAGCCTGACGTCCCGGCGCGTTGTCGAAAGCGGCGAATCAGGCGACTGGTCCCGGGTGGTGCTGGCGGAGGTCAATGCCAGTACCGTTGCCGACTCCATCTCAGTCGACCGGCCCCGGGATGGCCTGGCCGCCGTCAGGGCTGTGGTTGAGTCCAGCGGCCTGGCCGTCACGGTCAGCGATGAAGAGATCCTCCAGGCAATTCCGGAGATTGCCCGATCAACGGGGTTGTTCCTGGAACCCTCCGCTGCCGTGTCCTGGGTTGCGGTCAGGCATCTGGTCCAAAACCAGCAGGTGGGCGATAACGACAGGGTCATCTGCCTGGCGTCCGGCAGCGGACTCAAAGACATACCCAGCGCACAGCGGGCCGCAGGGGCACCGCTGGTCATCGATCCAGATATCCAGTCGCTCAGAAGGGCCCTGGCGGGCCGCCAATAGTCGAGACGGCCCGGCGGATCTCCGCAAACCGAGTCTACGCCGCTAAACTGTGCCCAGGTCAAAGGGAATCCAACCGTGCTCATGCAATCCAATTTGTCCTGTCTTCTGGTGGTGGACATCCAGCAGCGCCTGGTTCCCGCCATAGATGCCGTTGAGCCGCTGCTGCGCAATGCAGACATCCTGTGTCGTGCGGCCCGCCGACTGCAGGTCCCGCTGCTCGCGTCGGAGCAGTATCCCCGTGGGCTGGGACACACGGTGCCGCAGCTGGCAGAGCTGCTGCAGCCGGCCGAGGTACTGGAGAAGACCGAGTTCAGCTGTGCGCGCAATTCAGCATTGATGCAGCGGCTGACGGAGCTGGATCGGAAGCAGGTCATCGTGGTGGGCATGGAGGCCCATGTCTGTGTCCTGCAGACCGTGCTGGGACTGCTGGATCAGGGTCTGAACCTGTTCGTGGTGTCCGACGCTGTGGGTTCGCGCCAACCGGAAAGCAAGGCCAGGGCGCTGGATCGGGCTGCCCGGGCTGGCGCCTCGGTGGTTACTACGGAAATGGTGGTGTTCGAGTGGCTGGAACACTCAGGGTCAGACGCGTTCAGGGAACTCTCAAGGTTGATCCGGTAGCGTCAGCTGCACGCCATTCAACCACGTCAGTGCAGCCTCACGCTGTTCGAAAACCCTGATCTTCCAGCCGCGGTTGAGTGCCGCGGTTTCGTAAAAGCGGGTCAGCAGGCGCATTTCCTCGCCTTCAGCCTGCAGCAGCGCTACGAAACTGGTGGGGTTCGCGTGATTTCGCTCGTAAACCTGGCTGGGAATGTCCACCACGTCCAGGGCCTGGGTGCGTGTAGCGACCAGCTCCAGGGGATTGATGATGAATCGGTTGACGCCAGTCTCTTTGCCAGCGCGGACCCGTGCCGAGGCAGCGTCAATAAAGTCCTTCTGGGTCAGTTCGCCGCGAAGGATCAGCTCAATGATGCCGAGATCACGATGATGAACGAGTTTCCAGCCCATATCTTGTTGGTTGTTGTCGGGATGGGCTCACCATCATCGGCAAGCAGCCTGCGCCCGTCAATGCCGCCGGCCCGCAGTCCCGACCGACGTCCCGACAGACTGCTAGGTTGCAGACTGCACCTTGACGCCCAGCAGCCATTGGATGGCGCATTCCCGGTCTTCGAAAATTCGCACCAGCCATCCGCGATTGAGTGCGGCGGTTTCGTAGAACTTCACCAGCTCCCGTGTTGCCTTGTCGGGAGATTGGAGCAGGGCGACGGCACTGGAAGGGTCTGCCTGGTTTTTCGCGTACACGGTTGCCGGAATCGAGACCACGTCGAACGCCTGATCCCGGGACGCCACCAGGTCTACCGGGTTGATGATAAACCTGGAAACGCCAGTCTCTTTTCCCAGTTTGACCCGGGCCGTAGCCGCCTCAACGAAGTCCTGCTGGGTTTGCTCCCCAGTCAGGATCAGCTCGATGATAGCCCACCTGTGGTGATGGACGAGATTCCAGCTCATCTCACCCGCCCACCAGCTGTTTGAATACTTCCACGCCAACCGTTCCTTCGCCACGGCCCCGGCCCCTCGACAGTTACCATAACATGTGCGGGCATTTATCCCGATGCCGGATTCGGGCGCTACTTGCGCTGATCGATGACGCGTACAGCCTTGCCTTCCGAACGGGGCACTTTGCCGGAGTCCAGGATGTGGACGGTTGTGGTGACTCCCACATAGTCCTTGATGTCCCGCTGCAGCTGGGCGGCAATGGCGTCCCCGCCGTCGCTTGCCTCGGCCAGCTCAACGTTTACGGTCAGGGTGTCCATATTGTTGGCCCGGTCCACGATCAGCTGGTAGTGGGGGCTGAGCGCCTCCAGCGCCAGGATGCGCTCTTCGATCTGGGTCGGAAAAACGTTGACGCCGCGGATGATCAGCATGTCGTCGCAGCGTCCGGTGATCTTGTCCATGCGGCGCATGGGCCGGGCCGTTCCGGGCAGCAATCGGGTCAGGTCGCGGGTCCGGTAGCGAACGATGGGCAGCGCCTGTTTGCTGAGTGACGTAAACACCAGTTCGCCGAACTCGCCGTCCGGCACCGGGTCCCCGGAATCCGGGTCGACAATTTCGGGGTAGAAATGGTCTTCCCAGATGGTCGGGCCGTCCTTGGTTTCGATGCATTCGTTGGCCACACCAGGACCGATGACCTCGGACAGGCCGTAGATATCAATGGCCTGCAGGCCGCAGCGATGCTCGATTTCCCGGCGCATGGCTTCGCCCCACGGTTCGGCGCCGAAGATGCCCACCTTCAGCGTCGACTGGGCCGGGTCAAGGCCCTGGCGCTCGAATTCGTCGGCAATGTTGAGCATGTAGGAGGGCGTACACATGATGATGTCCGCCTTGAAATCCCGGATCAGCTGCACCTGCTTCGGCGTCTGACCGCCGGACATGGGGACGACCGTGGCGCCCAACCGCTCGGCACCGTAGTGTGCCCCCAGGCCGCCGGTGAACAAGCCGTAGCCGTAAGCCACATGGATGACGTCGCTTTTCTCGCCGCCACTGGCGCGGATGGAGCGGGCCATGACCTCGGACCACATGTCGATGTCGCCGCGTGTGTATCCCACCACCGTGGGTTTGCCTGTGGTGCCGCTGGAGGCGTGGATCCTCACCACCTCCGACAGGGGCACGGCGAACATGCCGAAGGGGTAGTTATCGCGAAGGTCCGATTTCAAGGTGAAGGGAAACCGTTTCAGGTCCTCCAGTGACTTCAGGTCGGCCGGCGCCACACCGGCGTGGTCACACTTTTTCCGATAGGGGGCTACGTTGTCGTAGCTCAGTTGCAGGGTCTGTTTGAGGCGTTTCAGCTGAACGGCGCGTAACTCATCGACGCTTGCCTTTTCCATGGGGTCCAGCTGTGCCGGGTCGGGAATCTGGCTTACCATTTCTTCACCGTCGCCGTGCTGTGATGGGATTGCGGGTATTGTAGCGGGGCCCATCACCTGGGTCGCCTCGTAGAAGTGCGGATTTGCCTGGCTTTTTACATGAATGATTCAATAGAAACAAAGAGTTATCACTCACTGTCCCGCTGGCTGCACTGGGCCGTGGCGGGGATGATCGTGGTGCAGTACGTGCTGGCCAACCTGGCGGAATCTGCCGAAGAAGCAGACCAGACGCTGCGCCTGCTGGCGCTGCTGGCCAACCACAAATCCGTGGGCATCACCATACTGGCGCTGGTTCTGGTACGGCTGGTGTGGCGCTGGCGGACCCCGGCGCCGGGACTGCCCGAAACCATGCCCGGCTGGCAGGTGTGGGCATCCCATATCAGCCACTGGACGCTGTACCTGCTGCTGCTGCTGGTTCCCCTCAGCGGATGGCTGATGTCTTCCGCCTCGGCCTACTCGGTCAGCTGGTTCAACCTGTTTGTGCTGCCGGATCTGGTCGCCCCGGATGCAGATCTCAAGGACACCCTGGAACTGGTCCACGAGGTGCTGGCCCGGGTGCTGCTGGTGCTGGCCGTGATCCATATCCTGGCGGCTCTGAAACACGCACTGGTGGACCGCGATGGCGTGCTCGGGCGCATGACCACCGGCGCAAGTGTCGCCTTGTTCGTGCTGCTGATTGCGGCAGGAGTCCTGGGCCTGGGCTCTGCCGGCAGACCGTCCCAGGACGGCGCCGATCCGGCTTCGTCGAATTTGCGGGCAGCCGAATCGGTGCCGGTGTCCGGCCCATCTGAGCTGCCAACCTGGACCATCGATTACGACAGCAGTCATATCCGCTTCACCGGAGACCAGGCCGGGGCTGCGTTCGACGGCGAGTGGCAGAGCTGGGAGGCTGAAATCCAGTTTGATCCGGACAACCTGGCCGGCAGCCGATTTGACGTCATCGTGGACACCCGCCAGGTCAACACCGAAGATGCCGACCGGGACGCGGCCATTGTCGGGCCCGAGTGGTTCGACTCCGAAAATCACCCCTATGCCTACTACCGGGCGGCCGAGTTCTCCGTCGCCACCGACGGCAGCTACGAGGCGGCCGGACAGCTCATCATCAAAGGCCAGGCCGCGCCGGTGGCGCTGCGGTTCACCGTGACCGGCGACGGCGATAGACAGGTACTGGAAACCACAGGCCAGGCGCGGCTGCTGCTGGGCCAGGCCCTGCTGGACCGGCTGGTACTTGGGCTGGGCACGGGCGAGTGGGCGGACACCACCTGGGTGGGCCAGGAGGTGACGGTTGACGTGCGTGTCGAAGCAGTCATCAACGGTCCCTGATACTTCATAGACCTCCAAAGCGGGTCACGCTTTGGAACAGCGTCCTGTGCGCGCGATCATTGAAAGCGAATCGGAGCAGAACCAGGAAGTCTGGCGACTGGTTAAGGTCCGGAAACTGCATTCGACACCGGCTGCGGCTGGACCGCCTCCTGGTGCAGACGGCTGACCCGCCGGATCACCTGCTCCCATCTCGGATCCTCTTTCAGCGGTCTGAAAAAACTCGTGACAACCGTCTGCTGCCACTTCCGGGTGTGGTCGAACCGCGCAATATCCCTGTCAATCCATTCAAAAGCGCGGTTGAAATCTCCCTGCCACGCGTAGGCCGCCGCCAGACCCAGAGGCCATTCGGTCATCCATTCAGCGTGCGATGCGGCGAAAAGCGCCCGGGCTGCCTCAGTCCGGTGCAAATCGTGCAGGGCTGCCAATCGGACTAAAGTGCCGTACGGCTCATGGGCGGGACCGGTAGCGAGAATGTCCAGTGCCTCCTGGGGATTTCCATCCAATACATGTGTCACGCTCATTAATAATCGAGCGGTGGACAGGAACAATCCTTCGGGTGCTGAGGTCAGGAGGAATTCAACACCCGGCCTGGCCTTCCTGATGCGACCCGTAGCGGCATAGGACACCGCGGCGGAAAACTGACAGACCAGGCAGAAGGGGTCGCGCGGAAGCAGGCGTTCCGACAAAGCCACCGCCCGATCATATAGCCGATTTGCGCCATAGATGATGATGGCAAGCCGCATGGCGTCATAGTTGTTCGGCCCCAGTTCGAGGGCCCGATCCAGATGCGCGAGCCCGCGATCCAGGTCTTTGCGATACATGACCTCGATCCAGCCCCGCCAGGCAACAATGAAGGGATGTGTTGGATCGAAACTCTGAGCCTGTTCAATCAGGGCAATGGACTTTTCCCAGGTTGGGCGGTTCTCTTCGTGACTGGCCTCCTGTCTCACCCCGACCAGGAAGACCGCGCGAGCCATTTCGGCGATTGCCAGGGCATAACCCGGTTCAATGGCGATCGCCTGTTCAAGCATTGGGATGGCAGCAGCCGCATCGACCGGGTTCGACCGGTGATTGAGCTGACGCGCATTGAGGTACAGAGCGTAAGCAGCCGGGTGCACCCGGTTGATTTTAGGACCGCTTCCGATCATGGAAGCCTCCAGTTCGAAGATGACGCGGGATGCGATGTCGTCCTGGATGTCAAAGATGCTTTCGATTTTTCGGGTGTAGGTTTTTGACCAGACCGCTGTTTCGGTATCCACGTCGCTCAGCATTACCGTGACGCGAAGCCTGTCGCCCGCTCTGCTGATTGACCCTTCAAGTATGGCCGAGACGTTCAAGTGATCGCCAATCTCCGCCAGAGTGGCCTCCTTGTTCTTGAACCAGAACGACGAAGTTCGGGCGGTAACCCGCAGACCCCGAACCTGGGTCAACAGCCCAAGAATATCCTCGGCGATCCCATCGGCCAGAAACTCGTGGCCGCCCCCTGGAGACTTGTCTTCGAAGGCAAGGACGGCAATGGATCGACGCCCCCTCAGGCCGATATCAGCTGACGCGTGATCCTGTCCGGATCCTGCCACGATCCTGTCCTGTTCGCCCGTCGAGAGAACAAATTTGTCGAAGGCGAAGTAAGCCACCGCCAGTGCGAGTATGACGATAATCGCCCTGTCGATGGCCCGGGTTTTTGCTGGCGCCGGCGCCGCCCCATGGTCCCGAAGAAAGCCTTCGGGGGTGAGCTCAAATGCCCAGGCGAGCACCATGGACGGCACGAACGCGATCACTGTGCCAATGATCAGGACCGTCAGGGCGCGATCGGATATGCCAAAAGCAGGAAAAATGGTGTCGGCAACCTGAATCAGTAACCATGCGCCGGCCATGTAGATGAGTGCTGCACGGGTGACATTCCTGCGGTTGAGCTCGGAGAGTAGAGACACGATCGGTTTCGCTCCGCAAACGTGTTTTCACCAGCTACCAGTTCGTCCGAAACTCCACACCGACGACCCTGGGGTCTCCGGGGAAAGCCTGCTGCAGGATCCCGCCCGGCAGGGCATAGCTGACTCGATCAAAATACTCCTCGTTGAAAAGGTTGCGAGCGAAGATCGAAGCCTCCCAGTTCATGCTGCGCCATCCCGCTCGGGCGTCCACCAGGAGCCGGTCATCCCGCAGTATCAGAGGGTCATTGGCCGCGGTGGCAAAGGCATCAGATTCGTAGAGCACTTCGAGATCCGCAAACATGCCGGTACGCTGCTGGTAACGCAGTCCAGCAAAAAATGAGCGATCCGGCGCAGGCATTTCGTTACCCGTCCAGTTCACGTCTCCGACCGAGAATTCCGTGAATTCCGTATCGTTGATGCCCAGCCCCGCTCTCAGCGACCACGCTTCATCCAGGATCCAGCTCGCAGTCGCTTCCAACCCCTGACTTTTTGATTTCTGGGCATTGGCGAGGTGGCAATCGAATGAGGTGCTGCTGAAGCAGGCGTAGACCTGCTGGTCTCTGAACCCGGTATGGAAGAGATTGGCGTCCAGGGTGAAGCGGCCGGTGTTCTGCCGCCAGAACAGTTCAAAGGTTGTTGCCCGTTCAGGGCCGTAGTCGACCACGCGCTGCTGCCCGGGATTGGTCAGCTGGCCGCCCCACCGCATCCCCCCTTCAATTTTTCCGCCCACAACCAGCCAGTCCCGCACGGCATAGCTGATAGAGAACACCGGCAGCCACTCGGTGTAGCGGCTGCTCTTCTTCTCTGCGGTGGGCGGGGCGCTGGCGGCGAGAATCTGATCGATGACAGCATCGCTTGAAGGATCGCCGGTGGAGCCGGTGCGCAGAAATGTCGACATGCCATCCGTTTCCGGGTCGGCCCACTGAACCCGCACGCCCAGGTCCGCTGACCAGCGTTGGCCAATCTGGCGCGTGCCGAGCAACAAGGCGCTCAGGCGGTTCTGCACATTGTTATTCACCAGCCGTCGCGTTGCCTGGGCTGTTCCAAGAGACCCAAACGGTATGTTGAAAGAAAAATCGTTGTAGCCCTCAAAATCCAGATCGGCGAGGTATACCGCGGCAACGAACCCCCACGGCTCTGATTCGAAAATGGCCCGGGTTTCCAGGGAGGCAATGTCAAACTCCGCCAGCGAAGTCGTCTGACTCATTGATGGATCGACCGCCAAAGGGTTCAAAGCATCCAGATAGGCGCTTGATACCGTGTGGTAGGTCAGGGTTGTGTCCCATTGCCAGCGCTGGTTGATCTCGGTGTCGATATTGACGACCAGCAGGCCCAGTTCATTGTCGGTCGTAATGGGCAGGTGCTTTTCAGTCTGTCGGTCAAACGGATCGTAGCTGTCAGCAAGGGGAACCCGGTTAATCCAGGGCGTGCCGTCAATCTTTTCGTCGATCCACTGGGCCATCACCCGGAATTTCGTGTGCTCCAGCTTCTCTGGTTTAAAAGAAACGCCAAGCCGAAACATGCGTCGGTCTTGTGAGTTCCATCCGTCCTCGCCCGTGGCGACATTGGAGATGTACCCGTCACCGGATTTTTCGTGGGCCGCCAGACGAAAGGCCAAAAAGTCATCTACCGGACCACCCCAGGCGACTCCCATGGCGCGCTGGTTGCCCGCGGGCGCATACGATAAGGCTGCCTGACCTTCATACTGATCCGTGGGCGCACTGGGAACGAGGGACACTACACCAGCGACTGTAGCGATGGGTGCCGTGGACTGGGCGCCCCGAAGTACCTCAATCTGCTGTAGATCCCAGGTAGGGACGGACGTGTACCTGGGAAAGGCAAGGTAGGGTCCGCCATCCATGAAGTACACCACCGTGCCGATGCCGCCACCGAAGCCGCTGCGCGGAATGCCGCGAACCACCATGTCATTGTTAGTGGGGTTGATGGCGATATTGGGAATGCCGGCGAAAACTTCGCTGAGGTCCTGGTCCGGTGAGATTTCAATATCCTCACGCACCAGCACCGCAGCGCTTGAACCGGTCTCAAACGTGGTTCGACTGAGTTTTTCGGCAGTAACAATGGTTTCCTCGATGGTGTCGCCATGGGCCCCGGCGGAAATAAGGGTGCTTGACGTAAGGACCACGAATGCAGCTATTAAGTGTTTCACAACTGACCTCGCATCGTCTTGAACAGGCGGCGCATCCAGCGCTGACGCGCTATCGCGCGCAGTGAGCGCCGCCCGTCCGGAATAACTACAGGATAAAAAAAACAAGGGCCGGCCGGTGGCCGGCCCTTGGTGACAGCCGAATCAGGACGTTTCAGAACGGAAAGCGTTCTATTTCTATGGTCCGGCCGTCGGGAAGCGTCAACGCGGCGGTTCGCATGCTGGTGAAAACCAGCGCGACTGTGCCTACCGACTCGTCTGTGATCACGGGTGGCTGGTACGGCCCTGTCAAAGACTGGCCATCCGAAAATTGGACCCAGTTACCGTCAAAACGACCGTCGATGAGCTGCCCCTGGGCGGAAATCCAGATGGGATTTCCGGAATCGTCATACAGGTACGCCACCATGAACAGCGTGCCGTTCTGGATCTCGATGGAAAAGCCTCGCCCGGACTCAGCGGTGTTCCACCACCATCCGTCTTCGGGCAGGGCGCCGCCGCCAACGCTGTCGATACCGTTGAAGTCGAATCGCTCGATCTCCACAATGCCGCCAGGCCACACCAGGGTGGCCTGGCTCGAGGATCTGAATACCAGGCTCGCAGAACCCGGTGACGGCGCATTAGCCGGCGCCCGATAGTCACCCGTCAGGGTCTGACCGTCGCTGAATGCCAGCAGGGACCCATCAAACTCACTGTCAGATATCAAAGTGCCTTGCATGACCACCCAGGTTGCACGGCCGTCGTCGTCGTAGAGATAGCCACCAACAAACAGATTGTCACCCTGTCGCTCGATGAAAAAACCGCGACCGCTTTCGTCGGCGTTCCACCACCAGCCCGTGGCCAGAGCGAATGGGCCCGTCGTCACCGCAATGGTCTGACGAGCGGACAACACCAGACCCTGGCTGATGCCGCTTTCAAACCGATACTCAAACTCAGGGGCCGGACCCGCATCATCGCTGAAACTCAGGCCGCCTGCCGGAATGCGGATCACCACGCCTTCACCCAGTCGCTCCTCGACCGGGATGTCCTGGCTGGGGCTTGGATTGTCCGGGTGGGCAACGCGAATCCGCAGGGTTTTCCCATCATCAACGATCTCGCTCTCGTCGATGATCCAGCCGTCTTTCATAGCCATCCCGCGTTGAATTTCGTTGATGGCTTCGACACGGCCCTCTGACAATGTGGCCAGGATGACAAAGGGCGCCCATCGGCCGATGATGATGCTGCCCACGAGTACGTCCTGCTCCACGACCGAAATCTCAATCAGGTCGTCGTTCACCAGCTCCGCGGTGGCACTGGAGCACCACAGCATGGTTGCCAACAATGCAAACAGCTTGCTTCGAGTTGATTGTGATAGAAACATCCGACTTTCCTCCGGGTAGTTCGAAACGTCGAGCTCAGGATCGATTGACCATCGGAGGAATGCGTGAAAGACAACCAAAATTTGGCCAAAAAACTCCAAAGTGTTGGGAAAATCAAAATGTTATGGGTGGGTGTATAGCGGGCTCCGGGCGGGTCTGGTTAGCATTCCTGTACCAGCGCACCATGGCTAGCGGCGGCCAATAATCTAGAATAAGGGCATCCAGGGTCCGAGATACGGTGTGTCTGAACCGAATAACACCTCCCGAGGCACGATCCAGCTTGCCGATGTCGTGATCGATTTCGGTCGGCGACGGGTCACGCGGGACGGTCAGGATATCAAGCTCGGTGGCTTGACCTATGCGCTGCTGGTTCGCCTGGCTGACGCCGCCCCCGACCTGGTGACCCACGACCAGCTCGCCGAATCGGTCTGGAACGGCCGACCGGTGACGCCAGAGACCATCACCCAGCGGGTCAAACTCCTGCGGGATGCCCTGGGGGACGATCCGCAGCACCCCGTGTACATCGAAGGTATTCGAGGCCAGGGGTATCGGCTCATCCCGGCGGTGGAACCTGTAGTCAACGGGAGTCGTGATCGTCCCAGACGGACCTATGGTGCGGCCGCCCTGATCATGGTGGCACTTGTGGGTCTGGCGGTTTGGGCGTTCCGTATGGATGAGCCCGCTTTTGAGTCTTCCGGCCACCCCCAGTCAATTGCGGTATTGCCTTTCACCAGCCAGAGCGCCGATGACAGTGAAACGGAGTTTCTGGCCATCGGCATTCACGATGACATCATCACCCAGCTGGCCAGGCGCACGTCCCTGCGCGTTATTTCCCGAACCTCGGTCATGGGGTACGCGGACACCACGCACAACATCAGGCAGATTGGCAGGGAGCTCGGTGCTGAAGCGATCCTGGAAGGCAACGTGCAGCGGATGGGGGACTTGCTCGATATCAACGTGCAGCTCATCGACGCCCGGACCGATGTCCACCTGTGGGCGCAAAGCTTCTCGGACTCCATCAGCGAATCCAATCTGATTTCCATTCAGAACGATCTGGCCGCCGCCATAGTTGGCGCCCTGGGGACAACCATAGCGGCCAGGCCGACGCCGTCAACCAGGCCCGAGGCGTACACCCATTACCTCAATGCCCTGGGCTACCGAAAACGCCAGGCCAACCTTTACCAGTCCAACTTCGCGTGGATCGTTGACCAGTTGGAAAAGGCACTGGCAATCGATCCGAACTTTGCCCTGGCCCACGCCGAATTGTCGCGCGCTTACAGCGAAGCGTACCTGCGGGGGGTCGACCACTCTCCGGAAATGCTGGAAAAGGCCTTGGACGCAGTCAATACCGCCCTGGAGATTGCTCCGGAACTGCCGGAAGCCCATTTCGCCATGGGGCAATACCTGTTTCAAAAGGCCGACCTGGTTGGCGCGCGGCGGGAGATCCGTCGAGCGGTCCAGGCCATGCCCGAAGACACCAACGCCATACTCAACCTGGCGGCGGCGGAGCACTATCTTGGCAACTGGGCTGACGCTACGGCGCTGCTGGAGCAGGCCCGGGTGAGGGACCCGCTGAATGCCTCGATCCTCAACGAGCTTAGGGTTCACGCCATGGACCGGAAGGACTATGCGACAGCCACGGCGATGAACGATCGTCTGTTGGATCTCCAGCCCGACAATGAGTGGGCATGGGCAAGCCGCGCTCGGATCATCCTGCACCAATCCGAAGACCCGGCAGCAGCGATTGCCGCTGCCCAAGCGATACCTGTCGAGCTCAACCCGTTTCTGCGCATCGAACTGGAGTGGCTTTGGAACATCCATCTGCGTGAGTACGAGGCCGCACTGGCGGCTCTGGACAGCATGAAGTTCAAGGTAATGTCCATCCCCGTCTTTTACGCGCCCAAGTCGTTTTTTGCCGCAATCGCTCTCCACCTGGCAGGACATCCCGAAGCAGCGGATAAGCTGGCGGAAGCAGAGGCTGAGCTGCGGTCTGCGCTGACAGAGAACCCGGGCGATCCCCGCATTGAAGTGACTCTGGCCCAGGTCCTGGGGGCCCTGGGGAATGATGCGGAAGCGTTGGCACTTGTTGACAGGGTTTTGGACACGCCCCTGGTCGAGAAGGACAAAAAACGCGGACAGTTCTATCGCCTGAATGCGATCCGCGCGCTGGCGCTGACCGATGCGCCGGACCGAACCATGGAAGTGCTGCGAGAATACCTTTCCGGCACCATCGGTTACCCCTGGGGTGTGCTTAGCCAGGACCCGCGGCTGGACAGCGTGCGGGATCATCCTGGATTTGCAGACCTGGCCCGGATCCAGGACCGGATACGGAAGAGCACCGTAGCGGCGCGCTCGGGGCGGTAATTCAGATCAGCTTATCCAGGCCGAACAGGAACAGCAGGTTCAGGCCCAGGAAAACCAGCAGCAGCCAGCTGATCGGATCCACCCGGCCAGGCACCACGTACCAGCCGCCATCCTTCACTGGCTTGCCTTCGGCGGCAAAGCGGGCGGCCTGCCCTTTGACGGAATAGGGCGAGTATTCCTTCTGCGGCCCGTCGATAATCAGACTGGAGCCCAGGGAAACGGCGATGTTGACGGCCGCGCCGATGGCGCAGTACCAGGGCCAGGCGATGTCGGTCTGGGTGGCCACGTACCAGATCACCACAAACCCAACCGCCACGCCAACCAGCAGGCCTTTCTCCGTGGTGTGTTTGGAGAAGAATCCCAGCGCGTACATGCTGAGCTTGGCGCCGACAAAATAGGATCCCACCTTGGTCAGCGTCTGCAGGATGGAGCCCTCGGTCTGTGCGTAAAGGATCGCGGGAACGATGATGATAATGGCCCAGGCGAAGGTGAATACCCGGGAGGCCACCAGGTAGTGCTCCGCCGACTGATCCCTGCGGAAGTACTTCTGGTAGAAATCCACGGTGCTGACGGTAGCCAGGGAGTTGAAGGCTGAATCCAGGCTGGACATTGAGGCCGCCATCACGGCGGCGGCCAGGATGCCCATCAGGCCGGGAATGCCGATGTCCGAGGCGAACTGAAGGATAATGGTGTTGCCGTTCTCGAATTCCCGCCCGCCGTAGTAACTGAAAAACAGGATCCCCAGGAAGAAAAACAGGAAGTAGATGAAAAATGCCGCGAATCCCATCATCAGATAGGACTTCTTGGCGTCTCCGATGTTTTTTGCCGCCAGGGTGCGCTGCACCATCATCTGGTTGCCGCCGTAGACCGTGGCGTGGTACAGGGTCATGGCTATGACCCCGGACCAGATGGTGGCTTCCTGGGTCCAGTCAAAGGAAAAGTTCAGGGCGTTGGTCTTGCCGGCCTCCTTGAGCTGCACCAGCGTTTCCCCCAGGGTCTGGGGCAGCTCACCGAGCAGGGCAAAGAAAATGATGCCGGCGCCAATGAGCAGAATCCCGGCCTGGATGACGTCGGTCCAGATCACCGCGGCGATGCCGCCCATGGCGGTGTAGATCAAGGCCACGATAGTAACGATGACGATGGCGTAAACCACGTCGATGCCGGTAATGAACTGCAGAACCAGCGAGGTGGCGTACAGCACCGCCGCGGAACTGAGCGCCTGGGACACCAGGAAGATCAGCGACATGACGCTGCGGGCTGTGGGTCCGAAGCGCCTTTCCTGGTAGTCGTAGATCGAGGCCACGCCGCTGTTGTAAAAGAACGGCAGGAACAGGGTGATGACCAGGAAAATGACGATGGGATAGTTGAGGTGAATGGCTATGACCGACAGGCCGCTGGTGTAAGACCAGGCCGGTCCGCCCAGAAAGGACAGGGCACTCACGTAGGTGGCTACCACGGATATGCCGATTGCCCACCAGGGGGTCGAGCGATCGCCCAGGTAAAAGTCGTCCGCAGTATGGATTTTCTTGCCGAGGAAATAGCCCAGCGCCAGATTGCCGAGGATGTAGACCACCAGGATGGTCCAGTTCAGCGCCCCGAATTCTTCCCCAATTCCAGCCATCAGGCCCCCTCAGTCTCGCCTTGCCAGGAAGCCGCCACTGTATGGCCTTTTTGACTTCGAATGCAAATGGGTGTGCTCAAGCCGCCGTCCAGCCGCCGTCCACTTTCAGACTGGTTCCGGTCACCATGGCAGAGGCATCTGAGGCCAGGTACAGCACCGCGTCGGCGACGTCTTCGGGTTGACCTACCTTGCCCATGGGGATCATCCGTTCGACAAATCCACGAAAACCCGGGTCATCCAGCATGGGGCGGGTCATGGAGGTTTCGATGAATGTCGGCGCCACGGCGTTGACCCGGATATTCCGGTCCGCCAGCTCCACGGCCATGGCTTTGGTCAGGCCTTCCACAGCATGTTTCGTCATGCAGTAGACACTGCGATTGGGGGAACCCACGTGACCCATCTGGGACGACATATGGATCACCGATCCGCCGCGATGGTTGCGCAGCATGACCCGCACTGCTGACTGGGCGGTGCGGAACATGGCGGTAACGTTGAGCTCGATTACGGTGGACAGCGCTTCTGAATCAACTTCCGTGAAGGGCTGCGGGCGGTTGGTGCCGGCATTGTTGACCAGGATGTCCAGGCGATCCAAGGCCTCGACCTGCCGGTAGAAATCCTCGTCCAGAACGTCCGCCGTCAGCGGTTCGACACCGGGGCAGTCGTTGGCCAGGCGCGACAGGTCGTCGGCGGTCCGGGCCACGGCAATCACCCTGGCCCCGGCCCCGGCCAGCGATTGGACACAGGCCTTTCCCAGGCCCCGCCCGGCGCCGGTAACCAGGGCGGTTTTGCCGCTCAGGCTGAATCGACCCATGGAACTCATGGAATGTGCCACTCCCTGAATAAGGGTCGACTAGATTTCCCTTTCTCGCATTCGAAGTCAAATTAACGTAGCATTCTGGCCTGCATTCGGGGGTGACAGTCAGATGCCGCATTCTGCCACTCATGGCAGAAACTCCACATCTGATTGAAAACTAACAGGTTTAGATGCCGGCAGTCGTGGGGCCCAACGCCTGGCGGACCCGCTGAATGATGCAAAACAGGATGCATCGATGACTGACAACTCGGCCAACAATCGAAATCACGCCAACCGGCAGCGCGTCACCTCCTATGACGTCGCCCGCCATGCCGGCGTGTCCCAGTCAGCGGTCTCCCGCTGCTTTAAGCCGGGTGCATCGGTTTCCAAAAAAATGCGAGCCCGGGTGATGAAAGCCGCCGAGGAGCTGGGTTACCAGCCCAACGCGATTGCCCGCAGCCTGATCAGCGGCCGCTCCAATATGGCGGCCGTGGTCATCTCCCAGAAAACCACGCTGTACTACCCGGAAATTCTGGTGGAGCTGAGTCAGCGCATGTCTGAGCAGGGCGTGCGGGTGCTGCTGTTTACCCTGGAGCACGAGAGCGATATCGACGACCTGCTGGACCAGGTTTTGCAGTACCAGGTGGATGGCATGATCGTAGCGGCCCGACTATCGGCCCAGCAGATTGACGCCATCGAACGGCGGGGACTGCCGTTTGTTTTCTACAATCGCTCGTTTCGCGACCGGCAGATCAATGCGGTCTGCTGTGATCAGACCGAAGGTGAGCGCTGGCTGGTGAATCGCCTGGTGAATGCGGGACATCGACGTTTCGGCATCATCAGCGGGCCCGAGGATTCTGCAGTCAGCATGGAACGGACCCAGGGTGCCCTGGAACGGCTGCGCGAGCTTGGCGTCAAGCAGGTTGCCGTGGCCGAAGGCGATTACAGCTACGAAAGTGGCGCCGCCGGGCTGCTGACTCTGCGGGCCGAAATGGGCCGAATCCCGGATGCCGTGATCTGTGCCAACGACGTGATGGCTATCGGCTGTATTGATGCGGCCCGGCACCAGCTCGGGATTTCGGTGCCTGCGGAACTGTCGGTGGTAGGGTTTGACGGCGTCGGACCGGCCCGGTGGTCAAGCTATGATTTGACTACGGTGCGCCAGCCGGTGGGACGCATGACCGAGGCGGCGGTTTCCATGATCCTGGAACGCGTTGAGAACCCGGACCTGCAGCCTGAAAAACGGATCTTTTCCGGCCTCATGGTTGAGGGCGGATCGGCCCGCCTGGATTGATTTGGTGACCACCGAAAGGCATTTGCTGCTGCTGGGTGGCATGATGTGCGACCAGCGGGTCTGGAAGCACCAACTCCAGGAACTGGCCGGCGGCTTTGACAGTATCCAGGTCGCTGACCTGACCGGGTCAGACAGTATCCAGCGGTTGGCCGCCTCAGCCCTGGCTGCTGCGCCGGATCGCTTCGTGCTGGCGGGTCTGTCCCTGGGCGGCATCGTGGCCTTCGAATGTTTTCGCCAGGCGCCCGGGAGGATCACCCATCTGGTACTGCTGGACACCAACCCCTTCGCCGAAAAGCCCGAGCGTCAGGCCTTGCGGGATCCCGAGATCCGTCGTGCGGTCAGCGGCGAGCTGCGGGAAATGATGGTCGACGGATTCAAACCGGCCTATCTGGGAAGCCGCTGTCGCGATGACCAGGCCATGCTGGGCGAAATCCTGGACATGGCCATGGACCTGGGGCCAGGCGTGTTTGCGCGCCAGTCCGTGGCCTTGCGGGACCGTCCTGACAGCAGCGCCACCCTGGACAGAATCCAATGTCCCACGGCCGTAGTCTGCGGTGCCGAGGACGTGCTGTGTCCCCTGGCGTACCACCAGTTCATGGCCGCACACATTCCCTCAGCCAGCCTGACTGCGCTTGAAGGCTGTGGCCATCTGGCACCGTTGGAAAGCCCGGGCGAGGTCAACAGAATCATCTTGGAACTCAGCGAGAAACCATCGGAATCAACCTATGAAACAAAGCACTGATCGAATCCTGACTACCCATACCGGCAGCCTGCCTCGACCGGAGTCCGTGACCCACCTGGTGTTCGCCAAGGAGCAGGGAGAAACCGTAGATGCGGCGGAGTTCGACGCCACCATCAGCGCTGCGGTGGAGGAGGCGGTAGCGCGGCAGGTGTCCCTGGGCATTGACGTGGTCAGTGACGGCGAGATGAGCAAGATCAGCTACGCCACCTACATCAAGGAGCGCATTTCGGGCTTTGAAGGCGACAGCCCGCGGCGCCCGCCCGCGGATCTGGAAGACTACCCGAGCTTTCTTGAACGCCTGGCCCGGGCCGGCGGTACTCCGGAATACAAGCGGCCCTGCTGCCGCGGTGCCATCGAGGTGGTCAACATGGCGCCGCTGGAGGCGGACCTCAAGCACTTCAAGGCTGCCCTGGAGAAAACGCCGTCCACCGATGCATTCATGAACGCTGCGTCTCCCGGTGTGATTGCCCTGTTCCAGCCCAACGAATTCTACGACAGCCACGATGACTACCTGGAAGCACTGGCAGAAGCCATGCGGATTGAGTACGAGGGGATTGTCGATGCGGGCCTGGTGATTCAACTGGACTCACCTGACCTGGGGCTGGGCCGTCACATGATGTTCAAGGGCAAACCGGACGAGGAGTATCAGCGGCTGGCATCGGCCCACGTGGAAATGCTGAATCATGCCTTGCGCAACATTCCCAGGGATCGCGTACGGATGCACGTTTGCTGGGGTAACTACGAGGGTCCCCACACCCACGATGCGCCCATGTCCATGGTGCTGCCCATCGCACTGCAGGCAAAAATCGGGGCGCTGGTGTTTGAATCGTCCAATCCGCGCCACGCCCACGAGTGGACCACCTTCCGTGATGCCGACCTGCCGGAGGATCTGGTTCTGGTGCCCGGCGTGGTCGACTCCACCACGAATTTTGTCGAGCATCCCGAACTGGTGGCGGAGCGTATTTGCCGCTTTGCGGACATCGTCGGACGGGAGCGCGTGATTGCCGGCAGCGACTGCGGCTTTGCCACTTTCGCTGGATTCGGGGCGGTAGACGGCGAGATTGCCTACGCCAAGCTGGGCGCCATGGCCCAGGGTGCGGCCATTGCCAGCGAACGGCTGTGGGGCAGGGCAGCATGACGGATTCCCGCGTCAGCGGCTTCAAGCAACGCCTGGCCCAAGGCGAGCCGATGATCGGTACCTGGGTCAAAACGCCGTCACCGGTGGTTTGCGAGGTTTTGTGCCGGACTGAACTGGACGCACTGGCGCTGGACGCTGAGCACTCGCCGTTTGGACGCCTGGAACTGGACGGCTGCCTGGCCGTGTCACGACTGGCCGACATGCCCACCCTGGTGCGCGTCCCTTCTGCCAGCCCGGCTGACCTGCTGAATGCCCTGGATTGCGGCGCAACGGGGGTCGTGGTGCCCCACGTGACGACGACCCAGCAGGCTGAAGCGGTAGCCACCGCCTGCCATTTTGGCCGCGGCGGGCGAGGCTTCGCAGGCTCAACCCGGGCGGCGGAGTTCGGTGGCAAAAAAATGCCAGACCACCTGGCAGACAGCCGGCAGCAGACCATAGTTGTTGCGCAGATCGAAGACGTTGAGGCGGTGGACGCCATTGATGAGATCGCGGCGGTGGAGGGCATCGACTGCCTGTTCGTCGGCCGCATCGATCTGACCGTGGCACTGGGCGCGGAATCTCCCAACAGCCCCGAGGTGATCGAGGCGGTGGCAACTGTTTGCGCCGCAGGCAAACGGGCCGGGCGGCCGGTGGGGATGTTTGTGGCCGACACCGCGGAAGCGCCCCGGTGGATTGAGGCGGGGGCGAGTTTGTTTTTGTTGGGTTCGGATCAGGGGTTTCTGACGGCTGGGGCGAATGAGTTGGTGGGGGCGTTTCACACGCCGCGGTCATCCTGAACCATGTCCCGGATCTCTCTCTTTCGTCATCCTGAACTCGATCCCGGATCGGGGTCCGGGATGACGTTTTTTGTGGCCCTTTGGGCGGTTGCCTTGATTCAGGATCCATCTGAGAGTGGGTTCTGAATAGCCTTCGGTTGAAGCAGTGGATTGATGGGGGGCTTCGATCCAAAACGTCGGCGGGGGGAAGGGTCACTGACGATGGCTTGGAGCAAGCGCGGTGCAAGCCGTTGACGCCGGCGGCTTCGGAACTTCAGATGGATCCTGAATCGAGTTCAGGATGACGTTTTTAATGGAAGGCCCTTCGGGCCTATATCCGATAGAACCTCTGCGCCGTACCCCCCAGCATCGTGCGCTGCTCGCTTTCGGTGAAATCCCGCACCAATTCAAAGTAATTGGCAAATACGGTCTGGTAGTCCCGGTACAGTTTGTCCACCGGAAAATTGGACCCGAACATGCAGCGGTCGGGTCCAAAGCAGTCGATGACGTGCAGGGCAATGTCGCGCACCCGGGTCACATTCCAGTCGTGGTCGAACATGCCAAAGCCGGACAGTTTGCAGTGCACGGTGGGCAGTTCGGCCAGTGCGGCGATCTGTTTTTTCCAGAAGGCGAGTCCTTCGGGGCTGCGGTCCCAGGGTGAACCGCAGTGGCACAGGGCCACCGCCAGGTCAGGACAGTCGCCCAGGACTTCTATGGCGCGCGGCAGTTGCGGCGGGATCAGCTGCAGATCGAAGGAAAGGCCGCGCTGGGAAAGACTGGCGAGATTTCGCCGCCAGTTCGGGTCATCCAACAGGGCCCCGGAGCCAGTCACCGCGTCTTCGGCTTCAGAGCGGCCGACGATCTGTCGAATGCCGCGCAGGTTGGCGTAGACCCCCTGGGCGTCCAGTTGCGCCTGGGCATCCTCAGCCGAAAGATCACAAAACGCCACGATCGCGTTGGGCAGGCCGCCGGACTGGTCGGCGGCGGACTGCAGCCACCGGGTTTCGCGCAGCGAGTGATCCGCCGCCGCGCCGACCTGGATATGTACGGATTGGGTGACCGGCAGCTCACCGATATCTGACTTGAATTCGGAAACACGATAGTCCTTCTGAATCGGCGCAGGGTCTCCAAAAAAGCGCACCACGCCTCGTTCCATCAGCCACGGATAGTGCACCGCCTGCAGGTCCCAGAGGTGATGGTGTGCATCGACAATTGTGAATTTTTTCATCGCAAAAACAAATAGATAGAGTTCATCGAAGGGCCCCGGATCGAGACCGGGCCCGGTACACTCTCGCAATTTGAGGTATTTCGCCCGCCATTATTGCATTCGAAGTACATTTGGGTGTAAAAATCACCGCCGATTGTGTGGTTTCAGGCTGAGAGCGTAGCGATGGCAGACCATTTGCAGAACAAGATCAACGTCCACCAGGGACTGAAGCGGGTATCCGCGGCGCCGGCTTCGGCGCTGCGCCAGTGCCTGGCAGACATTTATCACCCCGAGGCCCGATGGTGTGGGTCCCATCCTGTTAACGAACAGCACGGGCTGGACGCCATAGAGGCGGTCTGGGCCGGGCTCAAGTCGGCCATGCCGGACATGGAGCGGCGTGACGCTATTGTTGTGGCAGGTCCTCATGAAGAATCGGACTACGTGGGTGCCCTGGGCCACTACCAGGCGACATTCACGGCGGACTGGCTGGGCATCCCGGCGACCCATGGGGTGGTCCATCTGCGCTACGGTGAACTGCATATCGTACGGGACGGTAAGCTGTGGCAGACCTACGCCATGCTCGATGTTCTCGACCTGATGCGCCAGGCCGGGGTCTGGCCGCTGCAACAGAGCCTGGGTCGGGAAGGGATGTGGCCCGGCCCGGTGAATTCTGACGGCTTGCGACTGAGCGATTACGATGGAGAGCAGGGTGCCGCCTCGGTTGCGGTGATGCAGGCCATGCACAAGGGCCTGCTGGATTTTGACGGTGTCAGCCTGGAATCCATGACCCACCGCCAGTACTGGAAGGACAACTTCATGTGGTATGGCCCTTCCGGGATCGGAACAACCCGTGGCATCCGCGGCTTCGAAGCGAATCACCAGATCCCTTTTCTGCGCGCATTTCCAGATCGCGATATGGGCGGTGAGTACATCTGCTTCGGTGACGGCCCGTACGCGGCCACTGGGGGCTGGCCGGCCATGGCCCTGACCCACACCGGCCCGGGCTGGCTGGGGCTGCCCCCGTCCGGCAGGGCCATCACTTTGCGGGTGATGGACTTTTACCGCATTGAGGACGGCCTGATCGCCGAGAACTGGGTGCCCATCGATATTCTTAATGCCCTGGACCAGCTGGGAATGGACGTGTTTGCCCGGTTGCGGCACCAGCGCGGTGAGCCGCGTCGCTCGCTGTGACCACCTTATGAGCCGGCAGACCCGTTTTGACTATGTGGTAGTGGGCGCAGGCTCTGCCGGTTGCTGCCTGGCCCGCCGCCTCAGCGAGTCCGGGCAACACAGCGTGTGCCTGATAGAGGCCGGACCGAGCAATGCCAACTGGCGTGTCAGCACCCCGGTGGCCCTGGTCAACCTGATGGGCAACCCCCGCTTCAACTGGATGCTGGAAAGTACACCGCAGCCCCAGCTCAACGGGCGCCGGCTGAGCGTGCCCCGGGGCAAAACCCTGGGCGGATCCAGCTCCATCAACAGTATGGTGTATATCCGCGGCCGTCCCGGCGACTACGACAACTGGGCTGCCGCGGGCTGCGCCGGCTGGGACTGGAACAGCGTATTGCCGTACTTCAGGAAGTCGGAAAAAAACCTGACCCACAGCGGCGAGCTGCACGGTGACGCCGGACCGCTGATCGTGGGTGAGCTGCCGTCACCGCATCCGCTCTGCGAGAGCTGGGCCCAGGCAGGAGAACAGGCTGGTATCGGCCGCAGCCGGGACTTCAACGGCGAGTCCCAGGAGGGACTGGGAACCTACCAGGTCACCATGAACCGAGGCCGGCGCTGGAGCTCGGCTGACGCTTTTCTACGATCTGCGCCGGAAAACCTGACGGTGATGACAGGCGCCGAAGTTGAACGAATTGCGTTCACCGGCAACCGGGCGGACGCGGTATTGCTGGCAGGGGATCTGGGGCGTATTGAAGTGTCTCGTGAGCTTGTCCTGTCTGCTGGCGCCGTGGGTTCACCCTCGCTGCTGCTGGCATCCGGAGTGGGGCCGGGGGCAGAGCTGTCCGAACTGGGCATTGACGTAGTGGCTGATGTGCCAGGCATGGGCGACAACCTGCAGGAACATCCCGCCATGAACATTTTCCTCAAGGCAAAAGGCGGACGCGGTCTGAGCCTGGCCAACCTTCCGTCCATGGTGTGGGCGCCATTCCAGTACCTTTTGAATGGCAGTGGCCTGTTCTCCACCAACCACGTGGAGGCCGGCGGCTTTGCCCGCACTCGCCCCGAACTGGATCATCCCGATGTCCAGTTTCATATGATCCCTGCGCGAGTTGGCGTCGATTCAAAGGGGGTCGTCTGGGGCAGGGGTTTCTACGCCGATGTGTGCCTGCTCAAGCCGAAGAGCCGCGGACGTTTGTGGCTGGAAAAGGACAACGGGCGGCTGGTCCCCCGCATTGACTACAACGCCCTGTCTCACCCGGACGACCGGGAGGGATTGATTGACGGCTTCCTGACCCTGCGAAAAATCGTTGGCAGCCCGGCGCTGCAGCAGTACCTGCCCCAGGAGCTGTCGCCAGGGCCTGGCGTTCAGAGCCGGGAGGAAATCCTCGAGGCTTGCCGGCAGCGGGTCGGCACTGCCTACCATCCGGTGGGAACCTGTCGCATGGGTTCACTGGAGAACCCTGAATCTGTGGTAAACCCGCGACTGCAGGTGAGAGACCTGGAGAACGTACGGGTGGCTGACGCTTCCATCATGCCGGAGATCGTAGCTGGCAATACCAACGCGCCAACCATTATGCTGGCTGAAAAAGCCTCTGACCTGATTCTTGAAGACGCTCACAGCTGATCTCGCTATCTTTGCCCGCGGCCGGGCGGCCGCGCTGACCGGTACCCTGCTGGCCTGCGTGTTTCTGGCGGGATGCCTGGGCGGGATCCGCCAGTCGCCACTGGCCATAGAGTCCATGCGGGCAGCCGGGGTGAGCACCACGCTGGGATACGAACGGCAGGAACGGGGGGGTGATGGTTTTTCCGCTTACCTGGTGTCCTACCAGTCCAGCGGTCTGCAGCTGTACGCGCTCGTGGCGGTGCCGGAAGGTCAGCCTCCAGCCGCCGGATTTCCCGTACTGATTGCGAACCATGGGTATCACCCCGATCCGCCCCGCTATGGTGTGACCGCCGAAGGGGTCGACTGGCGCCCCGGTGACTACTATCGAGCGGTGCCCGAGGCCTACACGCGGGAAGGGTTCCTGGTGGTCATGCCCGATTACCGCGGACACAATCAGTCCGAGGGGGGCGAGTACACCGAGGGGCTGCTGGCCAGCAGCTATTACACCCTGGATGTGCTGGCCCTGGTGTCGGCCTTGTCCGACCTGGAGCAGGCGGACCTGGGCAACGTGTTCATGTGGGGACACTCCATGGGTGGAGAAATCACCTTGCGGGCGCTGCTGGCTACTCGGGCAATCCGGGCCGCCAGCCTGTGGGCGCCGACGGGCGCTCCGCTGTGGGAGCAGGCGTATCACTATGACGACACGGGGCTCGGAGAATCCGGCCAACTTCGCAAGGAGCAGGGCATTGATCGACTGAGAGAACAGATCGAGGCCCTGCCGTTCACCCACAGGCCTGAATGGAGCGATCCACTCAATCACCTGGGCCACCTGGAGACGCCGCTGATCATTCACCATGCCCGGGCCGATGGCTCGGTACCGTTCGAATGGTCGGAACGGCTGGCGGCGCGGCTGCACCTGGCCAAAAGGCCCTTTGTGCTCTACGCCTACGACGTTGACGAGCATATGTTTCAGGGTGAGGGGCTGGCCCGGGCGGTGGATCGGGATGCCGCCTTTTTTCGGTCATTCATGGTCCAGGTACAGAATTGATTTCGAATGCATTTTGAGCCCTGATCTATCCACCCCTGGCCGGTTCGATACTGGTCAGTACATCGCTTGATTATTTTAAGTACTTTGAATCACTTAGGCCGCCAAAAAAATGCGGCATTCAGTCCTTGCATGGCTTTTGCATTCGAAGTACATTTGGCTCCTTATTGCGTGAAAGCGCCCCGGCTGGGCGCGTCAGGAAACGGGAAGGGGACATGTCACAAGTGAACTGGTCAGATCAGGCATTGCGCGCGCGGCTTGTTCGCTACGCTGAGCTGGAGCCCTGCACCAGCGCTTTCATCGACACGCGAACCCCGGGTAGCAAGGAGAAGGAAAACTTCACCATCATCGGCCCCGGCGTCGCTGAAAGCCCGGATCAGCATGTCCACATCGACATTCCCCATGGCTTCAACATCGGCGGGGCCCGCCAGCCACCGGGCTGCGTCAATTCCCAGCACAGTCACGAGACGGCCGAAGTGTTCGTGGTGCACAGCGGCCGCTGGGCCTTCACCCTGGGGCCGGACTGCGAGGACGGCAGCATCGAACTCGGGCCTGGAGATACCATCTCCATTCCCATCCATGTGTTTCGGGGTTTCACCAATGTCGGGGACGACACTGGATTTCTGTTTGCAGTGCTGGGCGGCGATGACCCGGGTCACGTGACCTGGGCGCCCTACGTCTTCGAAAAAGCAAGGGACCATGGTCTGGTTCTGCTGAAAAGTGGCCGCCTGATCGACACCACCCGCGGGGAATCCGTGCCCGAGGGCGCAGAGATCATGCCGGCGACTACCGCTGACGACGTGGCACGACTGCGCAAAATGACCGGCGAGGAAATCGCCGAATGCGTCGTGCGTGAGCAGCAATTGGCACACCGGGAGGTGTTTCCTTTCGGCGAGGGTGCCGGCATTGCCGAGTCGCCCATCGTCGGTGGCGGCAACGAGCCGGACGGCATGCCTGCCGGCCAGATGGGCTGGTCCCACGGGTTTCACGTTCGTCGCCAGCGCCTGGAACCTGGGGCTGCTACTCCCCGATTCCTGCGCAGGGAGGAAGAGGTGCTGATGGTGCAGCAGGGCGAACTGGTGCTGGAGTGGTCCAACGGACAGCTTTCGCTGGGTCCCGGAGACGTGATGACGGTACCCGTGGACATGCCAAGGATTTACAGAAACGCCGGTCAGGAGCCGGCTTTGGTATACGTTGTGCGCGGCAGCGATGAGCCATCGGGCTTCGTTAGATCTGAGCGGGCCGCATGATTTGCAGGTTTTGAGGTTAAGGAAATGATCCGGGTAATCAAACAAGGCATCAGCGCGGATGCCGCTGAAGAGATGGATGCGCAGGTCCGCAGCACGGTGGAAGGCATCCTGGCAGATATCAAGGCACGCGGAGATGCGGCGGTGCGGGAGCTTTCGGAGAAATTCGACAGCTACTCGCCGGAGCGGTATCGCCTGACCGAGGAGGAAATCGAGGCCTGCGTGGCCCGGGTCCCGGAACAGACCCTGGATGACATCCGGTTTGCCCAGGCCCAGGTGCGGAATTTCGCGGAGATACAGCGCGCCTCCATGAAAGACGTGGAGGAGGAAACGTTTCCCGGCGTGGTCCTGGGCCACAAGAACATCCCGGTGGGCAGCGTAGGCTGCTACGTTCCCGGCGGCCGCTACCCCATGGTTGCGTCAGCCCACATGAGCGTAGTGACAGCCAAGGTGGCCGGGGTACCCCGCATCATCGCCTGTGCGCCGCCCCACGAGGGCAAGCCCCACGACGCCATCGTGGCGGCCATGCACCTGGGCGGCGCCGACGAAATCTATTGCCTGGGCGGTGTGCAGGCGGTGGGCGCCATGGCTCTGGGCACCGAGACCGTCGACCCGGTGGACATCCTGGTAGGACCCGGCAATGCCTACGTGGCCGAGGCCAAAAGACAGCTTTACGGGCGGGTTGGCATCGACCTGTTTGCCGGGCCGACGGAAACCCTGGTGATTGCCGATGACAGCTGCGATGCCGAAATGGCCGCCACGGACCTGCTGGGCCAGGCTGAACACGGCCCCAATTCGCCGGCGATCCTGCTGACGGATTCCGAGCAGCTCGGGCGCGACACCATGACCGAGATCGAGCGCCAGCTGGAAATCCTGCCCACGGCGGACGTGGCCGGTCGTGCCTGGCAGGACTACGGCCAGGTCATCGTCTGCGACAGCCGCGAGGAAATGCTGGCCGAGGCGGACCGTATCGCTTCTGAGCATGTCCAGGTGATGACCCGGGACGACGACTACTTCCTGGACAATATGCGCAACTACGGCGCCCTGTTCCTGGGTCCCGAAACCAACGTGTCCTACGGCGACAAGGTCATCGGCACCAATCACACCCTGCCCACCAAGCTGGCGGCCCGTTACACTGGCGGCCTTTGGGTAGGGAAGTTTCTCAAGACCTGCACTTACCAGCGGGTCACTCCGGAAGCTACGGCAACCATTGGTGAATACTGTTCGCGACTGTGTGAGCTGGAGGGATTCGCTGGCCACAAGGCCCAGGCAGACCTGCGGGTACAGCGTTACGCCCACCTTCGGGACAAGGCCAAGGCCAGCTGAATCCAGCCGGACCTTCGGGGCAGAGCCGCTACGATGACCAAACGAGTGGGCGCCTACGGCGCGGAGTCGGACATCGTCGACTACATCCTGGGCATCACCTTCGAAATCTGGGAGCAGCGCGGCGTTGAGCTGATCGAGCAGTACTACGCGCCGGACTGTGTGATCTACGGATTGGACGGCATTACCCGCGGCAACAAAACCGTGGTTCACCAGACCTGGCAGACCCTGGAGTCGTTTCCCGATCGACTGCTGCTGGCGGAGAACGTGATCTGGTCGGGCAACCGGGAAGACGGTTATTACTCATCCCACCGACTGCTCAGCCGCATGACCAACCGGGGGCCGACCAGGTATGGCCCGGCCACCGGAAACCCGGTGCGCATGACCAACATCGCCGACTGCGTGATCGAGGACGGGGTCATCACCCGGGAGTGGCTGGTGCGGGACAACATGACCCTGGCGACGCAACTGGGCGCCGAGCCCCTGGCGGCTGCGCGACTCATGGCCCGGGAGCGCAGCGATGAGCTCAGTCAATGGTTCGAATCCGAGATCAGGCGGGTCCGGGAAGCGGATCCGCCCGAGGTGCAACAGGCCGCGTTGCCCGAAGACGATCCCGTGGCTTTTGCCTGGCGGGTCCTCGACAGCTGCTGGTCCGGCGACCGCGCGGCCTTCGATCGCTGCCATGCGCCCTACAGCGTGCTCCACCGCTCGCCGTTTCGACACTATTCCGGCCGCGACGAAGTATTTGATTACTATCGGTCTCTGAGGAACATCCTGGGTGACCTGCGGTTCAGCGTGGACCACGTGGCGGCCCAGCCGTTTTCCAGCAATGGTGTGGACATCGCCGTGCGCTGGACGGTGGCAGGTACCCACGAAGACGAGGTCATGGGCGTACAGCCCACTGGCCGGCCGCTGTTTGTCCTCGGGGTGACTCACTGGCGCTGCATCGCCGGGCGGGTTGCCATCGAAATGACCATTTTTGACGACCTGGCCGTGCTGGGCCAGACCCTCGACCCGTGACTGGTTTCCATGACTGATTTCCAGAACGCCAAGGCTCTGGTGGGGCGCTTCTACCGGGCGCTTGACGGGAACCGCGTAGAGGACATGGCGGCCGTCATGAACGAATA
>JASJDM010000058.1 GCA_030065125.1 Lysobacterales bacterium | reverse complement strand
TCCCCGAGGATGCCGAAGAAGCCAGCTCACCCATGGTCAAGATTGCCATCGCCGTCACGCTGATTATCGTTGCGGGCGTGGTGGGGCTGAAGCTGGCCGGGATTGTCTGATCACCCGGCCCATTTGCATCATCCGGGCCGGGCATGACGCCCGGCCGTCGATACCTTTACTGGCAGAAAATCCGCAGGTTGGATCCCTCGTCGCCTGATTCGGTCCGCAGTCGGCCGTTACACCAGTAGCGAACCTCCACCGACTTGCGCGTGCCCCGGGCCGGGTCGCCGCACAGGTTGTTGTCGATGCGCACGGTGCACTCGTACTGCTCCTGGCAGGCGTAGTTGAACGACGGTGTGGCGTCACATACCCGTTCGGACGAGCCGTACTCCGCGCCCTGGATGTACAACAGGTTTCTGCGCCAGCCATCGGGAGCGACCGGCCTGGCGTCAACCGGCGCCGGACCAGCCTGGCGGCCGTCGCCGCCACGGCAGTACACCCGGGCTACCTGGCCTTCGTCCACGGTAACGGAGCGCCGACCGTCGCCGCAGTCGTAACCCACGAACAGCTGCTTGGCCACGTTGCTGTAGGGATTGCCGCAGAGATCGTTGCTGGCGATGACTTCGCAGTAGTCCTTGCCGTCGCAGGCCCGGGTTACCTCGTCCAGGGCTCGGCAGATGCGCTGGTCCTGGCCGTAGACCGCGTCCAGGATGCGGATTTGCTGGTTGTCCTGGTTGGGGTTGATAAACAGTTTCTGCCGGCTCTGGGCCTCGGCAGTCTGGGTCGCCGCCAGTGCTACCACCAGGGCAGCAGCAATTCGCAGGGTCATGGATTTGCCTCCTCAAAAACAACGGGATCATCTTAGCCAATTTTCGGCGATGAAGATGCAAACAACTGGCAACTCGCTGCATCATTGTTCGAGTTATGGCGCATAACTGTTTGTTTCCATATATGGAATTCAAGGATCGGTCGGCCCCGATACGGGTAGCAGCCCGGTCAACGGGGTCGACGTGCCGAGGCATGAACCCTCAGCTGATTGCGGGTACCCTTGCGGCCAGAAGTTTGAGGGACGAATCATGAACGACGTACTGTCGGACATTCGGGTACTGGACTTTGGCCGCTACGTGGCGGGACCCTATTGCGCCACCCTGCTGGGCTACATGGGCGCTGACGTGATCCGGGTGGAGCGGCTCGGAGGGGCCGAGGACCGGGCTATCGCGCCGGTGACGAAAGATGGTGAAGGAGCGGTGTTCCTGCAGACCGCCTGCAACAAGCGCAGCGTCTGCCTGGACCTGCGCTCGGGCGAGGGCAAAGACATCGCCCGGCGGCTGGTGCGCAGTGCGGACGTGGTGGTGGCGAATTTTCCCGCCCAGACCCTGAAAAAACTCGGCCTGGACCTGGACAGCCTGCAGGCACTGAAACCCGATATCATCCTGGCCAACGTCACCGCGTTCGGCGAGGAGGGGCCCTGGGTGAATCGGGGCGGGTTTGACGGCGTGGGCCAGGCCATGTCCGGCGCCATGTACATCACCGGGACGCCCGGCGGTCCGGCCAAGGCCGCAGCCCCCTACGTTGACTACTGTTCGGCTGTGCTGGCGGCGCTGGGAGTGATGGCGGCCCTGCGCGAGCGGGATCAGTCGGGCCAGGGACAGCAGGTGTCCGGCACGCTGCTGGGCACCGCCCTGTCGGTGTTCAATTCCCACCTGGTGGAGCAGGGTGTGCTTGGCATCGACCGCGTGGGTACGGGCAACCGGGTGCAGACTTCGGCGCCGTCTGACGTCTTTGCCACGGGCGATGGCCACGTGCTGGTGCACTGCCCGGGAGATGCGGTGTTTCGACGCTGGGCCCGCCTGCTGGACCTGGAGGAATGGATCGATGACCCACGCTTTGCCACGGACCAGGACCGGGGTGATCACCGGGATGAGATCTGTGCACCCATGGTGGACTGGTGCGCCGGGCGCAGTACCGAGGAGGCGCTGGAAACCCTGGCGGCGGCGGGAATTCCGGCGGGACCCGTGCTCAGCCCCCGGGAAGCCCTGGACCATCCCCAGGTAGCCGCCCTGGACCTGCTGCGTTCCGTGGATTATCCCGGGGCCCCAGCCCCAGCCCCGGTGGCCGGACTGCCATTCAAGCGAACCCTGGGAGGACCCGACGTGCGGAACCGCCCGCCACTGGTGGGGGAACACACAGACGAGGTGATGACGGAGTTAGGCTTCAGCCAGGACCAAATCGCGGCCCTGCGGAGCGCCGGGGCGGTGGGCTGAAGCCTGGGGTCAGAGTAAAGGGACAGAGTAAATCCGAAATGCGGATTTACTCTGTCCCTTTACTCTGACCCCACGACTCCTGACCCCACGACTCCTATTGTATCGTCAGGCAGTTGTCCAACATGATCTCCGAGCCGTTGATAAAGCGCGACTCGTCGCTGGCCAGGAACACGACCAGGTTGGCCACGTCTTTGGGTTCCCCGATTCCTACGGGGTCGGTGCCGGGCTCAGGCGGCTCGATGCCCAGCTCTTTATTGGCCTGGTCGATCATGGGGGTGTCGATGGAGCTGGGGTGCACGGAGTTGCAGCGGATGTTGTACCCGTTCCACTGGCAGTGAACGGCAATAGACTTGGTCATGGCCCGCACCGCTCCCTTGGCAGCGGTGTAGGCGAAGAACACCGGGTAACCCAGGTGTGAGGCCACCGAGGACATGTTGATGATGGAGCCGCCCCCGGATTTGTTCATCAGCGGGATGGCGGCGCGGCAGCCGAGGAAGACACTTTCGCTCATCACCCGGTTGGCCAGCTGGAATTGTTCCAGGCTGGTGTCTTCGGGTGACGCGCAGATCACGATGCCGGCATTGTTGACCAGTACGTGCAGTCCGCCGTAGTCCGACTCGACCTGGCTGATGATCTCGTTCCAGCGGTTTTCGTCACCAACGTCCTGTTGGAAAAACGCCGTGGTAGCACCGGTTTGCTCGGCAATTTCCGCCGCCGCCGCGGACCCTGCTTCCTCGTTGATATCGGTCAGGATTACCGTGGCGCCTTCCTCGGCCAGCGCCAGTGCATCGGCCTTTCCCAGGCCTGATGCGGCGCCGGTAATCAGCGCGACTTTTCCTTTGACTCGGTCACCCATGGGTCTATTCCCTCGTGTTGAAGTTGTTGTTCACATTTCCTGAATGCGGCTTTTTTCATGATACAGTCTCGGCAAAATCAGCGGCAATCCCGGCGGTTTGAACGGCAAAGCAATGGGGTTGAGGACGCCCAGAACCGATGGCCAAGCCCAATAAAAAAGAAAAAAACCTGCCCTCCGGCCCGGGAGAAAAAGGCTGGCAGGCCCACAAAAGCTCCAGCACCCGTCAGCAGATCCTGGACGCAGCGGTGCAGTGCATCGTCAAAATCGGCTATGCCAACACCACCACCATGATGATCGCCAAGGAAGCGGGCCTGTCCCGGGGGGCAACCCTGCATCACTTTCCCTCCAAGCTGGACATCATCAAGGCTACGGTGGATTTCCTGTACGAAAAGCGTATCCGCGCATTCCGCCGGTCGGGCCGGGAACTGCCCCAGGATACCGACCGGGTCAAAATGGCGGTGGATGCCTACTGGGAACACGTCAATCATCCGCTGTTCGTGGCATTCTTCGAGCTGTCCGTGGCGGCCCGACACGACGAGGAACTGCGCAAAATCCTGATCCCGGCCCAGCAGAAATTCGACAAGGAGTGGTACCTCACGGCTCGGGAAGTGTTTCCCGAATGGACCGACGAAGAGGCCTTCAACCTGGCCCTGTCACTCAGTCAGAAGCTGCTGGAGGGGATTGCCATCAGCCACCTGATGCACCCCCGGGACAACGACCAGGGCCAGCTGCTGGAGTTCCTCGAAGGCCAGATCCGGGCCCTGCTGAAGGGATAGCCTCGGGTCACAGGTCGCAGACCGCGCCGGCCAGGCCGGTCAGGCGGGTATAGCTGTAACTGCCGTTGCCAAACCCCGGCACCGTTGAGTTGAATCCAAACTGAAGGTTGTCGCAGCTCGTGTATTCGAGCGTAACCGACCCCCAGGGCTGCAGGTCTATTTCGGCGGGATCGAAGCTGCTGCCAAATCCGGTGGTTGCGGCCGGGTAGAGCATGTTGGCGGTCAATCTGCTGCCGTCGATCAGGACGTCTGCGCTGATGGTCCAGAACTGGTTGCCCTGGGGGTCGTAGGTGTACCAGATGACGATGGCCTGGCCGTTGGACAGCCACTGTACAAAGATCCCTTCACCGTCCCGGTTGGGGTCGTAAAATGACCCCGACCGCCCCGAGCGGGTGGCGACCGGGCCCGAGCAATCCAGGATGGTGGACAGCCGGGTGGCGCTGACCAGCAGGTCATCCAGGCCGCTGTCGGGCTCTGAGTCGAAACTCAAGACTCCCGGGCTGGCCGTGGATTCGCAATTGGGAAATACCAGCGACAGGCCGCCAACGTCGGTTCGCACCACGCTGGCGGCTGCGAATCCGGCACCAAACACGCCGCCTGAGGTCTGCAGCACCTCGTCCACTACGACTGAATTGCCCACGACCTGACCAAGACCCACAAACCAGGCCGGGGTCTGACCGTCCGCCGAATAGGTGAACACGGCAACGAAGGCCAGGCCTCCGCCGAGAATTTCCACGAATACGCCTTCACCACTGCGAGCGGGGTCAAAATAAGCCGCGCTTTGGGCGGACCCGATATCCGGACCGCCCTGGACCTCGTAAGGCCCTGAGTCACATTCAAAACGCCCGTCGCCGTTGCCATCCTGGGGACGGCCCAGACCTCGAATGTCCTTGTAGCTGCAGGGGCTCAGCACGTTGGCTATGGCGTCAGCCAGACCTGAATCGATGGCCGGGCTGTTGGGGCGCAGCGCCACGATGCCGTCCTCGGTTTCCTGCTGAAGCTGGGGATCCGTGTTGGGAAGGTCGCCGGGCCCGTCCAGTGCGCAGGATGCATCCTCGGCGATGTTGTAACCCTCTGACACGATCAGACCGACGCCAAACACATCGCGGCAAAGATCCTTGCGCGCAGGGACAAGCCCCTCCACGTCAAACAGGTTTCCCCTGAGAACCACTCCACCTTCCACCGTTCGGCCGGACTCCACGTCTATAGCTGATCCATCCGGGGGCACGTTCTTGAAAACGTTATTGCTGATCTGAACGGTGCCGCCGGCATGCCGAACGACCACTTCCCTGACAAATCCAGGTGGCGTGATGAACACGTTGCCGTCGATGGTCAGTCCAATGGTGCCCAGGTCCTTAAAGGCCCCGGTCTGGCCGCCGCCGTAGATGTGGTTGGCGAAGTTGAAGTTGTGCTGATTGCCGCGAAAAATGTTTCTCAGGATCACCGATTGGGTGGCACTCACGTGATGCACTGCAGCGCCATTACCTCCGGTGCTTATGTTGTCTTCGACTATGTTGCGCAGAAATCTGAGCAGCGTCCGGCTGGCCGACGTGACGCTTCCCTGTCTTGCCCGGTTTCGCAGAAATGTCGACCGCTCAACGGTCAGCGCTCCACCAACGGCAAATACAACGCCGCCGTCTTCCGCCGCCTCATTGTTTTCGGCCTGGACGTCCAGCAGCGACACAAAGGCAGAATCCGCGGCGGACACAACAGCGCCGTTGCTGCTGACAAAAAAATCCTGGAACACGATGTTCTGGATTCTGAAGGTCACGTTGGGCAGGACGTCGAACAGGCGAAACGGATTGTCGCGACCGCCCCCAACGAACACCGGTGGGTTTTCCGGGTCCTTGGCCCTGAAAACAATATCCCGATCAATTGAAAACAGTGTCTCGGCAATGACTTCCAGGTCACCTGGCGTCTCGTAGGTGCCCGAGGCGACGATGATTTCGTCAATTTCCGGGTTTTTGAAATGCAGGTCCAGGCCGCCAAGGGCTGCGGCCTCACCAGGTGTTCCGTGGCTTTGGAGGGGCGCAATTGCTGCCGTAGCCAGCAGCAAGCATGGCGCAAGCAGGCGGTGCAAACAGGTCGGCATGAGGACGCCTCCGTTACGTGGGCGCTACCTCATGATAGCCAATCGGGCCGGCAATGCCCGTCTTCCGACCGAGTGGCGCGGCGAATTCCAGGCCGCCTCGCGACCCTCAGGGACCTGAATTCTGCCTTGGTCCGAAGGCCAGCAGTACGTTGCCGGGGCGGTGAAAGTACAGCCCGTATCCCGAGTTGGCGTACAGCATGCCTCGGTAAGCCACCGGCGCCGTGCCGCCGCCGAATGAGCCGCCCCGGGCCTCGTTGCCGGACAGGCCGGTGAAGGTTCGGTCGGTTTCCACCTCCCACAGCACCCGGCCATCGTCGGCGGCGTAGGCGCGCAGGCGGCCGTCCATGTGTCCGGCGACGGTTGCGCCGCTGATGGCGCTGATGGCGGCGGAAATGCCGGGGTCGCAATCCTCCCGGTCGCCGCAGACGTTGTCCGCCAGGTGGCTCCACTGCAGGTCACCGGTAAACGCATCAACGGCGAAGATCCCGGGCCGGGCATCTTCTTCCGACAGCGAGGCGTCGGTGTAATCCGACATAGGCACGAACACGGTCCTGCCGTCGGCGGCCATGCCGAAGTGAATGCCGCCCTGGACGCCACCGCGGCCCAGCTTGCTGCGCCAGATTATCTCGCCGCTGTCAGGATTGATGCCGAATACCTCGCCTGACTTCTGGCCGGCCACCAGGATACGGCGGCCTTCCCAGGACACCAGGATGGGCGGCGCGCCGAAGTCCAGGTCCGGGCCTTCCTCCACCGGGCAGTTGGTCTTGTTCTCGATGAACACCATGCAGGCCACGTTCCAGGCATCCCCGGCGGTGGTCTGGGTCACCCACAGGATGTCGCCGGAGTCGATGTCCATGGCAATGATGGCGTCGCTGTTGCCGTCCGCCGGGGACGAGTAGTTTTCTCCGGTGCCGAAGTACAGCCGACGTTTTTCCACGTCCAGGGCGGGGGTGTTCCATACCGGCGCACCGGACGGCGCCAGCACCGGTGTGCCCACGTTGTTGGTGGCGACCTGGCTGGGCTCCTCGGGAATGGTGTAGGTCGTACGCACGATGTCGCCGGTGTCGGCGGCCAGGGTCACGATGGCACCGCGGAAGGAGCAGCAGGAGTAGGCCGGGTCGGCGGCAGGAACCACTTCCAGCGAGGACACGGGCTGGAACACCCGATTCTCGAACACGACGGGCTGGGCGGTGCCCGTGGCGTTGGGGTGGTCGTCCACGGCGGTTTTCCATAACCCCTTGCCGGTGGTCAGGTCCACCGCGTGGGTCCGCGCCAGCAGGTCGGCGAAGTAACCGACGGCCCGGGGCTCGTCCTGGCCTGCCCAGTCCGCGATGCTGATGCCGGTGCGCACCTCGGCGCCGGCTTCGTAAGTCCAGCGCACGCAGCCGGTGGCCTGGTCCAGGGCGTACACAGTGCCGGTCTGGCTGCCCACATACAGGCCGCCGCCGGCGAAGCTGGGATGGGAGCGGGCCCGGGTGGCGCGGGGGTAGTCAAACACCCACTTGAGTTCCAGCCTGGGCAGCTGGTCTGCGCTCAGGCCGCCGCTGGCGTCCGGTACTCTGCGGGTGTTGGCGTAGTCCAGCCCCCAGCCGTCGGCAAAAGGCCGCTGAGCCCAGTCGAACCAGTCCTCATCAGCTTCGCAGCGTTTCAGCACCACGGGCTCGCTCCGGGACGTTCCCACCAGGTATTCCACCACCTGGCGTTTTTCCTGATCGGACAGTTTGGCGCCCTGCTGGGCCATGACGCCAGACTCCAGTGAGCCAAGAATCGCTTCCGGGGTCAGCAGCTGCAGCAGGTTGCGGGCCGGGGCCCGGACCACCTTGGTGTCGTGGCAGCTGGCGCAGTCCCGGGCATAGAGCAAAGCGCCGGGGCTCTCCTCGCCGGAGCTGGTGGACCCCTGCAGCTGAGCCTGGATCTCGGCGTCCTTCAGGTCGCCCGACAGTGGTTCCTCGGTGGCGTCCGCGGATTCCGTCCGGGCAGGATCGGTGCCGGTGTCTGAGCTGTCGCAGCCGCTCAGCAGCAGGGTCAGGCAAAGGCCGAAGGTGATTAAAAACGGCAGGGAACGGAACCGAAAATCAACGCTGGAATGGGCCAAGGCGGGTCTCCTGATTCTTGTTTTTGGCGCTGGGTATAGTATACGAAGAGCCGTTGATCACCAGAGGAGAGCCGCCGTGACCGCCGCTGCCGAGCTTTATCACGTTCCTGTTGAAGACATGCATCCAGACCTGCAGGCTGCCTGGACCCAGCTCAATAAGCTGACCGGTGACGCCTCCTTTGTGGAGGTGTTTGCCAATGCGCCGGAGCTGCTCAATTTCGTCATGGGGGAGTTCTACAGCAAGATTTTCTTCGCCGGGCGGCTGAGCCAGCGGGCCAAGCAACTGGCCCGGCTGAAGCTGTCACTGGTGCACGGCTGCCGCACCTGCAACAAGCAGAACGTGCCGGGTGCCAGGGAGGCGGGAATCTCCGATGACGAGATCGCGGCGCTGGAATCCGGGGACCTGGGGGTATTCCCCGAGCAGGACCGGGTGGTCATCGAATTCACCCAGTTGATGACCCTGGGCAACATGACCGACACGGTCTCCTCGGAACTGCTGGCCCGGATGAAACAGCACTACAGCGACGCTGAAATCTGCGAGCTGGGGGTGGTAACGGCAGTGATCTCGGGCATGGCCAAGCTGTCCTTCGTACTGGACCTGGTGGAGCGGGAGGAATACTGCAGCTTCACCTGAAGTCCCCGGTCACCGGGTTGCCCGGGGTATTTGTCCCGATAAAAAAAACAGACATGCTTGACTTTTTTCTCTAAATGGCAGAGCATCGGCCCCCATAAGCACCCCCATTGAAGGGGCGGAGGGCCAATCAATGCATCAGAAACTCAAGCTTCGCAGTACTTCTCTTGGCATCAGCCTGGCCTTGGCCACGGCCGGAGCAGCAACCCTGACCGTGCCGACCACCGGTTTTGCCCAGGAAGGACTGGAAGAAGTGGTGGTCACCGTTTCCCGCCGTGCCGAAACCGATATCCAGACCACGCCGGTCTCGGTTTCCGTGGTTGGCGGCGATGACTTCGACAAGCTCTTCGCCCAGGACATCGGCGAAATCGCGACCTACGTTCCCAACTTTTCCGCCGCCACGGTGACCGGCTTCAACGCGGCGTCTTTCGCCATGCGCGGTGCCGGTGAGACCGACATCATTGTATATTTCGACCCCAAGGTTGGCGTCATTGTCGATGATTTCGTGGTGCCCCATGTCCAGACCCAGCTGCTGGAGCCCTTTGACATCGAGTCGGTGGAAGTCCTGCGCGGCCCCCAGGGCACTCTGTTCGGCAAGAACACCACCGCCGGCGCGGTCGTGGTCCGCACCAAGCGGCCCGACCTGGAAAACACCGAGGTGGAGGGCAGCATCCAGTACGGTGAGTTCAACGACGCCAAGATCAAGTTCTCAGCCAATACCCCGCTGAGCGATACCCTGGCCTTCCGCTTCGCCGGCATCTACCAGAACAGCGACGGCTATTACGAGAATGGCAAGGTGGACACCCCCACCGACGTGTTCGGTACCGGCCTGGTGGACCGCAGCGGCGAAACCGTTGCCGGTGACGGCCGTGACCTGGGCGGCAAGGACGTATTCTCCGGGCGCGCCAAGCTGCTGTGGACCCCCAACGACAATCTCGAGATCCTGGGTCAGCTGGAATTCATCCAGGATCGCAGTGCCCCGGTGCCGGTAATCAACGACACTCCCGCCGGAGCGGGCCAGCTCGCCACCCTGTTTGGCTTCCCCGGCGTGACCTCGGGTGATCCCCTGGACCAGGCCGGAATCCACAACAGTGCCGTGGTTGGCTTGAACGACGACCAGGAAGTCGACGTGTTCGGCGCCTACCTGAATCTGGAATACGAGCTGGACGAGCACACCCTGTATGGCCTGGTGGGATACCGTGATCAGGAGTCGCGCCTGCCCAACGAATACCTGGGCACCCCTTACGAAAGCTTTTTTTCCGCCAGTCGTGACGACAACCGCGAAACGTTTCAGCTGGAAGGACGCATAGCGTCCAACAAGTCCGGCCCCCTGAACTACGTGGCCGGGGCCTTCTACCAGACCAACGACGTGGAGTTCTGCGTGCTGCAGCAGCTGGGCCTGCTGGAATTCTTCGGCTCCGCGGTGCCGGGCGTGCTGGACAACGAAAATCCGCTGCTGCTGTGTAACCGCCAGGACTCCGACTCCATCGCATTTTTCGGAGATCTGAACTACGAGGTCAACGACCGGTTCACCCTCGGTTTCGGCGTCCGCTGGACTGACGAAGAAAAGGACTACATCGCCCGGGAAGGCCTGCCGGCGCTGCTGATCTTCCCCGGCGGCCAGTTCAACGAGCCCCTGGACGGCCAGGATTTCAGCCTCGCTTCGGACTTCGTCCAGCGCGACAGCGAGTCCTGGGATGAGCCCACCTATCGCGCCACGGCGTCTTACCAGTTTAATGACGACGTTTTCGGCTACTTCACTTTTTCACGAGGGTTCAAGAGCGGCGGCTACAACGACCAGGCCGGTTCCGGCGGGTTCAGCAACTTCCCGGTGGCGTCTTACGATCCCGAGTTTGCTGACAACTTTGAGCTCGGCATCAAGACCAGCCTGATGGACGATCGGGTGCGCTTCAACGCCACGGTGTTCAACGTGGACTACGAGGACTTCCAGCGCAGCACGGTGGTCTCGGTTCCAGGAACCGCCTTCCAGGAGACCCGGACCTTCAACGCGGCCGACGTCAACGCCAAGGGCCTGGAGCTGGAGCTGACCGCGCTGCTGTCGGACGACCTGACCCTGCGGGCCAACGCCGGCTTCCTGGATGCCGAGTACGACCGCTTTGTGCTGGACCGCAACCTGGACGGCCAGCTGGAGGATTTCTCCGGCCGCGAAGTGGTGCGCGCACCAGACGTAACCGCAGGCATCGACCTGACCTACATGCAGGAGATCACCTCCGGCATGCTGCGTTGGAATGCCAACTTCAATTACGAAGACGAAAACACCTACTACTACAACGACGACATCGGTTCCGAGTTCGACACGATCCTGGAAAAGCGCACCATCCTGAACGCCAGCGTGACCTGGACCTCCAGTGATGAGCGCTACTGGCTGTCGCTGTTCGGCAAGAACCTGACCGACGATCGTTACAAGACAGCCTCCCAGGCGGTGGGCGTGCTGTGGACCTTCTCCAACTACGGTCCTCCGCGCCAGGTCGGCATCGAAGCCGGCTTCCGCTGGGGCGACTGAACAACAATAAGCGCGGGCGTTGCTGATACAGGGCGTCCGCGACAATAACCCCCTTATCCAGGCTTGCCAGCCGATGTCCGGATTCTCCGACCGCAATGCCATCGTGACCGGTGCCGCCAACGGCATCGGTCGCGCTATTTCAGACGCCCTGCTTGCTGCAGGAGGCCGGGTCGTGGCGGTCGACCTGGCTGAGCAGGACCTGCTGCAGCATTTTGAAGGGCGGAACAACGTGACCTGCCTGGCCACCGACGTGGCGGACGACGAGGCGCCGGAGCAGATCGTCGAAACGGCCGTGGAGACTTACGGTGGGATCGATTTCCTGGTCAACAACGCCGGCATCGCCATTGGCGGTCCGTTTGAAGAGCTCACCGACGAGCAATGGGACCTGATCATGGGGGTCAACGTTCGCTCCATCTTCAGGCTGTCCCGGGCGGCGGTCCCCTACCTGAAACAAAGCGACGCGCCCCGAATCGTCAACCTGGGTTCCATCATGTCCGACATGGCGGGGCCCAATCTGTCCATCTATGGCGCCTCGAAACACGCAGTGGCCGGCCTGACCAAAGGGATGGCCGTGGACCTGGGGCGGTTCGGCATCACCGTCAACTACCTCCAGCCCGGTTCCATCATCACCCGCATGTCCGAGCCATTCATGGAAGACCCGGAGTTCAAGGCCTACTGGGAGAACAAAGCGCCCATCGGGCGGCTGGGTGAAGCCGAGGAAGTGGCTGCGGCGGCGATGTTCCTGTTGTCGGAGGAGGCGCGGTTTGTGTCCGGGACGGGGCTTAATGTTGATGGTGGGGCTATCGTTAATTTTTGACTTGTGAGGGAACGCGCCCTGCGGGCGCTGGGGGGCGGCCGCTTCGCGGCCTTGAGAGCGCGTGCTACGCACGCTAGGGGCGCTCTGCGCGAGCTGGGGAACGCGTCCTGCGGACGCTGGGAAACGGCCGCTGACGCGGCCTGGGGTGGCTGTTTTCTCCAACAAATATCGTAAGCTGTCCGTTTTGGAGTAATCCCATGCCCGGTGAAGCCAACCTCGACGATCTCTTCTCGGTAAAAGGAAAAACCGCCCTGGTGACGGGCGGCAGCGGCGGCATCGGATTCATGATCGCCAGTGGCCTGGTCAAGGCTGGCGCCAGCGTCACCATCGCGGCGCGAAACCAGGATAAGCTGGACGATGCCGCGGCGCGGTTATCTGAATACGGCGACTGTGTCGGCGTCCAGGCTGACGTAGGCTCACCGGAGGGTGTCGACGCCCTGGCCGGGGCGCTGAATGAACACCTGGATCGGCTGGACATCCTGGTCAACAACGCCGGCGCGACCTGGGGCAAACCCCTGGAGAAGTTTCCCGACGACGCCTGGGGCGCGCTCAACGCCATCAACGTGCAGGGGCCCTTCATGCTGATCCAGCGCCTGCTGCCCCTGCTGCAGGCCGCCGCCGATCGCGACGCGCCGGCCAGCGTGATCAATATCGGCTCCATCTACGGTTTCCAGACTGACGTGCTGACCGCCTATTCCTACGCCGCCACCAAGGCCGCCATCCATCACTTGAGCCGCGTCCTGGCCCGTGACCTGACGCCCCGCAAGATCCACGTCAACGCCATCGCCCCCGGGCTGTTCCCGTCCAACATGACCCAGTTCATGCTGGAAAACGAGGCCGTGATGGAACAGGTGGTCAGCCACATCCCGGCAGGAAGGCCTGGCGCCCCGGACGACGTGGCGGGGATGGTGATTTTTTTAGCATCCAGGGCGGGGGCGTATGTGGCCGGAGCGGTGATTCCGCTGGATGGGGGGGCGTTGATAGCGCATTAGGGAACGCTCGCTGCGCGAGCTGGAGAACGCATCCTGCGGATGCTAGGAAACGGCCCCTGCGGGGCCTGGGGAACGCGCGCTGTGCGCGCTGGGGATGTGCGAGAGCTCGCTTCGCATCGCTGACTCCGAGATTCCAACCCTCGGGAGGATGATCAAGAAAACATGCTGAACTTCAGGCGTGGCGGGGCTTTTCCCAGCGCGCGAAGCGCGCGTTCCCCAGCACCCGCAGGGTGCGTTTCCCAGGCCGCATCGCGGCCGTTCCCCAGCGCCGAAGGTGCGTTCCCTATCAGCGCTCGCCGCTGATGTATCGATCAAGTTCGGTGTGAAAATGCCTCAACCGCTGCTCCTGTTCGCTCCACAGTGGGCCGTCGAAGCCCCTTGACCGGATGCCGTTCTGCAGGACCGGCAGAAGCTCTGAATCCTGGTCCAGCACCAGGCCCAGGTTGGGGGGCTCGCCCAGGGGGATGTATTCGGTCTCCGGGCGGATTTCGCCGGTGAGGTCGGTGCCTTCCGGGATACCCATCCAGTCCGGCGCCTTGTAGTTCGGGTCATCCGCCGGTCGGAACAGGGTCATGGTGTCGTAGAAGAAACGTTCCGGGTCGGTGGGGTGGGGCCGGAAGCGCATCAGGAATGCGCCTTCGGGGTGCAGGCCGATCTGGACGTTGGGGAAGACGCCGGTGGCCCAGCTGTCGGTGAGCTGGCCGTCCACCAGGTCCGAGTAATCCAGGCCGATGTCCTCGGCGCGCCGCCGCTTCGATGCCTGGACCGCCTTGCGCACGCCGCGGGCGTCGCCGGTGTATTGTTCCGGGTCCATGCCTGCGTCCTGCATCATGAACTGCAGCCCGGCGTCGACGCTGTCCTGGTCTTCAACCCGGGAGCTCTTCTCACACAGGGGCACAATCATGCGGCTGGCACCGAAGGGGTACAGGTCGTACTGGGTATTGAGGTCACCCATGACCGTTTGGGTTTCCGGGTGCACTGCGTGCAGATGGTAAGTCTCGTAGAAGGCGTCCACCCCGGTTTTCCAGTTGGCGCCCCATTCGCTGACCACGTGGCGCACCACGTGCATCCTGTCGAGGTGGTAGTTCTCCAGGTAACCCTCGGGCAGCCCGATGCGTTCTTCCAGGGGCGGCGCTTCGGGGTCCAGGTTGATGAACACGATGCCGGCCCTGGTCTCGCAGCGGACCTCTTTCATATCGGGGCGGTGGCACACGACTTCCTTGCGGAAGGTTTCTTCGTCGGTGATGCTCTGCAGCTTGCCGCAGATGCCGAATCGCCAGGAGTGAAAGGAACAGGTGAAAGCGGCGACCGACCCGCGGTCGTTGTGCACCAGGCGGTTACCCCGGTGGGGGCAGACGTTGTAGAAGGCCCGCACCGTGCCGTCGTCCTGGCGCACCACCAGGATATTCTCGCGCAGGATCCGGTAAACCATGTAGTCGCCGGCTTCCGGGATATCCGATTCCACGCCGGCGATCTGCCACACCCGGGTCCACAGATGCTCCCATTCCTGCTGCATGAAATCCTTGCAGTAGTAACGCCGGGGGTCGAAACGCTCGGTACCGTTGTCCACGTAGGGAACCTTGGATTCCAGCGAGTCCTCCGGTGCGTCCGGATTGATGACGGTGCCTTCCAGGTAGTGGTAGTTCATAGGGTTTGTCCGATGGTCAGATCAGCCAAAGTCTACTTTAAACTCTTCCGGGACGCCGCCGGGCCAGGTGTCGCCCCACTGGTTGTTGCCGCCGTCCACGGTCACCACCTCGCCGGTGATGAATTTCCCGCAGGGGGCGCACAGGTAGGCTACGGCCTGGGCGATGTCGTAGGCGTCGCCAAAGGTACGCAGGGGGTTTGAGTCCTTGAAGCGCAGGGCAGCCTTGGGTTCGTAGACGTTCAGTCCCTCGGTGTCGATGGCGCCCGGGGACACACAGTTGACCCGGATGCCCAGGGGTGCCCACTCGGTGGACACGGACTTGGTCAGGTAGATGACTCCCGCGCGGGCGGCGCAGGTGTGAGCCACCTGGGGCATGCCCCGGGTCACGTTGGCGACGATGTTGACGATGCTGCCCGCCGTGCCGTCGTCCCGCCAGCGTCGCGCCATGGCCTGCATCATGTACCAGGTGCCATTCAGATTGGTGTCAATGACGGCGTTCCAGCCTTTGACCGAGTAGTCCAGGGCGGGCTGCGGAAACTGGCCTCCGGCGTTGTTGACCAGAAAGTCAGCCCCGCCGTGATCACTCCAGATGCGCTCCATCAGCCCCTGCACCGCTTCCGGGTCCCGGATGGTCATGGGAACGTAGTCGATCTGGCGGCCCAGGTGTTCCTCGACGGCGGACTGGGTAGACGCCAGCCGCTCTTCGTTGCGGGCACAGATCACCACCTGGGCGCCAAGCCGGGCAAACAGAAAAGTCATCGCTTTGCCCATACCGGAGCCGCCGCCGGAGATCAGAACCGTCTTGCCCGCGAACAGATCTTCCCGGTAAACCAGGGGGTATTCGGCCAGTTCACGATCACTCATGCCCCACTTGGGTGGTGCCTGGGTGAAACTCATGGATTCTGCTCGTTTGCTGGCCAAGTCGTTGTTCTGCAGGGGTTTGCAGCCGAATCCGGCGCAGCCCTCCATACCCTCGCATGATGATCTGGGCACCAGTATAGGAGGCGTGCAACAAAAAATAAACAGTCAAGACTGTTTTTTTTATATGGGGGCTGTTAGCCTGCGTGGCAGACGGACCTGCTTGAGAGACCCAACCCATGGCTGAATTGATCCTTCATCACTTCGACGCTTCCCCGTTTGCGGAAAAAGCCAGGCTGGCCATGGGCCTGAAGGGGCTGTCCTGGCACTCAGTGGATATACCCATGGTGATGCCCAAGCCTGACCTGATGCCCCTGACCGGCGGCTACCGCAAGACGCCGGTGCTGCAGATTGGTGCCGAGGTTTATTGTGATACCAGCCTGATCCTGCGGGAACTGGACCGGCGGTTTCCCGCCAGACCGCTGTTCCCGGGGGCGCCCGGCCTGTCGCTGGCCCTGTCGGCCTGGAGTGACAAAACATTTTTTGAGCCCGGTGCCGCGCTGTCCATGGGGCTCAACGACGAAATTCCCGATCCGATCCTGGCGGACCGCAAGGACTTTTTCGAGTTCATGGATTTCAGCCAGCTCAAATCCTCAATGCCCCACATGTGGGGCCAGTTTCTGGCCCAGGTGCAGCTGCTGGAAGAAGAGTTGTCCGACGGCCGCGATTTCATGTTCGGCGACCAGCCTTGCGGCGCGGACATCCTGTGTTACTTCCCGCTGTGGATGGCCCGGGGCAACTTTCCCCAGGTGGGCGAGCGGCTGCAGGACTTCGACCGGGTCAGGGCATGGGAGCAGCGCATGCAGGCGATCGGTCATGGGGATCGCTCCGAGATGGCGCCGGCCGACGCGCTGGCTGTTGCTCGCCTGTACGAACCGGCCCCGGGGGACGGTGTGTTCGCCAACGAAGAAGGTCTGAAGCAGGGCGATCGTGTGCAGGTTGCGCCCACAGACTATGGTGCGGTGCCGGTGTCTGGCAGCTTGATGGCCTTGAACCATCGGCAGCTGACCCTGCGCCGGGAGGAGTCCGCGACCGGACCGATCAATACCCACTTTCCGCGCAGCGGCTACCGCGTCAGCAAAACCTGAGGGCGGTCTACATGGGGCGCACCGGGCGTGCCGCGGCAATAAACTCTTCGCTGACCTGCACTTCGATCACGCCGTCGTCGCTGACCCGGCAGGGGAAGGTAGCCACGGGCCAGCGGGCGGGTTTGGTGCCGGCCCCGGTCCTTACGTCGAACGCGGCCCCATGCAGGGGACACATCAGCCTGGTGCCTCGCAGTCGGCCGTCATCGAACCGGGCCCGGGCGTGGGAGCAGCGATTCTCCAACGCAAAGTAGCCCTCCCTGGTGTGGCAGATGACAATGGCGTACTCGCCGGCATCTACGCAGCGAAAGCCGTTCAGGGGAATCTCATCGGCCTTGATGACCGGCAGGTAGTCGTCGCTCAAGCTGCTTTTCCTTCAGAAAATGGTATTCAATCCAGGCGCTTAGCCGTAGGATTAGAAAAAAAACAATCATGATTGTTTTCTTATTTAGGGGGCAATGTTAACATCATCCACCGGCACCGCACACGGGAGAACGTGTTCATGATCACCTTTCTGTCCCGCTTCAACGTCAAGCCTGACAAGGAAGCCGAGTTCCTCGACCTGGTGGAGAAACTGTCCGCGGCGGTTCATGCCAACGAACCGGGTACCCTGCAGTACCAGTTTTACAAGCGACGTGATCATCCCGTCGGTTATGCGGTCTTCGAGTCCTTTACCGACGAAGCGGCCGAGGAAGCCCACATGAACGCACCCCACTTCGCCGAATTCGGGCCACCGATGATCGAGTGCCTGGACGGGGAATATGTGCGGGAGTACCTGGACCCGGTCAAATAGGCGGGGCAGGCCTGTGGATGATCTGAGAAGCAGCCGCATACGCGCGACCACCCTGGGAGACATGCTGCTGACCGCGGCGGATCAGTTTCCCGACACCGAGGCGGTCATTTTTCCTGATGAGCGCATCACCTATCAGCAGCTGGCCGAGAGGGCCCTGCGAACGGCGCGCAGCTTGCGGGCCCTGGGCGTTGGCGGCGGCGACCACGTGGGAATCCTGCTGCCCACCTGCAGCGAATTCCTGGACGCCCTGTTCGGCGCCACCCTGCTGGGTGCCGTGGTGGTACCGGTCAACGCCCGGTTCCGACCGCCGGAGATCACTTACGTCTGCGAAAACGCGGACCTCAAGGTGCTGTTGACCTCCCACCGGTATGTGGACACTGCCGATTTTGTGCCCCGGGTCATGGAGGCGTTGCCGGGGCTGGCCGACAGCAACGACCCGGCCCGGCTGGACCTTGCTGCCGCACCGAAACTCACGGCGGTGGTTTCCCTGTCCGGTGACGATGTGGATGGTCTGCTGAACCGCGCAGCCTTCGACAGCCTGGCCGGCCAGGTCAGCGAGGACGAAGTTCACCTGCGACGGCTGCAGACCCGGCTGGGTTCCACGGCGCTGATCCTGTACACGTCGGGAACCACCTCCAACCCCAAGGGCTGCATGATCAGCCATGAATCCATGGTGCGCAGTTCCATCGCCCTGGGCCGGCGCTACCAGCTGGGCGGTGAGGATAAGTTCTGGTCGCCGCTGCCCATGTTTCACATCGCTGCCATCCTGCCCCTGGTGTCCATTTTCGACGTGGGCGGAACCTACCTGACGGCGGAACATTTTGATGCCGGCGCCTCCCTGTCCATGCTGGAAACGGAAAAGGTCACGGCCACCTATCCCTGCTTCTGGACCATCATGGGGGACCTGGTCCAGCACCCCGATTTTGCCAACGCCGACCTGGGCGCGGTGCGCCTGATGAATGCCAACTTTGCGGTCCAGCCTGACATGGTCTGGCAGACCATGGAGCAGGCCATGCCGGACACCGTGTACGTGGGTACCTTCGGCATGACCGAAACCGCCGGGACCGTGACCACCAGCCGCATCAGCGACAGCCGGGAACAGCGCTTTACCCGACTGGGTACGCCCATGCCCGGCCTGGAGGTCCGCATTCTCAACCCGGAAAACGGTGAGGAAGCGGCGGTGGGTGAGAAAGGCGAATGCCTGATCCGTGGCTACAGTACGTTTACCGAATACTACAAGTCGCCGGAGAAAACCGCCGAGGCACTGGATGCCGACGGCTGGTTTCACTCCGGGGACATCTGCTCACTGGACGCGGACGGCCAGCTGATGTTTCACGGCCGCCTTAAAGACATGCTCAAGGTAGGGGGTGAAAACGTGGCGGCGGCGGAGATCGAGGCCTGCCTGGAAAAGCACGATGCCGTTCGCATGGCCCAGGTGGTGGGTGTGCCCGACCCGCGCTACCAGGAAGTCGCGGCGGCTTTTGTCGAGCTCAATGAAGGCCACGAGCCCGACCGCGGCGAGTTGGAACAGGCGCTGATGGCCCACTGCAAAGAGCGTATGGCGGGGTTTAAAGTGCCACGCTACGTCCGATTCATCACCGAGTGGCCCATGTCCTCCACCAAGATCCAGAAATTCAAGCTGGCCGAAGACCTGATTGAAGAACTGGGCCAGACCTGAAAGAGAAAAGAGGAAACACCATGACTGTTTTTGTAGCGGTACTGAAAGTGAAGCCCGATATGGTGGAGCAGTTCGAACAGGCCCAGACGGAGTTGTCCGAGCTGACCCACAAGCATGAGCCCGATACCTTTGTGTACGACCTGATCCGGCAGAAGGACGATCCGCTGACCTACATCTGCTACGCCCGGTTCAAGGACGAGGCGGCTTTTGAGTATCACCAGCAGACGGACTTCCACGACCGCCTGGTGCCGCCGATCCTGGAGGCGCTGTCCGACGAAATGCAGCTGACTTTTTACGATCACATCGCCTGAGCCATGGACGCCGCCACCAACAATGCCATCATCGAGGGCATGGCGTACGAGAAAGAGCGCCAGGGCCCGCCCGAGGGATTCCCGGCGTTTCCGCGCATCCCCGCCGGACGCTACCTGGATCCGGATTTTCTCGAGCTGGAACACCAGTACATGTGGCGGCGGTCCTGGCTGTATGCGCTGCATACCGACGAACTGCCCGAGGTAGGCAGCTATCGTCTGTGGGATCGCATGGGGTCTCCGATTCTCATCGTCCGGGCCGGCGACAACGACTTCCGGGCCTACTACAACACCTGTGCCCACCGGGGCGCTCCGCTGGTTCAGAACGAAAGCGGGCGCCGCAAGCTGTTCGTCTGCCCTTACCACGGCTGGAGCTACGACCTGCAGGGTGACCTGAAAGCGGTGCGCGATCCCCGGGACTTTGTGGATTTCGACAAGTCCTGCCACAAGCTCAAGCAGATCCGCTGCGAAGCTTTCGGAAACTGGCTGTTCGTCAACGAGGACCTGGACGCGGCGCCTTTGCTGGAATCCATCGCCCCTTTCCCCGAGCACTGGTCGACCCTGGACCTGGACAACATTGCCCACATCGACTCGGCGACTTACGTCATCGACTGCAACGTCAAGGTACTGCTCGACGCTTTCATGGAGACCTACCACCTGGCCTCCATCCACCAGATGACAGTGAATCGCTTTCTGGATCACCTGGGCACCTATATTCAGCTGTTTCCCCGGGGCAACATGCTGATGGTGACGCCCCAGCGCAGCCCCGACTGGAAAGACCCCGGCGCCAAGGGCATGCCGAGAATTGAGACCGCCACTGAGGTGCAGCGGGTGCACAACCCGTCTTACCACTTCTTTCCCAACCTGGTGGCGCCGGTGTCCGACAGCGGCATGCCGTTCCTGGCTTTCTGGCCCATCGATTCCCGCACCATGCGTATCGACAGCCACTGGTTTGCCCCGCGGGAGGCGGTGGGCCACGAGAACTGGGACGTGCGCATCAGCAACTGGACCCACATTCTGGAAGAGGACACCCAGTTCGCACCGGATATCCAGAAGTCAGTGGAGAGCGGCGGCTTTCAGGGCCTGGCTCTGTCCTACCAGGAGCGACGCATCTACTACTGGCATGAAGAGGTGGACCGCCGTATCGGCGTCGACCGGATTCCCGAGCACCTGCGCGTTACGCCGGTGATGGCACCTTTAGTTCAGGCCTGAGCTGTGCCCGGCATTCACGCCTGGGGCAGCTATCTGCCCCGCCTGCGGCTCAAGCGGTCTACCGTGGCTGCCCAGTTGGCGTGGTTCAACCGATCCATCAAAGGCCTGGCCACGGGCACCCGGACTGTTGGCAATTGGGACGAGGATGCCGTGACCATGGCGGTGGCGGCGGCTCAGTCGGCGCTGAACATGGTATCCGAAGCAAAGCCCGGACGGCTGGTGTTTGCCTCCACAACCGCACCGTTTCTTGACCGCTCCCACAGCGGCCTGATGGCTGAGGTGCTGGACCTGCCGGCGGCGATCCAGACCCAGGACGTCAGCGGCAGCCAGCGGGCTGCCACATCAGCGGTGCTGGCCGCGCTGGCGTCTGAACAACATACCCTGGTGACGGCGGCTGACCGCAGGGCCGCGCTTCCTGGCGGTGGGGCGGAAATGCGTTACGGCGACGCCGGCGCGGCCGTGCTGATCGGTCCGGGACCGGGCTGCGCCGAGTGCCTGGCCACCTGGTCCGCCGCATTGGATTTCGTGGATCACTATCGCAGCCAGGACCTGGGCCGGGATTACGAGCTGGAAGACCGCTGGGTAAGGGATGCCGGCATCCTGGCCACGGTGCCCGACGCTGTCCAGGCGGCCTGCGCTGAAGCAGGCCTGGAGGTTTCCACCATTGACCACCTGGTGCTGCCATTGCCCGCCCGCCATGGCCGCAAGGTGGCGTCGGCGCTGGGGCTGCCGGCCGAGTCTCTGGCCGACACCCTGCATGGCGAGGTTGGCGAAACCGGCACCGGCCACAGCCTGGTGATGCTGGCGGCCCTGCTCGAGCGGTGCGCTTCCAACCAGGTGATCGCCCTGGTGGGGTTTGGCCAGGGTTGTGACGTGGCACTGTTTCGCACCACCGCCGCCCTGGAGTCGATCAAGGATTCACCCTTTGCCGACGCTCTGGCCAACGGCCGTGAACTGACTGACTATCTCAAGCTGCCTTACTTCAGCGGCCAGCTGTCGCTGGACGAAGGCATCCGCGCGGAAGCGGACAAGCGCACCGCCATGTCCACCTATTTCCGGCGGCACCGGGACCTGAACGGCATGATCGGCAGCGTCTGCACCGCCTGTGACACACCCCACTTCCCCCGGGCCCGGGTCTGCGTCGCCTGCCAGGCGGTGGACCAGATGGACGATTACCGGTTTGCCCATCGGCGGGCATCGGTGAAGTCATTCACCGAGGACTGGCTGGCGGCCACGCCGTCACCGCCATTTTGCTACGGCAATGTGGCGTTCGAGGGAGGTGGCAATGCGTTCCTTGAGATCACCGACGTGGAGGCCGGAGAGCTGAGCATTGGCAGTCCCCTGAAAATGGCGTTTCGGGTCAAGGATTATGATCGCGCCCGGGGTTTCCGACGTTACTTCTGGAAACCCGTTCCGGCAGGAGACAACCATGGCTGAGGGAATCCGCGACAAGGTGGCCATTCTGGGCATGGGTTGCACCCGCTTCGGCGAGCGCTGGGACTGCGGCTACGACGACCTGCTGCTGGAGGCGTTTCAGGAAGGACTCGCTGATGCCGGCATCGGCGCAGATCAGCTGGACGCCGCCTGGGTCGGCGTGTTTTACGACGAGCAGAGCCAGGGCAAATCGGCCCTGCCCATGTCCATGACCCTGCGCCTGCCCAATATCCCCGTCTCCCGGGTGGAAAACCTGTGCGCCACGGGGACCGAGTCTCTGCGCGGGGCGGCGTACGCGGTGGCCTCGGGCGCGGCCGACATCGCCGTGGCCCTGGGCGTGGAAAAGCTCAAAGATACCGGCTTTTCCGGTCTGCCTGAGCGGACCTACGGGTCCTTTGAAGACCTGTACCTGCCCAACTTCACCGCTCCCGGGGCCTTCGCCCAGCTGGCAGAAGCCTATGCGGCCAAGCACGGGATCCCCATGGACCAGCTGAAGCAGGCCATGGCCCACGTGTCCTGGAAAAGCCACCAGAACGGCAGCCTCAATCCCCGGGCGCATCTGCGCAGCACCCCGTCCATGGAAAAGATCCTGCAGGCGCCCATCATTGCCCATCCTCTGGGTGTGTTCGACTGCTGCGGAGTCAGTGACGGCGCTGCCTGCGCCATCCTGGCCCGGCCGGAGCTGGCCCGGGAGCTGCTGGGTGCTGACCAGCCACTGGTCACCATCAAGGCCCTGCAGCTGGCCGGCAGCAGCGGCGTGGAGATGTTTCATGACTCGTGGGATGGCACCTACACCCCCACCACCCGTAAGGCCGCCCAGCGGGCTTACCAGGAGGCGGGCATCAGCCCGTCAGACATTGACATGCTGGAGGTGCACGACTGCTTCTCGGTGACCGAGCTGGTGCTGATGGAGGACCTGGGCCTGTCCGAGGAAGGGCAGGCCTGGCGGGACATCCTTGATGGACGTTATGACCGTGACGGCCAGGTGCCCTGCCAGGTAGACGGCGGCCTGAAGTGCTTCGGCCACCCCATCGGGGCGTCGGGGCTGCGCATGGTGTTTGAGATGTATTTACAGCTGCTGGGAAGGGCAGGGGAGCGACAGCTGGAGAGCCCCCGGTATGGTCTCACCCATAACCTGGGTGGGATTCCCAATCGCAATATTGCGGCCGTGAGTGTGTTGGGGCTCGGTGACTCCGTGACTCCGTGACTCGGTGATTTCGTTCGCTGCGCTCACTTCGTGACTCCGTGACTCCGTGACTAGGTGACTAGGTAAGAGCGGGCCCGAGCTGGGGGAGACTATGCGGTGCTCCAGAAACAGCGGCACGACCCAGTGCCGCAACGCTTCGCTCGAGCGAAGCGTCCAAATTACGGAGTCACGGAGTCACGGAGTCACGGAGTCACGGAGTCACGGAGTCACGGAGTCACGGAGTCACGGAGTCACGGAGTCACGGAGTCACGGAGTCACAGAGCCATTCACCCCCGCTGATTAAACCGCCTCCCCACCATCGCTGACGCGATATTCGTCTTCTGCACATCAATCGTCCCGCCGGCCAGGCCCCAGCCGAAGCTGTCGCGGACGCGCTGCTCCATGCCGTATTCCGCGGCGTAGCCGTAGCCACCCATCACCTGCATGCCGTTGACGCAGACCGAGCGGACGATCTGGTTGGCGAAACACTTGGCCGTGCTGCTTTCAAATATCGAGGGCATGCCGACCGAGGCGTTGTACACCGCGCGATGGATCAGCAGACGTGCAGCCTCCACTTCCATGGCCATTTCCGCCAGCCGGATCTGCACCGCCTGGAAGTCGATGATGGGTTTGCCAAACTGCTTGCGCTCCTGGACGTATTCGGCCGCCTGCTCCAGCGCGCCGACGGCCAGGCCTAAGGACATGGTGGCGTTGCCGCAGCGTTCCAGATCAAACGCCTGCATCAGTTTCTTGAATCCACCCGCAGGAACGATCTGGTTTTCCATCGGGACCCGGGCATTGTCGAAGTAGATGTCGCAGTGGCCGACGCCGCGCCAGCCGCCCAGGGTTTCGTGTTTGCCAAAGCTCAGCCCCGGCGTGTCCTTTTCCACGAATACCGCGCCGATGCCCCGGGCGCCGGCCTCGTCGGACATGCGGCAGTACACCACGTAGCCGTCGGCATGGCCGCCGCCGGAGGTCCAGCGCTTCTGTCCGTTGATCACCAGCTCGCCACCGTCTTCCCGGGCGCTGGTGGTGAGATCGGTCAGGGCGGTGCCGGCGTTGGGTTCGGACATGCAGACTGAGACCTGGATGTCGCCGCTGCAGACCCGGGGCAGCACCTTCTGCTTCAGTTCTTCGCTGGCGAAGTGTTCGATGGCCTTGATGGGACCTACACAGGACTCGAACACCGGGAATGCGGACGCCGTGGAAATACGGGCGAACTGCTCCAGCACAATGATGGCGTCCAGGTGCGGGCGGCCCATGCCGCCGTATTCTTCCCCCACGTTGATGCCCAGGAAGCCGTGATCTGCCAGGTCTTTCCGCACCTCGGACCCCGGGGGTTCGTTGTTCTGCTCGCAGTGCTCTGCCACTGCAACCATGCGCTCGTCGGCGTACTTTCGGGCCGCTTCTTTCAGCTGCTGTTGTTCTTCGGTGAGTTGGAAGTCCATGGTTCCAGGGTCCAGGTTGGCTGGCCACATTATTGCATTCACCAGAAATAAAACAAGCACGACTGTTTTTTTTCTGCCCCGGGTGCTACCATCTGGATCTGTTCAAGCTGCCCCAAAACCGATCAGGAATGCCGATCGACCCGGGGCGGTCCGCCAGAGTTCAAACCAGACATCGTTGGAAGAGGAGCCGCCATGGACCTGGGTCTACGTGAGAAACGAGCCATCATTACCGGTGCCACCCAGGGTATCGGCCGCAAGATCCTGGAGGCGCTGATCGCCGAGGGTTGCACTGTTGCTACCTGTTCCCGCTCGCCGGAGTCGGTCGAAGCCATCATCGAGCAATGCTCCACCCGCAAGGCCGAGGTCATCGGTGCCGCCTGCGACGTCAAGGACCAGGAGGAGTACGAGGCCTGGATCGAGGACATGGTCAAGCAGATGGACGGGGTGGACATCTTCATTCCCAACGTCAGCGCCGGCGGCGGCATGGACAGCGAAAAGAACTGGTGGAAGAGCTTCGAGGTGGACATGCTGGGAACGGTTCGCGGTTGCGAAGCCGTGATACCCCACATGAAGGAAAGCGGCGGCGGTGCCATCACCCTGATCAGCTCATCAGCGGCCGTTGAGACTTTCGCCGTGCCCCAGGCCTACAACGCAATGAAAGCGGCCGTGATCACCTACGGCAAGCAGCTTTCTCAGTTCGTGGGTGTGGACAACATCCGCGTCAACATGGTCTCGCCGGGGCCCATCGAATTTCCCGGCGGCAGCTGGGACATGCTGAAGGACACCATGCCCAAGTGGTACGCCAAGATCCAGCGTGATCACCCCACCGGGCGCCTGGGCAAACCCGAAGAAGTGGCCAAGGCCGTGGTCTTTCTGTCCAGCCCGGCGGCCAGCTGGATCAACGGCGCCAACCTGATGATTGACGGCGGCTTTACCAAGCGCGTCCAGTTCTGATCGACAGCACACAGCAGTGAGCGAGCGCAGCTACAAGACGGTGGTGCGGGTTAAAGAGCCCGTCAGCAAGGGCACGCCGGTCGAGCACGTGCCCCTGCCTGAACTGGGCCACAAGCTGATTCCAAAAGAAAGATATACCTCCGAGGAATTCCTGGAACTGGAGTGGCAGACCATCTGGACCAAGGTCTGGCTGCTGGGCGGCCTGGAGCGCGACGTGGCGGAGCCCGGCGACTATCTCTGCACCGAGATCGGTCGCGAGTCGGTCATCATCGTGCGCGGCCAGGACAACAAGCTTCGCGCCTTTTACAACGTCTGTCCCCACCGCGGTAACCGCCTGGTGGAGCCCGGCATGGACCAGGTGGACAGCTTCGTCTGCAGCTACCACGGCTGGGAGTACGGCACCAACGGCCGCTTCGTGAGCATTCCGGACCGGGAGCTGTTTCCACAGGGCCCGCCCTGCGCTGGCCTGACCGAGATCCCCTGCGACACCTGGAATAACTTCGTGTTCTTCAGCCTCAACCCCGACGTCATGAGCCTGGCAGAGTACATGGCGCCAATCGCCGGCCATTTTGAGCCGTACCACTTCGACCGCATGACCGTGGTGCGGGATCTCACGGTGGAGTGGGGCTGCAACTGGAAAACCTCGGTGGACGCCTTCAACGAGACCTACCACGTGGCGGCCACCCATCCCCAGCTGCTGTGGTACCTGAACGACATGGACGTGCAGATCGACTGCTACGAGCGGCATTCCCGCTACCTGGTGCCTTTCGGCATGGTCAGCCCCAAGATCGAGCGCGTGCCCGAGATACCGCCTCCCCTCAAGGTCATGCTGAGTGACGCGGGTCTGGATCCCGCCAGTTACGAAGGCCCCATCGACGGCATCCGCAAGGCGGTGCAGCAGCACCTGCGGGAGAAGGCCGCCGAGGAGGGTTTCGATTATTCGGACCTCAACGACGACCAGCTGACCGACGACTACAACTACCTGGTCTTCCCCAACCTGACCTTCAATACCCATGCGGACCACCTGATGCTGTTCCGCCATCGTCCCCACGCCACCGATCCCAACCAGATGTATTTCGACGTGTGGATGCTGCACTACATTGTGGACGAGGATGAGCTGCCGGAAGAGCGGCCCCGGCACCGCCACTTTACCGCGGCGGATCGTAAGTCCCTGGGCATGGTCATCGACCAGGACGGCGGCAACCTGCCCAAGGTGCAGCAGGGCATGAACAGCGCGGCCTTCCAGGGGCTGTGGCTGGGTGACCTGGAAGTGCGGCTGCGGCACTTCCACAAGACCATCGAAGACTACATCCAGGAATATGGGCCAGAAGACGCCCTGAACGAATAAAGGCAAAGAGGACTGAGGGTGGAAAAGCAAGACCTGTTGCGCGTGTACCGCTCCATGAAGACCATTCGGGAATTCGAAGAGCGGCTGCACCTGGAAATTCAAACCGGTGAGATCGCCGGCTTCACCCATTTGTACTCCGGCCAGGAGGCGTCGGCCGTTGGCGTGTGTGACGCCCTGAGCAAAGACGACTATATCGTCTCAACCCACCGCGGCCATGGTCACTGCATTGCCAAGGGCTGCGACGTCAAGGGCATGATGCTGGAGATCTACGGCCGGGCCGGCGGCCTGTGCAAGGGCAAGGGCGGCTCCATGCACATCGCGGATTTTGACGTGGGCATGATGGGCGCCAACGCCATCGTCGGCGGCGGACCACCTCTAGCGGTGGGCGCCGCTATTGCCGCCGGTATCGACGGCAACGGCAACGTGGCGGTGGCCTTCGGCGGCGACGGCTCGTCCAACCAGGGCACGGTATTCGAGGCCATGAACCTGGCGGTGGTGCTGAAGGCGCCGGCGTTGTTCGTATTCGAGAACAACGGCTACGGCGAGCACACCGGCGACGAATACGCCGTGGGCGCTGAGTCCATCCAGGCCCGCAGCGCCGCATTTGGCATGCTGTCCCTGGCGGCCGACGGCAATGACTTTTTTGACGTTTACGAAAAAACCGCACAGGCCCTGGAACACGCCCGGGCCGGCAGGGGCCCGGTGTCATTGGAGCTGCAGACCCAGCGCTACTTCGGTCACTTCGAGGGTGATCCCCAGAAGTACCGTGCCGCCGGCGAGGTGGAAAAGGCTCGGCAGGAGGATGATTGCCTGCTGCGATTCCGCGCCCGGGTCACGGGTGACGGCAGCCTGACCGAGGCTGAACTCGACGCGGTGGATGCGGAAGTGCTGGCCCTGATCGACGAGGCCGTGGCCGAAGCACGCCAGGCCCCGGCGCCCACCCCCGACGACGTCCTCACCGACGTATACGTTTCATACTGAGGACCGCCCCATGCCCGTGATGAATGTGCGACAAGCCATCAACGAGACCCTGCACCAGGAGATGGAGCGGGACGAAAACGTCATCGTGCTGGGAGAAGACGTGTCCGGCGGTGCCGGAACGCCCTCGGGGGAACGCGAAGCCATTGGCGGTATCTGGGGTACCACCGGCGGCCTGCTGCCCAAGTTCGGCGAGAAGCGGGTCATCGATACCCCCATCACCGAATCCGCCATCATCGGTGCTGCTGCCGGCGCCAGCCTGGTGGGCAAGCGCGCCGTGGCCGAGCTGATGTTCGCCGACTTTATCGGTGTCTGCATGGACCAGCTGTTCAACCAGATCGCAAAGTTCCGCTACATGTTTGGCGGAAAGGCGAAATGCCCGGTGGTGGTCCGCCTGATTTACGGTGCCGGCATGAATTCAGCGGCCCAGCACAGCCAGGCGCTGTACAACATGTTAACCGCGGTGCCCGGACTGAAAGTCGTCACACCCACCAATGCCGCTGACGCCAAGGGACTGCTCACCACCGCTATCCGCGACGATGATCCGGTGATGTTCTTCGAACACAAGGCCCTGTACACCAAAAAATGCGAAGTGCCCGAGGGCGAATACCTGGTGCCGTTCGGCGAGGCCCAGCTGCTGCGTCAGGGGGACGACGTCTCGGTGGTGGCCATCGGCCGCATGGCTTACTTTGCCGAGAAGGCGGTGGATGCCCTGGCCGAGCAGGGTATCGGCTGCGACTTGATTGAACCGCGAACCCTCAGCCCCCTGGATGAGGACAGCATCATCGACAGCGTTGAGAAAACCGGCCGGCTGGTGGTGGTGGACGAGTCGCCGCCGCGTTGCTCCATAGCCTCGGACCTCGCGGGGATTGTGGCCGGAAAGGCCTTCAGTTCGCTCAAGGCCCCCATCGAGATGGTCACCGCGCCGCACACCCCGATTCCCTTTGCCCGGGAACTGGAGAGGGCCTACCTGCCTGGACCCGATAAAATCAGCGCCGCCATCAGCAAGGCGGCGGGGTATCGCTGAGCCATGAGCCTGCGCGCGTTCACCATGCCCAAGTGGGGCATCGAGATGGCCGAGGGAGTACTGACGGACTGGACCATCGCCGAGGGCGACGGCTTCACCAAGGGCCAGGTGCTTGCCTCGGTGGAAACCGACAAGATCGTCAACGACATCGAGGCGGAATTCGACGCGGTCTGCCTGCGCCGGCTGGCCGAAGTGGGGGACAGCCACCCGGTCGGTGCCCTGCTGGCCGTGATGGGTGAAGCGGGAACGCCCGCTGCGGATATCGACGCCTTTATCGCCGCGTTTGTGCCCGCCGACGCGCCCGACGCCCTGGAGGCGGAGGGCGACAATGAAGCCGGACAGCCCGAAGCCGGCCCCGAGCCGGCTCCGGCCGCTGACTATGAAATCAACACCGACCTGCCCATCAGCCCCGCCGCCAGGGAGACTGCTGCCGCAGGTAACGCCGATCTCTCCGGTATCAGCGGGAGCGGGCAGGGTGGTCGGATCCTGAAGCAGGACGTGGAGCAATTGCTGCGCGGTGGCGGTGCCCCTGCCGCTGGCGAACCGGTGGATGTCTCGGTGATCGGTTTCACTGATCTGGGCAGTCAACCCGCAGCCACGCCGGTAGCCCGGCAGTTTGCCGCCAGCCACGGCGTGGCGCTTCAAGGGGTTTCCGGCAGCGGAAGAGACGGCCGCATTCGGCTGCGGGACATCCAGCCCCATGGTGTGCCGGCTGAAGAGGCGGGTATTGAGCCCTTCGACGCGGTCCGTGCGCGCATTGCCAGCCGGCTGACCGCGGCTGCGCGGGATATACCCCATTTTTACCTGGACACCGAGGCCCGGGTGGACGCGCTGCTGTCTCTTCGCAAAGATTTGAACCAGGATGGTGAGGTCAAGATTTCCGTCAACGACTTCATCGTCAAAGCGGTGGCCGACACGCTGATGGAGCATCCCAACATCAACATCAACGTTCTGGACGAGGGGCTGCGCCGCTGGAGCGCGGCTAACGTGGGCATCGCCGTGGCCCGGGATGACGGGCTGGTAGCGCCGGTGATTGCCGGGGCCAACGCCATGTCCCTGGCCGAGATCTCCACCGAATCCCGGCGGCTGGCCACCGGGGCCCGGGACAATAATCTGCAGCACGAAGATTTCGCCAACGGAACTTTTACTGTCTCCAACCTCGGCATGTACGGCATCACCCGCTTTACCGCCATCATCAATCCACCCCAGGGTGCCATTCTGTCCGTGGGTACCGCGGTCCGGCGGCCGGTGGAAGCCGATGGAGGTGTCGCGTTCGGCGATTTTCTGACCGTGACCCTGGGCTGCGATCACCGGGCCATTGACGGCGCCATGGGCGCGGCCTTCCTGGCGGACCTGCGGGTGCGGTTGGAGCAACCGGAATCCCTGCTGGCGGGCATGGAATCTTGAGCCAAGGCCAGACCAGCCTCGAGCGGCGCAACGTGCTGCTGGTCTGCAGCGGCACCTACCACGATTTTGACTATGCCCGGGCCGAGCTGCTGCGGCGCCTGCTGGACCAGCCCCAGGCCCGAACCCGGGTGGCGGAAGACTACGCCAATCTCGAAGCCATCCGACAGGCCGATGCCCTGATCACCTACACCACCGACGTCGTGCCCACGGCGGAACAGCAGTCGGAGCTGGAGCAGTTCCTGTCCCGGGGCGGACGCTGGTTTGCCCTGCATGGCACCAATGCCATCGTGGAAATCGACGACCAGGGTTACGCCAGCAGCCCCCGGGTATCCGGTGAGTTCATGGAAATGCTGGGTAGCCAGTTTATTGCCCATCCTCCCAAGGGCCACTTCGAGGTGCATAACGCTCAGCCCGAACATCCGCTGGTCCAGGACATTGATTCGTTCACCGTGGATGACGAGCTGTACCTGGTCGAAACCCACGGCGAGCTCGACGTGTTGCTCTATGCCAACTTTAACGGCAAGGCCATGAAAGGATTCACCGAGCGGGAATTCTTCAGCGATGAGCCGCGGCCCATCCTGTACCTGAAGGATCATGACCCGGGGCAGATTCTGTACCTGACACTGGGCCACTGCCGGGGACACCTGGACATGCAGCCACTGATGGACTGGTACCCGGAGGTCGAGCGCTGCTCATGGGAATCTCCGGTATTTGACCAACTGCTGGATCGCGGGATCCGCTGGATGCTTAGGCCATGAGCGCTTCGTCGGAGTCGATTGGGCCAATCATCCAGTTCAGCTACGTAGTTGCTGATCTGGATCGCGCCATTGCCCACTGGGCCGAAACTCTTGGAGTGGCGCCGTTTTTCGTGATGGCGCATGTGCCTTACAAGACCTGCCTGTTCCGCGGCGAGCCCACCGACCTGGACATGTCCGTGGCGCTGGCCTACAGCGGCGGGGTGCAGGTGGAGCTGGTGCAGCAGCACAACCAGGCGCCCTCCATCTTCCGGGAGTTCCTGGACCAGCGGGGTGAAGGCCTGCAGCACGTGGGCACCATCGTCGACGACCTGGCCGCCTCGCTGGCGAACTTTGCCGGGCAGGGCATTTTCCCTGTGCAGGAAGGTGAAGCGGAAAACGGCACCCTGTTCGCCTACATGGACACTGACCGGATTCCCGGCACCATGCTGGAACTGTTCCAGCTTCCCGCTAAAATTGCGTCTGCGTTCGACTACATGAAACAGGCCTCCTGCAAATGGAATCCCGGCGACCCAATCAGGCGCGGCTGAGCACCGCGGCGAATCACCCATGACTCGCGTCAAGATCTGCTGCATGACCACCCCTGAAGAGGTGGCCATGGCCTCGGAACAGGGGGCTTATGCCCTGGGGCTGGTATCGGCCATGCCCACGGGAGAAGGCGTCATCTCCGATGAAAAAGTGGCTGAGCTTTCCGCCCTGGTGCCACCGGGAATTCGCAAGTTTTTGTTGACCAGCAAGACCGATGCTGAGGGGATCGCGCAACAGGTCAAGGATGCGCAAACCGACACGGTTCAACTGGTGGACCGGATGTCCGAGGACACTTTAAAGCGCCTCCGAGAGCTGCTGCCGGAAACCAAGCTGGTCCAGGTGGTTCACGTGACCGGGCGCGACTCCATCGAGGAAGCGGTGTCCATGGCCGTGCTGGCCGACGAGATCCTGCTGGACTCAGGCCAGCCTGACGCGGAGCAGCGCAGCCTTGGTGGAACCGGGAACACCCATAACTGGGACTACAGTGCAGAAATCGTTCGAAGCCTCGACAAGCCGGTTTTTCTGGCTGGCGGTCTGCATCCCGGCAATGTGACCGAGGCCATTCGCCACGTGCGGCCGTTTGGTGTGGACGTGTGCTCAAGACTACGCCCAAACGCTCGGCTGGATCCTGCGTTGCTTCGGGACTTCTTCCAGGCCGTGGCGGCTGCTTGAATTCGTATTCATTGGGTTCTGACGCTTACTTCACGCGGCTCTCACCCGGTTAAATCCAATCTGCGCCCATGAAAAGAGTTCTGTTCTGGCTGCTGTTCCCGTTTGTGCTGCCCCAGGCCCTGTATGTTCGTCGTACGGCGCCCCGCAGCCCGGGCGCTGGTGGGCCCAATGAGGGGCGCGCCGGCTCTGGCCAGTCGTTGAGTGTGTTGATCGTCGGGGATTCCCTGGCTGCTGGCGTGGGTGCTGCCACACTGGACCAGGCCCTGGCGGGTCACTCCGGCACAGCCCTGGCGCGCCGATTGGGGCGGCATGTTCGCTGGAAAGCCGTCGGTCGCAGTGGCGCCAGCAGCCACGACATTGCTGCTGATCTGATGGCCAGCGTGCGCGATGAGCCGTTTGACATCGTGGTGATCTCTGCCGGCGTCAACGACGTCACCTCCCTGCGATCCCAGCGCCGCTGGCTGGAAGGTCTGCGCAGTCTGCACCAGAACGTGTCACGTAACTGGCCCGAGGCACGAGTGGCCCTGGTGGGCCTGCCACCGATGGAGATCTTCCCCCTGCTGCCTCAGCCCCTGCGCGCTCTGATGGGTATGCGCGCCCGCAGCTTCGACCAGGCGGCAAAGCGGTTCATCGACCAACGTGATCACTGGGTACACGTCGACATCGATTTTGCACCTGGGCCGGGCCTTTTTTCCGAGGACGGTTTTCACCCTTCGGAGGCGTCCTACCGCGACTTGGGTGGAGCCGTTGCTTCCGAGCTATGCCGGATTACCGAGCAGAAGTGCCAGGAAAAGGAGCCTCCTCCGCAGCGAATGGCGGATCCAGTGCAGATCTAATCAATCCGCAAGACTGGTCAACCTGACCAACTTGCGGGCGCTCCGCAAAACGCGGTTTTGCTCCGGTCATGGCGATTTAGTCTTCCCCGTCCCAATAGGGAACTCCCGATTCCTCCCGGGCAAAAATCAGGAAATCCGGATTTTCCCCTCCGTCGCCCGGGGCTCTCCCTGCCATGACACCGTACTTATCCGAATCGGGATAGAAGAACACGTCGGGCTGTTCCATGGTACTGATGCAGATGTAGCTCAGGTCATCGTCCGAAGTGTTGATCAGCTGGTGCGGCTGGTCGCGGTCCGCCGGGCTGGCGATGAAGTCGCCGGCGCGAACGGGGAATTCCTCGCCGGCATGGCGCAGGGTGCCGCTGCCTTCCAGAACGTAGATCAGCTCCTCGTTGACCAGGTGGGCGTGGTAGGGCCAGGCGCGCTTTCCGGGTGGGAGTACCACTACCCGGTAGCCCAGCTTGCTGCCGCCGATCAGTGGCGCGACCGAAGCGACCCGCGCCTCGAACTTGTCGCCATGACTGTGGCCCTTGAACTCCAGGTCGTCACGGTTGATCACGGGCTTTTTCATTTCAGTAGCCCGCTGCCTGGCCGTCCTTGCGGGACTCCGACGCGCCGTAGTACACGCCGGATTCCGGGTCACGCATGATGGCCTGGTAGCCACCGAAGGGGCCCCGAGAAAATACCACCTTGTGGCGCTTGCCCATCAGGGCGCGGATGGACTCGTAGGCAAATCCGGTCTCCAGGTTGACCTCGCCGCCGTTGCTCATGACCTCGCCCGTGGGTTCGGACGAGCCACGGTGATGGATACGGGGCGCGTCACCGGCTTCCTGCAGGTTCATGCCGAAGTCGATCATGTTGATGACAATCTGGGCGTGGCCCTGGGGCTGCATGGCGCCGCCCATCAGGCCAAAGCTGATCCAGGGCTTGCCGTCCCGGGTGATGAAGGCCGGGATGATGGTGTGAAACGGCCGCTTGCCGGGCTCAAAGCTGTTGGGATGGTTTTCATCCAGGGAGAACATTTCCCCGCGATCCTGCAGGATGAACCCCAGGTCGGTGGGCGTCATGCCGGAACCCATGCCGCGGTAGTTGCTCTGGATCAGGGACACCATGTTGCCGTCTTTGTCGGCCACGGTCAGGTAGATGGTGTCGCCCTGGTCCAGGGTGGGATTGCCCGGGGGAAACTCCCGCGCGGCCCGGTCCATGTCGATCAGGGCCCGGCGCTCGGCCGCGTAGTCCTTGGAAATCAGCCATTCCACCGGACTGACGGCGAAATCCGGGTCGGCGTAGTAGCGGGCGCGGTCCTCGAAGGCCAGTTTCTTGGCCTCGATAAACAGGTGCAGGTGTTCCGGGCTGCCAAAACCGTAGGATTTCAGATCGTAGCCCTCCAGGATATTGAGAATCTGCAGGGCGGCGATGCCCTGGCCATTGGGGGGCAGTTCCCACACGTCGTAGCCACGGTAGTTGGTGGATACAGGGTCCACCCATTCGCCCTGGTGGCTGGCCATGTCCTCGTAGCTGAGGAAGCCGCCCATTTCCTTCATGTATTCGCCGATGGTCCGCGCGATGTCACCCTTGTAGAAGGCGTCCCGTCCTTCTTTGCCGATGGTCTCCAGGGTGTCGGCCAGGTAGGGGTTTTTCCACATCTCACCTTTGCGCGGTGCGCGGCCGTCGATGGTGAATTGCTTCTTGAAGCCGGGGTATTGGATCAGCAGCGGGACCGACCGGTCCCAATAGTAAGCGATCAGTTCAGAGACCGGATGACCCTCCCGGGCGTAGCGCACCGTTGGCGCCATCAGGTCGGCCATGGGCTTGCTGCCAAAGCGCTCGTGCAGCATGAACCAGCCGTCCACGGTGCCAGGAACCGAGACGGGCAGGGGCCCCCGGGGCGGGATGGATTCGTAGCCCTGCTCTTTGAACCATTCCAGGCTGAGTGATTTCGGCGATCGCCCGCTGCCGTTGAGGCCATACAGCTTTTCAGTTTCGGCATCCCACACAATGGCGAAGATATCGCCGCCGATGCCGTTGCCGGTGGGCTCGACCAGGCCCAGCATGGCATTGGCCGCGATAGCAGCGTCCACGGCGTTGCCACCGGACTTGAGAATATCCAGGGCCACCTGGGTGGCCAGGGGCTGGCTGGTGGCGGCCATGCCGTGGGGGGCGATGACCTCGGATCGTGTGGCGAAAGATTTGCCGGTTATGCGGTCGGCACCGTGTGCGGCCATGATGAATCCCCAAAGAACAATGAATAGCGTCAGCCTCATGCAAGGGCTCCGGATCAAAAAACAAAGAGCGCTAGTTTAGCGCTTCCAGCGAGTCCAGGAACAGAAATGGCCCGCCGCTTCTGACAGCCCTGAGCGCCCCAGGGCCTTCGCACTATCACCTATGCCTTTCCGGCTGGGCCACGGTAAAATACGAGGGTTAATCCGATCACTGCGGCCGGGTTCCGGTCGCGTTCACTCAGGAGTATCTCGATGAAATCACCCGTCCGCGTCGCCATCACCGGCGCAGCAGGCCAGATTGGCTATCAACTGTGTTTTCGAATTGCCTCCGGCGACATGCTGGGACCGGATCAGCCGATCATTCTTCAGCTGCTGGAGATCCCGCCGGCTATGGATGCCCTGGGTGGGGTGGCCATGGAGCTGAATGACTGCGCCTTTCCGCTGCTGGCGGGCGTGGTGACCACCGATGACGCCAACGTGGCATTCAAGGACGCGGACTTTGCACTGCTGGTCGGCGCCCGGCCACGCGGCCCGGGCATGGAGCGCTCTGACCTGCTGAGCGCCAACGGGGCCATCTTCGGTCCCCAAGGCAAAGCCATGAACGAACACGCCAGCCGCGACATCCGTGTGCTGGTGGTGGGCAACCCCGCCAACACCAACTGCCTGATCGCCCGGGCGGCGGCGCCGGACCTGAACCCCCGCCACTTTCACGCCATGACCCGGCTGGATCACAACCGTGCCCTGGCCCAACTGGCGGCAAAAACCGGCCAACACCATGGCGACATCACCGGCATGATTATCTGGGGCAATCACTCCTCGACCCAATACCCGGATATCCGCTTCACCAGGGTCGGCGGCGAGTCGCCCCAGGTGGACACTGACTGGTATCGCGGGACTTTCATCCCCGATGTGCAGCAGCGTGGCGCCGCCATCATCAAGGCCCGTGGTGCCTCCAGCGCGGCTTCGGCGGCGTCAGCAGCCATCGACCACATGCGCTCCTGGGCCCTGGGTACGCCGGACGGCGACTGGGTTTCCATGGGCGTGCCCTCGGACGGCAGCTACGGCATTGCAGAGGGCGTGATCTATTCCTATCCCTGCGTATGCAAAGGTGGTGAGTTCGAGATTGTCCAGGGGCTGGAAATCGACGACTTCAGCCGGGAAAAGATGGACGCCACCGACGCGGAACTGCGCGAAGAGCGCGAAGCCGTCGCCGACCTGATCTGACCTAACCTAACCGCGGGGCGGCGCCGCCGCCCCGTCCAACCCTGGAGGGGAATCCAGCATGAACGCGGATATACAGATTCCGACGCCGGTCAATGAGCCCATCAAGAGCTATGCCCCCGGCACCCCCGAGCGGGCCAGCCTGATGTCCACCATGGATACGATGGCCGCTGAACGCATCGAAATCCCGGCAGTGATCGGCGGCCACCGGGTGACAACCGGGCGAACGGACACCCTGGTCATGCCCCACAAGCACGAGCACGTGCTGGCGGATTACCACAAATGCCGCGAGGCTGAGGTCAACCGGGCCATTCAGGCCGCCGGTGAGGCCTGGGAAAGCTGGGCGTCCATGGCCTGGCAGGACCGGGCAGCAATATTCCTGAAGGCTGCGGATCTGCTGTCGGGACCCTGGCGGGATACCCTCAATGCCGCCACCATGCTGGGTCAGAGCAAGACGGCCTACCAGGCGGAAATCGACTCGGCCTGTGAGCTGATCGATTTCTGGCGGTTCAACTGCAGCTTCCTCAACGGTCTTTACGCCGAGCAGCCGCGCTCGGCGCCGGGCATGTGGAACTATGTGGACTACCGTCCCCTGGAAGGGTTTGTGCTGGCGGTGACGCCGTTCAATTTCACCGCCATCGGCGGCAATCTGCCGACGGCGCCGGCCCTGATGGGCAACACGGTGCTGTGGAAGCCCTCCCACGCCCAGGTCTACTCCGCCTGGTTCACCCTGCAGATCCTGGAAGAAGCCGGGTTGCCGCCGGGGGTCATCAACCTGCTGCCCGGTGACGGGCCGGATATCGGCGGCGCCTGCCTGGCCAGCGAACACCTGGCCGGTATTCACTTCACCGGCTCCACCGCAACCTTCCAGCACCTGTGGCGCGAGGTGGGGCAGAACATCGACCGCTACCGGTCCTATCCCCGGGTGGTGGGCGAGACGGGTGGGAAAGACTTTGTATTTGCCCACGAAAGCGCCGATGCCGAGGCGCTGATCACCGCGCTGGTCCGGGGGGCATTTGAATACCAGGGCCAGAAATGCTCAGCGGCCAGCCGGGCCTTCATTCCCGCCAGCCTGTGGGAAGCCGTGGTCAACGGGCTGAAAACCCAGCTGGGCACGATCCAGATGGGTAATCCACGGGATTTCTCAAACTTCATTGGTGCAGTCATCGATCGGCGGTCTTTTGACAAGATCAAGGGCTACATCGAGTTTGCCCAGGGCAGCGATGACCACGAGGTGATCGTGGGCGGCGGCTGTGACGACAGCGAGGGCTACTTTATAGAACCCACGGTGGTAGTGGCGTCCGGTCCCGATACCCGCCTGATGTGCGAAGAGATTTTTGGCCCGGTGCTGACCCTGTACCGCTATGAGAACGCTGACATCGATGACGCGATCAAAGCCTGTGACGAGGCGTCCCCCTACGCGCTCACCGGAGCCGTGTTTGCCCGTGACCGACGAGTGGTGGCCGCGCTGAGTGAACGGCTTCGATTCGCCGCGGGCAACTTCTACATCAACGACAAGCCCACCGGCGCGGTGGTGGGGCAGCAGCCGTTTGGCGGCGGCCGGGCTTCCGGCACCAACGACAAGGCCGGCAGCGTGCTCAACCTGCTGCGCTGGGTGTCACCCCGGGCCATCAAGGAGACCTTTGATCCGCCGAAGGACTACCGCTACCCGCATATGGCGGAATAGCCCGAATATCGGGCTCACGAGGATCGGGGTCAGAGTAAAGGGACAGAGTAAGGCGAGCCTTACTCTGTCCCTTTACTCTGACCCCACCCATTC
>JASJDM010000057.1 GCA_030065125.1 Lysobacterales bacterium | reverse complement strand
ACTCAGGGCAGCTTGAAGCGAATCGGATCCAGCACCACCCGTTCGGCCGGCTCACCGCCTCGCAGAAACGTCTCCATGGCCTCAGCGATTTCCGGTGACGACAGAAACAGATCGTCGTCGTGGGAGCCGTTTTCGATAATCAGGTGATGGCCGCGGGAAAACCCCGGCAGCACGTCCTCGGCGTTTTTCGGAGGCGTTTTGGCGTCAAGCGTGCCGCTGATGAACAGCGTCGGCACGTCCGACTGGACGTCAGAGCGGAAGGTGTCTCCAAGGTCCTGAACCGGCCAGTGCGCGCAGGCGGCATGCAGCCAGGTGCTGGGGTTGCCCAGTATGGCGTTTTTCTCCTGTTTGCGAATTTCCGCCATGCGGTCGGCCGTAGCTCCCGATGCGCAGTCCATGGACAGGCTCATGACCAGCTCTCGATTGGCCGTGCGGTTGCTGAGTGCAAAAAGTCCCAGCTCGGTCAGATCGCCTTTCAGAATCGGGATGCCGCGCTCCAGGATTTCTTCGATATCCTCCCGCTCTCCCAGCGAACCGAATACCGCCCGGCGCAGGTCCGACGCACCCACCACCACGGAATGGGTTTCGCCGGTGCGTGGATGCTCCACCGCGATCCGGGCCGGCTCGGCCTCCAGCCTGGCCAGCAGGGTTTTCAGGTCGTCGAGAAAATTCGGTGCTGCCCGCTGCGCCTGGCTGTCGGCCGCCACCATCGCCGCCACGCGCGCAAGCACGCTGTCGACCCGTTCCGGGAGCTTGTAGGTATGATTGGGTCCTTCCACACCGGCGAGGATGGCCCGCTCCACGCGGTCTGGATGGGCGCGCAGGTAGGCCAGACCCAGATGGGTTCCGTAGCTGATGCCCCATAGATTGAGTTTTTCCGCACCCAGGGCCCGGCGCAGTGCATCGAGATCCTCGGCTGACTCCACGGTGTTGTATGCCGAGAGGTCGGCCTGGTCCGCAAAATGCTGCCAGCAGGTTTCGAGAAACGGTTTGACGGCACTGGATAGCGTCGCTTCATCGGCAGGTTGATCCAGCGGATAGTCCCAGCTGCCGGGACAGATCATGTAAGGTTCGGTGCCCCAGGTTCCGCGCTGGTCGTAAGCAATCACGTCAGCCACTTCCCGCAGGCGCTGGAACAGCGGATATCGGTCACCCGATGACGACCAGGTGCCGGAACCGCCGGGGCCGCCGGCCAGGTAAACAATCGGCGCGGTCGGGGTGTCTGTCAGGGCCGGGAATCTGACATACCGGACCGTGATCTTGCGCCCCTCGGGATCGCCATGACGCTCGGGCACCTCAAGACGTCCCTCTTCAGCGTCGATCACGATTGGCCGGAAAAAATAGTCGGTGGTTTGAAAACGGATCGGCGTCACGGTCAATGGCCCCGAGACGACGGGCGGTCCGGAAGTCTCACGAATGGGGGTATCGGGATCGGATGCGCAGCCGGCAAGCAGCAGCGCGACAACGGCGGAGAGGGTCGGCAGGAGGAGAAGTCGAATCTTCATGGATCCACCCTAATGGATGGAACCAAAACCGGTATAGAACGGAATTAACCCAGTGACCCGGCCGTTCGAGAGAATCGACCCGGAGTCCAGCCGGTTTCGCGCCGGAACTCCCGGGTAAAGTGACTCTGGTCGGCGTACCCCAGATCCTGAGCCACTCCTGCTGGACGGTCTCCAGTCAGCAGCATGCGGACCGCGCGGTCACAGCGCAGCTCCCGACGCAGGGCGCCGATGGATCGGCCGTAATGGCGTTTGAATGCTCGCGCCAGGTAGACCGGATGCACCTTGTACAGCCGTGCCAGGTCGGCCAGCTCCGCCCCCCGACCGCGCTCCTGGCAAAGCCGCTCATGCAGCTCCGTCAGCCAGGTCGGCGGCGACCGCAAAACCTCGTTGGTTTTGATGCAGGTGAGCAATTCAGCGATCTGCGAAGCGGACGCCTCAGCACGATTTTCCCTGCCGCTGGCAAGGGCAAGCATTCCGCCCAGGGCCCGCGCCGCGCGCCCACCCCCGGCCACTACCCGCGGCGCGCTGCCCGGATGAAAATCCCCGAAAAGCGAGGGGTCCCGCAGCCCGAGCAGAAACATGCGTACGCCTTTTTCGCAGGCCCGGGTCACATGGGGTTCAGCCGGCGGTTTGTAGTGCAGCTCAAAGCGGTGGCACTGCTGCAACCCCCGATCGAAACCTTCCTCCAGGGCGCCCTGTACCACCAGCGTGACCACCGCATGACCATGCCGGCTCCAGCCGTGGCCCTCACCCCGGGGCAGGGACTTGTCGCGGAAATACCAGTCGCGCCGTTTCATCGCCAGGCATTGTGACATGAAGCCCCGCGGCGCAAACGAGACAAAAGTACCGGGGCCGGGAACACGTCCCGGACTCCGATCCGGGATCTTGTCCCGGACTCCGATCCGGGATCTCGTCCCGGACTCCGATCCGGGATCACGTCCCGGACTCCGATCCGGGATCTTGTCCCGGACTCCGATCCGGGATCGATTCAGGATCCATCTGAGATTGAGCCTTTTTCGATTTGGAGGTTTTGTAGGCAGGCGCTCCCGGCGATGTCTGCACCCCTCTCCTGAAATTACATACGTGAATTTCACAAAACTGTAATAAAACCGCAACAAAATCCTTTCATCGGAAACATAGCTGTAACAAATCAGTGTCGACGCACTTGAAACGGGAGTGAAAGCGATGAAAGTCTACCTTGGAATAATCCTGCTGGCGCTGGTCATGATGCCTGCGACCAGCTTCAGCCAATCACAGCCGGACGAGCTGACACTTTTGCGGCAGCAGGTGGCGGCATTGACCGAACGCCTGGAAAAGCTGGAAGCGGCGAGCGCGAGCAGCCAACAGGTCCAGGCCGAACTGAAAGCCCAGAATCGGGAGACGGTGCAGGTCGTCCGCGACATGCAGGGCACCATCGGTGAAAAAGTCCAGGAGTCGGTCAAGGAAGAGATCAGTGACCAGTCATGGGCCAGCCGGGTTTCATGGAAGGGAGATTTTCGTTACCGCTACGAGCACATTGACCAAGAGGGCAGGAGCAACCGTGATCGGCAGCGGGTTCGCGCCCGGCCGGCATTGACCGCGAAGGTCAATGACACTGTCACCGTGGGCTTCGGGCTGGCTACGGGCGGATCGGACCCGGTGTCCACCAACCAGACTCTCGGCGGTGGTGGGTCAACCAAAGCGGCCAACATCGACCTGGCGTACTTTGACTGGAAGTCTGCCAGCGGTATCAAGGTCAGCGGCGGAAAATTCAAGAACCCCCTGCACAGAGCCGGCGGCAATGCCCTGCTTTGGGACGGCGACTGGCGCCCCGAGGGACTGGTGGCCAAGTATGACGACAAGACCTGGTTCGGCACCCTGATGGGAACCTTTCTCGAAAGTGATTCCAGGAGAGAAGATGAACTGGCCATTGCCGCTCAGCTGGGCTACCGCACCACAGTTGGCGACGGTATGAAACTCACCGCGGGCCTGGGCTATTACTCCATCGGGGTCCAGGGTTTCGCGCCCATCTTCGATCCTGAGGACGGGTTTGGAAACTCGCTGGATGACCAGGGGCGTTACCTGTTCGATTACAACGAGGTCGAGCTGTTCGCGGAGTTGGGGTTCTCCCTGGCCGAGCGGCCGGCCTCCCTGTTCTTCGATTACGTGAAAAACACGGACGCGGACGACTTCGACTCCGGCTGGGCCATTGGAGGCAAGTACGGTAAAGCAGGTGCCCGGGGTACCTGGGAAATGGGATATGTTTACCAGGACCTTGAGGCTGATGCCGTACTGGGCCTGGTGACCGACTCGGACTTCGCCGGCGGTGGCACTGACGGTCGCGGCCACAAGATCACTGCGGGTTATGGACTCGGCAAGGGTTGGAAGCTCAACCTGACCTATTTCATCACCGAGACCGGTGGTGATGCAGAAGACCGAGGTGAAGGCACCGAGCGGGACTACGATCGGCTGCAGCTCGACATCGGCTTCAAATACTGAGTATGGCGATCGAGGGCGGTATCCGGGGCGGCCTCACGCCGCCCCGGTGGCCGCCCTGGATTGAGTGGCTCAAGCCGCACTTTTCCGCGCTTTGATGGCGGATTCGATGACGTCCGGCTGGACCACAAGCTTGGCTACGCGCTTTGAAAAGTAGTAAATCCGCTTGAAATGCTCAACGATCTGGCTTTCGATCCGATAGGTTGAGGTTCGATGCGGGTCTTCGGCCACCAGACGGGTCACCAGCCGCTCTGAAAGCTGTTCGGCAATGGCGTTGACCTCCTCCTTGGCGCTTATGACCTTGGCTGCGATTGCAGGGTCGCTGCGGTCCACAGCCTCAGTCACGGTCTCCAGTGACCACAGGACTTTTTCCCAAAGCTGAGTCAGGATCTCCCGGGTTTCATCGCTCACCGTGACATTGTGTCGAAGTCGATTGCGACCCACGTGAACCAGGTCCGTTTCCACCATGTCCCCCATGTTTTCGAAATGGGTGGCCACGCCAAGGTAATCGTAGAGCTGTTCGGTTTCCCGGGGCGTGAGTTTCATTCTCGAGATCTGGCCCAGATACTTCACAATGCCCTTGTGCAGGATGTCGACCTCCTCGTCCATGTCCCTGACATGGTCCAGGTCCGCGTGGGTGCCGCTGACCACGGCCTGGGTTGAAGCCTTCACCATGGGCAGCACGTGTTCGGCCATGCGGACGATTTCCATTCTCGCGGCGTTGAGCGCCAGCGCCGGCGTCTCCAGCAGTGCTTTGTCAAGAAACCTGGGCTCGATGGCTGAAGGGCCGGTGGGGCGTTTTTCCGGTACCAGTTTGGTCACCCACCAGGCAAATACGCCGGTAAACCAGATGAATATCAGCGTATTGCTGACGTTAAACAGGGTATGGGCATTGGCGATCTGACGCGGCGTGTCGGCCGCCAGGCGGTCCACGCCCGTCAGCTCTATGGCGGCCGGGGACACCCAGCGGGCAAACTCGGCCAGCTGATCGATGAAATTGAACCAGATCAAGACGCCCGACACGTTGAAGGTCACGTGGATCAGCGCTGCCCTCAGAGCCTGCCGCTGTTTGCCGATGGATGCCAGCAGGGCAGTCACGCAGGTGCCGATATTGGCGCCGAGTACCAGAGCGATGCCCTGTTCCAAAGAAATCAGACCCTGGCTGGCCAGAACGATAATGACGCCGGTGGTGGCCGAAGAACTCTGAATCAGGGCGGTGAACGTGGCACTCATCAGAATGGTGAGCACGCGATTGTCCATCTGGGCCAGCATATCGATAAAAGGCTGATAGGTTCTCAGCGGGCGCGTGGCGTCGCCCATCATGTTCATGCCGTAGAAGACCAGGCCCAGTCCCAGGACCATGACGCCGTACCGTTTCATGGTTTCGCTGGAGAAAAAGAACTGCATGACAAAGCCGATAATGACCGCAACGAGGGCGTATTGGGTCACCTTGAAGGCAATGATCTGGGCGGTCACGGTGGTTCCGATCTCAGCTCCCATGATGACCCCGATGGACTGCTGCAGGGACATCAGGCCGGCCGATACAAACCCCACCACCAGAACGGTGGTGACTGAGGACGACTGGATGACCGCGGTGGTGACGCCTCCGGCCAGGACGCCCTTGAAGCGATTGGTCGTGATTCGCGCCAGAAGGTCCCGCATTCGAGTGCCTGCCGTCGCCTTCAGCATCTCGGTGAGTTGATCGAGGCCAAACAAAAAGATCGCCAGTCCACCCAGTAAACCGACAACCATGGTGCCTGTGTCTAGAGTTGGTTCCACGGTAGACCTCCCCAACAGCGTACGGACATGGCCGACGGTGTCATCTGCCTGTCATAATTTTGTAACATAGCGGCTATGGTCGTTGCATAAGGCTTTTCGGCCAATAGTGGTTTGCCAATACGTCCTGAGGGAGAATGGCGTTTATGGCCAAGACACTGGTTGTCGACAGCGCGGAACAGCACCGGATACCCTTCCTGCGAGGCATTCTGACCCGGTCCCTGCAGGAGGTTGGGTTGGGATTCGAGCCGGCTTACGACATCGCATCCAAAATCCGGGACGATATCTCCGAGCTGGAGGAAATCACCTCCAACGATCTCCGGGATCGTGTTGCCGACCACCTGGAAAAGCAGTACACGGCGGAGCTGGCACGGCGTTACAGAGCGGCCGCTGACGCGGTCCAGTCAACCATCATCGAGGGCCCCGACGGCCAGAGTCGCCAGTTTTCCCGCTCCCAGCTGGGACGCATCCTGCAGACGGTGGGATTGAACCAGGACGAGTCGGTGGAGTTCGCCCAGCGGCTGATTTCCCATTTCAGAAAGCGTCAGGTCACCTCCATCGAAAGCGGCCACTACCACGAACTGATTCGCCGTCATCTGAGTCAGTCCGCGGGAAAAAAGGTTGCCCGGCGCTATGAGGTATGGACCCAGTTTGCGCGCAGCGACCGGCCACTGCTGATACTCATCGGTGGAACCGCCGGGTGTGGCAAGAGCACGATAGCCACCGAGTTGGCCAACCGTCTCGATATCGTTCGGTCGGTGTCTACCGATATGCTCCGCGAGGTGATGCGGATTCTGCTGCCGGAGCGAATTGCGCCGGTGCTGCACGAGTCTTCCTTCGTAGCGTGGAAGGCGCTGCCGGATCCGGCCCATCAGCACGCCGAAACTGACGCTCTCCTGGCCGAAGGTTACTCCTCCCAGGCCCACCTGGTGTCATTGGCCAATGAGGCGGTGATTCAGCGGGCGGTCCGAGAACATGTTCCCCTGATTCTGGAAGGGGTTCACGTTTATCCCGGCATGCTGGAAGAAATCATCTTCGACGATTCGGTGACGGTGGTCATGGTCATGCTGGCTGCACTGAAACGAAAGCAGCTGAGGCGCCGAATCTCGGGAAGGGGCGGCGAAGCTCCCAAGCGACGGGCGGACCGCTATCTGGACAACTTCGATTCGATCTGGGGACTGCAGTCCTACCTGCTTTCGGAAGCCGACCGGCTCAATATCCCCATCATTTCCAATGATGACAAGAATATTACAATCCAGCAGATCATGCGGGTTATCGTCCAAAAGCTGTCGGAAAGCCCCAAATCCGAAGCTGTAAGTGACTGATTCGCCTGTCTCTCCGTATCTGTCCTTATTCTGTAACACAACTGTAACAATTACTTTATACAAGAAGCCTGCTTTCGCGGTTCCTTGTGGCAGGACAGGGGTTCCGTTGCGCGGGCCGCTTCACTACAGGTAAATCTTCATGAATATGACAAAAAGCATTCTTATGCTGGCTAGCGCTGGCGTTCTGGTCGTTGCATGCTCCGGTGGCGACGAGCGACAGGTAATTCAGAACAAAGGGTCTGACACCCTGGTCAACGTGGCCCAGGCCTGGGCTGAGGGATATCAGACGGTTGATCCCAACGTCATTGTGGCGGTGTCGGGTGGCGGCTCCGGAACCGGAATTGCAGCGCTGATCAACGGCACGGTAGATATCGCCAATGCCAGCCGCGCCATGAAGCAGAAAGAAGTTGACCTGGCCAAGTCCAGCGGTCAAAACCCGGTCCAGCATATCGTTGGCTATGACGCCCTGGCGGTATTCCTGCACAAGGACAATCCCATCACGCAGATGTCCGTTGAGCAGCTGGCGGAGATTTACGGGGAAAACGGGGCCACCACCACGTGGACCGACCTGGGCGTGGAGGTGCCAGGCTGCCAGGACCAGCAGATCGTTGTGGTCAGCCGCCAGAACAACTCGGGAACCTACGCGTACTTCCGGGAAGCCGTGCTGGGTAAAGAGCGGGAATTCAAGCTCGGCACCCGCGACATGCATGGGTCCAAGGACGTGGTGGACATTGTGGAGAAAACGCCTTGCGCCATCGGGTACAGCGGCCTTGCCTACGCCAATGACCATGTGAATATGGCCTGCATCGGCGGCGAAGGCGATTGCGTGAACCCGTCAGTGGCCACCGCCAGCGACGGCAGCTACGCCATTGCTCGACCGCTGTTCATGTACACCAATGGTGAACCCGCCGGTGCCATCAAGGAATACATGGACTGGATCATGAGCGACACCGGGCAGTGTGTCATCCTGGAAAAGGGTTACGCCCCTGCCAAGTCGGTCACCTGCTCCTGAGGTACCGGCAGAAAGACACTCCAGAATGGGAGCTGAATGAATGAGTCACTACGAAGAGAGGCTGGAACAGGACCTGGCTCGACTGCGAAGCCAGCTCAGGTCCATGGGGGAAACGGTGCTGACCCAGATCGAAGACTGCGGGAAGGCCTTGTTCGTCCGTGATCATTCACTGGCCAACCAGATCGTCATCAAGGACGCCATCACCAACCGGGACATGCGCAAGATTGACCGGCTGTGCTACGCGTTCATCGCGCGACACATTCCCAGCGGCGGTGTGCTTCGACTGGTGGCCTCCATCATTCGAGTGACCATACAGCTGGAGCGCGTGGGGGATTACCTCGTGACCGTGGCCAGAAGCGTTCGCCGGCTGGAGAAGCCCCCGGCCGGCATCATTCTGCGGGAGCTCCAGTCCCTGATCGATGAGTCGCGCCGCATGCTTGACCAGGCGCTGACCGCGTTTGATACCGACGATGACGCCCTGGCTGTCGCCACGGCCCAGATGCATGCCCATCTCGAGAATACGCTGGACGATGTCTACGAAGAGCTGTTCAGCGACATGGGTCAGCGATCCAATCGCGAGATCATGTCGTTTTTCGTGATCTTCAACATGCTGAAACGAATCGCCGATCAAGCCAAGAATATCAGTGAGCAGACCGTCTTTTCTGTCACCGGCGAAGCCAAGGGCACCAAGCGCTACCGCATCCTTTTCCTGGATCGGGATCAATCCAGGCTGGCGCCCATGGCCGTGGCCATCGCTGGCCGTGCCCACGGCGATTCAGGCATTTACCTCAGTGCCGGCCAGGAGGTGGCGGAGTTCAGTTCGTCCACATCGACATTCCTGTCGGACAAAGGCATTGAAGTCGCCGTGGAAGACCGCGCGGCTCTGGAACAGCTGGGTCCAAACCTGGGGGACGCCGACATTGTCGTGAGCCTTCAAGGGGAGGTATCTGAGTATCTCGAGGATATTCCGTTTCACACGGCGGCTTTCGACTGGGAGATTGGTGAGTCCGGATCTGATCCAGACAATGAAACGGCTTACCGGGAAATTTCCAGCCGTCTGGCCGACCTGATGGCCATCATCAGCGGCAGCGAAGACTGATCGATATGAGCGAAGCCCGGGCCCAAGCCTCGCGTGTTGGACAACGCAATCGTGACTGGTACATCGATAAGGCCGTAGAAATCATCGTCTTCATTGGCGGCATCTCTGCCATCATCTTCATCGTTGGAATTTTCGTATTTATTACTAAGGAAGGCCTGGGATTCCTGGCCGACACCTTCGATTTCAAAGAGTTTTTCTTCTCGCCTAACTGGCGGCCGACCTCGGAGGCCAATCCCACCTACGGCATTCTCGCGCTGATGGCCGGCACAGCCAGCGTAACCGGTCTGGCGATGCTGGTTGCCATACCGTTTTCACTGGGAGCCGCCATTTATGTGGCGGAGTTTGCCACCGGCAAGACCCGGGAGGCCCTCAAGGTCCTGGTGGAACTGCTGGCCGCCATTCCATCCGTGGTCTGGGGATTCATTGGTCTCAGCATCATGAACCCGCTGATCATCGACCTGTTCAACGTGCCGATCGGGCTGACAGTGCTCAATGCGGGCATCATCCTGGGGTTGATGGCGGCGCCCATCATGACCTCCATTGCCGAGGACGCTTTGAAGGCGGTGCCCGACCGGTACCGCGAAGCCGCCGAAGCCATGGGAGCGACCCGCTGGCAGGTCATTTTCAAGGTGGTGCTGCCAGCCGCCAAGAACGGGTTGCTAGGGGCTGTATTGCTGGGGGTCGGCCGGGGTTTTGGAGAAACCATGGCAGTACTCATGGCAACGGGGCACGCCATCAACATCCCCACCAGCGTGTTTGACTCGGTGCGGGCGCTGACCGCCACCATTGCCGCGGAACTGGGCGAAACCGCCAACGGCTCCGATCACTACCAGGCGCTGTTCACCATCGGTATTTTCCTGTTCATCATCACCTTCCTGATCAATCTGTCGGCCGACCTGATTGTCAGAGGCGTGCGTAAGGGCTAAGGGCAAGGGCTAGTAGGATGTTTGACGCCACCGAACTCAATCAAAAAAACGAAAGGGTCGAAAAACTGTTCCGCGCCGGCTTTGGCTTGATGACGGTCATGCTCATCATCCCTGTCCTGATCATCCTCACCACGCTGGTGGTGAAGGGCGGCAGCGTGGTGAATTTCGATTTCCTGTTCCAGAGCCCCACCAACGGCATGACGGCAGGCGGCATCTTCCCGGCTCTGCTGGGCACCGTCTGGCTGGTGCTGGTAGCCCTGCTGATCTCGGTCCCCTTGGGCGTTGCCGCGGCCGTATATCTCAGCGAGTATGCCCCGGAAAACTGGTTCACGCGGGTCATCAACCTGGCCATCATCAACCTGGCCGGGGTTCCTTCCATCGTCCACGCCCTGTTCGGGGTTGGAGCCTTTGTGCTGTTCTTCGGGTTCGGCACCAGTATCCTGGCTGCCAGCCTGACCCTGGCCATCATGACGCTGCCGCTGATCATCGTGGCCACCCGGGAATCGCTCCAGGCGGTGCCCTATGCGTTTCGGGAGGCCTGCTGGAACATGGGCGCCACGCGATGGCAGACCATACGCCGCGTCGTGCTCCCCAACGCCATCAGCGGCATTCTGACCGGCGTCATCCTGGAGGTTTCGCGAACCTCCGGTGAAACCGCTCCGATCATGTTTACCGGCGCGGCCTTTTTCCTGCCCCTGCTGCCCCAAAGCGTGTTTGACCAGACCATGGCGCTGTCGCTGCACCTGTTCGTGGTGTCCACCCAGGTTCCGGATATGCCCGAAGCCGTGCCTTACGGTGTGGCCCTGGTGCTGATCTGCCTGGTGCTGCTGATGAACAGCCTGTCCATCGCGCTGCGGGTTTACCTGCGTGGAAGGAAGAAGTGGTGAGCGCCGATCCGAAACTGGAAATTCGCGACCTGTCGATTCGCTACGGGGACCACGTGGCCCTTGAGGGAGTATCCCTGGACGTCAGGGAGAACGAGATCTTCGGCATCATCGGGCCGGCCAACGCCGGCAAGACGTCCTTTTTGAAGTCCCTCAATCGAATGGACATGTTCAATCCCGCCATGAAAGTGGGGGGCGAAATCCGGTTCAACGGTGAAGAAACCAGAAACTGGGCCAACGTCTACGAACTCCGGCGACGCATCGGCGTTGTGTTTCCGCTCCCCGTCGGTCTGCCCATGACGGTTTACGACAACGTGGCGCTGGCGCCGCGCCTGGCGGGCGTCAAGAACAAGGCAGAACTGGACGCCACCGTGCAGCGCTGCCTGGAGCGGGCCGCGCTGTGGGACGAAGTCAAGGACCGGTTGGATTCACTGGGCAGCCTGCTGAGCGGCGGACAGCAGCAGCGCCTGACCATCGCCAGAGCCCTGTCCCAGGACCCGGAGCTGTTGATGCTGGACGAGTTCTCCATCGCGGTCGATCCTGTCACCACCATGCGTATCGAAGACGTCCTCAAGGAATTGAAAGAGGAAGTCACCATCATACTGGTGACCAACCTGGTCCAGCAGGCGCGCCGCCTGGCTGACCGCACGGCCTTTTTTCTCGAGGGCCAATGCGTGGAAATCGGCGATACCGAGGACTTTTTTACCGGGGAAGTAGCGGACCCCCGCACACGGGATTACGTCGAGGGCAGATTTGGCTGAGCAGCTCACAACTCAAGACGAGGCGGCGATGGACAGCGGTTCCGGCATGGCCATCTCCACCACCGACCTGAACCTCTGGTACGGCACCTTCCAGGCCTTGTTTGACGTCAACCTCGAGGTCAAGCCCGGCATCATCACGGCCATGATCGGGCCGTCGGGGTGCGGTAAAAGTACGTTTCTTAGGAGCGTCAACCGGATCAATGAGCGGCTCGGGTATGTCCGTATAACCGGCGAGATCAACGTCTATGACCGGAATATCTACGGCGAAGACGTGGAGCTGGTACAGGTCCGCAAGCAGGTCGGCATGGTCTTCCAGAGACCCAATCCCCTGCCAATCTCCATTCGCGACAACGTGCTGTTCGGTTACCAGATCCACGGTCAGGGCAAGACCGCCAGCAAGAGCGATCAGGACGATGTGGTGGAAGACGCTTTGCGCCAGGTGCTGTTGTGGGACCAGGTCAAGGACCGGCTCAACGCCAAGGCCACCGGCCTCTCCCTGGAGCAGCAGCAGAAGCTCTGCATCGCCAGGCTGCTGCCGGTGAAGCCCCGTGTGCTGCTGATGGATGAGCCCTGTTCGGCACTCGATCCCAAAGGCACCGAAGCGGTGGAAGAGCTTCTGTGGGAGTTGCGCGGCAAGTATTCCATTCTCATCGTGACCCACAACATGGCCCAGGCCCGACGGGCCAGCGACGAGTGCATTTTCATGCTGCTGGGCAAAGTGGTGGAGCATACCGAGACGGAAACCATGTTCGTCACGCCCAAGTTTGAAGAGACCGAGAATTATATTGAGGGTAGGTACGGTTAGGGGTGGACTGAACCTCTTTAGTTGAACCTGGGCTCTACTCCTATTGGTGACCGCTTGCTGCGCACGGTGTACGCAGGTGAACGCAAGCTCCGCTTGCTGGTGAACGAACGCTGCGCGTTCTGGTGAACGCGCCCTACGGGCGCTGGTGAACGACCGCTATTGCGGTCTCGTGGAGGAGCGCTGACGCGCGATTATTATTGCGCTTCGCGCTGGGCCGGATTCGTAGCAAGCTTCTGCCTACAGGCCACCGCAGTCCATCCTCCCTGATCGATGGACTGGATCTCAGCTGTACCACCTGCGAGCGATAGCGAGCCAAACAACTGCGAAGCACATCCACTAGCGTGCGCAGCACGCGTTCACCAGGCCGAAGGCCGTTCACCAGCGCCCGCAGGGCGCGTTCACCAGCCTGCGAAGCAGGTCTTAGCACCCGCAGGGTGCGCTCCAAAGGCCACCATGTGGCCCGTTCACCAGGCCGCGACGCGGCCGTATACCAACTTGCGAAGCAACCGTTCACGAATCATCCTTTTTTCGCCGTCGATAATCCCTTATCCCCCCGCCGCTCCTCACCTGCTAGCATAGGTTTTCCTTCCCAACGGGAAAACACGAGTGCACCAGCTGGTTCTACTGCGCCACGGTCAAAGTCAATGGAATCTGGAAAACCGTTTCACCGGTTGGGCAGACGTCGACCTGACTGACAAAGGGCGGGACGAAGCCCTGACCGCCGGAAGGCTGTTGCGGGAGGCCGGTATCGGCATCGATTTGGCCTTTACTTCCGTTTTAAAGCGAGCCATTCGTACCCTGTGGATAACCCTGGATGAAATGGACCGCATGTGGGTTCCGGTGGTCCGGGCCTGGGAACTCAACGAACGCCATTACGGCGCTCTGCAAGGACTGAACAAGGCTGAAACGGCCGCGAAGTACGGTGACGAGCAGGTTTACCTGTGGCGTCGCAGCCTGACCATGTCACCGCCGCCGGTGGACGTTGGCAGCGAGCATTTTCCCGGTCACGATTCACGCTATAACGTGATCCCCAGGAACCAGCTTCCCCGCGGTGAAAGCCTGGCCGATACCGTCGACCGCGTGCTGTCTTACTGGGAGACCTACATCGCGCCGGAAATCCGCAATGGACGGACCGTCGTTGTTGCGGCCCACGGGAACTCGTTGCGTGCCCTGGTCAAATACCTGGATGGGAATGCGGATAAGGAAGTGCTGGAGCTGGATATTCCGACGGGGGTGCCGCTGGTCTATCAGCTTGATGAAGACCTGAAGCCAAGCCACAAAGAGTACCTTGGCGACCCTGATGCTGTTGCACAGGAGGACTGGACCAAACAGGTCCAGGTGGTATAGCCAGGCCACCTGCCTGGGCTGCCCAAAGCACTGCTCGACCTGCTGTTTCCCATTCTGTTTCGTGTGCTGGTTCGCTACCGGGTCAGCCAAACCTGCCCGTGATGTAGTCTTCCGTGAGTCGATGCCCAGGGTTGCTGAACACCTTGTTGGTGGCATCGACTTCAACGAGGTCTCCCAGGTGGAAATAGGCGGTTCGCTGGGAAACCCGGGCGGCCTGCTGCATGGAGTGGGTAACGATCACGATGGCATAGTTTCGACGCAATTCGTCGATCAGGTCTTCGATCCTGGCCGTGGCAATGGGGTCCAGCGCGGAGCAGGGTTCGTCCATCAGGATGACTTCCGGGCTGACCGCGATGGTGCGGGCAATGCACAGTCGCTGCTGCTGTCCCCCGGACAGTCCAGTTCCAGGCTCGTGCAACCGGTTTTTGACCTCTTCCCACAGCCCCGCGCGCTGCAGGCTGCCATGGACAATCTCGTCCAGTTCGGCGCGCGTGGAGGCGAGCCCGTGGATGCGCGGCCCATAAGCCACATTGTCGTAAATGGATTTGGGGAAAGGGTTTGGCTTTTGAAACACCATGCCCACCCGGGCCCGCAGGGCCACCACGTCCAGGGACTTGTCATGGATTTCGTGGCCATCCAGGGTGATCTCGCCGGTGACCCGGGCCGACTCGATGGTGTCGTTCATCCGGTTCAGGCAGCGCAGGAAAGTGGTTTTGCCGCAGCCGGAAGGGCCGATCAGTGCAATCACTTCGTTCTTGCCGATTTCCAGGCTGACGTTCCGGATGGCATGGTTGTCGCCATAGTGAACGTTGACGCCGCTGGCTACCATGTACGGATTGGCTGCCTGGATATTGCCGATCGTACCGGCACCATCGGGACTGTCTGCCCGCTGAGCAGCGCTGTTCTCCAGCATTTCGGCGCCACTGAAGCCGGCTCCGAATCGGCCTGATCTCAGGTCCTCTGCTACGCCTTCATTTACTCCATACATGTCTGTCGATTCCCTTGTGTCGTTGCCACACTGCCGGGGCAACAATTTCGGCGGCTCACCATTTACGTTCAAAGCGCCGCCGCAGCAACACGGCAGCCAGGTTCATCATCAGCAGAAATCCAAGCAGTACGAGGATTGCCGCTGATGTGCGTTCTACGAAGGCCCGCTCCGGACTGTCGGCCCAGAGGAAAATCTGCACCGGAAGTGCGGACGCGGGATCCATCGCGCTCTGCGGAATGTCTACAACGAACGCCACCATGCCGATCATCAGCAGCGGCGCCGATTCGCCCAGGGCCCTGGCCATGCCGATAATGGTGCCGGTCATGATTCCCGGAAGCGCCAGGGGCAGCACGTGATGAAACACGGTTTGCATCTGAGAGGCGCCAACGCCCAGGGCAGCTTCCCTGATCGAGGGCGGCACTGCCTTGATGGATGCCCGGGCCGCGATGATGATGACCGGAAGCGTCATCAGGGCCAGCACCAGCCCTCCGACGAGCGGGGCTGACCGAGGCAGACCGACAAAGTTGATGAATACGGCCAGACCCAGCAAGCCAAATACGATGGACGGGACAGCGGCCAGGTTGTTGATATTGACCTCGATCAGGTCGGTCCACCGGTTCTTGGGGGCGAATTCTTCCAGGTAGATCGCCGCCGCAACTCCGATTGGAAAGGCCAGGGCAATGGTCACCAGCAACATGTAGAAAGAACCCATCAGGGCGCCGCGGATGCCCGCAAGCTCCGGATCCCTGGAATCGCCATTGGTGAACAGTGCCGTGTTGAATTGCCGGTCCAGCAGGCCTTGCTGCTCCAGCTGGTCGATCCAGGCAATTTCCTTGTCGCCGAGGGGACGCGAGCGCTCATCCAGCTCCCGGTCGATATTGCCCTTCACCAGCATGTCGACATTGGCTGCGGCCGGCACCCAGACCTGGGCCTCGGTGCCGATCAGCCCGGGATTGGCCATGACCTTGTCCTGCAGCTGGTACTCGGCACCAACGCTGATCAGACGATTCAACTTTCGCTTGTCGCTGCGGCCCTTGACGTCAGGAAACAGGGTATAAAGGCTGGACTTGACCAGTCCGGCATAGTCTCCGGTGGCCAGGGCCTCCGGACTGGTATCCCCGCCTGAGATCTTCTGCGCATCAAACGAGATATCCAGTGCGATGTAGGTCTGGCTGAAGGCTGAGTGGCCTCCGGAAACGATACTGGCGAAAAACAGCACCAGGAAAATCAGCCCGATACAGGACGCCGTAATGCCCAGGGCCCGGAAATGACGCTCCTTGCGATAACGCCTGGCCAGCCCTCGTTCCATGATCTGGCGGGCTGTGGGATTCTGGCCGCCGTTGCTCATTCGTAAGCCTCCCGGTACTTGCGCACCACGCGCAGTCCAATGACGTTAAGCACCAGCGTTACCAGGAACAGCATCAGGCCCAGCGCGAAGGCGGCCAGCGTCTTGGCGCTGTCGAACTCCTGGTCACCCACCAGCAGGGTCACGATCTGTACCGTCACCGTTGTCACGGCCTCCAGTGGATTGGCTGTGAGGTTGGCGGCCAAACCCGCGGCCATGACCACGATCATGGTTTCGCCGATGGCCCTGGAAACCGCCAGCAGCACCCCGCCAACAATTCCGGGCAGGGCGGCCGGCAGCATGACCTGTTTGACTGTCTCCGAGCGGGTCGCCCCCAGAGCAAGTGAACCGTCGCGCATGGCGGCGGGCACCGCGGTGATGGCGTCATCGGAAAGCGATGACACCAGTGGGATGATCATGATGCCCATCACGATTCCCGCTGCCAGCGCGCTTTCAGAAGCCACGTCCAGCCCAATCAGGCCACCGGAGTCACGAATGAATGGCGCAACCTGGATCGCTGCAAAAAAGCCGTAGACCACAGTGGGGATACCAGCCAGCACTTCCAACAGCGGCTTGGCCACGGAGCGGAACGCGGGCTTGGCGTACTCAGTCAGGTAAACCGCGGTCATCAGCCCGATGGGCACCGCCACCACCATGGCGATGGCAGTGATCAGCAGGGTCCCGGTCAACAGCGGGATGAAGCCAAAGGCACCCGACGATCCCACCTGGTCGGCCCGGATTGCCATCTGGGGACTCCACTGGAGACCGAACAGGAACTCGTCGAGTGGTACCCGCTGGAAAAACCGAATGGACTCGAACAGCACCGAGAACACGATGCCAACGGTTGTCAGGATCGCGATGCTGGAGGCAACGATGAGGATCATCTGCACCGTTGACTCAACCTTGTTTCGCGCCCGGAAAGCCGGTGTGATCCGGAGCGTTGCCAGGCTGATCCCGGCAAGGGCGAGCATGATGGTCATCGTGCTCAGCCAGAACTTGCTGCTGCTGAGCAGGGCGGTATAGCGGTCTGCCGCCTGGGTCATCACCTCGCTGACCTCGGTCACCACAAGGTCCCCGGACGCGAGGTTGCGGATATCGTTCAGCAGCAGGTTCAGCGGACCCTGGGGCAGGCTGCTCATCGACTCGGGGAGGCCCTCGATGATGAGCCAGGTCAGTACCCGGGGCTCAAACACCTGCCATCCGAGCATCAGCCCCAGGGGAGGAATCAGGCACCAGATCACCACGTAGAACCCGTAGTAACCCGGCAGGGAGTGCAGTGTGCGGGCGCCGCCGCCAGCCAGCAGCGAACGCCTGCGCCCAAGGTAGAACGCGCCCAGGGCGAAGGCTGCGAGCAGGGTCAGAAGGGTCAGCGTGTTCATTGAAGTGCCGATTTAGCGGGCGCGGCAATCCGGTCGGATTGCCGCGCTACCAAGGTGCTCGTTAGTCGTTCTGCACAAGCTTTACGGGGCTCAGCAGGGTGACTGCGGCCAGCACTTCAGCACGCTCTTCTTCCGGCATGGGAATAAGCCCACGATCGGAAAGGTAGCCTTCGTCACCCCAGGCTCTCTCGCTGGTGAATTCAGCCAGGAATTCCCGCATGCCGGGAATCACGTCGACATGGGCCTTCTTGGCGTAGAAGTACAGCGATCGCGAAACCGGGTAGCTGCCATCAGCAATAGCCTCGAAGGTCGGCTCCACGCCATCAACCAGCGATCCCTGGACTTTTTCAATGTTCTGGTCCAGGAAGCCGAAGCCAAAGATGCCGAAGGCGTCAGGGTTTGCCGAGAGCTTTTGCACGATGAGATTGTCATTTTCACCGGCTTCGACGTAGACGCCGTCTTCCCGGATGGTGTGACACAGGTTCTTGAAGGCCTTTTTGTCGGTCTTCTTCATGGATTTGATCCAGTCGAACTGGGAGCAGCCTCCCTCCATGGCAAGTTCCAGGAACGCGTCACGCGTGCCCGATGTCGGCGGCGGCCCAAGGACCTCGATTCCCACGGCCGGCAGATCGGGGTTGATCTCGTTCCAGGTCTGGTAGTTGTTCGGTACCAGGGTTTCGGATCCGTCCGGATTGGGCACCTCTTTCGCCAGTGCGAGGAAAATATCGCGACGCTGCAGCGTGACCTGTTCAGACTCCGCCGAATTGGCCAGCACGATGCCGTCGTAACCGATTTTTACCTCTACGACATCGCTGACGCCGTTTTCGGCGCACAGCTCAATCTCGCTCGCCTTGACCCGGCGCGATGAATTGGTGATATCCGGATACTGGGCGCCAACCCCGTCGCAAAACAGCTTGAAGCCGCCGCCGGAGCCGGTGGATTCCACTTTGGGCGTCTTGAACCTGGTGGTCTTGCCGAAGCGCTCAGCAACCACCGTTGAAAAAGGATAGACCGTGGACGAACCGACAATAAAGATGTAGCTGCGGGCCGACTGTGCAGCGGCGGTTCCGGCCACCAATACGCCCAGTGCCGCAGCAGCCAGCAACGACAGTTTCGTAGATCTGGAAGTCATGTTTGCTCTCGCCGATTTTTGCTGAAGAAATTCAGCCGAGCTTACGAAGGCTTTGTTACAGGTTTCTTACATGCTCATCGAAAAACCGGCCAACTGTTCGGTTTTTTCGATGTGTCAGGTTTCCAAAGGATCCGGAAACCAGAGCCCTTCTCTGGTCGCACTTCCCTGGCTTTATGGTTCACTCAAATTAAGCAATGCGCCTTGGACATCCGAGGGCAGCAACAGTCTGTTTCCATGTTCTTCTTAGGTGAAATTACATAGGGTCACTGGCCGGCCGCGGTTTTAAAGTGGACGTTCTGCCCGTTGCATGAAACCAGGTGGTGGAACTCCTATTCGCGATCATCATGATTCTGGCCGGCTTTTATGTGGGCTGGAATATCGGCGCCAACGATGCAGCCAACTGCATCGGGACCACCGTCGGCGCCCAGATCATTTCCTACCGGAAGGCGGCTTTGATGATGGCCCTGTTTGTCATTCTCGGGGGAACGCTCCAGGGGCATCATGTCATGAAGACCGTGGGCAAGGGCATCGTTATCACCGAGCCCGAGGTGTACCAGCAGCACAATGAAGCGGTGCCGCCCCCGGACATGGAATCCCTGTTTCCGGACGGACGATTGCCGGACCTGGCGGTGCTGGTGGCGCTGCTTTCAGCGGGCTTTTTTGTCACCCTTGCCACGTTTTCCAGCGTACCGGTCTCCACATCCCAGGCCATCGTGGGCGGAGTGGCCGGAGTGGGACTGGGTTTGGTGGGAGCCGAGGCCGCCTATTTCAAACTCGGGGTCCTGCTGAAAATTGTCGGGGCCTGGGTGATCAGCCCGATCCTGACCATGATCCTGGCCTTTGCCATCTACCTGCTGCTTGGGCGGTTGCTGCGGCACCTGCGGGGAGTGCTCTGGACCCAGGCCATGGGGTGGGCGGTCCTCGCTTCGGCGGCCTACGTGTCATTCTCCCTGGGCGCCAATGACGTGGGAAACGCCATTGGTCCACTGCTGAACCGGTTCCCCGACCACGGGCTCTATCTGGCCATGATGGGCGGCGTTGCCATGGCCGTGGGCGCATTGACCTTTGGCGAACGGGTGACACAAACCGTGGGTAACTCCATTACCTCACTGGACTATGCGGGCGCCCTGGCCGCCCAGTTTGCTGCCGGTATCGGCGTCCATGGTTTTTCCATGCTGGGCATCCCGGTGTCTACTTCCCAGGCCGTGGTGGGCGGTGTGATCGGTGTGGGCCTGACCAAGGGCATGCAGGCGGTAAGCACCGGTAAAATCTCAACCATATTTGCAGGCTGGATCCTGACGCCGGCCTGCGCAGCAATTTTTGCGGCATTACTTTATCGCGGCCTGTCCGCCTTGATCGGGCAGGCCTGAGTTGGAACGGAGCGTGAAAAGGCGATGTTGACATTCAGGAAAAAAGAAAAGCGGGTAGCCGAGTTGGTGTACGAGCACATTGACAAGACAGAACAATGTGTCCGCCTGGCGGCGAAGGCCGTCAGAAAGCACCTGGCGGGTGACAGCGAAGCGGCAAACCAGGCAGCCCGTGAGGTCGGCCATGCCGAAGCCCAGGCCGATGAGCTTCGACGCGAAATCGGCGACCTGCTTTTTTCAGGTGCCTATCTGCCGCTGGTGCGCAGTGACATCTTCAGGGTGGTGGAATCCGTTGACGAGATTGCCAACGCGGCGGAATCGTGCTGCCGGTTTTTTCTCAACGAAAGAGTCAGGATTCCCAGCGACTACGTGGATGAAGTGATTCACATGATGGGAGAGTCTGTCCAGACCTTCCGCGAACTGCAGAAAGCGCTCAAGCGCTACTTCAAACCCAAGGGCAGCATTGATTCGATTCGAGACCACGTCAAGAAAGTGGGTGAAATGGAGTCCCTGATTGACGAGCACGAACAGGCCCTGACCCGGCGCCTGTTCAAGTCGGACCTGGACATGGGGCACAAGGTGCATGTCCGCCAGGCAATTCGCCGCATCGTGCGCATATCTGATCGCGCCGAGGAAACGGCGGACCAGGTGGTGCTGGCGGGCATGAGGTCGATTCTGTAGGTCGGGCCCATGCGGTGTTAAGGACGACGTCTGCGTTCACGAGTCCCCAGGTTCCGTCGTGGACGGATTCCTGCTGAGCCGACAGAGTCGACGGGCCCTGTCCTGATGGTAAAGGACCATACCCGCTGGGAACATCGTCGTGTGCTGGCGGCTATTACCGGACCACCACCTGGAGTAGTCAGCTCAGCCGCTCGACGACTTCATCCACGGACGTAAAACGCAGGTTTGATTTTCGAACCAGTAGCCCGTCAACGATGGGTTGAAAGCGCGCTTTGGAGCGGCTCAGACGCCGCTCCTTGATGGTCCGTCCGGACCTGGGGGGAGGATGGCCCTCCAGCATCTCGAAAAACACCAGCCCGAGGGCGGACAGGTCGGCTTGCCTGCCCCGGGTGCTTGCGGCGGCATTGCCGGAAGGGTCAACTGGCGGCCCAAGCCTGAAACGGCGGCTGAAATTCAATACGGCCGTGCCGTCCGAACGGAACAGGATGTTATCCGTTTTGACGTTTCCGTGCTCCAGCTGTCCGCCGTGAATCAGGCACAACGCCCGGCAGACGTCTTTCATTATGGCCACCGTGCGTTGTGGATCGAGCCTTTGCGAGCCAAGCAGACGACTCAGGCTGTCACCCGACAAATACTCCACAGCGACGTAACTCCGGGCCTCGCCATGCCAATCGAAATGCCCCGCCGCCCGGAGCGTGATGAGATTTTTGTCCCGCAGTTCCGCGAATCGCAGCAGAATCGGGGTATCCAGCGCCCATCCGGCGGGCAGCACTTTGACAGCGATGGGTCCGGGCTCTCCGTTGGCTTTCGCCAGGAAAACGGAAATCTCCGATGTCGTCTGCTTCGCAGCGCCGTGCTCCAGGGGAATCTGGCTGTTGGAAAGAAGCTTCTCGATGGTATATCCCGCAATATTGGGAAATGAGCCAGACGGGTCATTGGGGCTGTCTTTCATGGCCAGATGGTACCAGCGCATGCCGCCCATCCCCAGCACCCGGAATGGGCCCACCGTGTTTTCCTGGCGGCTTTTTCCGAACTGCGACGTATTAAAGGACGTATTCAAGTATCCGAAGGTGCGTACAATTGGCCACCGACGTTGAGCGGCACCCGGCCAGCGCGCGGACAGGGGCCTGCGGGCTGTCGCGCGGCCAGGAGGGCCGGTTCCTGCCTGGTCCGGCGGGAGGCCCACAGTTAATGTGTTCGAATGCGGATTGGTCCAGGCAGGAAAAGAGTGGTTCAAAGTGAACGGATCGCAGTATCGACAACGGGTCGCTGAACACCGAGACCGTCTCAACGACTTTGCCATGGGAAACCTGCCCCAGGGACGGCGGGTACACATCAACAAAGCCGGCCACAAGACTCGTTTTACGCCGTCCAGGTCTGACCACGAAAGACTGACTATCTACGGTCGGCGCCGCTACTACTCAGTGGCCCGGGTCATGGCCCTGTTTGAGATCGTCCGTGAGCACGAAAACCTGGGCGGCGGGAACTCGCCCATCAGGGTGGACGCCGCTGGCGCCTATTGGCAGGCATTCGGGGGCACCACGGACGCGCCAGCCTGCCACACCTGCCCGGCCCTGCTGATGCTGGATGGCAACCTGCCGACGCTGATCACTCACAACATGGGATTGCGCCGGCACATCATTGTTGTGTTTGCCGACTGTATGATGATGCCCGCTCTGGTCAACCGGGTAGACCGCTATTTTGACGACAGCCTGGGCTGGCCCGCCTTCGAATCCTCGGCGTCCAGGGTTTTGAATGAAGGGGCCGGGTGGCAGGATGGCCTGGGCTATTACACCGAGGCTATGCGTGAGATATTCGGCGACATGATTGCGATCATCAATGGAAATGCCCGGTTTTCAGATCCGGAAACCCAGCAGAGCTTTGAAGCCTGCCAGGCCTTTTACGAAGGCCTGTTCCTGACCGCGCTCAACCATGCAGAGATGACGAACTACATCAGAAGCGTCCGTTTGGAGATGGCAATCCCGTAGCGTCGGTGTCAGTCCACCGAGGTTTCTGGTCAAAATCCGGGGCATGGCATTTCAACAGTCTTTCAGAAACCGCAGGAGTGGTTCAGAGAATTTACTTTCAATAGGGTGACTACCAGGAGCATGTCATGGCCAAACCGGCTTTCAACAACTTATGGAGCGGCTATCCGAAGAAAAATGACCCCTGCGATGGCCCATGGGGAAATCAATGTGCGATCCGGATGAGTATCGCGTTAAACGCCGAAAAAACCATCACCGTCAACAAGAGCACCTACTCCGAACCAAAGTGCGCTCATGGCCACGCCAGGGGTGCGGAGTCTCTGGCGAACTGGCTGTGGAAGCACCATTTGGGCCGGCCCAAAATCTACAAGAGCGGGGCGAAGGCAAAAAAATCGGTGTCGAGCAAGCAGGGGATCATTTTTTTCAAGGACTGCTTTACCAGAAGCGGCGAGACTGCTCGAAGAGGTGATCACATAGACCTGTGGTTCAAAGGCATCGCCAAGGGTTATACAGACCCCGGAAACAAGGCAGCGCAGGTGTGGTTCTGGGAGCTGACATGAAGACGATGCTGACAGGGCTGACGCTGGGTCTCAGTGCAGTCGGCTGCGCGGCTGACCAAAGCGCTTTTGTGGTCAATGACCACCAACTTAAACTGACGGGTCATTCGACAAGCTGCCAGCTGCTGGATCCCAAAACCCATGCGGTAATGGACCTGCTAATCCCAGCCCCCTGCCAGGTACACCGGACTACCCAGGGAACCGTTCGCGTCCACCAGGAATCGGGAAGACACTATTTCCTTGTGGAAAGCTCAAGGCCTCACCCTGAGCTCCCCGACGATTGTGAAACTCACCTGCAGTCCGTGATGGTTTACCAGGGCACGGTTACACCATCATCGCTGTCAGATCGTGTTGCAGCCTGCCCACCGTTTCAATGGGACACCAAAGTGTTCACAGGGCTTTTCGACTGACGCCCCATCCGCGCCCTGCGCTCAATCGCAGGGCGCGTCCACACCGCTAGAATTCAAAGCGGACGCCGGCGTTGACCGTCCAACGGGAAAAACCGCTCAGTCCCAGGATATTGCGGTAGGACAGGAACGCCTGCCGCCCGTTGGCGCCAACAAACACCAGCCCCACACCGGCGCTGCCATAGTTGCGATCCGGATCGTCAGAATTGAGGATGAACGAGGCCGCCGCACTGGCGCCGATTATCCGCGAGTTGAAACCCGTTTCGTCATTCTGGCTTTCATGGTGATAGGCCAGATCCAGGGTCGGCGTCAGCACCCCCCTGGCCAGGCTGATCACCTTGGACACGCTCAGGTTGGCCGAGAACACCAGGGACTCGATGTTCTGCTCGTCGTACTCCAGCGCCAGGAAGGTTCCCTGTTCGGTGAACGGATCGATGTCCGCGTCCATGTAGCTAACGCTGGCGCTTGGCGTGAAATTCCAGCCGTTGCGGTTGTAGTTGTAGCCCAACGAAAGGGCGCCGGACAGCTGGTCGGAGTCGGCCGCGCCCCGGGCCAGATCGTCCACCTCGAGGTCGCCCAGGGTGAAGCGGATCGGCCGCAGCTGCTCGAAGTCCATGCTGCCGAAGCTCAGCAGCGCATCCAGGTACAGCCGCTCGCTGGGATAGAAGCTGGCAAACAGGTGGCCAGTGATGCCGTCGGACTGCAGCTCACCACCGTCGGTCATGTCGGACTCGTAGTCGGCATAACCAATGGCGGCACCGCCAATGAAGCGGGTGCTGAAACGGTAGTCCAGACCGGCGGTGAGGCCCCGGGTATCGAAGTCGAATCCGATCTCCCGGTCTGTGCCGTCTTTGTCACCACCGCTGATGGTGCCCGTAACGAAAAAGCCCCAGGGCTGGACCAGGCCGCCAGATTCAATCCTTGGCTCGTCCGTCTCAGCCGCCTGCAGGTAGCTCATGGCGATACTTTCGTTGCCATAGCGGAAGTTGAGACCGTTCATGGTCACGCCGGAACCGCCGCCGTTGCGGTTCTGGGTCAGGCGCTGCTGCACGTTCTGGAACTGGATGCCGTTGGCCTCCACCAGCGAGGTGTGTTGGGTCTGGGTCTGACGGCCCACGATCTGCCGGATGACCTCGGCCACTTCGCCGCCTCGACCGTCTTCCAGGGCGTCCACGATGCCCCGGCACAGTTCTACCAGGTCCGGTGGCGGGTCGGCGCACAGGGCCGCCAGGGGCGGAATGTTTTCAATCACCACCGGGTCGTCAATATCTCCGATTTCGCGGTTCAGGGCGTCCTCGATGTCGCCCACTTCCGGCGTGACGCGCACGGCGGTCTGCTCCGTGGCCGTGTTGTTGCCCGGCGTTCCATCCAGACCCAGCCCGACATTCCGCACCTCCACCGTGAACGCCAGCTCAGTGGCCTCCGATGGCGCCGTCACTGACAGGATGACTGACAGCTCGTCCGTGGGTTCCAGCAATCCCTGTGACGAACAGGCCAGGCGACCGGAATCGGTGGCACAGTCGAGCCCGTCGTCGGCCAGCACACCGGTCACTGCGACATTGGGCGGCAGGTCGCCGAACACCTCGAAATCCTGTGCCCGTGCCGGCCCGTTGTTGATCACCGTAATCTGATAGTCCAACGGATCATCCGTCAGCACCGGATCCACGCTGTCGGCCACCCTGACCTCCAGGTCCGCCTCCAGGGCTCCGCCCGCGATCTGCGTGGCCGCGGAACCGGCGTCGCCGCCGGGGTTCGGGTCAATGGTCGTCGACGACACGGTGGCCCGGTTTTCCAGCGTCCCGCTGCTGGCGGCGACCCGACTCCTGATCACGATTGAGCGTGTCTGGTCGACTGGCAGGTTGCCCATCAAATCGCAGCCTACGGCGGTGCCGGTGATCTGGCAGTTCCAGCCCGGCGCCGTCACCACCTCGATTGCCGTCAGACCCTCGGGCAGAACATCTTCGACCCGGACCCCAGCGGCCTCACCGGGCCCGGCGTTGTCCACCTCCAGAGTGTAGGTCAGGAAGTCATTGGTGCGGGCACTGGCCAGATCCACCGACTTGCTCAGGGTCAGGTCCGCCTGAACCAGCGACTGGATCGTCGTTTCCGCAGTGGCCGTGTTGTCCGTCGTGTCCCGGTCGTTCTCCAACGAGGTCACCGTCGCCGAATTGCGGATCATCCCCTCGGTTTCCGGTGCGGTCACGTCCACCAGCAGGTCACTGGCGTCACCAACCGGAATACGACCGCTCAGATCACAGGTCAGAACCCCGTCGCTGGCTGAGCACGTCCAGCCAGAGCCGCTGGCCGAAACAAACGTCACCCCGGCCGGTAGCGCATCCACGATCTGCACGTCGGAGGCGGGCACACCATCGGTGTTGGAGACCTGGAACGCGTACTGGAAGCTTCCCGTGGCCACCACCGCAGCCGGCAGGCTGGTCTTGCTCAGCACCAGATCCACCTCCGCCGGGACGCCCACCACAACATCAACCGAATCGCTGTTGTTGGAGGCGTTCAGATCATCCTGGTCCGAAGTCACCCGGGCCGTATTGGTCAACGTCCCGGACTGGTCGGGCGCAGTCACCAGCAGGGACAGCGAAGCGCTCTCTCCGCTGCCCAGCACGCGCTGCAGATTGCAGGACACGCTGTTGCGGACCTGGCTGCAGACCCATTCGGAACTGAGCGCTGAGATCTCCCGTAAGCTCAGCCCGGCGGGCAAGGTATCCTGCAGCTGCACTCCCGTGGCCAGACCGTTGTTGTTGGTTACCTGAAGCCGATACGAAAAATCCTCGCCGCGCGGCACCGTGGTCGCGCTCGCCGTCTTGGAAACTGCAAGATCGACGCTGGTTCCCACGCCGGTGGTTTCGCTGAACGATGCGGGGCCGAACTCGTCCGCGGTCACGGTGACGCCGGTGCTCACCGGTCCTGCGGCGTTCGGCGCCTGCAGGTTGATGGTAACGCTGGTGGACTGGCTGACGTTCAGCGGCCCGGGAGTGCTGCAGCTGACCACATCGCCGCCGCCACCCTTGATGGGATTGCCAAGGAAACAACTCCACACCAATCCGGTGGTGCCTTTCTGTACCTGGGGCAGATAGGTGACACCCGGCGCAAGTGCAAAACCCACAAACAGGTTGTTGGCAGCCGCGGGGCCGCCGTTGGTCAGATTGGCGGTCAGGCTGAACTGGCCGCCAATGGCCACCGGGTCGGGATCGTCAATAACGTCTACGCTGATGCTGGCCATGGGGGCCGGGGCGATGGTCACCGTAGCGCTGGCGGAGTCATTGGCTCCGTTGGGATCGGCTACGGCAAAGCCGCCGCCGTCCAGGGCACCGGAAACGCTGGCCGTGTTGGTGGCTGAACCCTCGGCATCGGCCCTCACCGTCAGCGTCAGGTTGGCGGTCCCCGAAGGGGTCAGTCCGGCCCCGGTGGTATCGGCATAGGTACAGGTCAAGGTATTGCCGGCCGGTGGCGGGCAGGTGAAGTCGGGACCCGTGGCGCTGACAAAGGAGGTTTCGGCAGCCAGGGTATCGGTCAGGGTGAACTCGAACACCGTGCCGGGTCCGTTGTTGGTCACCTGCAGGTTGTAGTCGAAATTGTTTCCGACCATGGGACTCGCGGCCGGACCGGTTTTGGTGAGGCTCAAATCAGCCGGTTGGGGTGAAATAGCAACCACCACCGAGTCGGTGTTATTGCCCGTCACTGTATCCAGCGCGGGCGGATTGGCGGCGATGTCGGCGGTATTGGTGGCGTTGCCCGGCGCAGCCGCTGTCACGTTGATTTCGATACTGGCATTGTACGGTGGGCTGATCGGGCTGCCGTTGTAGTTGCAGGTCACGGTGCCGCCGGCTTCCGAGCAGATGATATCGGTGGACACCGCACCAAAGCTCAGGAAAGTGACCTCGGGGGGCAGTGTATCGGTGACCGTGAAATAGCCGGAATCAATGCCGGAGGGGCCCGCGTTGGCGATATCCAGGGTATAGGTCAGGCCGTCGCCAACGGTCACGGCAGTGGCGGAGGCCGACTTGCTGATGGAGAGATCGGTAGACGGCGCGATGCCGGTGAACACTGAGGCACCGTCTCCGACTGCGGACAGGTAGTTGCTGGCATTGGGAAACGCGTCTGCTGATACGCCGTTGGGCGCTGAAGTGGGCGTGGAGACCAGTATGGTCAGGGCCGGCGTCGATTGCCCTGCCGCCAACGCCGCATTGTAAGGACAGGTCACCGAAACGCTGGTTACGCAGCCCTTCACTCGTCGCCCCTTGAACAGTGGGGCCTGGCAGGCGCCCCAGTTGCTGCCGGATGACGAAATCAACTGCGCAGTCCCTCCGGTGTTTTCGCAGATGTCGAAATCCACTCTCAGATCAGAGACTTCGGCGCCGTCGTCCGGCGTCGCCCGGTCTTCGTTCGCCACTGTGATGACATACTCCAGCGTCCCGCCCACCGGCGTGGGGTCGGGCGGCGCCGACATGGTCACCTGCAGGCTGGCTCCGGTTGCCCCGCTGATGACCAGGGGGGACCCTGTCGCCGTATCGGGACTGGTGGCAAATAGATTAGCCGTGCTGGAAAACTCGCCAAGCGGGGTGGGCGCATTGGCCGGCAACCGAAGCTGGGGGGCCGTCTGGCCGCCGCCCAGGGGCGCCGGGCCGACGTAGTCGCAGATCTGCCCGTTGCCGCTGGTGCCCGAGCAGCTCCAGTTAGCCGTATCGGGTGACGGTCCGATATTGATACCGGCGCTATCCACTTCCACCTGGAACGGCCCATTGGTGTCGTTGGCCGAAGTGTTGGTGACGTCGATGACGTATTCGAACGGGGCACCCGGAGCTGGATTCGGGGGGTCAAGGATTCCGTCGAGCTGCAGCGTAGCCGGGGGAGCGCCGAGGATGTCGACAGAGGCGGTTACGGGTTCCGATTGGCACTGACCGCCACAGTCCATGTCCAGATTCACGGTATCCGGCAGGTTAAAGGTACAGGAGGAAGACACGTTGGCGGTGACTGAAAAACTGACCTGTCCCACGGGCAGGAAACCGGGTCCGGCCGAGGTATCAGGTTGACAGCTGAAAGTGTTGAAAGCCGCCTCGTTACAGATGAACGAGCCATCAGGGGAACCGTCAACGGTGGCTGCTGCCACCTGGGTGTCTGGTGCGAGGGTCCCCGACAGGCAGGTATCGAACGTGAATGCGCCTCCCACGGAAAAGGAACTGGCGCCCGCCATGGCATCGATGGAAACGTTGTAGGTCACGGTACCGGATTCGATCACTGTGGGCGGGTTGGGAACGATTGAGAGCACATTGGCGACCTGTGCCTGCGCCGAAACCGACGCCAGAAGTAACAGGGCTGACAGGGCAGCACCATAGAATGCGGGCCAAACCCGCGCCGTGCATCGCGGTCTACTCATTTGAATCTCCCCTGAAAACCAGGTCCATAAACCATGGAACCTGCTCATCTCATCATTCCTGCGGGTCACCAGAATTGCAAATACAACGCGGACGCCCATACAACCTGGCATGGTCGTGGGTTGGATTGCCCCTGGGTTTCCATTGGCTCAGAAACTTAAACATAGCGCGAAAATCCCGAATTCGCAGGTCAAATCGGGCCAGGAACAGATTTTCCGGTCCGTTGGGTGTCGATGCTGTCCTCCTGTTTTTTGACGGGATAGTCATTCAGACTGCCTGCAACCGGTGGGTCCCTTTCACCTCTACAGAAAAGAGGGCTGCAACATCATGTTCCACCTTGACTTGCCACGCGCATTGCGCGCGTACAGAGCTGCAAAGTGGGACCCCAGCGAGGTGTTTTTTCCTACCTGGTACTGCGCTTTCACAATAGGGTCCATGTAGAACAAAGTGCTGCCGTCCACACCGTACACCACGCAGCAATGCCCAATGCGTCCGGCGTTCGCCGTGATCAGCATCACCTGTCCAGACCCCATCAGCGGCTTCAGCAGCCCTTCGCTGAGGCTGGACGTCGGCAGCATTCGCTTCCAGGCGAGCTCGATCGGTGGATAACAATGCATCATGAACGTCTCAACAATCCATCGCAGAGCAGACGGATGCAGTCCTTTTCTCTGATCGAGCATGCCTGCAGCCTGCATCTGGTCACACAGGATCTTCTGTGCCACGTTCTCGCCATACACGGCTTTCGCCCAGGATTGCAGCGCAGCCGCCCAGCACAGCCACTGCTGGCCCTGATACACGAGTGGTGGCGCTGTCAAGTGAATCGGCAACGTCCTATACCCCACGGCAACTGCGCAAAATCGCCTTCAACAAAGCTATCGGATTGACGCCCGGGGGATCATTCGGGTTTTCCGGTATTGCTCATCCTTTCACCGGCGGGAGGCGGCGGACTTCTCCGGCTGATGCTCACTATTCCAGCCGTCCTCATGTAGACTGGTGAGTCCGGCAAGATGAAGGGAGCTGAGGCGTGTCGCGTCTGGAACTTGAGCTGGGGCGGCGATCCGGTGGTCCCGCGGCAATGGATGAGTCTTTAACCCTGTTTGTGCTGGGGGATTTTGGCGGAGAGAAAACCCCAGCCCCCGGCTTTCATGTCGCCTCCCTGGAGCGACTGGACGCCGTGATGCGGTCAGTCGGTCCGAGCGTCGAGGCCACCGGACTGCCACCACTGGAATGCTTCGACGACCTTCACCCCGATCGAATCTGCGAGCGAATCCCGCAGATGGCGGAGCTGTTGAAATTGCTTCGGCAGGTCGATGATCCCGCCTGTTTCGATCAGGCTGTGGCGGACCTGACGCGGCTCGGCATCATCGAAACCCCGGACCGGGGCGATTCGTCGGGCCCGCCGGACCCCGAAACCGACGCCACCGAAAGCGACGACGCAACGTTGGAGCGGTTACTGGGCCAGCCGTCAGGTCAACCGTCTGCTGGAAGGGCCGGAAGCTCTCTGAGCCGAATGATTGAGACAGCCGTGGAGGCCCACGTGGTGAAAACCGATGCTTCGCGGCTTGGACCAGAGTTGAAACGACAGCTGGAGAACCAGCTCAGCGAACGGCTTGGAAAGCTGATGCACCAGCAGTCTTTTCAGGGGCTGGAGGCACGCTGGCGGAGCCTGTTCTGGCTGCTGGCCAACGTGGACACCGGCAGCGAGGTTGAAGTTTTTCTGGCCGATATCGGCGACGACACCCTGTGCGGATCCGGGCCGGACCTGAAAGCCCTCAAAAGACAGATGGCAGAGATGTACGAAGGAACCTCCCGCACTCGCGAGCGGTCCCTGGTCCTGGCCGACTTTGAAGTCGGCCAGGACCCATCGGGTCTTGCCTTGGCAAGAGCGCTCAGTGGCATTGGCCATGAGCTTGAAATACCGGTGTTTGCGGGCGCCTGCCCGAAGCTCATGCGGTTGACAGAGCCTGACCACAGTGATGAGGAAAGCGAGCGATGGGCCAGTTTTCGCCGCGAAACGGCAGCCCAGTGGCTGATCCTTGCTTTTCCACGGGTTCTATTGCGCCTGCCCTACGGTGCGGAAACCGATCCTATCGAATCGTTTCGATTCGAAGAGGTGGGAGGCCACCTGGAGACTGCTAACCTGCTATGGGGCAATGGGGCTTACGTCTGCGCCATACTGCATGCGCAGGCACTGCTGGGGGCTGAGGGATCGGCCGAGCTGGAGGTGCCGGCATTGACGACTTCCAGTGATCGCGATCTGGCAAAGCTGATCACAACCCGGTCTGATGTTTACCGCCTGGCCGCCGAGGTGCAGGGTCTGGGACTGGTTCCGATACTCCCATGGAAGAACCGACCGGCGGTCTCCGTGCCCGCAATCCGGGCAGTGGGGCAGCGGGCGTCCTGATGTTGGTCCACGCTGGCACGATTTGGCTCCGGCCATCGTAGGATGAGTGCAGCAAGGAGCGTGTTTCCGGGTCATTCATTGGTTTGGTCCGGAGGCTTGCACTATCATGACCAGAGTCGAATGGCTGGGAGGCGAGCTATGGGCCACAACTTCAGTTTAGGTAATTTTCAACTCCGACTGGATCCGGAAATCGAAGCCGAAATCCGCCGACTGGGGGCGGCGCCACCGTCACCGCGCCTCAGAAGCCTGTTCCTGAATCCGAACTGGGCCGGCTTCCAGCAAAGCAACCTGGATTGGATGCTGCGGCAGCCTCCTGCTCCGGGGGCACCCCCTGCGGTGCCCAGGGGTGCCGGGCCTGCAACTCCGCGGGCGGCGAATGTGGGCGACCTGGCAAGAGCGGTCTGGAATCTCCCGGCAGTCCAGGGGGCTGCGGGTCGGGTATTGGACGATGTCGGCGCCGCCGCCCGTCGCGGCTGGAACACGGCATCTCCCGGCCAGCGCGCTCTGTTCATAACCCACAGCGTAGTGCTCAGTGGCGGCGCAATTGCCGGGATTTTAAGTCATGATCAGACTCGAACGGGGGTTCTGGACTTCCTCTCCGGAAAAAACATCCCGGTGCCGGGCGTAGACGGTCTCACGCTGCAGCTTCGGCACGATTCTGGCCGGGGCGACTACGGTGCCATCGTTGGGTTTGATGTGGCGCCTTATCTGCCTTCTTTTTGAGCCGAACGGGCGCTACCGGCGCCAGGGAGAACAGCAGTGAATTCCAAGTCTTCAGCCGCCCCGACGGCTGATGAGCAGACAGAGGCCAACTTGAATGCTCTGGTCCAGAAAGGCATCGAGATACACCAGAAGGGCCGACTGGACGAGGCGGAGGCCATCTACGACGAGGTCCTGGAACAGGACCCGCTCAACGCCAGCGCACTGCATTTTGCCGGCCTGCTTCAGTTTCACCGGGGTCGCTGCGATGAGGCCGAACGCCTGCTCGGGCGGTCCATCGCCTTCAATCCGGAGTACGCAGACGCGTATAACAACCTGGGCAACGTTCTGAGGCACCAGAAGAAGCTGGTGGAAGCCAGTGCCTGCTATCAGCGGGCCAGTAAAATTGACGAGAAACACGCCAACGCATTGCGAAATCTCGGTCTGGTCAACCGGGAAATAGGAAATCTCGATATCGCCCAGGCGGCCCTGCAGCGATACGTTGAATTGAATCCTGATTGCCCTAACGGCCGCGAAGACCTGGCCATCCTGCTGTTCGATTCAGGCCTGTACGGTGAGTCTATTCCACACTTCGAGCAGGCAATGCGCCTGAAGCCCGGCAGGGGCATACGCTACAACCTTGGAATGGCCTACTACGGGGCCGGCAAGGTCGAGAAAGCCCGAGACGTATTTTCGGCATGGTACCGGGAGGATCCCGAGGACGCCGTGGCGCGTCATATGGCTGCCTCCTTCTCGGTGGGTGACGACGTGCCGGATCAGGCTCATGTGGAATACGTGCGGATGCTGTTTGACGATTTTTCTGAAAATTTCGACAACATCCTGACGGAGAAACTCGACTATGACGTACCCAACCTGATCGCTGGCGCGGTGGCGTCCCGCTACCGTGACGCCGGCCCAACGCTGAATATTCTCGATGTGGGCTGCGGCACCGGGCTGTGCGCGGAGGGTTTGAAACCCTATGCCAGCATGCTGGTGGGAATGGATCTGTCCCGCGGCATGCTGGAGCAGGCCCAGGAGCTCGATCTTTATGATGAACTGGTGATGGCTGAACTGACGGATTTTTTCGACCGAAGGGAATATACGTTCGACCTGATCGCTTCCGGAGACACCCTGTGCTATCTCGGGGATCTGCAGGACGCAGTGGCCGGGGCCCGACAAAACCTGGCGGAAGATGGGCGGTTTATTTTTTCCGTGGAACACTCTAAAGAATCGACCCCCGATGGCTATCTGCTGCAGATGAATGGTCGGTACAAGCACAGCCAGCCGTACATTGAGCGCCTTCTTTCAACAACCGGATTTCAGCTGGAGGCGATGGACCGGGTCACGCTGCGGCTTGAGCAGGGAAAGCCCGTTGCCGGCCTCATCGTGGTGGCCAAAGCCGCGACCACTGGTGAATGACGGGGGCTTTGGCAGCGACCAGGGCCGGTCCATGAGCCTCCGCGGCAGGGGTTCGGTGAGGTGAGCGACGCCCACATTACCCGGCTGTTGCTGGCCTGGGGAGACGGCGACCGGTCCGCTTTCGAGCAGCTGGTACCGCTGATCTATGACGATCTGCTGCGTATCGCCCATCAACAGCGTCGCAAAGTCAGAGTGGGAGAAACCCTCAACACCACCGCGCTGGTACACGAGGCCTTTGCCAAGATGGTGGATCAGCGCAATGCCGAGGTACGTAACCGCCAGCACTTCTTCGCCATTGCGGCCAGGGCAATGCGCCAGATCCTGGTGGACGCGGCCCGGGGGCAGTTTCGGGCGAAACGGGGTGCTGGTGTTAAAGCGCTCCCGTTTGACGATGAGCGGCTGCAGACGCAATCCCAGGCTCGGGAGATTATCGCCATTGACGATGCGCTGGAGTCCCTGGCCAGCCTCGATGAAAAGCTGGTACGGATCGTGGAATGCCGCTTTTTTGCTGGGTTTACCGCCCAGGAAACGGCGGAAATACTGGGAACCTCTGTGCGAACGATCCAGCGGGACTGGCAGCGGGCCAGGGCCTGGCTGAAAGACGAGATGTCCCAATGACGGCCTGGCTGAGCACCAGTGGAACCCGAGCTTCGCCGGCGCGCTGACGCGATTCTTTCAGAAATCCTGGAGCTGCCGGATGCGCAGCACCAGGCCGCCCTCGCGTCCCGATGCGGCGAGGATGCCGAGCTGCACACGGCGGTGGAACGCCTGCTTCGACTGTCCCGGGAAGATGGTTTTCTGGAGCACGACAGCCTGCGGGAAAGCCCCCTGTGGGGGCGGGCGCTGAAGGACCTCAAGCGTCGGGACGTGCTCGAGCCCGGCACGCTGATCGGCCCCTACCGGCTGCTGGAGGAGTTGGGCCACGGCGGCATGGCGGTAGTGTATCGGGCCGAGTGGGCGGGCGGGGGCTACAAACGGCCCGTGGCACTGAAGGTCATCAGGCGGGGAGCTCGCGGTGCCGACCTGAAGGTCCGCTTCGCCCAGGAACGTCGGATACTGGCCACCATCGATCACCCCAATATCGTGCGACTGCTCAACGGCGGCATCACAGCGGACGAACGGCTGTGGTTCGCCATGGAATATGTGCCCGGCCGTCCCATCACGGCGTACTGTGAATCCCGGCGGCTTGACCTGGATGCCGTGCTGGGGTTGTTTCTGTCCGTGGCCGAAGCGGTCGCTTATGCCCACCGTCAGCGGATCATTCACCGGGACCTGAAACCCGATAACATCCTGGTGACCCATGACGGCGTGGTGAAACTGCTGGATTTCGGCATCGCCAAGTTCACCCTGACCGGCGGCGCAGGTGCCGTTACCAGCGACCGGCTGCGGCTGATGACACCCGAGTATGCCAGCCCGGAACAGGTGCGTGGCGATCCCGTGGGGCCTGCCTCCGATGTTTATCAGCTGGGCCTGCTGCTTTACGAGCTGCTGGCCGGCAGGCAGGCCCACGGGTTCCGCTCGGACCGCCTGGAGGAAATCCACCGGGTGGTCTTCGAACAACTTCCGCCACCGCCCAGCGCCATTCGCAAGCTGGTAGGGCCGGATCTGCCGGGCCGGCGGCTGGATGCCATCGTGATGCGCTGCATGAACAAGAAGCCGGCCGAGCGTTTCAGCTCGGCGGGAGAACTGATCATGGAAATCAAAACCTACCGCACCGGCAGGTCACTGGATACCGGACAGTGGCATCAAAAGGTGTGAAGGAAACACTCCTTGGACTGCTCAAACTCCTTCAGCGTGTATCCCACTTCGTCGGTGCTCCTGTGGCTCGCTTTTTCCATCTCCACCCAATACTCAGCCCACGCTTTTTTGAAATCAGCCACCGCCTTCTCGAACTCCTGTTTGTTGTCGCCCATCTCGGCGGACAATTCAGGCAGGGACGTGGATTTCAGATAATCAACATAGTCGGACTGGTGGCACGACTCGTGGAACCCCAGCGTAATATCCCCGTTCTTGCGGTCTTTGGCGGTGGTTCCGCGGCCGTAGCAGGACAACTCGGTGGCCGACGACTGGGTTCCGTATTCGGTACGGATCTTGACGGTTCCCTGCAGCCTGAACCTGGTTTTCCATGAGGTGATGAGACCCGTATCTTTGTCGTAATTCGGCACCGGTGGGGTGATTGTGACGCCTCTCGAATCGAACGAGGTTTTCGCACCTTGTGGATGGAGTTTCGTGCTGGTGCGGTCAGGAAACACCCGCAGCTTGACATTGATGTCGTCCCGCTCGTTTTTGCGCACCAGAACATCTTCGGTTCGCGTGACGGTGCCGGGCGGCGGGTTGGGTTCTTTCTGCTGCATCGGGGTGGGCTGCGACTGGCGAAATGGGTCAGGGCTGCCCAGCCCCGAATCTTCACCGTGTTTGGCACCCACCGGTGAATACGGAGCGCTCTGGCCGTTTGCCAACGGCGACGCGCCGGCGGGACGCGGATCGCGGAACTTGCCGGGGCCGCCCCCGCCGGTGCCGGCGCTGGGGTGGGAACTGCGTTCCTGCCATCCAACCCAGGGGTCTTCCGGAAGGCGACGTTGAACGCCCCGTCCGCCAGCACATCCACAACGGACCTGACCCATGTCATCCTCCTTTTTTGGGTCCTCAAGATGTCATTGTAGCCCAAGGATAGCCGGATATTGGCTATGACCGCAGTGGCGCAAAAGAGCAGGGCTTGTCGTAGGAAAGATAAAGGCAAATCCGGGTCTGCCACACCACAGGCCCGCTTTTCGGCGTCTGCCGGGAGTGTGCGCCAGATGGTAGACTTGGGAAGAAAAAGGAGGTTTCGACAGTGCCGCTACAAGCGCGACTCAGCGACCAGTCTCAGGGGATCGATGCCCACGGGTGCCTGGCCTGTCCACACCCCGTTATCGGCCCGGCCATCAAGGGCTCCCCCACGGTCCTGGTGAATGGTCTGCCAGCCGTGCGTATCGGCGACCAGGGCGTGCATGCCGCCTGCTGTGGTCCCAACATGTGGGTGGCCGCAATGGGCAGCATGACGGTGATGATCAACAACATGCCGGCCCACCGCCTGGGTGACATGGATTCACACTGCGGGGGTGTCGGCTTCATGATCATGGGCAGTTTCAATGTCATCACCGGCGGCTGAAGACCCGTGCTGGCTGCCGCTCCGGAACTCGTCAACCTGACCTGCCCGCTCTGCCGGGCCCCTCGGCAGACGTCGCGTCTGGGCCTGGCGGAGGTGTACCTCAGCGAGGGGGACTTTGTACTGGAGGGAATGCTCAGGTGCGGCGCAAGCGGGTGCCCGGGCCGGTTTCCCGTGCTGCAGGGGGTGCCCATCGTGCTCAAGGACTTCCGGTCCTGGTGGCAGTCTTCGACGGCACCCCGGTCCGGGCCGCTTTGCTCAAGCCCCCAGATGTCAAGCTACCTCGGCCGCGTTGTCGCCGATTCCTACCCGCAGCAGGCGCTGCTCAGCACCTATATGACCCACCACTATGGCTCCAACGATGACGCCTACTGGCAAGCTGTCACCAGAGCCATTCCCGAGCAGGATTGCGGCAGGGCGCTGGAGCTGGGCTGTTCAGTCGGCGGCTTCGTCTTCGCCGCAGCGCGCCGGGCGAAAGTGTCGGTGGGTATCGACCTGGATTTCAACCTGGTGGCGGCCGCGGCCGGTATTCAGCGCAGTGGCGAGGTTCAATACCGACGTCTCCGGCGGGCCAGGGCATTCGAAGACGTGCACTTCGATTTCGAGGTGCCCGGCAACGTCGTTTTTCTGGTGGCGGATGCTCTGGATCCACCCCTGCTGGCCGAGGATTGGGACCTGGTGGCCGCGTTGAACCTGCTGGACAACGTTGCGCTTCCCACCGTACTGCTGGGGCAGATGAACGCCCTGCTGCGGTCGGGGCGCCGGCTGGTGCTGGGTTCACCCTACCAGTGGCGTCCGGACATCACCGACCCCGGCGAATGGCTGGAGACCGACGCCATGGACAGCGCGTCCATGGTCCGGGCCATCCTGTTCGAGCAGCTCATTCCGCCCATGCAATTGCATTATCAGCCGGTGTTCGACGAGCCCGACCTGGACTGGACCCTGATCCAGCACGATCGACAGCGGCGCTCCTACCGGGTCGACCTGATCGTGGCAAGGAAAGACTGACGTGCCAGCCCCAAACGAGCAGCTCATGATCCAGCTCGCGAAGCTCAACTTCGTGGCCGAAATGGTCCAGCTCCCTACAGATTGGCGCGGTCCGCCGGTAGCGGACCAATATCCCCAGGCCTTTCAGCCCGGCGAGCTGGTGGTGGCCCCCAACTCTCCCATGAACCTGTTTCGCGAGCCCACGCTGAACAAGTACCACGTGGACACGGCCAAGGACGTGGGTCAGCGTTTCGAAAAGTACATCGAGGGCATCTGCAAAGCGATCTGCCAGGGGATCGGGAACTGGATGAAAGCCGCAACGGTGGTCAAGGTGATCATCAACGGACCCGTCGGCCTGGTGACCCCGGGCTCGGTGCTGGGACCACCGCTGATGCCCCTGATACTGACCCACGCACCTATGGTTCGGCCCATGGAGATCCGCTATTCCCTGGCCATCGCCCAGGCGTTCAATATCGTCTGGCTGCCCTGGCACATGTCTATCTCCGGCATGCTCACTTATCCGGCCTTCGCCGCCGTAACGTCCCCGGTGGCGCCACCCATGCCCAACGTACCCATGCCGCTGGTGGCCCTGCCGTCGGCGGCCGAGGCAAGCATGGCGCCGGTGCCGCTGGCCAATCTGATGATGGTGTTCCTGGGCGACCCTACTGCCATGCATGCGCGGCCGCTGTTCAATTCCATCGCCAA
>JASJDM010000056.1 GCA_030065125.1 Lysobacterales bacterium | reverse complement strand
TTGCGATTACAGTCGGCCTGGTGCTGGAGCGTCCCTGGCTGGCTATCGCGGCGGTGAGCACGGCGCTGTTGTGCTGGTCTCTGTGGCGCACCTACCAGCTGGACCACTGGGCCCGCGGTAACAATAGCCATGGGCTGTCCGCCGGCAACGGCATCTGGCAAGACGTTTTCGCTGCGATAAACAGCCGCTGGGCATCGCACAAAATCCGCAACGACAAACTGATCGAAGTTGTGCAGGAGATCCGCCGCGCCAACCGGGCGCTGCCCGATGGCATAGTGGCCATGGACCGGGAAAACCGGATCCGCTGGCTGAACGCCGCGGCGGGTTCACTCCTCGGACTGAAACGCGGCAGGGATGCGGGCCAGCCCCTCACCAACCTGTTGCGGGATCCGGCGCTTACCACGTGGATTGAAAACGAAGCCGGGCAATTCGCGCCGCTGGTGATTCCCAGCCCTATCCAGGATCAGGCATTTCTGCAGCTGCAGGGCATTGATTACGCCCAGGATCGCAGACTGGTGATCGTCCGTGACATCACCGAGCTGCACCTTGCCGAAACCATGAAAAAGGACTTCGTGGCCAATGTTTCCCATGAACTGCGAACACCACTGACCGTGATCTGCGGATACCTGGAAACCCTGGACGAGGAGGTACCGCCTCACTGGGAATCCGCTTTCGTGACCATGCTGGAGCAGTCCGCCAGAATGCGTGGACTGGTCGACGACCTGCTTACATTGTCGAGGCTGGACGCCAGCCATGTGCTGGAAAGCGAAACCGAAATTGTCACCGCGGAATTGCTGCAGAATATCCTGAACGAGGCCAAGCTGTTGAGCGATGGGAGCCATCGGATTCGTCTCGACATGGACAGCAACGCCAACATACTCGGCGATGCAACTGACCTGCACAGCGCCTTCATGAACCTGGTGTCAAACGCCATTCGCTACACCCCGGAGGGCGGCCGCATCATCATTACATGGCGGGAATCCGCCGATGGCTGGCTGGAGTTTTCGGTCAGCGACAATGGGCCGGGCATCGGAGCCGAGCACCTGGCCCGGATTACCGAAAGGTTTTATCGGGTATCCAAGGATCGGTCGCGAGAGTCCGGCGGGACCGGTCTCGGGCTAGCCATCGTCAAACACGTGATGTCGCTGCATGGCGGCCTGCTGGCCATGCAAAGCGAGCCCGGTGAGGGCAGCCACTTTACCTGTCGGTTTCCGCCGGCAAGGAAAGCCGGAGCCCTCAGCCGAGCCAGCTGACAACCGGTCAGGGCCAGTTTGAATCGCCCGGTTGACCGGCCAGGACACTCTCCAGGGAAGTATGGCGGACGTTTTTCCCCTGGACCAGGTAGATGATGTATTCCGCGATGTTCTGGCTGCGGTCACCAATTCTCTCCAGTGATCTTGCAGCCCACTGAATGTTCAGAATGACAGGAATGCAGCGCGGATCTTCCACCATGTAGGTCATCAGCTGTCGGATCAGCGACTCGTATTTGAGGTCCACTTTCTCGTCAGCCTTGACCACTTTCACCGCCTGATCCACGTCGGTTCTGGCGAACGCATCCAGCACCTCGCCAAGCATCTGCCGTACCAGTTGCCCCATGTGGTCAAACTCGCTCATGGTGGTTTCCCGGAACACGTCACCCCCCATAAACTTGGCCATCCTGGCGATGCGTTCGGCTTCGTCGCCGATTCGCTCCAGGTCGGTAATGGTCTTGATCACGGCCATCACCAGCCGCAGGTCCGATGCCGCTGGCTGCCGGGTCGCCAGGATGCGGGTGCAATCCTCGTCAATCTCGACCTCGAGTGCGTTGATCTGGTAATCCTGGTTGGCGATGTGGCGGGCTCGCTCGGCATCCCCGGTAACCATGCACTCCACGGCGCCGGCCAGCTGGGACTCCACCAGGCCGCCCATTTTCAATACCTTGCGCCTCACCGCTTCAAGCTGTCTGCCGTATTGGCGCGATATGTGCTGCAGTTTTTCCATGGTCGATGTCGGCGCCCGGCGATGCGGCTTCTGAGTTAACAGCGCATTATTCCGGCTGAATATTACAGTTTTTTGACTATCCACTGGATGCCAGCTGCAGGGGGATGACGCGAGCGGATACAGGACCGCCACCCTTGTGGCGCCGGAACCGATGATTGATTAAGGTGGTCAAACGGTAGAGCCAAGGTCGTACTCTAAAACATTGCGTATTGCTGCATTGACACTGCTACTGCTGCTGGTCTGCCCCGCGCGGTCCAGCACCGAGGACATCAAGCTGCCGGATATCGGGACATCGGCGGGCGCCATCGTGTCCGAGCAGGACGAACGGCGATACGGCGAGGCTCTGGTGCGGGAACTCAACCGCCTGGCCCACGTCATCGACGATCCGCTGGTGGAAAGCTATATCCGGCACCTGGGCTTTCGCTTGGCCGCCCACAGCGACGAACCCAGCCGCAACTTCCATTTCCTGCTGATAGACAACAAGGCGGTCAACGCCTTCGCAGCGCCCGGTGGTGTCATTGCGATCCACAGCGGGCTGATGCTGCTGGCGGAAAACGAAGCTGAACTGGCCGGTGTTGTGGGCCATGAAATTGCCCACGTGACCCAGCGCCACCTGGCGCGCAGAATGGAGAGCGCCCAGAAAATGTCCATCCCCATGATGCTGCTGATGCTGGGAGCGGCGGTGGCGGCCGGCGGTGAAGGCGATGGTGTACCCGCGGCGGTCATCGGGACCCAGGGCCTGATGCAACAGATGATGATCAACTTCACCCGGGCTAATGAGTACGAGGCTGACCGCATCGGGATCCGAACCCTTGCGCGTGCCGGCTACGACCCCGAAGGCATGGCGACCTTTTTTGAGAAAATGGGCCGTATCGCCCGCAATTACGGCGGCGGCAACATTCCCGAATTCCTGCGTACTCACCCGGTTTCTGCCTCCCGGGTTGCAGAAGCCAAGATCCGAGCCGGGACGACCCAGATCACCAACAATCCCGAATGGGACCCCGATCAGTTCTACCTGATACGGGAGCGCGTTAGGCTGCTGACCGAAAACCGACCCGAGCAGCTGCTGGCCCACTACCGCGAACGATTCGACACCGGCAAAGCCAATATGGCCGACACCTATGGGCTGGCCATGGCGCAACTGAACAACCACGACCTGCTCAACGCTACGGAAACCCTGGGTCCCCTGGCCAGGGAACATCCGGCCTCCCTCCCCATCCAGCTGGGCATGGCCCAGATTGAATCCGCCAGCGGCCGCCAGGATCTGGCCAAGGACCGGCTGAACCGTGCGCTGGAACGCTTCCCGGGAAACCTCGCCGTATCGACGGCCAAGGCGGAAATCCTGCTCAACCACGGCGGCAAGGACGGCGCCGCCCGGGCCGAGGCGTTGCTGCGCCCTCTGCTGACCCGGTATCCGGATAACGCCAGCCTGTTCCTGCAGTATTCCAGGGCGGCCGACAAGACCGGCGAATGGGTGCGGGCCGAGGAGGCGTATGCAGATCACGTGTTCCTGCTTGGCCGCGTGTACGATGCCGTCACCCAGCTGGAGAAACTCCTGAAAAAGCCGGAGCTCGACTACTACGAGCGATCCCGGGTCAATGCGAGGCTGGACGAGATTCGCCCCATTCTGGCCGAAATCCAGCGGGAAAAAGGCTACGATCCCAGTGAGACCAGGGATCGCCCCAGGCGATCCAACAGCGCGTCCTAGCAACCAGCTGTCGCTGGCAAGCTTTTCATTCGCTCCACCCGATTTATAATCTGATATCCCCCCAACTGGAGCGCGCCAGGCATGCCACGGGCACTTGCTGATCCCCGCTTGTTCTGCAACCGGGAACTGAGCCAGATCGAATTCAATCGACGTGTACTGGAACAGGCCATCGATCCTGATACCCCATTGCTTGAACGGGTCAGGTTCCTGTGCATTTCCTGCACCAACCTGGATGAGTTTTTCGAAGTCCGGGTAGCCTCACTGAAGCAGCGAATGGAATTCGGGTCCGACAAGGCCGGGCCGGATGGCCTGACACCGGTTTTGGCACTGGAGCAGATCAGGGAAAAAACCCTGGCCCTGGTCGATGACCAGTACCACGCCTTTAACGAGATAGTGACACCGGCACTGGCTGAGGAAGGCATCCGGGTTCTGCGCCGGGATACCTGGACCGAGCCCCAGAGAAAATGGCTGCGCAGCTACTACCATCGCGAGGTGCTGCCGGTACTGAGCCCGCTGGGTCTTGACCCGGTGCACCCATTTCCACGGCTCCTCAACAAGAGCCTCAACTTTGCCGTGGTGCTGAAAGGCAAAGACGCATTCGGACGCGAAGGCAAGATGGCCCTGCTGCGTGCTCCACGATCTTTACCGCGGATCATTGAAATCCCCGGCGAAAACGGCAACAACGACAAGACCTTCGTGTTCCTGTCTTCAGTGCTGCACGCATTTGTCGACGAGCTGTTCTCAGGGATGTCGGTGGAGGGCTGCTACCAGTTCCGGGTCACCCGAAACAGCGAACTGTATGTGGACGAGGAAGAGGTCGAGGACCTGGCCCATGCACTCAAGGGGGAACTGCTGGAACGCAGTTTTGCCAAGGCGGTGCGGCTGGAAGTGGCCCACACCTGCCCGCCGATCATCCGCGACTTCCTGGCCGATCGCTTCGAGGTCGACGCTGACGACGTGTATCCCTGCAACGGCCCGGTCAACCTGAATCGTCTTATCGCGGTGTACGATCTGGTCAACCGGGCTGACCTCAAGTTTCCAGGTTTTCTTCCGTTCCTGGACCCGGCCCTGGCGCCGGGAAACGATCTGTTTCGAGCCATTCGGCGCACGGATGTTCTATTGCACCACCCCTACGACTCGTTTTTGCCGGTGATTGATCTGATCCGGCAGGCAGCGTCCGACCCCAACGTCCTGGCCATCAAGCAGACCCTGTATCGGACCGGTGAAGACTCCCCCATCGTGGGCCTGTTGATCGAAGCTGCGCGGGCCGGCAAGGACATCACTGCCGTCATCGAACTTCGTGCCCGCTTCGACGAACAGGAAAACATCGAACTGGCCAACCGCCTGCAGGAGGCCGGGGTCCAGGTGGTTTACGGCGTGGTGGGACACAAAACCCACGCCAAGCTGCTGCTGATAGTGCGGCGGGAGGGCAAGCGCCTGAAACGCTACGCGCACCTGGGAACCGGCAACTATCACCATCGCACCGCGGCCGCTTATACCGATCTTGGGTTGCTCACCTGCAACGCCCAGATCACGGCCGATGTGCACGAGCTGTTTCAACAGCTCACCGGACTCGGCAAGCGAATCAAGCTGCATCGCCTTTTTCAGTCGCCATTCACTTTGCGCGACATGCTGTTGCGCCGGATTCGGCGTGAGATCAAGCACTGCAAGAAGGGCAAGCCGGGACGCATCGTGGCGCGCATGAACGCGTTGACCGAACCGGGCATCATTCGCGCGCTGTACCAGGCCTCCCAGGCGGGGGTGAAGGTTGACCTGATCATTCGGGGATCCTGTTGTTTGCGCCCGGGCATCAAGGGTGTGTCAGACAACATCACGGTGCGTTCGGTGGTGGGCCGATTCCTGGAACATTCGCGGATCTACTACTTCCTGAACGACGGCAAGGAAGAACTGTTCGGCTCCAGCGCCGACTGGATGGACCGGAACCTGTTTTCCCGGGTGGAATCCTGCTTCCCGCTGCTGGACCCGGAGATCGCCGCGAGAGTAAAACACGAAACACTGAGTCTCTATCTGAAAGACAACTGCCAGTCCTGGCTGATGAACCCTGATGGAGGCTACACCAGGGTCACGCCGGGGCGGTCCAGGCGGTTCTCCGCCCAGGAGGAATTGATGAACCTCGCTACGGAGCGATCACAGGGTTGACCCATGACCGACCCAGGTCCTGAGCCAACGGACTCATCCAATCCAATCAAGCCCCAGGAGGATCTGGAGGGGGAACTTTTCGCCGCCATCGACCTGGGCTCCAACAGCTTCCACCTGGTCGTGGCGCGCTACGAACACGGCACCCTTCACGTGATCGACCGCATCAAGGAAATGGTTCGGCTGGCTGAAGGGGTAAACGCCGAGGGCACCCTTGCCCCTGAAGTCGCGCAACGGGCGCTCACCTGCCTGGAACGCTTTGGCCAGCGACTCGAGGGTATTGCCGACGATCGGATTGTGGCGGTAGGAACCAACGCCACCCGACGCATGAAAGACGGCTGGAAGTTTCTGGCCCAGGCGGAAAAACAGCTCGGCCACAGTATCGAGATCATCTCCGGGGAAGAAGAGGCCCGGACCATCTACCTGGGCGTCGCCCACGGCGTGTCCGAGAAGGGGCAGCGCCTGGTCATGGACATCGGCGGCGGCAGCACCGAGTTCATCATCGGCCGGGAGTTCAACGCCATCATGGTGGAGAGCCTGTTTTTTGGCTGCGTCGCCCTGGCGCAGAAGTTCTTCCCGGGGGGCAAAATCTCCCGCAAGCGCTGGCGTAGGGCCCACGGTGCCGTATCGGTCGAACTGCAGCGCATCGCTGCCGACTTCAAGGCCCTGGGTTGGGAAGAAGCCCTGGGCAGTTCCGGCACCATGCGGGCGGTTCGAAACGTCGTGGTGAACAATGGCTGGTCGGAGCGGGGCATCACCCCCAGCGCCATGCTGCGGCTGCGGGAGGAAATCCTCCAGGCCGGGCACGAGCAGCAGCTGGTGTTTGACGGCCTCAGCGACCGGCGCCGCCCGGTATTCGCCAGCGGCGCGGTGATTGTTGACGCCTGCCTGGAAACCCTGGGCATCGAACAGATCGAAGTCACGGACTACGCGCTGCGGGAGGGCCTTCTTTACGACCTCATCGGGCGCATCCTGCACGCCGATCCGCGGGAGGGCGCCATCCAGGCCCTGATGCGGAAGTATCACATTGAAGTGGAGCAGGCGCGACGGGTCAGCAAGACGGCTCGCAGGCTGGTGGACGCGGTGCGCAAGTCGTGGGGCCTGCCCAAGCAACTGGCTCGCAACTGGCTCGCCTGGTCGTCACAGCTGCACGAGATCGGCCTGACCATCGCCCATCATGGGTACCACAGGCACGGCGCCTACCTGCTGCGTAATTCCGACCTGCCGGGATTCTCGCGGCAGGATCAGCTGGTGGTAGCCACCCTGGTGCTGAACCATCGCCGCAAACCCGACGCCGAGAGCTTCGACAAGCTGCAGGACCGATTACGGCCCTGGGTCATCCGCTGCGCGGTCATCCTCAGGCTGGCGGCCCTGCTCCATCGGACCCGCTGCGCCGAGAGCGTTCCGGCGATTAAGGCAGAGGCCTCGGGAAACGCAATCAGTCTCACATTCCCAGAGGGCTGGCTGGAACAGCAGCCACTGACGGCCGTGGACCTGGAAAACGAGGCGAGGCAGACCCAGCGCATCGGTATTACCCTGGAGTTTTCCTAACGGGCAGGTACAGGGGCAGTTTACTTAATTCGGAGAATCCGAATTAAGTAAACTGCCCCTCGGCGGTGCTACTGCTGGATCGGGTTGGGGTTACTGGCGCGGCAGATTCTTGAACCCGTGGACGGCACGCAACCGCGCCAGTCCGGTGCGATTTCCTCTACCGGCTCACCTTCCAGGACAAAATCGAAGCGCTGGGTGAGGCGTTCGCCCGTAACAGTAGCAGGGTCGAACCGCCACTTCTTCATGGCCCGGCGCGCCGCCCTGTCGAAGATTCTGCGCGGCGATGAATCAATCACCTTGACGTCCCTGACGCGGCCATTGGATTTGAGGCTGAACTCCAGTTCAACCCAGCCCTGGGCCTCGGACATGCGGGCACGCCGGGGATACTCGGGGCTGACCCGGTGAATGGCTACCGGCCCGGAGGCACGACTGACCGGCTCCTGCCGGGGCATCATGGCCACTTCCAGTGCCGTATCATCGGTGGCAACCGGCTCTGCTTCAACCGGCGGAGCGCTCTGGGCTCCGGTCCCCGGCAGGCCATCGCTGTCAGAACTGGATAACGGCGGGGCCGAGGGACTGGCCAGATCGTTGGCCAGATTGCTGGTCAGATCGTCGGGCAATTCGCTCAGTACGGCAGCAGCGTAGGCCGATGGATCCGGAACCTGCTCGACGGCGGGAGTGTCCTGGGCCGCCAGTTCCGGGGCATCAGTCAGGCCCCTGGTAACGGCCTGATTCGTATCAGCAAGGGGCGGCGAAGCGGCTGGTGCCCGATTGGGCCTGTCGGGCAGCGACCTGTGGGCATCATCGCTGGCGGCAGCGGTCCTGGCCACGGTAACGCGGCTTTCCGCGGGGATGTCCACCGTCACTTCGGGCTCCATCACCGTCAGGGATGCATCTTCCAGCGAGACATACTGGGTGGTGTCGCTGCTGTCGGCCACAAGCTGGGCGAACAGGCTGTCAGCCAGCTGGGTACGGCGCTGTTCCAGCGCCGCCATGGGGTCGGCCATGCGGCCGGCCAGGATCAGGGCCAGCGCCACCACCAGCGCGATGCCGCTGTTGCCCAGCAGGGATTCGCGCTCGCGGCCATGGGCACATACGATCCGCTCGATCCGCTGCAGCAGCTGTCCATCGGTAGCCGCCAGTGCCGGTTCCATGCCGCCGGAGCGCATGGTCTCCAGGTTGGTCAGGGCCTTGGCATACTCCAGCCGGTTGCCGCAGGTCGCGATCACCAGGTCGTCACAGCACTGCTCACGCTCATCCCGGACCTGGCGGGAAATCCAGCCCACCACCGGGTGATAGAACAACAGGGTTTCGGCCATGACCTGGAACAGGTTGACCGCGTAGTCCCATCGCTTGACGTGGCCCAGCTCATGAGCAATGACCAGTTCGAGCTGGGCCGGGGTCAGTCCCACCAGGCTGCTGGTGGGGATCAGGATGACGGGTTTGATCAGGCCGAACACGGTGGGCACGTGGACCAGGGTGGACTCCATCACCCGCACCACACGGCGGATACCCAGCAGTTCCCGCAGCATCTCTGCCCGTTGAAGGATTTCTTCGTTGACCGGACGCACGCCGACTCGCATGCAGCGCTGCATCAGGAACCAGTTGAGGGTGGCCCGGCCACTCATGACCATCACCCCCAGGGTCCAGGCCAGCACGATCCATGGCAGTGCGGATTCGATCCACTGGGCCGGGTCAATGGCCAGAGATGCGGCCGCCGTCGCCGTATCGTTGAAGGCCGCCACCGGGATGGGGCCGGCCGCCGTGTCGGACTGGTACAGGGTGACAAAGGTCGCCACCGGCGCCAGCAGCAGCAGCAGCAGGCATACCAGGCCAAGGCTGTAACGCGCATGGGGCGTGGCGTTTTTCAACAGGTAGCGGCCCAATGCAAACAGGGCACCAATGGCCGCTCCCTGCCACAGGAAGTGGATCAGGGCCCAGCCCAGGGTGTTGATGACCGGGAACAATACGTCCCAGCTCAGCCCGAAAATGTCAAAGTTGTCGGCCATGTTTAACCCCGAAAGCTAAAACCGACACGCCGGCCGCAACAGTGCCGACGGTCACTTTGTGTTACTCAGATTGCTCCAGTTCGTCCAGCATGTGGCGGATCTGGGCCAGTTCCTCGCTGGTGGCGCGCCGGGAAGTCCCGAGGGCGTGGAGAACCAGCTGGGAGGGTGACCCGTCAAAAACCCGCTGCACAATGTCGGTGACGAACTGGGTCTGGGTGAAATCTTTACTCATGGCAGGCTTGTAAATATGCGCCCGCTGAGAATCGTCGCGCTCCACCAGACCCTTGGCGTGCATCACCTGCAGCAGCTTCAGGGCCGTGGTGTAACCCGTGTTTTCCCGTTTACTCAGCACTTCGTGGACATCGCGGACGGTGCAGGCCCCGCGCTCCCACAGGATGCTTAGAATCGACAGTTCGGCCTCCGTGGGACGCGGAATGCCCTGCCTTTTCGCTCTTCTCATTGGAATCGTACTCCGGCCCAACGCCCAGAATTGCCCCGGAGTATAACATGAACGATTTTTATCGTACGAAAGTGGGCCGAGTCTACAGGGATTCCACGCCGCTGATGCCCGTGGCCTCGAGGAATTCCTCAACCCGCTGCAGGTCACGTGTATAGGGCAGGGGCGGCAGACTGCGCAGAAAAACCTTGCCATAGGACTTGGTGGTCAGGCGCGGATCACCAATGACCACCAGGCCACGGTCGCTGTAGTCCCGGATCAGCCTGCCCACGCCCTGTTTCAGGGCCAGCACCGCGGCGGGCAGCTGGTAGTTTCGGAACGGATCCCTGCCCTCATCACGCAGTCGCTTCATCCGGGCCTCCAGCACCGGATCGTCCGGCGGTGCGAACGGCAGCTTGTCGATGACCACGCAGCTCAACGCCTCACCCGGAACATCCACACCCTCCCAGAAGCTGGCTGCACCCAGCAGTACACCGTTGCCGGACCGGCGGAATCCCTCCAGCAACTGCAGACGGGATCCATGGCCCTGCACGAACAGCGGATTGTCCATGAACCGCGGCAGGATCTCCGCCGCCAGGCGCAGGTTGCGGTGGGATGTGAACAGCAGAAAGGCGCGCCCGGCGGTCAGCTTCAGCACCGGCACCACCGAAGCCATCAGGCACTCGACGTATTCCCGCGAGGCGGGTTCAGGCAGGTCCGCCGGATGATACAGCAGCGCGTTGGACTGGTAGTCGAAGGGGCTGGGCAGACTGACGGTGCTGGCCTCTTCCAGGCCCAGCTGCTGCTGGAACAGGTCGAACCGACCGGAAACCGACAGGGTAGCCGACGTGTAGATCCAGGTGTCAGCGACAGCCGAGCGCAGCTCGCGCATGGGCTCAGCCAGGCTCAGAGGCGTGCGCTGTACCAGGAATCCGCGGCGCGACAGCTCGTACCAGCGCACGTAGTTGTTGTCATCCTCGGCCCGCAGCCGATTCAGCTGATCGAGCTGGCGCTGGCTGCGCAACCAGCAGGACTCGAGGCCGGAACTGGCGGGAGCCAGGGGTTCCAGCGCCGCGCACAACCGCTCCAGGATGCCGGACAGGGCCACACACTCGTCGTCCACCTGGGGCTGACGACGCAGGGTTTCCCAGCTGCCGCGCTCGCTTGACCGGTTCATCGCCAGCCGCAGCCGCCGCAGTGCCGGCTCAAGTTCAGCAGTCAGCCCGACCAGGGCCACGTCGGCGGCACTCTGCTCGGACGCCTCCTTGCGGCAGTCACTGACCAGGTCCAGCAGCTGCCGGGAACTCAGGGTTTCGCCGAAGAAACGTGTGGCCACGTCGGGCACCTGGTGGGCCTCGTCCACCACGATGACCTGGGCATGGGGCAGCAGCTCGCCGAAGCCCTGCTGCTTGATGGCGAGGTCGGCAAACAACAGATGGTGATTGACCACAACCAGGTCAGCATCCTGGGCGGCGCGCCGGGCCTTGACGACGAAACAGTCACCGTAGTGCTCGCACTCGCTGCCGAGGCAGTTATCCACGGTGGAGGTGAGCTGGGGCAGCAGTCCCGGGTGTTCACTCAGATCCCCCACTTCCGCCACTTCACCGGCGGTGGTTCGATCCAGCCAGCCCCGCACTTTCTCCAGCAGGCCAAGCCGGACCGGATCCCGCAGCTGTCCGGACCGGCGCAACTGCTGGAAACGGTGCAGGCACAGGTAATTTGATCGTCCCTTCAGCAGGGCAATGACAGGTGACTGTTCAAGGGCTGCCAGCAGCCTCGGCAGATCGCGCTTAAACAGCTGGTCCTGCAGGTTGCGGGTACCGGTGGACACGATGGCGCGGACGCCGGCCTGAACCAGCGGCACCAGGTAGGCGAAGGTCTTGCCGACTCCTGTCCCGGCCTCGACCACCAGGGATTGCTGCATGGCAATGGCCTCGTCGATGGCATCCGCCATCTCGACCTGCTCCTGGCGTGTTGCGAATCCTTCCAGGTTCCTGGCCAGGACACCCGTCGGACCCAGCAGCTCGCGAGAACCCTCGGCCAGGTTGGTCTCCTTGCCTGGATCAATTGGCGGTGGGACATCGACCTCGGGGTCAGCATCGGCGGCGATGCCGGCGTCGGTCGGCTTGATCGCGGTCAAAACGTCTGCGCCTCCTTCAGGGTGCAGCGCTCGGCGCGCTGGGCGGCGATGCCGGCGGCGGCGCCGTTGCCCAGCGCCTGCTCGGCCCGCTGGATAATGAGCCAGTTGCGGTAACACAGCTGTCCCACCTGGGGGCCCATGGCATAGGACTGCTGCGCGCTGCGGCGGGCCCGCGCATAGTCTTTCTGCAGCAGCTGGAGTTCCGCCAGGTATTGCCAGTACTCCGGATCATTCGGCTCGATTTCCAGCGCTTCCCGGGTCATGGCGAGAGCCGTGACCACATCCTGGCCCGCCTCGGCCTCCCGTGCGCGCTCAATCAGGTCCGCAGCTTCGGGGTTGCCCACGGTGTAAACCTGCAGGATGCCCTGGTTGTCCGCCTGGCGACGCATGTCATCCACTGCCTGCCGGTCCCGAACGGACTGGCTGGCGCAGGACGTCAGCAGCAACACCGCCAAAAGGACAGGCCAGGGTCTCCACGCGCTGTGGCCCGTGCTGTTCAAACCCGATACTCCCACTTCAGGATCCATGCCGAATTGTACTGGGATGAAAGGCGCCGCGCAGTCCCTGCCGGTTCCGCTGCTGATGACAGGCAGCGGCCAAATAGCCGATAATTTGTGTTTTGGCCGGCAGCGGCGGAAAGTGGCCGCCGGTTTTCCCCTCAAAGGAGCACACCCATGCGAACCTGCACACGTGCTGTTGGACACATCCTGCTGCTGGCCAGCGCCATGGCCGTGGCCGCCGTTGCATCAGCGGACACCACCATTTCCTTTACCGGCGACGACAACGGAAACGGCATGATGGAAGTGTCCAACGGCAAAGTCCGAATGTCATCCCCGGGCGAACAGGGCTACATGCTGTTCGAGGCCGGCGCCAACCAGTTCATCGCGGTCAACGAGAAAGACAGCAACTACCTGGTATTCGACCAGGCCCAGGTGGAAAAGATCGCCCGCATGCAGGAGCAGCTGCAGCAGCAGATGGAACAGCAGCTGGCCGGCATGCCGCCCGGCCAGCGTGAGCAGATGCGCCAGATGATGTCCCGGATGATGCCCAAGATGCCGGGCGGTGAAGCCAAGCCGCGCCGCTATCAGCGCGGCGGCACCAGCAAGGTGGGCCGGTACAGCTGCGAAGTCCTGGAAGTCTACGTCGGTGACCGCAAGGCCAGCGAGCAGTGCGTGGTCGGGCGGGACGACCTTGACATCCCCGACGACGATTTTGAAACCATCCGCGCCATGCAGTCATTCATGGTGGACCTGGCCAACAGCTTCGCCATGATGTCCGACCAGATCATGGACTACGGCGAGCCCGGCCGCGACGAGATTCCCGTCCGATACGTCCACTACAACAAGATCCTGGGCGAGGTAGTGGGAGAGCTGGAGCAGATCAGTCACGACGCCATTCCCCCGGAGCGGTTCGAAATCCCGGCGGGATTCGAGCAGCAGCAGCTGCCGGAAATGAAGTTCTAGCGTAGCCAGCGTTCATGGAGTCCAATGTGACCCGGCCGGGGCATTCCCCGACGGTCGTCATTTACGGCTGGCCGGAAGACCCGGACCAGCAATGGCTGTCTGAATGCCAGCGTGCGCTGCCGGACGGCTGGAACCTGTGCGCACCCGCCCAGTGGGCCGGCCTGACCCTGGATTGCCCGGATCAGCCTGCGGCCATCCTGGCTGCCCTGGAAACCGAAAACGGCGGACCCATCGGTCTTGTTCGCTTCGGCACCATGCTGCCCGACCACTGCTGGGAACGGCTGGCTCGCAGCCTGGCGGAAAGCAACGGGGCCGGCGTGGTTTCGCCGCTGTCCAACGCGCATCCGGACCAGGCGCCGGTTCCAGGCGGCTGTTCCCTGGCCCAGCCCGACGTGGAGGAAATCGACCGCCTGGCCTATCTCTACTCCCAGAGGCGGGTCTGGCCATCCGATTGGATCTCACCTCTGGTCAGCTTCTGGTCCCGCCAGGCCGTAGGACAGATGCCGGGCACCCTGGACTGGGAGGGTATCCTCGCGTGGCAACTCAGCCGGGGGTTCGGGCCCGCCGTCTGCGACCACTGCTACGTCCAGGCACCGGGCAGACCGCTGACCGGACCGGTACCCGCTGACCCCCGGGACCGGCCGGCCGCGTCGTTCCTTGAACATCTGCGCATGCGGATGGCCGCAACCCTCGACCACGGCGGTGCCCGGCTTCCCCCGGTGGCCCTGGACCAGCGGCCGGTGGTGCTGCACATCCTGCATTCCTGGGGTGGCGGCATCTCCCAGTGGGTCGAAGACCTGGCGTGCGCTCAGAGCGACCGCCACCACCTGTTTCTATGCGCCTGGGCCAACCCGGGCAGCAGCAGCCACGGCCAGGAGCTGCGCCTGTTTGCCGGCAGCCTGGACAGCAGCCCCATCGCCAGCTGGGTTCTGCCGCGCCCCATCGCTTCCACCGTCCGGCACGATGAGTTCTACCAGCAGGTGCTGCACCACGTGATAGCCGATTTCGCGGTGGACGGCATCATGGTGTCATCCCTGATCGGGCACAGCCTGGACTGTGTGACCACTCGGCTGCCCACCACGGTCGTGTTTCACGATTACTATCCGGCCTGGCCGGCCCTGCAGATCGCTTTCGAATCCCACCCCGAGGCTCCTTTCGACGGCGATCAGCTGCAGGCCGAACTGGACCACGGTATCCGCTTTGTCGACAAGGACCCCAACGGCTGGTTCGAGCTGCGCATGCACTACCTGGAAGAGCTTTCCCGGGCCAACGTGCGGTGTGCGGCGCCGTCGGTTTCGGTGATTCGCAACCTGGAATACCTCGACAGCCGCTTCCAGTCGCTGAATGCCCAGGTCATTCCCCACGGCATGCGGCCCCTGCCTGAACACGATTTCCAGTACCAGGCACCTGCCCCGGGTGAACGCCTGCGGCTGGTGACCCTGGGCCGGATGACCGCCGGCAAGGGTAAAAACCTGCTGCTGGACGGCCTGGACCGGATCACCGAAAAAGCTGACCTGTACCTGGTGGGCGCCGGCAAGGATGCAGAGGACTTTTTCGGCCGGTCCCACGTGCACCTGATACTGGACTACCAGCGGGACGAACTGCCGGAATTGATGCGCAGCCTGCGCCCGCACCTGGCGCTGCTGTTGTCCGCGGTGTCGGAGACCTTCAGCTACACCCTGAGCGAAACCCGGGCCATGGGCATTCCGGTGGCCGCCACCCGCATGGGCGCATTCCCGGACCGGATTGTTCACGGCGAAACCGGATGGCTGATCGACGTCAGCGCCGATGCCCTGGCTGACCTGGTGGCCGAGCTGGCAGACGAGCCGAGTCAGCTGAAACAGGTTGCCCATACCATTGCCGGTGAAACCGTGCCCGGCCTGGACAGCATGGGACAGGCCTACCGGGAGCTGATGGCGCTGCCTCCGGGCAATCCCGCCCGCTACCGCTGCCATCGGCCCAGGATTGCGGATGCCCGGCTGGAAACACTCAGCCGCACCAGCGTCGATCGCGACCGGCAGATCGGCGCGCTGGAGCAGCAGGTTGCCGAACAGATTCGGGAACTCGAACGCCGCGACCACTGGGGCCGGAAACTGGAACGACGGCTGGCCCGTCGCACCCGCTGGGCCGAGGAGCTCGAATCCGAGGTCAACCAGACCCGGGACGCCCTGATGAAGCTCCAGGTCGAGTTCGAAGAACGCACGCGATGGGCGCTGGATCTGACCCGGGACGTGGAACAGCGGGACGAACATATCCGGACCCTGGCGGAGCACGCCGGCACCCTGGAGGAGCGCCTTGAGCGCAAACTGGCGGAACTGGACCTGGTGGTGAACAGCCGCAGCTGGCAACTGACCCGTCCCCTGCGGTTCGCCGCCCGCAAGGCGCGCGCCCTGATGGAGCGTCTCGGCTTTCAAACCCGCCGGGCAGCGACCCTGGCCCAGCGCACCCAGACCAGCATCAAGGTCCGGGGTGTGTCCGGCACCGTGGAGCGCATCCGCAAGGAACTCAACAAACCCACGGAACTGGACACCGAAGTGCCCATGCTGCCGGAAACGCTGGAGCCGCCCAGCATTCCATCCAGCGACGTGCCCCGGGTCAGCATCATCATTCCCGTTTACAACCAGTACGAGCACACCCGCGGGTGCCTGCAGTCCATCGCTGAGGCTGACACGGGCGTACCCTACGAAGTCATTGTGGTGGACGACGCCTCCAACGATGAAACCGAGCAGGAGCTGGCGCGGTGCCAGGGCATCCAGGTGCTGCGCAACGAAGAAAACGCCGGGTTCATCCGCACCTGCAACCGGGGCGCCGACGCCGCCCGGGGCGAGTTCCTGGTTTTTCTCAACAATGACACCGCCGTCGGCAACCGCTGGCTGGACCATTTGCTGGAGACCTTCGACCGTCACCCGGATGCGGGCCTGGTGGGTGCGAAACTGGTTTATCCCGACGGCCGGCTGCAGGAAGCCGGCGGCGTGGTCTTCGCCGATGCCTCGGGATGGAACTACGGTCGATTCGAAGACCGCAATGCCCCGGAGTTCAACTATGTCAGGGAGGTGGACTACTGCTCGGGCGCCTGCGCCATGATCCCCCGGGAACTGTTTGACCAGCTCGGACAGTTCGACCTGCGTTACGTGCCGGCTTACTACGAAGACACAGACCTGGCCTTTGCCGTCCGCCAGGCCGGCAAAAAAGCGTACTACCAGCCCCTGTCCGTGGTGACCCACTTTGAAGGGGTGACCTCGGGCACCGACCTGGAAAGCGGCACCAAGAAGTACCAGACCATCAACCAGGCCAAGTTCCTGGAAAAGTGGGCGGACGCCCTGGAGCAGCAGCCCGCAGCCGGCACCCCCATCGAACTGGCGCGGCGCCACCGCAGCAGCGGCAGCGTCCTGATCGTTGACGCCTGCACCCCAACCCCGGACCAGGATTCAGGCTCCCTGCGCATGGTCAACCTGATGACGCTGTTCCGCGACCTGGGCTGGCACGTGCGTTTTCTGCCCGACAATCGCTGCTACGAGGAAGGCTATACCCGGGACCTGCAGCAGCTCGGCGTCGAAGCCCTGTACCAGCCTTTCGTCAACGTGCCCCAGGCCTACCTGGAAAAAGTCGGGGAATCCATCGACGTGATCATCCTCAGCCGTCACTACGTGGCGCGCAACTACATCGAGATGATGCGACGGTACTGCCCCAACGCCAAACTGATTTTTGACACCGTGGACCTGCATTACCTGCGCGAGCAGCGGCTGGCCGAACTGGAGCAAAGCGCGGACCTGCTGAATACCGCCAGGAAGACTCGGGCCCAGGAACTGGACGTTGCCCGCCGCTGTGACCTGACCCTGGTGGTCAGTGAGTACGAGGTCGGCTTCCTGGCCGAGGACGCGCCGGAACTGGAGGTGGCGGTTCTGTCCAATATCCACCAGGTCTACGGCCGCCGACGGGAGTATGGTCAACGCAGGGACCTGATGTTCGTGGGCGGCTTCCAGCACCCGCCCAACATCGACGCGGTGAAGTGGTTTGTCAGCGATATCCTGCCGCTGGTGCGCGCGGAGCTGCCCGATGTCGTGTTCCACGTCATCGGCAGCAAGGCCACTCCCGAGGTCAAGAAGCTGGGCAAGGTCGACGGCGTGGAGTTTCACGGCTTTGTCAAAGATATCGAGCCGTTCCTGGACGGCTGCCGGCTGGCAGTGGCGCCGCTGCGTTACGGCGCCGGAGTCAAGGGCAAGGTCAACATGAGCATGAGCTACGGCCAGCCGGTGGTGGCCAGTCCCGCGGCGGTGGAAGGCATGCACGTGTCCATCGGCGAAGACGTGCTGGTGGGCCAATCATCCCGTGAGTTTGCCGACGCTATCATCCGTGCTTACCAGGATGAGACGCTTTGGACGACGCTGTCGGATGGTGGACTGCAGAACGTGGAGTCGCATTTTTCGTTCAACGCCGCGCGGCGTGCACTGGAAGGGATCGTCAGCATGGGGGCGTCAGCATGGGGTCACGTCAGCATGGGGTCAGAGTAAAGGGACAGAGTAAAACTTTACTCTGTCCCTTTACTCTGACCCCGGTCTACTCGGCTGGCTAATGGGTGACCCCAGTCTAACCCGACGCAGCCGCATCCCTGGCAACATTCAACTCCAACTGCAGCCGCGCCAGGTCCGGGTGGTCCGGTTCCAGGTCGCTGGCCTGGCGCAGCAGCTGGTCCGCCAGGTCGAAATCTGATGCAGTGATGGCGACCCGGGCCTGTTCCCGTGCCGCCTCGGCCAGACCCAGCCTCTGGCCGGTCAGTTCAGGGTTCTCAGGGTCGGTCTGTTCCGCGTCACCGAACAGCCCGATGGCGCGGTCCAGGTCGCCCTCGTCCTGGGCCGCCCTGGCCGCCATGGACAGGCTGGTGCTCAGGCGCTTCAGGCCGGTACGGGCGTCTACGTTCTCCGGGTCCATCCGCAGCACGGCTTTGTAGGCGTCGAACGCGGACTCTCCCGGCGGGCTCATCCAGAGCTCCCGGGCCAGGGCTTCGTCACCCTGTTCCAGCAGGTTGTCGATTTCCACCTGCTGACCGGCCGTGGCCTGCTGGTTGCGCTGGTTCTGCTCCCGGTAGATGGTCAATCGGCGCTTGGCCCGGTCCAGCCCGGCCAGGGAAGGATCCAGCGACTCGATGCGCGCGATCATGGTTTCGGCGCCGTCCAGGCGATTGTCTTCCAGGGCAATCTCGGTCAATTCAAGGTAGCGACGCGCTACCCCTGCCAGTCCGGCCTGGGCCACCGCGTTGCCGGGATCCAGCCTGAGCACTTCCTGGAATGTCTCAATGGCGTTATCGCCGGGTGGTTCTCCCAGCCGGTCCTCCGATGCCAGCCGCTGGGCCTCGGACAGCAGGCGTTGCACCCGGGTAACCCGGCGCCGCTCCTCCAGGGCCGCCCGTTCCAGCCGGGCCCGGGTCTGTTCCAGTTGCTGCCGCAGGGGACCCAGGGATTCGTCTCCGGGCAGTACCACAGTGAGCTGGGCCAGCAGGCTGTCCGCCTGGTCCAGGTCTTCCCGACTCAGCGCTGACTGCAGGTCCCGCCGCAGCCGATCTCCCATCTGGCGAATGCCGGATGCAGCAGCCGCGTTGCCGGGCTCCAGGGCCAGCACCGCCTGCAGCCTGGCCAGGGCGTTGTCCCCGGGCGGCGACACCAGCCGGTTGTCACCCATCAACTGCAGCGCTTCGGCCAGCAGCTGGTCGATGCGGGCGCGATCGACCGGGGGTTCTTCCGGAACCTCGGGCTCCGAGCCGCCGTCGGCCAGCCGCCGGGACATGTCGCGTATGCGATCCAGGTCCGGTGCGATCTGGCGGGCGCGATCCAGCAGTATTTCTGCCTGCCGCGCGTCGCCCTCTACCAGAGCGGTCTCAGCCCTGTCGGTCAGGTGGCGCGCTACCAGGTCCATGCCGGCACGGGCCTGCCGATTGCCGGGTTCGCGCTCCAGTACCCGGGCATACAGGACGTTGGCGTAGTCGGCGGTTTCGCCGTACCAGCGGCCGAAATCACTGGCCTGCTGGGCCTGGGCCAGCCAGCGGTCCACCTGGCTGTCCGGCAGCAGGCCCGTCAGGCGCTCGCGCTGCCACCAGCCCGCCGCGGCCACCCCCGCAACCAGCAACAGCAAAACCGGCGTCAGCCAGCCCCGTTTCTTTGACCGTGCCACCGTCGGGCGCATGACCGGCTGCCCAACCGTGCGATCGAAACTCTTGATATCGCCGATGGTGCCAAGGGTGGGTTCACGCCGCAGGCTGCCGTCGGGCTGGGGCGTGGCAGACACATTGACCGGTTCCGGGGTGCGGGTCGCCCGCTTGGCCTTTGCACCGGACAGGTCCAGGGCAACCGTTTCAGGTTCGCTGGACTCCTCGGCCGCCGGTACCTCTCCGCTGATGACTTTCTGTTCCAGCCGCTGCAGATCCAGCACCGCCTCGTGTCCGGTCTGGTAGCGGTCGTCGGGGTCCTTGGCCAGGAACTTTTCCAGCACGGGCTGGATAGCGTTCAGTTTCTGGGGCAGCCGTGGTACCGGTTCGGTGACGTGCTGGATACCCACCGCCACCGAGTCCGCACCCTCAAAGGGGACTTTCCCGGTGAGCATTTCGTAAAACACGATGCCCAGGCCATACAGGTCCGAGCGACCGTCCAGATCCTTGCCCCGAGCCTGTTCGGGACTCATGTACTGAGGCGTTCCCACCACGGCGCCTGTCTTGGTCATCTGGGTCGCAGAGTTCACCGCCCGGGCGATACCGAAATCCGTCAGCACCGCTGAGCCGTTTTCCCGGAACAGGATGTTTTCGGGCTTGACGTCCCGATGAACAAATCCCTTGGAATGCGCGTAATCCAGCGCGCCGGCGATCTCCCGGACCACACGCACCGCGGTGCCCAGGTCCAGGTTGCGCTCGCAACGCTGAGCCAGGTCGCCGCCGGACAGGTACTCCATGGCGATGAAGTGGTCGTCGTCGTGCACCCCGACGTCGTGTACCGCGACGATGTGGGGGTGGTAGAGATTGGCGGCAATCTTGGCTTCGCGCACGAAGCGCTCGCTGAAGCTCTGGTCCACCAGCAACACCCGGGACATGACCTTCAGGGCCACCTGGCGCTCCACGGACTGCTGCTCGGCCAGGTAGACGGTCGCCATGCCGCCCCGGCCGAGCTCGGTGTCCAGTTTGTATCCCGGTATCTCTACAACCATGATCCCAAAGGGAATCCATCCTTTCCTGAATTGATATTAACGTGTAAGTGCGGACAAGTCGCGGCGCCGGGAGAGAGACAGATTCGGTGTACGGCGCCTCGAATGAGCGACGAGGCCTGCTCAGCCCACCCGGCGAACGTCGATGACATTGGGCAGTGTGGACAGGCGGTTGAGCAGGTAGCTCAGGTGGTCAAAATCACCCACCTGCACCACCAGCCGTACGTCAGCGGTACCGTCCCGCACGTCAGCGTTGGACTGCAGGGCAAGGATGTCGCTGTGGGATGAGGACACAAGATTGGCGATGTCCTTGAGCAGCCCCTTGCGATCATAAGCCGATACCCGGATCTCCGCCTGGTAGCGGTCCGAGGTCTTGTCACCCCAGGCAACCTCCAGCATGCGCGCCGGGTCGCCGTGCACCAGCCGCTCAACCTGGGGACAGTCCCTGCGGTGGATGCTGACGCCGCGGATCTTGGTGATGAACCCCACAATGGCATCCCCTGGCACCGGGTTGCAGCAGCCCGCCAGATTGGTGAGCAGGTTGCCCACGCCCTCGATCACCAGGTCGTCCTTGCTGCGCCGCCGGGTCGACGGCGCCCGGGCCAGGGGTAGTACGTCAGTGTCGTCGTCAGGCTGGGCCAGGTCCTGCAGCGCGGACGCCACCTGCCCCGACGTGACTTCGCCGATGGCAACGGCCTCGTACAGGGCGTCAAGATCCCGCAGTTTGAACCGCTTGACCAGCGGCTCCAGGTGGTCGGAACCGGCTGCCATGCGCTTGAGCTCCTTTTCCAGCAGCTCGCGGCCCTCGGCCAGGTTCCGGTCGCGATCCTTCTGGCGGAACCACTGGCGAACCTTGGCCCTGGCCCGGGAGCTGCGAAGGTAGCCCAGGCGGGGCAACAGCCAGTCCCGGGAGGGATCCGGTTCCTTGGCGGTGAGGATCTCCACCTGTTCCCCGTTGTTGACCTGATAGGTCAGCGGCACGATACGCCCATTCACCTTGGCACCGCGGCAACGGTTACCGACACCGGTGTGAATGTGGTAGGCAAAATCCAGCACCGTAGACCCCTGACGCATGTCCAGCACCTTGCCCTTGGGCGTGAGCACGTATACCCGGTCCTCGGCGCCCTCGGTGCCGAATTCATCCAGCAGGGCTGCCTTGTCACCCTCGTCGCGGCTGTCCAGCAGCTGGCGCATCCAGTTGAGCTTGCGCTGGTAACTGGGGTCGTGGGCCCCACCCTCCTTGTAGCGCCAGTGGGCGGCCACCCCCAGTTCAGCCTGCTCGTGCATTTCCCGGGTACGGATCTGCACTTCCACGGTCTTGCCTTCGGCTCCGAACACTGCGGTATGCAGGGAGCGGTAGTTGTTGGCCTTGGGGTTGGCCACGTAGTCGTCGAATTCGCCGGGCACCGGTTTCCACAGGGCGTGCACGATGCCCAGTGCCGCATAGCAGGCCGGCACGTCTTCTACCAGGATGCGGACCGCGCGGATGTCATGCAGCTCGTTGAAGGCCAGCCCCTTGCGCTGCATTTTTTTCCAGATGCTGTAAATGTGCTTGGGACGCCCCTGTACGTCAGCCTTGATGCCGGCGCCGTTGAGTTCGTAGTTGACCTGCTCGATAAATCGGCGGATGAAGCGCTCCCGATCGGTTCGGCGCTCGGCCAGCAGCTTGGCGATTCGCTTGTAAAGGTCGGGTTCCAGGAAGCGGAAAACGAAATCCTCGATCTCCCACTTGAGCTGCCAGATCCCCAGCCGGTTGGCCAGGGGAGCGTGGATGGCGTTGATCAGGGTGGCAAATGCCCGGCGTGATTCGTCGTCTGCCCTGGCATAGGCCCGAAGCCGCACCAGCCGGTCGGACAGCACGATAAGTACGACCCGCACGTCTTCGACCATGGCCAGCAACAGGCGACGCAATCCCTCCGCCGAGGCATGCTCCGAATCGTAGGCAGCCTCCAGCCGGTCAATCTCGATAATCTGGCGGGTCAGGTCAAGCTGCGGTTCAGACTGGTTCTTGCACCAGGCGAAGTAGTCGCACATGACGGCCAGGCAGTCGGCGTCGGCGTTCAGCTCGCTCAGCACTTCCAGCGAATCCAGCAGGTGGGCAGGAGAGGTTACTCCCTCGGACAGGTTCAGGCCGTTGTCCTTCTCCAGCAGCGGCTCAATTTGCGGCGCCAGCTGGGCGCAGGCGTCGTCCCCGGCGGAATGCCTGAAGCTTTCCCACCAGCGGGACAGATCGCGATGTGTTCGACCAGTGCGTTTCAAGGAATCAGGTCCCCGGGATAGTGGCGCCGGTCCCTGGCACCCGTGTAACTGCCGCGGTCAGGAAATGGGGATGACCGCCGCAAAAAAAAAGCCCCGGAAAACCGGGGCCTGTCCCAAGGAGTGTTCAGTCTGGCCGAAGGAAATTATTCAGCCAGGTCGTTGATGTTGACCGTTACGTCTTCTTCGGCACTGGTGAAGGTGCCGTCGCTGACGGTCACTCTGAGCGTGTACTGCGAAATGGTTTCAAAATCCAGATCGTCGGGATCGTTGACGGAAAGCTGCCCCGTACTCGGATCCAATGCGAACGGACCGTTTCCGTCGGTATCGCTGTCCACGTTGCCCGATACGATCGCCCAGTCCTGCAGCGTTCCGGTACCGTCGGGATCGCTACCCTGGATGGGCGTGCCGACCGGGGTGTCCAGTGCTGAATTTTCATCAATGCTGAAGACCTGGGCCGACGTCACTACGGGTGCGTTGTCGTTGGTATTGGTAACGTCGATGGTGACGGTCTGCGGGTCGCTGGTGTTAGCACCGTCTCCGACGGTTACCTGCAGGGTGAAGCTGGTCTGCCGCTCAAAGTCCAGATCACCGTCATCGACGATGCCAATCACGCCGTCGGTGAGGTCACCACTCATATCGTCAACGATGTTGAACGGGAAGTTGCCGTCACCGTCGACGTCGTCGTTGCCACTGACGATAGTCCAGCCCTGCAGAGAGCCGACCGTGTCAGGATCTGTGGCGGTCACCCGGCATGACGGGCATACCAGTGATCCCTCGGCAACGCTGAAGGTCAGACCTGAAGCCACGGTGGGCGCAATATCGTTTTCATCGGTCAGGTTGATCACCACGTCCACGGGGTTGCTGGTGTTCATGGCGTTGTCGTCCACGGTCACCGACAGGGTGAAGGACTGGACAGCACCGTCGAAGTCCAGGTCATCGGAGTCGTTGACGGTGATTTCGCCCGTGGCCGGGTTGATGACGAACGGCAGGTTGGTGTCACTGTCCACGTCAACATTGCCACCCACGATGGCCCAGTCCTGCAGCGGATCGGTCTCGGGGTCCGACGCCGTCACCACGCCGACTGAGGTCAGGTTGGCGGTGTTTTCAGCCAGCGAAAACGACTGCAGGCCGTCCACCACCGGCGGCGAATTCTGCACCACCACCCGGAATTGAATGGTGGTCACGTTGTTTTCCGCCTGCAGGTCGTCAGCCGTGACCGTCACCATGGCTTCGCCGGAGTTGCCCGACAGCACGTATTCCAGCCCGCCGTTGCCGTCAAGCATGGGCAGACAAGTGGGCGTGCAGAAGAAAATGCCGTCGGGATCGCTGACGTTGCTTATAACGGGCGTCGGCGCGCCTTCGGTTTCGAAAGGTGCGCCGGCCGTTACCGAGACAATCCAGCCGTCGGTGCTGAACTGGAATCCTCCAACATCGGATGGATAGACGTGATCCGCGCAACCCGGTGGAGAGTCCTGGTCACACTCGGCCGTGAAGATGGGTTGCGAAATTGGCGCACCGTTGGGATCGAATCCACCCAGCACCGTTAGCTTCGGCGGGTCGTTCACGGGGTTCACCGCCAGGTCGAAAACCGACTCACCCGTTGCGCCACGGTTATCGATGGCGGCGACTCGGATCCGTGCCGGCAGGACCGGGATCCCTTCCGTGTACGCGTCGGGCTCGTTGACCACCTGAATGTTGGTCACGGTGATATCGCCATTCGCTTCCAGGGTGATGTCCTGGCCAACTACCGTCACGATGTTCGTGTCCAGGGAGGTGACGGTGACGTCCGCCGGATCAATGGTGCCGTCCGAATCGCTGATGGTAATCGTGAGCCCGGTGATGATAGCGGGATCCTGGACCGTTCCCTGGTCCTCGTCGATGGGATCAGCGGTGGTGCCGCCAAAGTTCACATCCGGCACCTGATTGGTCAGGGTCTGGAAGGTCCACTGACCCACGTTGTTGTCGGGCAGTGGCTCGTTGCTCTCGGCCAGGTCAATCGCCGCCGCGGCCACCGTGAGCTGACTGCCGGAGGTCAACATCCGGGGTCGGGTCACCGAGATCACCGCCTGGGAAGCTGTCGGGTCCTGCTGATCGAACGCCGGCAACAGGCCGACTTCATAGTCAACATAAGCCGTCGGCTGGGCACACGCCGCGGCGGGCGTGCAGGTTGATGTGCCGGCGTCAAACTCACTGGTCGAGAAAAAGTCCCGAACGACAACACTCGAGGTATCGGCGGCCCCGCAGTTGGTTACTGTCAGCTCATACTCCGCCGAGTCCAAACCCGAAATCAGCTCTACCGGCGTGCGTACCAGCCTGAAATCCAGCTGGATTCCATCCGACGACGGCACCAGCGGAACTTCGCTGGCCTCAAAACTGGCCCGGTTGATGACGTCGGGATCGTCACAGGCGAAGGCGGGGGGGTCGGGCTGCTCGACCACGGTTTCTGCCAGGGGAATTGCCGCACACTGCGGGTTGCCGTCACTGTTGGCCTTGACGGTGGGCATCTGACCGGATCCGCCAACCGTCATGAACGGTGCGTAGGACAGCCCCGACCAGCCGGCATACGGAATCGTGTTGTTGTTGCTGTCCGTGATGGACAGCACCACCCCGGCCTGTGGCGTACTGTCCTGCAGACACAAAACGTCGTCGGCCAGCGTCAGGCTCAAGGTCGGCGTCGGCGAGGGATCGTAGGTGATGGCGCTGGCGACATTCAAATTCGTCGTTGTCGGGGATCCAAGCACGTCGACCTGGAAGTTCAGCCCACCGGCGCCTTTGGTTTCGACAGCGGAGCTGCTTTCAGAGACCTGATAGGAGTGACAGGTGGGAAACAGGCCCTTGTAGCTGGGCCGGACCGTAATCCGGGGCCGCCCCTTCCTGTTGATTTCCACGGAATCCAGGGCGTAGCTGACGCCGTCCAGCAGCAGGGTCTTTGCGCCCTGCTTGCCGCCCATGGCGGCGCCGCAGCGGCGTATTCCGCCTCTGGAGGTGGCTTTGAGGACGCCCTTGGCTGCATTGTAGGACCAGTGTTCCAGCCTGACAGCCTGGATGACGCTGCCCGCATCATTGCGCTCAATGAGCAGCGTCGCGGGAGATGCACCTACCGCCGGTGCAGCCAGCATCGCGGTCAGCGAGACAGTGGCCAGTGGGGCAATGCCGACGCGGCCGAGCCACTGTTTGATTCTGAGAATGTTTGTCATATTCGTTATGCCTGGCGTTCTGCGACGCCTCTTGTGCTCCGTCCCTGGTTCCCCGGGGGCGCTGGGTATATGGGTCCGATTACCGTCAAAGCCAATCCCCGATGTTATTTGTTATCACCTCAGTCTAGCGGGTTCTGCCGCCATCGCGTCGTTCAAATTCCCTGGCTGCACCGTCAACAGACGTCACTGCGCCCCGGGACCCCTGAAACGCGGCGTAAGACTACCACGCAAACATTAGTAAGGCGTTAATTTTTTGTTCCGCTTTTATCGCTATTTTTCAATAGAATAGCGGCCAATCTGGCGCCCCGATCTTAATTGCCAGATCACCGCCCGGGCCGGCCGAATCCGGGGTTGCCGATTACACTCTGAGGACCCGGGGCAGCAGGGTGCCCAGGGTGATGCCGCGAACGGCCAGGAACACCATCAGAGCGGCCCACAGTCCGTGATTGCCCAGGGATTGCAGGAGCCACCAGGCCGCCAGGTAGGCCAGCAGCGCAATGACCATGGTGTTACGCATGTCCCGTCCCCGCGTGGCGCCTATGAAGATGCCGTCCAGCCAGAAGCTCCACACCGAGATCAGGGGTGAGATCAGCAGCCAGGGCAGGAACGACCCCGCTGTATCACGCACCGCCTGGATGCTGGTGAGCAAACCGATCAACCAATCCCCGCCGACCCAGTAAAGCAGCACCGCAAACAGGGCGATCCCCAGTGACCAGTCGCGGGTCAGACGGATGGCCCGGGCAAGGCCGCGGGCGTTGCGGGCACCGACGAACTTGCCCACCAGAGCCTCGGCGGCATGGGCAAACCCATCCAGCGCGTAAGCCATCAGGTGCTGAAAGTTCAACAGTACCGCATTGGCCGCCAGCACGATGTCCCCCTGGCGGGCGCCCTGGTGGGTGAAAAAGGCAAAGGCAAAGATCAGGCACAGGGTGCGCAGCATGATGTCGGTGTTGACCCGCACCATCTCCAGCAACTGGTCCAGGTGCAGCACCTCGCGCCACTGCCAGCGGTGACGGCCCAGCCCGCCCCGCCGGAAGGCCAGCACCAGCCCGGTCAGCGCCGCCAGGTACTCGCCGCAGACCGAGGCCAGCGCCACCCCTGCAACACCCCACTGGAAAACCAGCACGAACAGCAAATCCAGGATAATGTTCACCAGGTTGGCGGTGAGCATGATCATCAGCGGTGCCCGGGCGTCCTGCACACCCAGGAACCAGCCGACCAGGACGTAGGTCATCAGGGTCGCCGGGGAAGCCCAGATGCGGATTTCGAAATAGCGGCGGGCCTGGCTTTCGACTGCGGCGGTGGCATCCACCAGCCCGAAGGCGATGTCCCGGACCCACGGGTGCAGCAGCAGCACCAGCACGGCCAGCGCCAGGGCCAGGACCGCGGCCTGGCCGAAACGGTTCTGAACGGCGCCTTCGACCCCGGACCCATGGGCCTGGGCGACGAAGCCGGTGGTACCCATGCGCAGGAAACCAAACCCCCAGAACACGAAGCTGAAAATCATGGCCCCCACCGCCACGGCTCCCAGATGATGGGCCTCGGGCAGGTGCCCGACCACGGCAGTGTCCACCATGCCCAGCAGGGGGATGGAGATGTTGGACAGAATCATGGGCACCGCCAGGCGATGCACGTCGCGGTGGGTCGGGAGCGACTGGGGGCTGCTCATCCCTTGTCCTTCAATACCCGGGCCCACTGGGTCTTCAGGCGCTTGGAGGACACCGGCATGGCGGTCTTGAGTTCCTGGGCAAACACCGACACGCGGTACTCCTCGATCATCCAGTGGAATCGCGCCAGGGAGGCTGGATAGCTGTCCAACTCGTCACAGCGTTCCAGGTAGTCGGTCCAGAATCCTTCAAGCAGACGCAGCCGCTGGCGGTCCCGGGCCGGATCCTGGGTCAGCCGCTGGACACGGGTATTCATGGCGGACAGGTAGCGGGGGTAATGAGTCAATTGCTCGTGGGGAACGTCCGTGAGAAAACCCGGGTAAAGCAGGTAACCGAGCTGGGACTGCATGTCGCCATGGGCCCAGGGATACAGGTTCTCCAGGTCGTCGTCCAGGGAACGAAACACCTGGTGGTAGGCGGACAGAATCTCTTCCACCAGGGACTGTACCTGGGTAGCCCGCTGCAGCAGGTCTACCCGGGCGAAATGGGTCAGCCGCTCGAAAGCGTCAGCGTCGCGCACCGGCTGGTCGAACGCCGCGACACAGGCCATGGAGATGGAAAATACCAGGTCGTCGCGCAGATCGCTGGCGCTGCCGATGGAGGCATACCGGAGGCAGACCTGGGGGTCCAGGGCCAGGGATCGGTGCAGGTAGCGGAACTTGTCCTTCAGGCTGAGCTGCAGCAGGCGACGCAGGCCGTGCAAATGGTAGTCGTGAGCCGACTCCCGGTCTTCGAACAATCGGATACCCACGGCATCCTCCTGGTCCACCAGGGCCGGCCAGGCCTGGACACCCTCTTCCACCTCGACCTGTTCCGGCAGATCCTCGAAGTCCCAGCGTGTCAGGCCGTCCACCAGGAAACTGCGATCGGCCTGGGACAGGAAATCCTCCCTGGCCTGCTCGCCCCACTCGGCCTGGAGGGCTTCCAGGTCGCGGCTGCTGGCCACCGATTGGGAACCGTCCCGCAACTGGACGTTGATCTTCAGGTGATCCGGCAGCTGTAGCGGATCGAACTCGGACACCGCCAGGGGCTGGCCGGACTCCGTTCCCAGGAATCCCGCCAGCTGGGTCAGCAGGGAGTCCTGCCGATCCCAGTCCCGGCCAAGGAAATCCGCGGCAAAGTTGGGCGCGGGCACCAGGTAGCGCCGCCTTGGCTTGGGCAGGGACTTGATCAGGGCCACCACCTTTTCCCGCAGCAGCCCCGGAACCAGCCACTCCAGCTGCTCAGCCCGGGCCTTGTTCAGCAGATGCAGCGGCAGCAGCAGATTGACGCCGTCATCGGCCTGGCCAGGAGCCAGCCGGTACTCCAGGGGCACCCGGGCGCCGTCCACGTCCAGATGGTCCGGGAAGGAGCCGCCGTCCACGCCGTGGTCGTCACGCATCAGCACATAGCCTGGATCCAGCTTCAGCAGGTCCGGCGCTTTTGCCTCGGCTTTCTCGCGCCAGCGTTCAAACGCCCTGGTGGTGTGAATGCCCGCCGGCAGCCGCTCGTCGAAGAACTGGAACAGCACCTCATCGTCCACCAGCAGGTCGCGCTTGCGCTGGCGTTCCTCCAGTTCCCGCACCTCATCAATCACAGCTGCGTTGTGAGTGAGGAATTTGCCCTTGCTGCGGATGTTCCCAGGGACCAGACCGTCGCGGATCAGCAGTTCCCGGGCGATTTCAGGGTCATGGGGGCCGTAGTGCACCCGCCGCCTGGCCACCAGCATCAGGCCGTTCAGGGTGACCTGCTCATAACCCACCACCCGGCCGGATTTGGCCGACCAGCGGGGGTCGTAGTAGCGGCGCTTGACCAGGTGTTCCGCTGCCTGCTCGGCCCAGGCCGGCTCGATGCGGGCATTGATCCGGGCATAGACCCGGGTGGTCTCCACCAGGAACGCGCTGACCAGCCACTTGGGCCCCCTGGCAAACAGCCCGGAGCCCGGGAAGATGGAGAACCGCCGGTTGCGCTCGCCCCGGTACTCCCGCTCATCCTTCAGTCCCAGCTGACCGATGAAGGCCGTGACCAGGGCCCGGTGCAGCGCTTCGTACGTCGCCGGCCCGTCGCCTTTGCGGTTGAGTTTCCAGCCGGATTCTTTCGCCATATCCGCCAGCTGCCGGCGAATGTCCCACCACTCCCGCATGCGCATGTAGGACAGGAAATTGTCCCGGCACCAGCGCCGCTGGCGGCTGTGGGACAGCTCCTTGCGGGCTTTGAGCCAGTCCCGCCACAGGTTGAGGAGGGTGACAAAATCCGACTCGGTGTCCACCCACTGCTGGTGGCGCTCGTCGGCCTGCTGCTGGGCCTCCATGGGCCGCTCCCGGGGGTCGGCCAGGGACAGGAACGCCGCCAGCACCAGGCATTCCTCCAGACAATCCTGGTCGCGGCCGGCCAGCACCAGGCGACCCATGCGCACGTCCACCGGCCACCAGGCCATCTCCCGGCCCAGCCGGGTCAGGTGGCGGGCGCCGTCCAGGGCGCCCAGTTCAAACAGCAGCTGGTAGCCGTCCTTGATGAAGCGATCGCTGGGGGCATCCAGAAAATCGAAATCCTCCAGCTTGCCCAGCCCCAGCATTTCCATTCGCAGGATGACCGCCGCCAGATTGGTGCGCTGGATCTCAGGCTCGGTGAACTCCGGGCGCTGTTGGAAATCCTCTTCGCTGTAAAGCCGGATACAGGTGCCCGGACCCAGTCGGCCGCAGCGTCCCGCCCGCTGGTCGGCGCTGGCCCGGGAAATGGCTTCAATAGGCAACCGCTGTACCTTGCTGCGGGAGCTGTAGCGGCTGATGCGGGCCAGGCCCGAGTCAATCACAAACCGGATACGCGGCACGGTCAGCGAGGTTTCCGCCACATTGGTGGCGATAACAATGCGGCGGGCATTTCCTGGATGGAATATGCGGTGTTGCTCCGCGGCCGACAGCCGGGCGAACAGGGGTAGGATCTCTGTGTTGCGAAGCCCCCGTTTGGTCAGGGTATCGGTAGCCTCTCGAATGTCCCGCTCACCGGGCAGGAACACCAGGATGTCGCCCCGGGGGTCGACCTGGTCCAGCTCGTCCACCGCATCCGCAATGCCGGCAAACAGGTCTCGCTCACGCTGGTCTTCATCCAGCAAGGACCGGTAGCGCATCTCCACCGGATAGGAGCGGCCGGACACCTCGATGATGGGCGCATCATGGAAGTGCCGGGAAAAACGCTCGGTGTCGATGGTGGCCGAGGTAATGATGACTTTCAGGTCCGGCCGCCGGGGCAGCAGTGCTTTGATGTAGCCCAGCAGAAAATCGATGTTGAGGCTGCGCTCGTGGGCTTCGTCGATGATCAGTGTGTCGTATCCAATCAGCGGACGGTCGGACTGGGTCTCTGCCAGCAGCATGCCGTCCGTGAGCACCTTGAACACGGTGTCGCTGCTGAGCTTTTCGTCGAATCGCACCGAGAATCCCACGGCGCCACCCACCTTGAGCTGCATCTCTTCGGCCAGGCGGGCGGAGATACTTCGGGCCGCTATGCGGCGGGGCTGGGTGCAGCCGATCCAGCCGTCCCGCCCCCGGCCGGCCTGCCAGCAGATCTTGGGCAGCTGGGTAGTCTTGCCGGACCCGGTTTCCCCGGCCACGATCAGCACCTGGTGCGTCGCCAGCGCCCGGGTGATTTCCTCCACGTGAGCGCTGATGGGCAGATCCGGATCGAACCGGATGGGGAAGGCCAATCCCTCCCGCTGCTGGCGGCGCTGGACCGAAGCCTGGATCTCCTGCTCCACCTCGGCACTGCCGCGATCGATGGGCAGACCTTTACCCGCACGTCGAGCCAGGCCGCTGAGGCGGCGCTCGATATGCGGACGATCCCGCCCCATCACCTGGTCCAGGCGGCTGTGGAGTTGCTTTAACATTGGATTTTCCTATCGGGAAGATAGGTTTAATTCATTTCATTTATTATCGCGGAGCGGGTAAATTGTACCCAAGATTTGACGACATAACGTCACGGGAGCACCGACATGAGCATCAATATTGGCATTGAAGAAGCTGATCGCAAGAACATCGCTGACGGGTTGTCGCGGGTACTTGCAGACAGCTACAGCCTTTACCTGAAAACCCACAACTTCCACTGGAACGTCACCGGACCCATGTTCCAGACCCTGCACACCTTGTTCGAGACCCACTACAACGAACTGGCCCTGGCAGTGGACGAGATCGCCGAACGCATTCGCGCCTTGGGTTTCCCGGCGCCAGGATCCTACTCGGAGTTTGCCCGGCTGTCCTCCATCCCCGAGGAAACCGGCACCCCCAGCGCGGAACAGATGATCCAGCAGCTGGTGGACGGCCAGGAAACCGTGGCCCGGACCGCCCGGGAAGTCCAGGCCATTGCCGCCGACGCCAGCGATGAGCCCAGCGCCGACCTGCTGACCCAGCGCATGCAGGTGCACGAGAAAAACGCCTGGATGCTGCGCAGCCTGCTGGAAGCCTGAAGTCTCCCCTATCCCCCTCTGCTTCGGGCTTCACCGGGGGCCGCAGGGATGCGGCCCCCATTTTTGGGCGCGAATTCTTGCCAGAACCCGCGGTTTACCGTATTATTCGCGCCCTTCTTTGGGGGCCGTTAGCTCAGTTGGTAGAGCAGTGGACTTTTAATCCATTGGTCGTAGGTTCGAGCCCTACACGGCCCACCATCCTTACTTCCTGGCGCGCAGCGCCAACCTTTAAACCGTCATCCTGAACCCGATTCAGGATCCATCTGAGTACCCGAAGGCGGTGAATACAGACCGCCATTCATCCTGAGCAAAGACATCGCAACTGACCCCTTCGAGTGCCACTGAGAGAAATCGAAGACACAAAACTCCCGGCCAACCCAGCAATGCCAGGAGCGAAACCCGAGTCAGGATCCATCTAAATCTTCCAAGCCAGATTCCGACAAACCGCCATTCATCCTGAGCAAAGACATCGCAACTGACCCCTTCAAGTGCCACTGAGAGAAATCGAAGGCACAAAGCTTCCGGCCAACCCAGCAATGTCTAGACCGAGGCCAGATTCAGGATCCATCTGAATCTTCGAAGCCAGATTCCGACGAACCGCCACTCATCCCGAGCAGAGACATCGCAGCTCATCCCTTCGAGTGCCACTGAAACCCGATCCCCCGCACCCGCTGGTCCCCTGACCGGCACCCTGTCTCTCGTGAATGTCCTATGCTCCCAGCGGCTTCGAATAAAACTCAAAGCCTGTGCGCTTTCCGCTGACCCTGTCATTCACAGTGATAGAACCAGCGGATTTCGCTATGGGATTGCCACAGTCGAAAAAACTTGCACTGTCAGCCGCGGTTTCGGCGGCGCTGCTGAGCGCGGCCCCCGCAGTGTCCGCACAGGCGCAGATATCACTAAACGTCATTCCCCCTGAACGGGGACTGACGTTGCAGGGCGGTACCGATGACCGCCTCGGTAAGTCGTTGTCCGGCGCCGGCGATGTCAATGGTGACGGACTGGACGACATTCTGCTCAGCGCCCTTGGCAGCAGTGACGGCGGCCTGATTTACGTGATCTTTGGCACGGACCACACCTCTCTCGCCGCCATTGACCTGAGCATGCTCAATGGCAATAACGGCTTTGTCATTCGTGGCAACACGGGCGACAACATCACCAACGATCTGTCATCAGCCGGCGATATCAACGGCGACGGCGTAGACGATATCCTGATCGGCAACGCCGCCGCCAATAAAGCCATCGTGGTTTTTGGCAGCAACCAGGGTTTTCCGCCGGAGGTTAACGTTGGCTCACTTAACGGCAGCAACGGTTTCTCGTTGTTGGGGTATACCGGTGATCACGTGGGCATTTCGGTCAGCAACGCCGGCGACTTCAACGGCGATGGCTTCGATGATGTCATTGTCGGCGCCCCGTACGCACCGGTGCGTCGGCGCAGCGGAATGGTCATCAACGAATATCCCCAGGCTGGGAAAAGTTACCTGATATTCGGCAGCGACCAGGGATTTGGGCCGACACTCGCGCTCGGAACCGTTAACGGATCACAGGGGCGCGCGTTGCTGGGCGCTGCCACCGCTGACCGTGCAGGTTACACGGTCAGCGCTGCCGGAGACGTTAACGGTGACGGATTTGATGACGTCATCGTCGGATCGCTGGCCGATGTCGCTTACGTGGTTTTTGGCAATGGAGACAATCCAATAGCGAGCCTGCGCCTGGGTGATCTCGACGGCACCGATGGGTACATCATCGCCGGCAGCGGCGGCGAACAGGCCGGCAGGAGAGTGGGGGGCGGCGCCGATCTAAACGGTGACGGCTTTGATGAGGTACTCGTAGGCGCGGAAGATGCCAGTTGGTACGGGGTGTCCAACAGCGGCGTTGCACACATCATTTTCGGCCACGATCAGACTTATCCGACGACCTTTTCACTCAGCAGCATCGATGGCAACAATGGGTTCTCAGTGGGCGGTATGGCGTATGCCGATTCCATGGGCCGCAGCGTCGAAGCCCTGGGCGATGTCAATGGTGATGGAATCGACGATGTACTGCTCGGTGCCTCCACCGCGGACCAGGGCACGGCAATTGATGCAGGCTCCAGCTACCTCGTGCTGGGAAATGCAAACGGCTTTCCGCCCTGGGTAAGAGTCGACACGTTGAATGGTCAGAACGGCGTCACGATCTCCGGGGCGGCCGCGTTAACCTATAGCGGCGAAGCCCTCTCGGGACTGGGCGACGTCAACGGCGACGGCCTGGACGACTTTATGATCAGTGACCGAGACGCCAATGACTTTGCCGGTGAGGTGTATGTTCTGCTGGGAAATTCGGCGCCGCGGCTGGCCTCCACAATCAGGGAGATCGCAACCGTCGAAGATACGGCAGCTGAATTACCGGTGAGAACCCTGGATCCACTGGTCATCGATATAGACATCTTCTTTGGACTAGCCATCGTGGGCAACCCCGCCGATCCATCCCGGGGGGAGTGGCAATACAGTTTCGGTGGTAACTGGCAGCCGGTTCCAACAGATGTTTCGGACTCAAGCGCGTTGATACTGCCAGAGAGCTCTGGGTCATGCCGGTTCGTGCCGGCCCCCGACTATCACGGCTCGTCCCCGCCGCTTTCCGTGCGTCTGTGGGACGGTCTGCTGTATTCGGGTAATGCCCTTGGCGCCAACATTCTCCCGACCATTGGCGGTTTTGGCGGTTTCTCCTCCGATGAGCACTTGCTCATCCTCACGGCCCAGGTGTCGTCGGTTAATGACCAACCGTCGTTCCAGGCCCACGATCCGCCCACCGCATTTGATACGGCCGGGCCCCAGACGGTCACTAACTGGGCGGCATTCGACCCAGGTGCCGCAAACGAAGCCGGTCAGTCACCTGTGTATCTGGTGAGCGCGGTAGGCAACCCGTCACTGTTCAGCCAGTTACCCTCGGTATCGCCCGAAGGTCAACTCAGCTACGCGCCCCAGGAAGGCATTGCGGGCACCAGCAGCTTTGCGGTGAGCGTGGTCGACGACGGGGGCACGTCAAATGGCGGCATCGAGACATCCCCGGCCCAGGTCTTTACGATCACGGTACTCTCGGAAATGGTGTTTGCCGACAGTTTCGAAGACTAACAGGCGGCCTTGACCGACTGGCGCTCAGAGAGGTTGTGACGATTCAAAGGAATTTCTGAACAGCAAGCCAAAACACTCGAGAAGGTCCGGCGTCAGCGAAAAAAAGGGCCAGGTTTGTTTTTGCTTACAATAAGCCCGGCCCCTTTTTGAACTGCATGGCATTGACCTGTATCACGACCGATTCTTCGATTGGAGTTCCGGTGACGATTCGCCGGAAGGAGAGCGGCGAGAGATCCAGCGTTTCGAATCGCCCCGCGCAGATCAGTTCCGCCACCCCGCGACCCACGGCCGGTGCGTGCTGCAGACCGTGACCTGAAAACCCGGGTCCCGGAGCACGAGGCGCCACCCGCAGCGCAGATTTATGCGCTGGAGAAACTGATCCCTGTTTAATATCGCGCTACGCCATCCCATCATCGCGCGACGTGGGTCACGACAGGATCATCGGTGAACGCCCCAGGTGCCCAGGGCCGGCTTTTCTCCGACCAGGAGGGCAAGCGGGCATCGATGAGGCTCAAGGGAATTCGAAGCCGTCACTGAATAGTTGGTCAGCGACGCAGCTGTTGGCACTTTCGAAGCGGCTGACTGAATTGCCCTGCAACAAGTACAGCTCACCGTCGCGATCTTCGCCAAAACCATAAATGTTGCCCGACAGGTCGTCCCACTCGCTGAAGCTCCATATGCCGGGACTGTCTTCGGTGCCGAAGAAGATCTTGGCGGTGCAGAAATCCCCATAGATGTAGGTGCCCTGAAGGCCCTGAATACAGCCCCTGTATCGGTAGCCGCCGGTAATCGAGCAGTTGCCCTCCGTGTGCGGGTAAACCAGTATGGGTTCGGTAAAAGTCCCCGTACAGCCGCCTGGACCTGCCAGGTTTCCTTCGCGGCAGTTCCAGCCGTAGTTGGCGCCGCCGGCACCATTGGCCGGTTCGAAGGAAACCTCTTCGCGGGATCCAGCGCCGACGTCTGCGATAAACTGGTCGCCGGTTAGCCGGTCAAAGCTGAATCGGTAAGGGTTGCGGAATCCGCTGGCCCAGATCTCTTCCCGCTCAGGCCCACCGATGAAGGGATTGTCCGGCGGAATGGTGTAAGGCGTGGTGCAGACGGCAGAATCGCAGGGATCGATGCGCAACATTTTGCCCAACAGCGTCGACATATTCTGAGAGGTTCCGCTTGAAGCGCCGCCGTCGCCCAAGGCGATATAAAGGTTTCCATCGGGACCGAAATGCAGGTCTCCACCGTTGTGATTTCCGGCCGGCTGATCAATCGTAATGATCTCGACCCTCGACGACTCGTCAGCGTCATCGGGGTCCGAGGACGACACTTCAAACCGTTCGACGACGGTTTCCAGCGAGTTTCCGCCGCTGCCGTCACGGGTGTAGTTGACGTAGAAAAAACCGTTGCTGGCGTAATCCGGATGGAAGGCCAGACCCAGTAAACCTCCCTCGAAAAACGTGTCCACGTCAGCGCTGATGTTGAGGAACGGCGCCGGAAGAAGCCCGGTCCCAGGCTGAAAGATGACGATAGTGCCTCCGCGTTCAACGATGAATAATCGGTTGGTGCCGTCTCCGGCGTGACGTGCGGCCAGCGGCGTGGAGACAGAAATGCCGAGGGAATTGAGTTCAAGGTCAGGCGGCACGGTACCCGCCTGAGCACTCGCCAGCACCAGCAGAACGGCGGAGCCAATAGTTTTGTTCAACACCCACTCTCCCGGTTTTGGAGATCGCAACTGTATCATTTGGCCCAGTAGGAAAGGCGACGCTGTTCGCAGTATGAGCATTACCCCCGGGGCCCACTGGGGCGAAACACAAATCCGGGACAGGCAACAAATACAGGCAAACCCAAGCAGGGCAAATCCGATCCAGGCACAAATCCGGGGGCAAATCCGGGACAGGCAACAAATACAGGCAAACCCAAGCAGGGCAACCCGGTGTGGCTCGAGGCGGCCAACAGCCCGCGGCCGAGCCGCGTTGAAGTACGACGATCTGGATGAAGGGACAAGACGTGCCATATCAGCGCGCCTGTTTGGGCGCGTTTGTGCGAACGGAGAAATGGCAGCGGCCGCAGATTGCGGTCAGCGTCCAAACACCGCCTGACACTCACCCTCCCCGCGGAACCACCGCCTGGATAACACTCGGGCCAGCTCTTTCATCCGCTGCACGGGCCCCAAGGCCCGCAGTTCGGTGTTCCGGAACAAATCCGGGACAGGCAACAAATACGGCACAAATCCGGGACAGGCAACAAATACAGGCAAACCCAAGCAGGGCAACCCGGTGCGGCTCGATGCGACCAACAGTCCGCGGCCAAGTCGCGTTGAGGTACGACGATCTGGATGAAGGGACCAGACGTGCCATATCAGCGCGCCTGTTTGTGCGCGTTTGTGCCAACGGAGAAACTAGCGGCGGCCGCAGGTTGCGGTCAGC
>JASJDM010000120.1 GCA_030065125.1 Lysobacterales bacterium | reverse complement strand
GAGAGGTCGTCAATCCGGATCCAGGCCGAAATGCTCCACTCATCGAGCCCCTCAAAGGCATTCATCTCGCCGATGTCGATGGCCGTACCGCTGGTGAGCCGCGCGGCCAGCCCGTTTGGGCCGGGGGTATAGGCCACCGCGCCGGAGGCGGTGACGCCATGGTTTGCTGCGCCGCTGTCGTCGTCCAGGGTGCCCTCGAAGGGATAGGCGGCCAGCAGCGCGTCAGACGCAACGGCGTTCAGGTTCTGGGTACTGGTGAAAGGATCAGTGATCTTGATCAGGCGGTTCAGCGCGTCGTAGGAATGCGCCGTGGCGTTACCGCGCGGATCGGTTGTCGAAAGCTGGTTGCCAGTGCCGTCGTAGGAAAATTGGGTGGCGTTATTGATGCCGTCTATGAGCTGGACCATGTGGCCGAGCTGGCTGTACAGGCGGCTGACCTTGTGTCGCAGCGCACCCCCAGCATCCCTGGTCTCTTCTACGGTCCGATTGCCTGCGGCGTCGAGAGTGTATTCCACCCGATTGCCGAAATTGTCCTCCATCGCCACCAGGCGGTGTGCGGCATCGTATTCGTAATCGACAAAGGCGCCGGTTGGTTGGGTGATGCGCGTTAGGAGACCAGCCACGTCATAGGCGAACGAGGTGGATTGACCGTCAATGGTGCTTGAGGCCAGCCATCCACGAGGGTGATATGTCAGTGCGGTGACCACCCCGTTGGGGTCCTGGATCTGCAGAGGACGACCGCTATCGTCGTAAGACAGGTACTTGGTGACGTGTCCCAGGGCGTTGGTGATGGTATCCAGGTCACCGTCGGCGAATCCCGTGCCGGCCGACAGGTAATAGTCATAGGTCGTGACGTCGCTGACGTCCACGCGCGGGCCATCTACTGTCAACAAGGCGCCTTCATAGGGACAAGTTCCAGCCGTGACGCCGGCAGCCTCGCAATAGGTGTAGCTCCAGGACCGAGTGTTCGAGTTGGCGGTATCGGTCTCGGTACGTGTAAGGGCCTGTCCACGGGCATTGTATGTGAATGCCGTGGTCTTGCCTGCCTCGGTGATCAGTGTCGGTTTGCGGAATCCGTTGTGCCAGGTCGTAGTGATCGTCCGGCTTTCAGGTGACCCGTAGGCTTCGGTGCGGCTGATTTCCAGGTTGCGGCCGGAATCGTGGGTATAGCGCGTTTCGTTTCCATTGAAATCGACCCGTTTGTTGACGTTGCCGTTGCTGTCGTAACCGATAGTCTCGGCGCCGCCCGCGCCGCAGGAAGAACAGGGGTTCGAGACGGAAGTCAAACGCAACACACCGGCCTTTTTTCTGGACCTGTAAGTTCGCTGCTGTCCGAGTTCGTCGGTGACGATCATCGTCGTGGAGCTGCGAACGCCATATCCGGAACCCTGGTAGGTGTAGTCCTTTCGATTCACGCCTCCAGCATTTTCGCTGGACCTGATCCGACCGAAGCCGTCGTAGGTGTAGGTGGCATAGAGGTTGCCCTTCTCATCGGTAATACCGACCAGCGCCCGGGACACGCCGGGGGCGCCGTAGCTGTAGGCTCGGACCGTACCGTCGGGGTACTCGACGCTGGTTAGAAGCCCGAATCCGTTGTTGGTGTACAGGTAGACCTGGCCGTTTGGATCGGTCATCTTGTCGATCAGGGCGTTGCCGTCGTACTCAAACGAGAGCGAGCGGCCGGTAATGTCGGTCGCTTCAAGCAGCAGCCCGGCCCGAGGCGCGATGTTCGGCGAGGTACCGCTGTTTGAATAGGTAAATGTGATCGACCGGCCGTCGGTGGGCTCCAGGACCAACATCAATCCATCAACGTCGTAGACCTCCAGTGTGTCGTTGCGGTCCACGTAGTGCCACTCCAGAATCGTGCCGCCGGTGTCCCGGATGGCTGTCAGCGAATACCGCGCGTCGGCATTGGCGATGTAGTCGCTGCCGGACTTGATGAAGGTCTGTCGCTCGCCGTTGCCCCGGGTGAGCGTGACGTAAAGCGGGTCTGCCGTGCCGTCGGTAACAAACTTGCGGTAATAGGTGTGAAACCAGGAGGGCGCGGGTTCGAAATCGGGGTCGGAAAAGGTGCCGCTGGGGTCAATGTTCCACACGTTGTAGGTCCGGGCAAACTTCAAGCCGTGAGGCGTTGCGGGAAAGTCGGTTTCCCGCTGAATCTTGAAGCCGACGGTGGCGGCAACGGGGTTGTTGACTTCGGGGCACTGCAGGGCGGGCGTTCGATAGCAGATATCTCCGGACCGGCTGTAACCTGGAGGACAGTATCGGTAGACGGAAAGTTTGACTTCCGCGGCATAGTTAAAGCTGTTGCACTCAGTATCTGGCGCCCCAGCGGGTTTGTTGACGACGTTAAAGACCGTGTTACGAAAGCCGCAGGTGGGCAGTTCGCAGCCGCCAGGAGCCCCACCGTGCCAGTCGGGATCCTCGCTGACCACCGACATTTCGCAGATTTCCTTGCCGGTACCCTCGCCGTAGTACCATTCCACCCCCTCTTCAGCGTCGGCTCGCGCGGGCGCGTATTCGTCCCAGGGCCCTTCAGTACTGTCGCCCCAGTGCATGCAGACGTGCCAGGAGCACCAGCCAATCGATTGATCCTCCAACAGGTCGGTACACTCGTAGCCCCCAAGCGAAGGTATCACTGACGTACTGCAGTTGACGGCGAAAGCCGAGTAGTGAGCGATAAGACCGGTAACGAAAAGAAAAGCGAGCGCACCTGTTCGTGCCATCAATGGACTCCCCCTGACTGAATTTGCGGCACGCTCCTGACGCGCGCCGGTTCTCCCCAAACTGCGAGCGATGGTACAGGAAAATTTCCCGATGAAAAAATGGGCGTGCAAGTTATTGAACCGGAATGGGTTCTGGGTAAGGAGATACCTTGCCCTGGTTGATTCCTCCAGGGTAAAGACCTACCTGGAGCCTCTCCGTAGGGAAAAAGAGCGGGATTTGTATCTAAGGCCGGTGAACTGGCTCGAGGGCAAGATCGGTGGGTCGTGTTGCTGACTCAGGGAGAACCGGGTCTTTCGTTGGATTTGGCTTCCGTGGGAACGTTGATGCGTCAATGTACGCTCGGCGTTACCGCGGAAACGTCGACTGTCGCAATTGACTTTTCAGTTCGTACAAGAATCCGGCTGGTTCAATTGCCGGAAACGTGTGGCAATTCAAGATTTGATCCTGGTCTGTAGAACCTTCCGGGAATCAGAGCTCAGCCTTCAAACCCATTGGAGAAAATCTGGCCGGCCCGCCACTCGTGAGCGCCACGATCAGGCGCCGAATCTCGAAGTGCGCCGTCGAATGCCGCTGGTGCGCTTTCGGCAATCGACCCGGTATCCACCATGGGTGACGCGCCCGAAACTGCACCAAGGTCAGCACCCGTTGGATCTTTGAATCCGGGTGATTGGACCGACGAGTTGAGGTCGAAACCCGTCGCCCCCTGCCATGCGGTCAGGTCGCCCGTTCCGGCCACCCACTCACCCATAGCGCCGGGGTCGCACAGGTTGTAGTCCATTCCGGCAAACGAACTGGGCGGCAGGTCGGTGGAAAAGCAGGCAAAGCCACCCCCGGGAGAGGCAACTCCCTGGATGGCATTACTGTAAATGCGGTGATTGGTGCCGCTGGAGGTAACAGCAACACCGGTGGCAGGTCCGGCATAGTAGATCGAGTTGTTGCGCACAGTCAGCCCTGTGCCAATGGCGTCGCCGGCACCGGGCGTTCGGTTGGGCACAGCGATAGCAGTACCGCCGATAGTCTGTTGCTGGATCACCTGGTTATTTTCGATGACGCAGTCCACGCAGGAAGCGGTTCCGATGGACAGGTTCCCCATATTGCGTACGGTATTTCCGCGAATGACCAATCGGGTGAACTGCTCACCAAAGTCATATGCCGGATCAATGGCAATTCCCCAGCAGCCGGGCCCGGCAAGCCCCAGGCTCTCCTCCACCAGGTTGCCCTCGATCAGAACGTCAGCAAACAGACCGTGACCGGCCAGGGAGGTGGCATTGCAGGTACCCGAGTTATCGATGGCATTGTTGCGCAGCGTGTTACCTATGACCTGCATATCCACAACCGGGTCGATGCCGCTGGCGAGGTAGAGGTTGTGATGAAAGGTGGGCATGGAGCCGTTGCCGTCAAACAGGGTTCGCAGAATCCGTGAGCCGCTGGATGCCCCCAGCCAGCCCTGGGAGGTATTGTTCAACACAAATGAGTCCTGCAGGATGATACGTTCGTTGAATCCATCGCATTGGGGGTCGAATGCGTCACAGGGATTTGATCCGGCCAGGTTGACACCAATGGCAAAGTTTTCCATCACAACCCGGCTGATGGTGACGTCGTCAATATCATTGAACAGGAAGAACCCCTGGCCGGCATTGCCGCCGTTGCCCACCAGGTGCAAATCTTCAAAGCGGTAGCCGCTCTGGCGAATGGCGTTTCCCGGATTCGCCAGCGAGAAGGCGTCACCGTCATCCGTCCGCTCAATGACGGGTCGCTTCTCATCACCGCTGCTCCACGGCGCATCGTAAGCTGCAACCAGGCAAGTCTGCTGGGCGGTGCACTGGCCATTGACCCACTCCGCCGCTCCGCTCACCTGCCAGCGCCCTCCACGGCAAAACCGTAATGCGTCACCAGCAGTCAGGCCGGCGAATCCGAGGCGAGCCTGCTGGTAGGATCGCCATGGCTGCTGGGCAGTACCCGTATTGCTGTTGCTTCCTGCCACGCAGTCAGCGTCCGCGCCGGGTGCACAGTCACAGACGAACCGGTCGGCCGCAGACGACGGGCCCGGCAAAACCAACAGCAGCAGCACCATCGGCAAAACGAATGGGAGCAGATGCATCGGGCTTGGGATCCTCCTGTACGTAGACGTTAGGCGCTGGCGTATGAGCCATATCTCAAGGCACCAGGCCACTCTATATAAAGTGTAGGCACCTGATCTTGGGATTCCAGGGAACGTCTTGCCGCCTCTCGGGCGTATCCTCCCGTCCGTCGCGCGGTGACCATCCCGCCAAAATCCGGTTTGCGTGACCGTTGTAACCGCCTTTCCCGTATTGGTCGCTACTGAATGACCCCAAGCGAAGATTGGGCGGTCAAGTTTCCTGTTCAGGAGGTTTTAAACAAGACTTTATGAACGGGCGGTTCGAAGGATCGCGATGGGTCAGAACACTTCGGTGTGCGTTACAGCACCGTCAGTCGCGCCGGCAAAGCCTGAATTTGCCAATGCAACTTGACCCAGAATTTTTTGCCGCATCTATTGATGTTCATTTTCGCGGAGGGGACCGGCGCCTTCGAAGACCGTCGACCCCGTGAAATGCCGAAAGCATCTCAGGAGTCTGGTTCGACTAGCGCTGAGCACAGGGCATCAGGCGTCAGTCGGGAGAGAACGATGCGCCCGGTCGTCCCGACGTCAAATGCGTAGTCGAAGCTGGCCTCGGTGCAGCTGTCGAATATCAGCGTGGCGGTGCCTGTCGTGGCGTTTGTGACTGCCAGGGGATCATCAAATGCCCCGCCGGACGTCAGTGTGATGACCATTTCCGCCCTGTTTGCCTGATAAGGACCCTGAGCAGTGAACCAGCGCTGATCCTCAGATCCGATTTTTGCGTCGATCGTCTCGAACGTAAACCAGGCCAGGAATACAGTGCCCGTGCTCGGAACGACGTCAAGCAGAAACCCCTGTCCTGGGGTGGCCTGATTGAACCAGGCGCCGTTGAGCCCGGCGTTGATCTCAAACGGGCTGCCCTGTGACGGCAGGTCGATGCGGCGAATGGCCACGTCGGCAGCGCCGAAATCTGAGCTGCCTGTAACGTACAGGAAGCGGCCGTCTGGTGAGGCGCCGATGCCATTGGGGCGTGAGATGGTGGCGTCCAGGTTCGGACCGTCCTGGTTTCCGTCTGTGCCCGTTCCAGCAAAGGCGGAGACGTTTCCGTCCGTATCCACTTCAAATACCCGGTGGGCGACCCGACCGGCGACGTAGTAGCGATTGTTCACAAACACCACGTGGCCGTTGCCGCCGCCCGGGATGTTGGCGAAAAGGGAGATGCTCCCGTCCAGGCTGACCCGATACATTCCGCCATCAGAGAAATTGACGACATATAGAGCACCATCGTGGCCTATATCCATACCATTGGGACAGGAAAGGCCGCCTCCGCTGGCGATCCGGGTGACAGCACCATCACTGTCAACTCTCGCAATGGCGTTGCTGTTGCACTCGGTTGCGTAGACATCATTATTGCTGTCGACAGCGATTCCCACCGGGCCCTGAAGGTTGGTCGCCAGAATGACGCCGTTACCGTCCGCATCAATTCGATAGATCCGGTTGGTGTTGAAAGCAGCCTGGATTAGATTGCCCTGTGTATCGAAGTCCAGTCCGGCCAGGGCCCGGCCCAATCCGTCGGCAAAAACTTCTTGGCTGCCGTTCGCAAAGATGCGCACTACGGAGTCCCCGTTACCCACCTGGGGATTGCCAAAGTCACTGACAAAAACGTCGCCGTTGGCAGCCACTTTGATGTCCCCATTCGCCCGGGCGCGGGTGATGGTAGTGATGTCGGAGTGTGCCAGCGTTGGTGCCAGGACCAGCAGCGGCAGGACACGGTCGAAAAACTTCATGCTCGTTCCTTTACCTGGAGTTGACCCTCGCAGGCTAGCCAAGCAGGCTGCCGCTGACTCGCTCAAAGTTGTCGATTTTCGTCGGGACAGGCGACAATCGGTTCAACCATGCAGCGGGTCACGACCAGGGTCAGGCGACCAGGTTCGCGACCAGAAGATGACCAGGGTCAGATGACCAGGGTCAGGTCTTTCATTGCCACATCTCAGTTACCGCGGAAACGCTGATGCGTCAATTCACAGAGGTCTTGCCATCTTTTTCGCTCGCTTCAGCGTTTCTCCAGCACGCGCAAAAAGTGGCAATGCAAGACCCTGGATCTCGCTTGGCAAAGGAAAATATGACCCTGGATTCACAATTTCGCCCCAGGGCAATTGTAAATTGACCTTCGGGGTTACCGCGGAAATATCGGCTGCTGCATTAGTCTTTTGGCGCCGATATGGCGCCTGGCTGGCGTTTTAGGCTGGTAACGTATAGCAACCTAAAATGTGACCCGGATTGGTAACCCCGCTTCGTTTTTGTCTGCCCAATCAACAGCGACTGCTGCACAAACGGGTAGACGAGGGCGTTTCGATTGTGTTCATGATGAGGAAATGCAGAAAGTGAAGGAAGCCTTTAAGCCGTTCATCGAATCCACAATTGAAGAATTGGAGTCCGACTCGCGCTTCCTTGGTCTGGCAATCGGCGGCTCGTGGACGCGTAACGAGATCGACGAATTCTCCGACCTGGATCTTCTCATCATTTGCGATACAGGCCAGGTCCCGGACCCGATCAGCATGCGTTCATTGGCCGTCAGACTCGGTCCCCTGGTCTCGTCGTTCACGGGTGAACATGTTGGAGAGCCGTCGCTAATGATATGTCTTTACAAGCTGGCGGAACTGGTGCACGTCGACCTGAAGTTTTCAGCGGTTGAGGAGTTGGAATGCCGGCCGTATGACCCAGTTGTGGTGTGGGAGCGTGGCTCGATAGTCTCTGATGTCATCGCGCGCACGCCGCCTTCCCCGCCATCCCCGAATCAGCAATGGATTGAGGATCGCTTCTGGACCTGGGTCCACTACGCGGCGTTGCGTCTTGGGCGAGGCGAGGTGTTCGAATTGGTGGGCTTTCTCAGCTTCATTCGTGAACAGGTGCTGGGACCATTGGCGCTTCATTCGGCAGGATTCCCGCCCTACGGTGTCCGAAAGATCGAGCGCTATCTGCCAGAATTCGCTCGGCGCCTGGAACAAACGGTTCCAACGTACGACCTGGAGAGCTGCTATGCAGCAACGCTGGCGACCATTGAGACTTACCGGGAACTTCGAAACACCGCCAAGCCGGCAGTCGAGCCCAACTCCCAGGCGGAAACTGAGAGCGTGCGATTCCTCAAGGGTGTGGCTACGCGATTGACCTAAGCGCCCTTTGAATGAATCTCCCGCCACACGGCAACGTCAGGCGCCATGTTGATGCGATCCTGGTTCAGATCGTCCGCATTGGCCGGGAAGTTGCTCTGCATCTCAGCGTGAAGCCCATCTTTGTCCCAATACCAGGAGTCGAACGTACCGCCTGATCCAAAAAGGTCGGCGTAATAAAGGTCAGACGGAGCAAAAACGTGGCCCCAGTGCGTGAGCAGCAGCGTGGGCATCTCAGATGCCGACCATGGCGCTGTCAGCCGGTGGCTGAGGCATTTTGGTCCGTGCCCAACGCTGCCGACTGGTCTTCATAGTGGGTGGCAGCCGTCGTCGGTGACCGCGACCGTGCCAATTGACGATGACCAGGGTCAGGTCTTTCATTGCCACATCTCAGTTACCGCGGAAACGCTGATGCGTCAGTTCACAGAGGTCTTGCTATCTTTCGCTGGCATCAGCATTCCTCCAATGCGCGCATCTGTGGCAATGCAAAACCCTGAATTTAGTCAGTCGTTTCGTGGCGCTAGTTGCGCGACTTGCCTGACTCACACGAATCGGTCTCCGGAATAATCGGGAAGACTTGACCCGACAATGCGAAAATGCAGCGAGTGTTATAGGACAGAAGTTTAAGCTTGGTCCCTTTTCGTCAGAATGCGCTCAAGCTTTTTCAGCAACTCGCGCTGTTCCTCGGCGCCGTCCCCACCGCCATACAAAAATGCCCCGGACGAGAATGTTGTGCCGAAGGACTCCGCCGCATTGACTACCTGGCCGACAGCCGACATGAACAACTCGTCAGACAGATCGCCCAGAGGGTGGATGAAGGTACTCCACAGTAGACCTTGAGCAATGGCATAGCGCGCATCCAGTGCCGAATCAAAGTTGGCCTGCATCAGCCTGCGCAGCATCTCCTCACTGAGCTGCTCTGACTCGGTTACAGGCGACATCAGTCGCATACGGTCAGCGCTGGTGTCGAAAACCAGCAGCACGGGGCGCTCATCCACGGTGAAGTGCATCTGGTTGCTGTCCAGCCGTGTGGCTCCCGGGTAGATCCGGGATAGCAGGTCGGCCATACGGTCAGGTGTCATCGGGTTCTGGTCAGTCGGCGTCGGCGCGTCCGGAGTATCCGGTTCTTCATTGCCGGTCTGAGCCCAAACTGCGATGGCAACCGCAAGGGCGAGGGTCAGTACAATCGGTTTGCTCAAGTGCCTCACCGCCAATCCCTCAAAAAGGCTGTTTCCTTGGCACATTTTCCAGTGGCCCATTCACTGCCTTGTGCCCTGATTGCCGTGCCGAGCGCTGTAGCGGGAAGTTTTTTCATGAACCGGTAGCCTGACTCATCCATTGGTGAATAGAGACCGCAGCCCGGTGGTGTTGCTTTCAGCCTCCTCCCGCTGGTTTTTTGGATGGAGGTGTTCCCGCTGAACCTGAATAGCCAACAGGTCAGTGTCGAAAGGAGGGGCACGACTCAGTTGCGTTGCACCGAAAGGCCAACAAAATCGTCGGCGGCATTTCATTGTAGGCCGCGGCTACGATTCCGTAGAGACTCAAAAACCACCCGAAAATGGGCTGTTTAAGCGGCTCTTTGCCCGGCTTCTGGCCGGGCTTTGCATTTGAATACAAGGAACTAGATCGGTCCGACCCGCGATTATGCGCGATAATCCCGCGTTTTCCTTGGCGGGGCGCCCGCAATGATTCACACCAAAGTCGAGTCTGCCTCAAGGCTTTTTGGGTGGATCCGGTGAAATTTTCAGCGGGGGAAAGGGCGCGTGTTCAAAAAACACCTTCATGCGTTTGCGGTCGGCAATCTGCTTGAGTTTGGCGTTTCTCGATGTCGCCTTTGAGCCGGACAGTGAGATGATGTAGTCGTTAAACTTGATGAACCCTTGGGGTCCACAGATCTCTACGCAGCCAATGGCGCCGAACGGGTCGCTGCGGTCGGTGGGATCGTCGGGTCCATCGTGGATCAGGAAATTCCCTGTGATATTCCAGGCACCATTTTCAGGGGAGCCCGCGCTTTGCACGCGATAACCTGGCTCCCACATCTTAATGGTGTTCCAGTACTTCGTGTGCGTCCATCCGGCAACCCTTGCCTTGGCCCTTTCACTTTTTCTCAACACGCCGAACCGGATGCACTCAAAATTTTTGCTCGCTGGCTTGTTGTGGTCGTCTGTACCGCTCACCGTGATGTGATAGGTCGGCAATACGTATATGTTTCCGTCGTCTTTGTCGTACGACCACAAATGAGCAATTCCCACCTGCTTGTTGCCGACCACCAATTTGATATGTCTTAAAGCCATTTCAAACCCCCGCCGCGGTAACAAGAGTCAGCCAGCGTACTCCCCTGACTCCGACATTGCCAATCACTCCGAAGCCGGTCGGCCCAGGAGGTTGGCCAGATGATTGACAGGTTTTGCTTTTCCATATCTGCGTTACCGCGGTAACTGGACATGGGGCAATGCAGGACCCAAAAAATGCACGCGACGAATTCGCGGAGTTCGCAGGCCAAGTTGGCCTTCATCGCCGCGTCTGCAGCTTCCTCACTTTAGGGAAATTCCTCGAATCCATCACCAAATACCAGGTTCGCCGGCAGCGGCGAGCCCAATTCCACCGCGCCGATGTCGTACAGAACCAGTACGCCGTTGCCGGCAAACGGCCGGCCCGCGCCTCGCTGATCACTTCCCGGCACACACCCGGGCGTTGTGCAGACGAAGCCGACGTCAACCACTGGACTGAATGGCATGGGGCTGTGGGTGGGCGTCGGCCCGCCATTGTCCTGCAACGGGCCGAGGCCGGGATCGACATTCAGCGTGGTGCCAAACTGCGAGGGACAGGTGCCGTCCTCTATCAGGTCGAAGATATGCTGCAGGTCGTCAGGGTCGTCCGCCACGCAGTCGCCGCCGGCGAGGCTGCCGGCGACGATTGTGAGGGTCACGTCGGTAATGGCGCCAAGGCCATTGGCCAGGCCGCCGCCCTGATTGCCGGCGCTGTTGCCCAGGATGGTCGTGTTCGTAACGTAGTATTCTCCGCCCACCAGCTCAATGCCGCCACCAAACTGACCTGCCTCATTGCCCGATATCGTGCTGTTGGTCAGATCCAGGCGCACCAGGTCGTCGATGTATAGACCGCCGCCTCGAACCGTGGCGATATTGTCGTGAAAAGTGCTTGCGGTAATCGTGGCTAAGGTGGGTCCAGTCAGTCCAAGCCCGAGGCTTGAAATTCCGCCACCAATGCCCGCGGCATTAGCCTGAAAAATGCTGTCGACGACAGTGAGATCGCCGCGGTCCTGATACAGACCACCACCATCGTTTATCACCTGGTTTCGCAAGACCCGGCTTCGGCGAACGAGTGTGGAGCCTTCGAAATGGTGGATACCTCCGCCACTGTCGCCACCGACATGATCGGATATCTCGCTGTCGCTGACCTCCAGCACTCCTGAGCGGTTGAAGATGGCGCCGCCATCAGCCCCATTGTTGGCCGACAAGGTGCTGTTTTCCACGGTCGCCAAGCCGCTGTTGAAAATGGCGCCACCGGAAAATGCCGTATTGGACAACAGAGTGCTGAACTGCAGCAGCAGCAGACCCGGGGCGGCGTTGTGAATGGCCCCGCCCCGGGGCGTGATGCCGACTGCCTGCGCGATGTTCCCCGTCAGTGTGCTCGAAAGGACCTTCGCCTCGGCCGAGTTGTGTATTGCGCCTCCGACCAGTGCCTGATTCTGATTGACCTGCGTCGCGAATAACTCAAGACGGGCGTTTAGCGTATTGTGAATCGCGCCACCTGAATCCGCGCTGTTGTCGCTCAATACGCTGTCTCTGATTTCAATTCGACCGCCAGTCACGTTAGCAATAGCGCCACCCTGGCCAGCCGCATTGTCGCTGAGCGTACTATTGCGGATGATGGTGGCAACGCCGGCTGCCGCTCCGACTATTCGAATGGCACCGCCACTGCTGTCCACAATGTTTTCATTCAGCGTTGTGTTATCGATAGCGATCTCGCTGCTGCTTCCGGCCATGCCGCCGCCAGCGGCGCTTGCCGTATTGCCGGAGATGTCGCTGTCACTGATGTGGACAACGCCGAAACTGGCGGACACGCCGCCGCCAATGCTCGCATGATTCTGAGTGACGGTGGTGCGCTGCAGTGTCACTACGCCATCGGGCAGCGTTGAAACAATGGCGCCTCCGTTGCCGGTATTGGCGGTATTGGCGCTCAACACCGAATCAACCACCAGCAGATTGCCGCCAGGATTTGAAATT
>JASJDM010000055.1 GCA_030065125.1 Lysobacterales bacterium | reverse complement strand
CTGATGTGCGACACCCAGATGCCAAACGGCGTCACCGCATGGGTCCGGATATCCGATCCCTCCACCACGTCGCCGCCTTCGGTCCACCATTTTGATGCCAGCTCGAGCGCCGGCTCGAAGCTGTCGCTGAAGAGCTGGTCCTGGCTGTTCGCAATGGAAATGCTGGCAAGCATCATGACTACGGCCGCTGCCAGCCGCATGATGAGCGTAGAAGGTGAAAAAACGTTACAGCTTCGTTTGTGTTGTTGTATGACCCTGATGGTCGTTGTAGCTTTCACTAAAGGTCTCCCGCCTCTTAAGGCAATCAAATTGTCCAACGTGACAGTTAGCTTGCCTCACCGCAGGTCATCCTTTGTGTCGTGAAATTGACACTTGCTCCTGCGATGTTGTGATCCAGTTCGCAAATTTTTGTTTTGGTTACGTCTTCAGGCCCGGTTGGCCAAATCAGCCATCAACACCAAGCCTGTCTGGCGTCGAGATGGTAGCTCACGGAGCGGTTAAATTATTGTGAATCAAATCACAAGTTTTCGTTGGAAATACTGGTTTTTGTTAATAAACTGAATGCGCCGGCCGTTAGCGCACTGAAACTGGAAAAAAACGAATATGTGGTTTCGCGTCTTCATGGTCGCTCTGAGCCTTTCCTTGTGGGGTATTACCCTGTGGCTTGCGACCCATCAGAACAACGACGCAGCCATTTTGGGCCGGTACTCACCCAGCTACTTTCTCCTTATCGTCACGATGCTGGGCTTATCCGGCTCAGCTACTTTTTTATCCTTTTCCAAAGGCTTCCGCTTGATCTATCCGTACCGGCAGGGCGCCACACTGTTGGTGACGTCTGCCGCGGTGTCTCTCTGTCTGGCTGAGGTCGTTATTCGCCTGCTCGACCCGATCGGAATCTCGTACTACCAGGAATCAAAGCGTTATCATCTGGATAAGATCGCAGATCCTTATCTGTACTATCGGCACCAATCGAATCTAATTGAGGAATACCAGGGCGTTTCGGTCCACACCAACAGCCTCGGACTCCGGGACGACGAAGTGCCAGCCCAGAAGTCGGGTGAGCTGCGGGTTCTTTTCCTTGGTGATTCCGTTACCTTCGGCTGGGGCGTTGAGGCCAGTGACAGTTTTGTCAAGCAGGTAGGCGACCTGTTGGAGAAGAGACTGCAGGTGCCGATACGAGCCATCAACTCAGGTGTTGGCAGCTACAACACGACAACAGAAAACGCCTTTTTGCAGCGCCACGGTGAGGCGCTTCAACCCGACGCAGTTGTACTGGTTTATGTCAGCAACGACGTAGAGGCTTTTCCGGGAACGCCGTTTGATCCCTGGACCAGGCAAGCGCTCAAGGGCAAAAATCCGCCCCAGGTGTTGTCAATCCTGGTTGGCAAAAGCTGGGTCTACCGGCTGATCAGCCACATTGGGCGACATTGGGGTGGCGGGGGCCAGCAGTCATTCGACCTGGAGAGTGCCGGCTGGCAAGAGTCATTGACGGCATTGGCCGCAGCACACAGGTACTGCGCCGACCGCGGAATTCCCTTCGGTCTGTTTATGTATCGTATGGTTCCAGGTGGACCCGAAAACGAGATGGCGCGTCACCTTCGGGACGTCGCCGATCGGGAGGGTTTTTACTATCATGACCTTCTGGCGGCATTTGATGGGCAGGATGTTCGTCTTTTGGTGAATTCAGTGGTTGACAGCCATCCAAATCGCCGGGGCCACGAATTGCTGGCACTGGAATTCGAGGGATTTCTCGAAAACGTCCTGGCACCGGCAGCCCGCGGCCTCTCCGAGGCCAGATAAATGTCGATTCAGCCAAAAAAATGTTTCGCGATTTCACATTTTGGTCGTCATCGGGGTGGCGCCATCCGGTACAATTCAGCGGTATTGGCTTGAGCACATCGGCCAATACGAGATCTTAGGGGTAGAGACCGAAACGGTGAACAAAAACATCCTTGGAATTTCCGCCTATTACCATGACGCGGCGGCGGCGCTGCTGCGGGATGGTGACCTGGTGGCCGCGGCTCAGGAAGAGCGCTTCACCCGGAAAAAGCATGACCCAAGTTTTCCTCGCCGCGCCATAGAGTATTGCCTCGATGAGGCTGGGCTGGGCATTTCCGACCTGGATTCGGTCGTGTTCTACGACAAGCCTCTGGTCAAATTCGAGCGACTGCTGGAGACTTACCTGAGCTATGCGCCAAAAGGCTTTCGATCCTTCGTTGCCGCCATGCCGATATGGCTCAAAGAAAAGCTGTATCTGAAATCCACCCTGAAGCGTGAACTCAAGAGTCTGGCTGAGGGGGGCGCACTGCCGCCACTTCTGTTTGCCGAACATCATCAGTCTCACGCGGCGTCGGCCTTCTATTTCAGCCCTTTCGAACAGGCCGCCGTGCTGTGTCTGGACGGTGTCGGTGAATGGGCGACCACTTCCGCCTGGCTTGGCGACGGGCGGGAACTCACGCCGTTGTGGGAGATCGATTTCCCCCATTCCCTGGGTCTGCTTTATTCCGCGTTCACCTATTTCACCGGATTCAGGGTCAATTCCGGTGAATACAAGCTCATGGGCCTGGCCCCGTACGGGACGCCCAGGTACTCCGACCTTATCCTGGATAAGATTCTCAGCCTGAAGGAAGACGGTACATTCCGGCTGGATATGCAGTACTTCAACTACTGCACCGGACTGACCATGACCAACAAGCGGTTTGCCGACCTGTTCGGTGGTCCGCCCAGGACACCTGAGGAGAAGCTGACCCAGCGCGAGATGGACATTGCCGCCTCGATTCAGGTGGTGACGGAAGAGGTGGTGCTGCGTCTGGCCCGAACGCTGCACAAGGAAACCGGTCAATCGAACCTGTGCCTTGCCGGCGGTGTCGCTCTGAATTGTGTGGCCAACGGCCGCATTCTCCGGGAAGGTCCTTTCGACGAACTCTGGATCCAGCCCGCGGCGGGCGATGCTGGCGGTGCAATTGGTGCCGCGTCGCTGGTCTGGCACGATTACGAAGGTGCAGATCGCACAGTCAACGGTGCCGACAGCATGAAGGGTTCCTACCTGGGGCCCCGTTTCGACCGAGACCAGATCATCAAGGACCTGGACGGATACGGTGCCGTATACCAGGAACTGGACGACGACGATCTGATACCCAGGCTGGCGGAAATACTGGAACAGGGTAACGTAGTGGGCTGGTTCCAGGGTCGAATGGAGTTTGGCCCACGCGCGCTGGGTGGGCGTTCCATCATCGGCGACCCAAGAAACTCCACCATGCAGTCGGTGATGAATCTGAAGATCAAGTATCGCGAGTCCTTCAGACCGTTCGCCCCCTCTGTTCTGGCAGAAAAGGTCTCCGACTACTTCGTGCAGGATTCCCCGAGTCCTTACATGCTCATTGTTGCGCCGATCAAGGATGAGCTGCGCATCCCGCTCACCGAAGAACAGAACCGGTTGTTTGGCATCGAAAAGCTGAATCTGAAGCGGTCGGAGCTGCCTGCTATCACCCACGTGGACTACTCTGCGCGGGTGCAGACGGTTCACAAGGAAACCAATCCACGGTACCACGCCCTGCTGCAGGCATTCGACGATCGCACCAACTGCGGAGTGCTGGTCAACACCTCTTTCAACGTGCGCGGTGAACCCATTGTTTGCACCCCCTCGGACGCCTACCGATGCTTTATGCGAACCGAGATGGATTATCTGGTGGTGGAAAACTTCCTGTTGGCCAAAGAGCAGCAGCCCAAGGTAGAAAAAGACGATTCCTGGCAAGAAGAGTTTGAGCTGGACTGATGGCGGGACAACATACAATTCCAGAGCTCGACGCCAAGGGACTGCGCGAATTTGCTTTTGTTACCTCAGCGGCCGTCGTCATCCTGTTCGGACTGCTGCTGCCGTGGCTGTTTGGCTTTGCCTGGCCTCGCTGGCCGTGGATCCTGGCTGTCCTGCTGGTGGTGTGGGGGCTTGTGGCTCCGGCGTCTCTACAGCCGGTATACAGGACATGGATGCGTTTCGGGCTTTTGCTCAGCATGATTACCACGCCCATTATCATGGCGATCGTCTTCTATCTCATCGTCACGCCGACCGGTCTGATACGCCGCCTTTTTGGCTCACAGGACCCCATGGCGCGGAAGCTCGATCAGGAAGAGAGCTATCGAATTCCGAGTAAGAAGGCGCCCGCGAAAAACATGGAGAGACCGTTCTGATGTTGGACCTGCTGCAAGACCTTTGGACATTTATGCGGGAACGGAAAAAGCTCTGGATGGCGCCATTGATCCTGGTCATGGTGCTGCTGGGCCTGCTCATCGTACTGGCGCAGGGTTCAGCCCTGGCTCCGTTCATTTACACGCTGTTTTAGCCCTTGAAACTGATTCTGGATGACGGGTCGGAGTTCTCCGGCTCTTCCGCGGGCGTACCCCGGGCGGTCGCCGGAGAGGTGGTTTTCAACACCGGCATGACGGGATACGTTGAGGCGCTCACGGATCCCTCGTACCGAGGTCAGATCCTTGTCCTCACTTATCCCCTTGTCGGCAACTATGGCGTGCCCGGTCCCCGGGCCGCCGACAGCCTGGACCGGCCATACGAATCGTCCCAGATCCAGGTTCAGGGTCTGGTGGTGCAGCACATGATCCATGACTACAGCCATCACTCAGCGGAACGCTCGCTGGCGGACTGGCTGGCCAGCGAAAACGTCCCGTACATCAGCGGCGTGGATACCCGAACCCTGACTCGAAAGCTGCGGGAACAGGGTACGATGCTGGGTCGTCTGCTGCCCGCCGAGGAGACCGGGCAGGACGTGCAGTACGACTCCGTTGACATGGAAGACGAGCTGTTTCGCCTGGTGGCACCCCCCGAAGCGGTGGTTTATCCCGGCGGTGACCTGCGGGTTCTGTTGATCGATGTGGGCTGCAAGGACAACATTGCGCGATCACTGCTGCAGCGCGGCGTCACGGTGGTGCGGGTGCCCTGGTTTGATGATCTGCAGGAACACGTCGCGCAGGCTGACGGGATCGTCATCGGAAACGGCCCCGGCAACCCCAAGCACCTGACATCCCTGATTGAGCAGCTCAGCACCGTGCTGCAGCAGTTCGACAAACCCGTGTTTGGCATCTGCCTGGGCCACCAGATCCTTGCCCTGGCTGCGGGCGCGGATACCTTCAAGCTTCCCTACGGCCATCGAAGTGTCAACCAGCCGGTCGAGGACCAGCTGACCCGACGCTATTACATCACCAGTCAGAACCACGGCTATGCCGTTGATGATCATTCCCTGCCCGGCGATTGGGAACCTTGGTTTGTCAATATCAATGACGGCACCAACGAAGGCATTCGGTCACTCCGCAAACCGTATTTCAGCGTGCAGTTTCATCCAGAGTCCCACCCGGGTCCGAAAGATACTGCGTTTCTCTTCGACGACTTTGTCCGCCAGGTTGGCGCATTCGCAAGGCCCTGAGCATGTACGGAAGCTACAGCCCGACTCGACCCAAACGCGTCCTGGTGCTGGGATCCGGCGCGCTGCAGATCGGGCAGGCCGGTGAATTCGATTACTCCGGGTCCCAGGCCATCAAGGCGCTGAAAGAGGCAGGCATCACAACGGTTCTGGTCAATCCGAACATTGCCACGATTCAGACCAGCGCGGAGCTGGCAGACCGTATCTACCTTGTGCCGGTGACTCCGGAAGCTGTTGAAGAAGTCATTATCAAGGAAGGCGTAGACGCGATCCTGCTGTCGTTTGGCGGTCAGACTGCCCTGAACTGCGGCGTGGCGCTGCATGATCAGGGCATCCTGGAAAGACACGCAGTGAGGGTGCTGGGGACGCCGATCGAAACGATCAGAACCACCGAAGATCGACAGCTTTTTGCTGACCGGCTGCGGGAAATCGGGGTCAAGGTCGCGGACAGTCATGCCTGCCACTCCGCGGAACAGGCGCGGCAGGCTGCCGAGCAGATTGGATTTCCTCTGATGCTGCGTGGCGCATTTGCGCTGGGAGGCAAGGGCAGCGGTATCGTGGAAACCCCGGCGGACCTCGACGAGGCGCTGGACCGCGCGTTTGCCGGCGGGGTAGAGCAGGTGCTGGTGGAGGAGTGCCTGCGCGGCTGGAAAGAAATCGAGTACGAGATGGTGCGTGACGGCCGGGACAACTGTATTGCCGTGTGCAATATGGAAAATCTCGACCCCATGGGCATTCACACCGGCGAGTCCATCGTAGTCGCCCCGTCTCAGACCCTGGACGACCTGGAGTATCAGCAGTTGCGTTCAATTGCCATCAAGGTCATCAGGGACCTGGGCATCGTTGGCGAATGCAACATCCAGTATGCGCTGGACCCGGAGGGATTCGACTACCGGGTCATCGAGGTGAACGCCAGACTGTCAAGATCCAGTGCTCTGGCCAGCAAGGCAACCGGTTATCCGCTGGCATTCGTGGCCGCTGAGATTGCGCTGGGGCACACGCTGCCGCAGATACCCAATGGCATTACCCGGCGGACCACTGCGTTTTTCGAACCTTCCCTGGACTACATCGTCTGCAAGTGTCCACGCTGGGACCTCACCAAGTTTCACGGTGCCAGTAAGCAGATCGGCAGTGAGATGAAAAGCGTTGGCGAGGTGATGTCGATTGGCCGGACCTTTCCTGAGGTGATTCAAAAAGCCCTTCGAATGCTGGATATCGGCGTCCGCGGACTGGACCCCGATGCGTTTCATTTCGATGATCTCAAGGCGGAGCTGGCGGCCGCCACGCCGCGACGCATTTTCGCTCTTGCCCAGGCCATCCACCAGGGCATGTCGGTTGAGGAGATCCATGACATCACGCGGATCGATCCATGGTTTATCCGGCAAATCGTCCCCATCGTGGAGATGCATTCGGCCCTTCAGCGCAATCCTGATCATCTGGACAACGCCACCCTCAGGCGCGCCAAAATGCTCGGATTCTCTGACCTGATGATTGAAGACCTGCAATCCCGGGATCGAGGCGAAGTCAGCGCGAAGCGGCAGGAACTGGACCTGTATCCAGGCATTGCCCAGATTGACACGATGGCGGCTGAGTTTCCTGCCGACACCAACTATCTGTATACGACCTACCACGCCTTCAGCAACGACGTTCGCCCTACGCCGCGCAAGAAGATCATGGTTCTGGGTTCAGGGGTATACAGGATAGGATCCAGCGTTGAGTTTGACTGGTGCTGCGTCAATGCCGTGCAGGCAGCCGCCCAGTTGGGATATGAAACCATCATGCTCAACTACAACCCGGAAACGGCCAGCACAGATTATGACGTGTGTGATCGACTCATTTTTGACGAGATCAGTCTGGAAACCGTGCTGGATCTGTGTGAGCTGGAAAAGCCTGACGGCATTATCGTCAGCATGGGCGGCCAGATTCCCAATAACCTGGCTAAACGACTGCACGATGCCGGCGTCAAGGTATTTGGTACCAGCCCGGACGACATTGATCGGGCGGAAGACAGGAGCAAGTTCAGCGCGCTGCTGGACGAACTGGGTATCGATCAGCCGAAATGGAAGCACGTGGAAGAAATCTCCGATGCTGACAGCATCGTTGATGAACTCGGCGGGTTTCCGGTGCTGGTGAGACCCAGCTATGTGCTGAGCGGTGCGGCTATGAGTGTGGCCCATGAGCCCCACGAATTACAGCAGATTCTGGGTCGCGCCAAGCGGGTTTCCCCGGACTATCCCGTGGTGGTGTCCAAGTTTGAAACCCATGCGCGGGAAATCGAGATCGACGCTGTAGCGGATGGCGGCCAACTGATCTTGTGGGCCATGAGCGAACACATCGAGGATGCCGGTGTGCACAGCGGTGATGCGACCCTGGTCATGCCGCCGCAAAAACTTTACATCGCGACGATCCGTCGAATTAAGCGAGCCGCGGCCCAACTGGCAAAAGAACTGAACATCACCGGGCCGTTCAACATACAGTTTCTTGCCAAACAGAACGCCGTCAAGGTCATCGAATGCAATCTTCGCGCATCCCGCAGTTTTCCATTCGTGTCAAAAGTGATGGGTGAAAATTTTGCCGCCGAGGCCACCAGACGGATGCTTGGTGCCGCTGCACCGGTGAAGAACAACTGCCTGGACCTTGAGTACGTGGCCGTCAAAGTCCCGATGTTTTCATTCTCCCGGTTGATTGGTGTCGATCCCATTCTGGGCGTCGAGATGGCGAGTACCGGCGAAGTCGGCTGTTTCGGCCGAGATATGCACGAGGCACTGCTGCATGGCCTGATTTCCACCGGCTTCAGGTTTCCACAGAAGGGCGTGCTTCTCTCCCTGGGACCGGTGGCTGAAAAGTACTGGTTTTCGGATGAGGCCCGGGTTATTGCGAACGAATTGGATCTGCCGATTTATGCGACAGCCGGAACTGCGGAAATGCTTTCTGAACTCGGGGTCAGCTGTACTGAGGTCGGCAAGAATCCTGGCACTTCGGGCAACGCTGTTGACCTGATAGACAGCGGTGAGGTTGATCTCGTGATCAACGTGTCCAAGGAATTCGACGAGTCTGGCCGGCCTGATGGCTATTTCATTCGGCGCCGGGCGGTGGATGCCGGAGTTTCTCTGATCACCGATCTGCAGCTGGCTCGGGCCATTGTTGAGGCCCTGCGCTGGTACAGGCCGGACTCGCTGCAGATTTTGGCGTGGAACGATTTCCTTATGCAGGGGGAGACTGGCGACTGACCCCACCGGAATCGCCGAACATCACTTTCTCATAGGCTGCCAGCACATTCCTGATGTCGTGTTCCGGCCGAAAAGGATATTGGACGAACTCGCGGCTTTCCAACTTTTCAGCGATGCATTCCGGGGAATCAGCAGGTCTGATCTCGAGTACCGGTACCTGGGTGAGGGCGTAGTCGATGGCCTTGCTTGGAATCTGCGACTGGTGGGGGCCGAGAAAATTGACCGCAAAGTCATGGGATTCAAGCTCCTGCAGAAATCTCCTTCGTGAAACCAACGGCAGCACCTCGGTGTACTTCATGGTCAATTCATAAAGCCCTGGCGTATCCCCAAATATGAAGCTTATGTCGTCTGAGGTGCGAATCGTCAATCGTACCGGTTTTTCCTGGCGGTCCAACATCTGGAGCGCCAGCATCAGGTTATTTGGGTTTCGGTATTCCCCGTAGAACACGCCGCCATAAAACCCATGCAGGCCTTCGGTTGAGTCAGGTTCAGGTGGATGTCGGGTCAGGTTTTCCGGCGCCTTGAATCCCTGGGGGATGACGTGAATTCGTTCGGCGGATTTGAGCTGCGAAAACAGCTCCTGCGCGCCAGGAGTTGGCACCACGATATGGTCGAATACCTCCAGCAGTTTTTTTTCCCGGTCAACGTTTTTTGGGTCGCCGTCGAGTTTTGACACGGAAAACGGATCACCGTATTCCGCGACAAGGCAACCCAGGTTTCCCACCACCTCCTGTGACCGGGCCAGTGCAGCCGTCAGCAGGTGGGGCGCAATGGGCAGGCCAATACTGATGGTCGCGTCCGCAGCCAGATCTACGCGGGCCTTGAGCAGGTGACGGGCGGCAAGCCGTGCCCACACGGTCCTGATGTCGGGCCAGACGACCTTGGGCAGCAGAATGCGGGCCAGCTTCAGGTCATACCGCCACGCGAGGCTGCGCGGACGACGATATCCTTCCTCCGAGCCCAACCTGGTGCGGTTGAGAATATAGCCCCCTGGTGTTTCGATCAGTTCCAGGTTGGGGTGACGGTAAGTCCGCGGCACAAAATCCGGGACGATCAGTCGCACGCGATAGCCCGACTCGCAGAGTACCCTGACCAGTTCGAAGGTCCGGAAAGCCCGCGGCGTGTTTTCCGGTTCGAAGTAGTAGCTGATGACGTTGATTGTTTTTTTTGTGTTCATTCCAACCGCTTCAACATCGACCACAGCCATGGGTCTGGCGCAGATACTACCACCTGCTGCTGCACCTGGTGATATCGCCTCTCCCAGCGACCTCGCCGACAACGCCGTCGACAGTAATCCGCAGGACGCGTCCGTTGTTACCATCGGAAATGATGACCTCACCATTCCTGATCAGGACAGTCTCGGGATCATCCACCGGCGATCCAGCAGCTGGTTTTCCAGGCTCGGCCCGGCCAGGTGAACCGGTTCCCAGCAGCGTATCGATGGTGCCGTCAAGCGCTATCAACCGTACCGCATTATTGTTCTCGTCGCCGAAGTAGATGACTCCGCGATGGTCGATGAACAGCGCCTCGGGAACGTTGAGTCTGGCGAGCACCGCCGGACCGCCGTCACCGTCAAAACCAGCTTCTCCAGTTCCCGCCACCGTTGTCAGCAAACCGTTGGCTTCCACTCTTCGAATCCTGTGATTATTGCTGTCGGCAATCACCAGTCGATCAAGCTTATCCACGGCCACGCCCCAGGGAGAATCCAACTGAGCTTGAGTGGCCGCCGTTCCGTCGGGACTGAAGCCCGGCTCTCCGGTGCCGGCCACCGTGGTGATGACGCCATCGACGTCAATTTTGCGAATTCGATGGTTCCTGACGTCCGCCACATACAGGTTGCCGAGGCTATCGAATTTAATGTCTGCCGGACGGAATAACTCCGCGTCAGTTGCCAGGCCGTTGTCACCCGAAAACCCTGGGGTTCCCGTACCGGCAAAGATCGAGAGGTCACCGCTGGCGTCAATTCGGAAAATTGCATGACTGAATCCATCGGACAACAGCACTGAGCCGTCCGCTGTCACGGCCATGCTCTCGGGGCGGTCAAAAGAAACGTTGATGGCGCGGCCCGGCGCCGGCTTTCCCAGCAGGCCGTTTCCCGCGAAGATTCTTGCAACGCCGTCTTTCCCGATTCGCCATACCACCCGGCCGCGCCGATCCCGTCCCCGATCAGAGATCAGCAGGTCACCGCTAGGGTGAATCGCCAATCCCATGGGATTACAAAGAAGAAGATCTGAAACCGGCTGGCCATCTCCCAGGTAAGAGGGTCCAAGCCAGGGCCTCAGCAGCCACTGTTCCATGGCCGCGACGCGCCAGTGGTCCGGGAACACCAGCAAAACAAACCCAACGGCGCCAATTGCCGACATCACGGCCCCCGTGGCCAGTGTCACCAGCGTTTTGAAAGTCATAGCGGTGTGCTGGAGCGCCCCGGTTGGCCAAATTCGGGCCTCGCAAGAAGAAAATCCCGATACTGTGCCGGGTTGCCGGTCTTACCGGACTCTGCGGCCTTGACGATGTTGTACATTTCGCGCGCGTTGACGTAGTGCAGGCAGTAGTCCTGACCATCGTTATAGCGAGATTCGAGGTAGGAGTGCATCTGGTCCACCGGATCGCCCAGCAGGCAGTCGATTGAGGAGTCCTGCGCACCGTGGGTATGGATCTTGACGAACACCCAGTTGGGCTGGCCTTTCACGTGGATGCCCGCCTTTACCCAGAGATCTACGCGCTGTGGGGTTGGGGGTTGGTTGCCGGTGATGTTGCCGTTCTCTATGCGAGGAATGATCCCCCATTTGCGGTCAGCCCAGTTCAGACCCAGCGGACCCTGGATGATCATCAGGTCGCCCTGGGGTTCCCGACCGACTTCCACGTCGACACCATCGTTATGTGATTTTGGCCTGCCCGTCTCGGTGGCGTAGTAGATGCTGTTGATCTTGCGGGTCTGCGACGCATCAGGTGCCGACGGCAACGTGAAGTCAGCGTAGCAGCCGGTATCGGCCAGTACCTCCAACTCGTTGTCGACACCACAATTGCGGCCATCGGGTGCCGAGTTGTCCAGACACCAGTTGCCGTGAATGAAGGCATACAGGGTTTTTCCGCTGTCCGGGTCTCTGGGCAGCGCACCGTGAGACTCTGAAAGCGTCTGGCAAAAACCGTCCAGCTTCTGGCGAAGACCAGCGTCCGTGTCGTTATCGTGATGCAGGTGGACTTCGATTTCGCCATACCCCTGGACACACAGTTCACGAATCGCCTCCAGGTGTTCGAACCGGTACTCTTCTTCGGGGTAGAAAAAGGTGTGTTGTGGCTTGACGCCTTCTGAGTCTGCGTGTCGATCAGCCAGTTTCGGATAACCCAATTCCCACTGCCGGACCCGGTGGTCCTCGATTTCCCGGGTTGGCGAATTCCACATGGGCTCGTAGTGGTCGACGAAACAGAACAACACGTGAATCGTTCCCTGTGCCGGCGGCCGGGGCTTCAATCGTCCTCTCAGATAGGGACCAATCCAGACCAGCATGTTGCGGCTTCTGAGCAGCAGCCCCACCGCGACAGCCGTCAGGGCAACTACCATCAGCAAACTTGCAATTATCAGTTCCGTCATTTTCACGCAGCCAGCAACAGTACGCGCACAACCAGGTACAAAAACAACACGCCGAGCAGGGTGTAAACCGCCCACATAACCAGGTCCTGTGTGAGACGAAATGCTTTCAGCGATTTGTCCCGGGATCGAAGGTACGTGTAGTAGCCAGTGATCATGCCGCAAAGCAGGTACGGAAACACCACATAGCTCCGGCTCAGGAAAAACGCAGCCGCCAGAAAACCGATCAGTGAGTAGTAAAGTGCAGTTGAGGTGGCTTTTTCGGCTTCGAATGCAGCAACATCTCCGCCTTCGGTCACAGTACGTCGAAACGCCGCTTCCCGCATCAAGAAATAGGAGTAGCCGAAAATGGCAATGAATACCGCAAATCCAATGATGCCTGTCTCGGACAGGACCAGCAGGAAAGTATTGTGTGCGGTTCGACCGTGAAACTCAGCAAATCTTCCCGCCCCGACGCCGAAAAACAGGTGAGACTCAAACATCTGCAGCCCGGCATACCAGGCCTCCACCCGGATGTTGGCGGACTCCTCCGACGCGCTGATTTCGCGCATGCGCTCTGGCAGAAACGTTGCCAGCGACATGACGGGAACCATGAATGCAGCCACTGCCACGGTGCCAAACCTCCGCAGAACCATCAGGCCGATCATGACCACTGCAGCGACGATGGTGCCGCGGGACTCGGTCAGGTAAAAAGCATAAAAATAGGCGGCTGCGGAGGTCGCGCAGAACAGCTTGACCAGGATGGACCTGGTCTGCGAATAGAACAGAAAAATGAATGGCAATCCCATGATCAGGAACAACCCCAGGTCGTTGGGGTCATTGAGCAGGCCAATGTAGCGGATACGACCGAGAATAGGCGGCTCACCGGTCCACCCCTGCCCATAAAACTCCTGCTGGAAGCCATGCAACACCATGGCCAGTCCGCACGCGACAAATATCGACATGAGAATCCTGACGTTTCGCGTGCTGGAGGAGGCCGCCGCGAGGAAGTAAAACATGACGCAGGTCACGCCGAATAGCGGCAGCCAATCCGCGGCTCCGCCAAACCAGCCGTTGGCCACGTGTGAAAAGGTTGTTACCAGAAGAAACAGCAGGACCAGGAATCCGTTGGGCCCCTCAAGATTCTTGTTGGTGAAGAACCAGGCAACGCCGCAGGCCAGAATGGCCACTGGAATGATGGGCACGCCATACAGCTCCGGAATGAACTCCTGGGGGCGCATGAAGGCCAGGGTCAGGTTGATACATACCAGCAGCAGAAGCATTGGAACTCGATGAGGCGGTGCAGCTCAGGAATTGGAAGTAATCTGGCCGCCGCGTTGACGAAATTCCCGGCGCAGGCGGATCAGCTTTCCCTTGTTATTGGCACGGTAGGCCCCAAGGGTCACGGTTTCGCGAGTCTGCAGCGCCAGTTGACGCTTGATGTCCAGATTGCCCCCGAGTAGGTCGACCCGGGAGGCGCCTATGGCAATGGCATCTTCAATTGCCCGGGACACCAGCAGACGATATGGATCCAGTGCACTGACGGCGCTGGACGCCGCAAATTCCGCGCAGTAGAGAGTATCTCTCCAATGGTAGGTGACGAGCACTGCCTCTGTGGTTCCGTTCTGCTTGACCGTGTAAGTCCGGAATCGCTTGGACTCGGACAATAATCCCGACATCAGATTGAAAAAATCACCCAGAGACTTGGGCGATTGCCCTCCACGGGATTGAGAAAGGTCCGTCAGGGTAGCCAGTGACTCACGAATCGCCGATTTATCAGTGTCTAACCCGAATTCGACACTGCCCTCGAAGGCGAATCGTTCCCGGCACGCGATCAGGTTTGCACGGTCATCGGGTTCCAGGGTTTCCAGGTAAAACGCCCAGCTTGGTGGAAGCTCAACAATCGCGGTTGGGGTTCTTTTTCCCTGGAACAGGTGCCCCGGCATGTCCCTCGGCAGAGTTCTTGTCAACGGGCTCTCTGCCGGCATGTCGTTCAGTGTCAGTACGTCCCAAACGGCGGATTCACTGACCAGGTGCGGGATGATGGTCTTGGTTACCAGGGCCCTGTCCTTGGGGCGTGCTATCAGATCGTGATAGCTGGATTGCGGCCCGATTCCTGTGCCCAGGTAGCGAAGCTCATAGAACTCGACCATCCCGAACACAATGCGTTGCTGTTGGAGGTAGCAGGGCAGCAGACCCCGCAACTGGCCGTCCTGGTCGCGAACGGTATAAATCCGCAGCTCAAAATCCCTGCCGAACTTCTCCCACCAGGCATGCACCCAGGTCCAGGTGACGAAAAAGTCGCAGTCCGGGCATTCCGCGGCCAAGCTATCCCACTCGTCTTTGAGTGCCGCAAATTCGTAACTCTCGCTGACGACGCGAAGACTGAGAGCCAGTTCTTGTTTACGGCTCTCGGCTGATCGGGCGCTGGTTTCGCTGGACATGAGATTCAGCGACGATAGACCACCTGGAAGTAAAAGGTCGAATTGTCGTATCGGAACAGCGGGTTGGTGCTGTCCTGATCCTGATAACTCGCGGCAACCTCAAAAAACAGGTTTCGGGTTCGCTGGTAGGAAAGGCCCAGCACAAACTCCGTGTCTTCATCTTCCTGACCGATGTCGTTGAACTCCTGCTCGGTCCAGCGCGCGCCAGCGTTCAGCTGAACCAGCGGGCGCAACTGGACGCCAAAGCTGATCTCAGCACTCAAAACCTCCTGATCCAGATCGATCTGGGAATAGTCCTGCCTGTCCAGACCGGCCTGCAGATTCAGGGTTGTTCGCTGGGAGATCGGCTTGGTCCAGCCGATCTGGAATTCTTCCCGTTCGAAAGGCGCCCCGGTGACGGCGGTATCCTGCGTGTCATTGACCGGAAAAGCCGTCAACACGGCATTGGTGTCCCGAAAGATGTCGCCAATTTCCTTGATCAGCGACAGTGAAAGTGTCGCGCCGTCGGATGCGACGCGGTCCCAGGTGAGTCTCATGATGGGGCCGTCAAAGGTGTCGTCGGTACCGTCATCAAACTCAAGTTCGGAGTAACCCACTTCAATCCTGACGTTGTCACGGCCTCCGGTCAGGCTGCCGGCGTGGTTGTAGGCCACAAGGATTTGCTGGCGATCATAGTCCGACGACCCCAGCAATGATTCATCAAAATCGACCTGGTCGCCCTCCAGGGTCAGCTCATAGCTGCGATTTTCAGACAACCGCCGCAGCCAGGTGATCTCGCCACCGAAGCCATCATAGCTGGCGTCGTCATCCTCTTCAGCATAGAAATCGTTGTAGCGGGCACCGACCCTCAGACGGTCAGCGGCACCCAGCCGAAAAACCAGATCGGGCCCGGTGGACAGGGCATTGGTCTGCTGTACATTATCTGGCGTGTTCGGCGCGAGCACGTTGATGGACGATCGGGTCAGGTCGTTTTGCAGGACCCAGTTGAATCGGTCGTCTGCCCATTTCCACCTCACATCTGCCGCCATCGTGCCTCGAAACTCTGATTCGAAGCTGTCGTCCAGGTACGAGGTGTATTCGAGAAAACCGTTCAGCGTGGCATCAACACGCGACCCAAGCCGATTCAAGTCAAAGTCCAGGAATGGAGACACCAGGTTATCGCTGATTTCATCCTGTGAGGCCAGCGTCACGTTGGATTCGTACTGGGCTCTCGCGCCAATGCCGTAGTTCAATTGTGGTCCGCCGTCCTGGGCGAGCGCCTGCATTCCCGGTGTCAGCAACAGAGCGAAAATGACGCTTCGTTTCATGAACAGATCCCTCATAGCGTCAGCCCCAAACTGACGGTTCACGATTAATCACAACGCCGGCAAATTTGTTGGCATCGAATGCGCGGCTCGAATCAACAATCCTGGACGACGTTACCCGTCCGTAGGGAACTACCAGGCACACCAGGTCTGCGTATGCGGCCAGCATGCGGGTGTCTGCAGCGGCATTCATGGATGGCGCATCGACAATGATGTAGCGGTCCGGATAGCGCTGACCCAGCATGTGCAGCAGAAGGCGCATATTGACGGATCCGAAGTACTCGCTTTCCCTTGCCGGCCTGCTCCCCGACGGGATGGCACGGACACGCGGAATGCCGGCCGGTTTGATGATGTCCGAAATAGACACCCCATCAGGGTCGGCCAGGAAATCCGTCAATCCGGGTTGCTGTTCTATACGCAACCTGTCGTGCAATGCGGGCCGGTAAACATTGCAGTCTACAATCAGAGCGGTTTTGGTACGATCCAGGGCGATAGCCGAGGCAAGGTTGATTGCCACATGGGTCGCACCGCCTCCCGGCACCGCTGACGTGATGATGCACACGAAGTTCTGCCCATTGGCCTGTTGCATCAGGTCCGTCCGTAACTCGCGAAAGGCATTAAAGGCGGTCTCGGAACTGGTTTTCGCGTGAATAATGTTGCCGTCATCGAGCACACGGGGAACCAGTGGATTCGGTTCTTCCATGAGTTCGATGAGTTCGCGCCGCCCCGTGTCCTCTGAGTCGGCGTCATTGGACACCGGGCGCAAATTGACTGAATCCGTCATCTCAGCTTCCTGTTCCGAAGAGCTTTAACCACGCGGCTACGGCGTACATGGCTGCCAGTACGGCCAAGCCCCCCACGAACGCAATATTGCCTAGTACGCGCGTTCGGGTGTGCATTTCTGAGACCACGGTCAATACCGGCAGTTTCAGCTGTTCCACCTGTTCCTTCATACGTATTCGGGGATCGAATTGCACCAGCGCTGCGGTCATCCCCGTGGGAATGGCGATGCTCAACACCATGCCCAGCAGGGCGATGTGCATAAACCGCAGACCCGAAGGCGCACGGGGAATGGCCGCCTGTTCCTGCACCTTCATAATCAGGCCCTGGGATTGCTGGTCCATGCTCATGGAGACACGGGCGCGCTCCCGGCGCCGCAGCAGGTCCTGGTAGATATCCCGGTTTACCTCATAGTCACGAGTCAGCTCCGCCAGTTCCGCTTCAGCATCGCCAATTCTTTTTACCCGGTTGGTTTCCTGCACCAGCTGGCTTTCCAGCTCTTTCAGTCTGGCCCTGGCAGTGATTCGTCGGGTTTCGGTATCCGCCAGCTGTTTTCGCAAGTCCTGGTACAGCGGGTTTATGGGTTGTTCACTGGTATTGGTCGAAGAGTTGGCAACGACGCCTCCGGTCAGGCCGTCATTGTTTCGAAGCTGATTTTCGATGTCCTCAATCTGGGCTTTCAGTCGAATGATGTCTGGATAGGTGTCGTGATAATTCAGTCGAAGATTTGAAAGCTCCCGCTGCAGGTTGACTAACTGGGCCCGCAGCTCCGTACCGGTACCCAGGGCGGTGGTCACCTCGGCCTCACCGGACAGCTGCTGCCGCAGGATTTGCTCGCGGGCGTCGAGTTCACTCATTTCCAGGCTCAGTATTTTCGACTGCTGTCGAAGATCCATGGCACGGGCAGCCACCTGAGCGGCGGATTCCGGCAACGCGTCCAGGTTCTGAGTCCGAAACTGGCGCAGACCTTCTTCGGCGGCGATCAGCTGTTTTTGATATTCATTGACCTGGCTGTCGATAAATTCGAACGCCTTCATGCTTTCTCGCCGCTTGCTTTCCTGGCTCTCTTCGATGATCCACTCGACGTACATGTTGGCGACCAGGAACGCCCGTTCGGGATCAACATCCCGATAGCTGACTCGAATCAATCCGCCTCCCAGGTTTTCCACGTAGGTTCTGGCGGCCAGTTGATTCCGCTCAATCTCAATCTGTCCCAGGGTCTTGTCGCCTTCAAGCCAGCCGCCGGCCGCCAGAATCTGATCCAGCAAACTGCGGCTCAGCACCAGCTCGCTGACGATCGCTGCCAGGTCTGAAACTTCGGTCTGTTCTGCAACGCCGTCCATCAGCGGGCCGACGATGTTGTTGTCTTCCACCAGTATCCGCGCTGAGGCGGTGTATTGCTTGGGCAGCAGGAAGCCGAAAGTCAAGGCGCCCGCGCTGATCAATATCGCCAGCAGCAGCCAGGCAGCCCGGCGGGCGGACAGCTCACGGAGCAGGGTTTTGGCTAGTCTTTCTGTTTGGGGATCCAGCATATTGTCGGCACAGCGATTAGAGTGTTCGTTCCGGCACTGTGATCACGTCACCAGGCCTCAGTTCATAGTTGGTGGTCAGGTCGCCCTTGTTCAGGATTTCTCCCAGGGAAATGCCGTAAGTGCCCGGTTCATCGCCTGACTTGCGCACCAGCCGGGCGCGATCGGGGGAGGCAAACTCGTTGAGCCCCCCGGCTTCCAGCACTGCGTCAAGTACCGTGATCCCTCTTCGGTAGGGGATAGTCACCGGGTTTCGCACGGCGCCGGTAACCCGGATTCTCGACAGGAATTCGTGGCTGTTGAGCTGAGTCAGTATGACGGCTACGCGCGGCTGTTTGACGTAAACCTCCAGTTCTTTGCGTATGATCTCGGCGACTTCTTCCGCCGTTTTTCCGCCCGCGTCAACATCACCGATCAACGGAACCGATATTTGCCCGTCCGGACGCACCGGAACCGTTGCACCCAGGTCGGGATTGCGCCATACGGAAACTTCGACCATGTCACCCACGCCGATGCGGTATTCTTCCACCAGATTCTCGGTATCCACCTGGGTTGGCATCCGGTCGGGCGCGGGCGCGGCACAAGCCAGTAGAGTGAGTACCAGAATGGTCGACAAAACGGGTAAGGCTTTTGCCGAAAGTATCTGTAGCAATTGCAAATTTTTGATCATCACGTAAGTATAGCAAACCGCTGTTGCTGGATTAGCTTCTGGAATTGCCTGCAAAATGTCCGTCGATCCCGACTTTGACCGCTACTACCGATTGCTCGAAGTGACCCCGGAAGAGGGCTGGAAGGCAGTGCAGATCGCGTATCGGAAAAAGGCCCAGGCCTACCACCCCGATCGCGCCGGCGGGCACGAGCGGATTGAGAAAATTGCCAAGCTTCGATTTGAAGAAGTCACCGAGGCTTATGAGCAGCTCAAGCGCTATCGGAGGATTTTCGGAGACTTGCCGCCTACCGGCCTGACTGTCAGCGGCAGGGCCGGATCCGACAGACCGAAACGGCCCAACAGCACTGCGCCTGACGCGGGCTCCACGGAAACGGACTTTGGCGTGTCGAACGCCGCAAAATTCGAGAACGAGGTCAGCCAGAGCAGTCCATGGCTGACCCGGTCTATGACTGCCGTGGTGGCCATCATCATCGGCGCGGTGTGGTTCAGCAAAAGCGACCCCGGCGATGCACCGAGCCTGCCGGCGGAAACCAGGTCGGGGGAGTCCAGTGCCAAGGATACGGGGGCGGCCGACGCTGGAGTGATGTTCGTCGGCATGCCGATCGGGCAGCTTATCGACGGCTGGGGGCGTCCGGACAGGACCATTGGTGACGTCTGGTACTACGGGGACGTGACGATCACACTGGCTCACGGGAAAGTCCTGAGATGGAATGATCCCAATGGTCGAATCGATGCCGCCGGCTCGGGCGCAGCCAGCGCGTCGGTGCCTAACGAGCGTTTTGACGTGGGCTTTACTGCCGAAGACGTCAGACGTATTCAGGGTGAGCCGGTCAGCGCCACCGAGTCGGAATGGGACTACGGCGTGTCCAAGGTGTATTTCGAGAATGGCCGGGTCACGGGCTGGTTCAACTCCCCCATCGACCCGCTGAAGGTAGCCCGCAGCCGGGACGACGCGGATCATTGACCTTTACCGAACAGGACAACCTCAGCTGTTGATATCAAGACGTACAGGTCCAGCAGCAGGGAGTTATTTTTCACGTAGTACAAATCGAATTCGAGCTTCGCTTTGGCGTCCTCGATGCTTGCGCCGTACGGGTACTTGATTTGCGCCCAGCCGGTAATGCCAGGTTTTACGAAATGCCGCTCTGCGTAGTAGGGAATGTCTTTTTCCAGGGTTTCGACAAACTCCGGCCGCTCGGGGCGAGGACCCACAAAACTCATGTCACCCCGCAGGACGTTGAATATCTGAGGGAGTTCGTCGATCCGAGTTTTGCGGATAAATGACCCAACGCGGGTGACCCGGCTGTCATTTTTCGACGCCCACTTGGCTTTGCCGTCCTTTTCGGCGTCGACGCTCATGCTTCTGAATTTGAGGACTTCGAAGACTTCACCGGCCTCGCCTATGCGGCGCTGACGGTAGAGCAGGGGTGCCCTGAGGCCGTCCTCCAGTCGGATCGCGACGGCCGTCGCCAGCATGATTGGAAGGCTGGCCACCAGCAGCAGAGAACTCACCACCACGTCGAAAGTCCGTTTAGTGGCCATGCGGACAGCGCTTCGGTTGCAGCCATCACAAAAAACCAACCAGCCCGGATACAGCAGATCCAGCCGAACTCTTCCCTGTTCGCGTTCAAAATACGACATTTGCTCGACAATCCTCATTCCGCTGAGCTTGCATTCAAGCAGGTCTTTCATCGGGAACGAACTGCGGCGGTCATCCGCCGCGACGATGATTTCCTCGACCTTGGCGCGGGCGCAGAACTGCCGAAGTCCGCCCGCTGGGATGTTTTTCACCAGTTCCTCAGTGACCTGGGGGTCTTCTCCCTCCGAGGGAACGCAACCGACGACCACCAGACCTGACGCGTTGTCAAGCTGATTGACCAACGAGTGGGCGTTTTTGCCGGCACCCAGTATCAGCGCTTTCTGTTTGAACGTTGAGTCGTCTATCAGCCGGTAGAAAACCGGTCTGATCAGGGGTACCAGCATAAGGGTGATGAGCACGGCAATGGCCAGAATGCCGCGCCCGGCATACAGGTCGGGAACCGCGTAGTACAAAAACGCCAGCCCCAGCCATCCGAGCCCCAAACCAAGTGCAAGGCGCAGAAACAGGCTGCGAAAGCGGGTTTCCTGGTGTACGTGGTAGAGGCCCATGGAACTCAACCCGATGAGCATCACCACGGCGAAAGCGGCCGCCCGGGGGAGCAAAGGCCCGACATACTGTTCAATAGCCGAGAAGTCGCCCAGAAAACGGACACTGGCAGCCAGATACAGCGCGCCGAACAGCAGAACGCTCTCGGCGAGCGCCAACAATGCGTACGGTACGTGTACGTACTGCTTGAATATGCGAATTTTCGGCATATGACCCCGTCGGTGCCTGCGAGCACCGGTTCTTCCCCAGTAGACGGTGACAACCCCTGCTTCCCACGCAATGGTAGTCAGTCGCGTTCCATTATGTAGCTACAAGCTAACAGATTCCATGCCTGCACGGTATCTTGGAGATTGGAAACTAATGTTACAAGCGACATATCTGGTGCAACAACGCCAGCAAAAAAACAGCTACTATTCGACGCTGACCCGGGCGTCTGGCAAAGAGCAGGAAAAATGGACGAACTTCCCAAAACCGATGGCGACAAGATCGCCATAATCGGCCTCGGCTATGTGGGCCTTCCGTTAGCCGTTGAATTTGGAAAATATTTCGCAACGAAAGGATTCGACGTCAATCAGAATCGTATCAGCGAATTGATGGACGGTACGGACAGCACTCTGGAGGTATCGGATGAGGAACTGGCAGCCTCGGCAGGCCTGACATTCACCACCAACCCCGAGGACCTGGCCGATTGTACGGTCTTCGTGGTGACCGTCCCGACTCCAATAGACCAGAACAACCAACCGGACCTTTCTCCATTGAAGGTTGCGTCGTCGACCGTCGGAGGCGTGATGAAATCCGGCGCTGTTGTGGTGTACGAATCTACGGTCTATCCAGGGACCACCGAGGACACCTGCGTTCCTATTCTCGAACAGCAAAGCGGACTGAAATACAACGTCGATTTTTTTGTGGGCTACAGCCCTGAGCGAATCAATCCTGGCGATCAGAAACACCGCCTGCCCGACATCGTAAAGGTTACCTCTGGATCTACGCCGGAAACCGCAGAAATCGTGGATGCGTTGTACCAGACCATTATTCGAGCGGGTACGCACAAAGCCAGCAGTATCCGTGTGGCCGAAGCGGCAAAAGTGATTGAAAACACTCAGCGGGATCTCAACATTGCGCTGATCAACGAACTGGCCGTAATCTTCGCCAGGCTCGGCATCGACACCGTGGAGGTGCTGGAAGCGGCAGGCACCAAGTGGAACTTTCTGCCGTTCAGACCCGGACTGGTCGGGGGCCACTGCATCGGCGTAGACCCCTATTACCTGACCCACAAGGCGCTACAGGTTGGCTATCACCCGGAAGTCATACTGGCCGGCAGGCGGCTGAATGACAACATGGGTGTCCATATTGCTGGTCGGGTGGTCAAACTGATGACCCAGAAACGCATACACGTGGTTAATTCCCGGGTTCTGGTGCTGGGGCTTACATTCAAGGAAAATTGCCCCGACATGAGGAATACCCGGGTAATTGATGTGGTCAATGAACTGAACGCCTATCACGCACAGGTAGATGTATTTGACCCCTGGGTAAAAAGTAGCGATGCACGTGAAAACCTCGGTATGGAGACGGTGGATCAACTGGAGGAAGGTGTCTACGACGCAATCATTCTTGCGGTGGCTCACGACCAGTTCAGGGAGATGGGGATCGAAAACATCAGGCGACTTGGCCGGGACCAACACGTTTTGTTCGACGTGAAGGCTGTATTTGAGCGCGGCCTGGTTGATGATCGCCTTTAAGCAGCGGCGAAATCGATGCGAATCTTAGTGACCGGCACTGCCGGGTTTATCGGCTTTCATGTTGCTCAACGACTGCTGAATCGAGGCGACGAGGTTTTGGGAGTCGATATCGTCAATGACTACTACGATGTTGAACTCAAGGAATCGCGACTGGGCCTGCTCCATCAGTTCCCGGCCTTTGAGGAGGCCCGGATCGCGCTGGAAGACAGCAGCGCCATGGAAGCCGCATTTGAGAGGTTCCGACCCGACCGGGTTGTACACCTGGCGGCACAAGCCGGTGTGCGGTATTCGCTGGAGAATCCCAGGGCTTACATCGATGCCAACCTGGTGGGGTTTCTGAATGTTCTGGAGCCCTGCCGCCATCACGGAATTGAGCATCTGGTATATGCGTCCAGCAGTTCAGTGTACGGCGCCAACACAAGAATGCCGTTTTCCATCCACCATAACGTTGACCATCCCCTGAGTCTCTACGCGGCCAGCAAGAAAGCCAATGAGCTGATGGCTCACACGTACAGTAACCTGTATGGCCTGCCTACCACCGGCCTTCGGTTTTTTACCGTGTATGGACCGTGGGGACGGCCGGACATGGCTCTGTTTATATTCACCCGACGGATCATTGAAGGAAAACCGATCCAGATCTTCAATCGCGGGCGACATCAACGGGACTTTACCTACATCGATGACATCGTCGAAGGCGTCATCAGGACACTGGACCAGGTTGCTGCACCAAACCCACTCTGGAATGGTGATAAGCCGGATCCCGGTACCAGTTCGGTGCCGTATCGCGTATATAACATCGGCAATAACAACCCCATCGACCTGATGCGTTACATCGAAGTTCTGGAAGAGAATCTCGGTCGGAAGGCTGAGAAAGAGTATCTTCCTTTGCAGCCCGGCGATGTTCCAGCGACCTGCGCCGACATTGATGATCTCACGGCTGCCGTGGGATATCGTCCGCAGACCCCAATCGAAACCGGCATCCGGAATTTCGTGAGGTGGTACCGCGATTACTACTCTGCCTAGGATTTGTCCTGGCTGGCCAGTTTGCGTTCCCAGGCAAGAGCGCTCCGGACGATCTGATCCAGGCTGTCCAACTCGGGCGTCCAGCCTAGAACAGTGCGAATTCGATCCGCGTTGGCGATAAGGGCCTCCGGGTCTCCCGGTCTGCGCCCAACCTCTTCTACCGCCAGCTTCTGGCCGGCGGCGCGCTCGACTGCATCCATCACCTCCCGAACGGTGAACCCGCGGCCATATCCGCAGTTCAATGTGACGCTCGGACCACCCTCTCGCAGGTAGTCCAGAGCTTTCAGGTGAGCTGCGGCCAAGTCCTCCACGTGAATGTAGTCCCTGATGCAGGTGCCGTCCCGGGTCCCATAGTCCGTGCCAAAAAGCTTCACAGACGCCCGTTTGCCGCAGATCTGTTCCGCCAGAACCTTGACCAGCAGAGTGGCGTTGGGTGTCGACTGGCCAATCCGGCCGCCGGGATCGCAGCCCGCCACATTGAAGTATCGCAGCACCACTGCGCGAAGAGATCCGGCGGCACAGGCGTCTCGCAGCATCAATTCCGACATCAGCTTGGAGGTGCCATACGGATTGACCGGATTCGTAGCCGTTTCCTCCGACGCGACGCCGCTTTCGGGATTGCCATACACCGCAGCTGTTGATGAGAATACGAAATGCTGGACATCGTGATCCACGCAGCACTGGATCAGATTTCGCGTCTGCATGGTGTTGTTTTCATAGTAGCTCAGCGGATCCGCCACTGAATCCGGCACCACGGTCTTCGCGGCAAAATGCATGACGGTGTCAATCCGGTGCTGCACCATCAGGTCACTGACCAGATCCATATCCCCGACGTCACCCCGTATCAGTTCGCCGCAGAGAACCGCGTCCTTGCTGCTGGTGGTGAGGTTGTCCAAAACGATCAGGCTGTCGTCGGACCGGCCAAGCTGCTTGACCACGTGACTGCCGATGTATCCGGCTCCTCCGGTGACCAGAATGTTTCCCATGGTTGAACAGTGCTCCAAACAGCCCGACAGCAGGCAATTCGCGAGATTAGTGTAGCGTCTGATTGGCACCTCGACCGGACAAATCGGGCCAACAATGTGAAATTTCTTGAAGTCTTTCCAATTGAACCGGTTTTTGCCGTTCTGCCGGTGACTGTGGGCGGGCTCCGCCGGTAGGTTCGGACTATAATGGCGCCACGAGAGCGGACCGGGATTTGTCAGGTGATTCGACCCAGCGCGGCAACACTGCTGACCTTGGGCCTGTTGGGCATCGAAGCCGGGGTCTTAGGGAGCATTTTGGCCAGCCAGATGTGGCAGTCTGGTCCATTGGATTTCCAGTCGAAGCGATGGGCGCTCATCTTCTGGGTGAGCTGCGGCTCCCTGGTTGCCGGCTTGCTGATGGTGGCCTGGGGGTGGCTTTCCAGGAAGCAAACCCGACAGGAAATTGTGCTGCCGGCGCTGGCCAACGGTATTTTTGTCGTGGCCGCATTCGCATTGAGCGAAGCGGCGGTTCGAGTGCTGGCTCAGCCGGACCCTTTTGGCAGCAGAGTCGGCGGGGTGCTGCTGCGACCCTTCGACTGGTCCACCTACGGCGAGCACAACCTGACCCTGTATCAGAACAGCCTGGCCCCCGACGCCTTTTATGTGGGTCACGATCGCCTGGGATGGACTGTCGGGCCGTCCAGAAGCTACGACGACGGACTCTATGTCAGTTCCAGACGTGGGCTGCGCAGCGCAGTGCAGGGAGAGGATCTGTTTAATAGAACTCACGCCAGCCGTATTGGTCTTTTCGGCGATTCGTTCATGTTTTCCGAAGAAGTCGTCTATGGGGAATCCTTGCAGCACCACCTCGAATCAGCGGTTGACGGCGCGCACCAGGTGCTCAGTTTCGGCGTACCTGGTTATGGCTTGGATCAGGCAGTGCTTCGGTACGAGCTGGAAGTGGATTGGGAAATCGATATTGCCGTGCTGGCCTTTATCCGGGACGACGTCAACCGGGCGTTAAACGTCTACACCGGCTTGAAGCCGAGCTGGGGCATTCCCTTCAGCAAGGGTCGGTACCTGTATGACGGCCAGACCTGGCAGCTTCACAACGTACCCAATATGCCGCCGGAGGCAATCTACCGGCGCGAGGATCCGTTTTCGCTACCGACGATTGAGCACGACGTCGAGTTTCTGGCACACGATTGGGAGCCTCAGATGCTGGACTGGTCGCATCTGTTCCGATATCTGGCCTCGGTTTATCCGCCTTGGGCCGAAGCGTCGGGATCAACGGGAGAAGACGCATTTCTGGCTATTGGCGCGTTTCTTGCCGGTCGGTTTATGGAGCTTGCGCAGCAACGTCAGGCGAGGGCGTTGCTGGTTTATCTGCCCTCCAGGAGCGACTTCAATGATCGCTCACAGCAGCAAAAGAGGCAGCTGCTCGATGCCATGAGCGGCTCTGGGTTGACCGTTTACGACGCGACGGAATGTCTGCTTTCACACGCAGACCAGGATACGCTTTACGTAGAGGGCGGTACCCATTATTCAGATACAGGGAACCGCGCCCTGTCCCGATGCCTGTTGGCCGAGCTTGCCCTTAATCGCTGACCGTCCCCATGGCAAAACTCCTCAAGCGGCTCACTGACACCCGGTCGCTGGCATCGGGTGCGGCACTCTACGTTGGCTATCGCTGGTTTGACCGTTTTCTCGGGGTCATCAGCCTTGCCGTGCTGGCCCGTCTGCTGGATCCGGAAAGTTTTGGCATCGTGGCCATGGCGTGGATTGTCGTTGGGCTGCTGGACGCCATTTTCGATATGGGTGTCCACCTGCTGGTGCTGCAGAAAGACGACCCGGACAAAGAGTTTCTGGATACGGCCTGGACCCTGCGTCTGATCCAGGCAATCGTCACCGCTCTGATCATCGCCGGCCTCGCCCCACTGGCGGTCAACTACTTTTCTGAGCCCAGGGTCGCTAACGTCATGTACGTCCTGGCCCTGGCGTCTTTTATCGGCGGTCTCGAAAACTTCGCCGTGGTGGAGTTTCAGAAATCCAGGCAGTTTTTCCGCGAGTTTCAACTGTCTGCAATCAAGCGCCTTTCAACGTTCTTCGCCATTATCGGCCTGGCGTTTGTGCTGGGCAGCTATTGGGCGCTGGTCATTGGGACGCTGATTTCCAGGATACTCGGCGTTTTTCTCGCCTATTTTTTCCATCGAGTCACCCATCGGCCCAGTTTCGCGGTCATGGGGACGCTGTTTCATAAGGGCAAATGGCTGCTGTTCATGAACGTGGCCGCCTACATCTGGAAGCGAATCGACGAAATCGTGGTGGGGCGATTTTTTTCTTCCGCGGTCCTGGGCAGTTACTCGGTGGCGGCGGAGGTGGCCAGGCTGCCGACGGCCGAGCTGATGGCGCCGATTTCCCGAGCGCTCCTGCCGGGTTTCACCAGCAGCAAGGGGGATGTCGGAGAATCCGCCAACCTGATACGGCGATCCATCAACGTACAGGCGTCCCTGGCGTTGCCCGCAGCGGCAGGCCTGGCGATCTGTGCGGATCCCGTGGTATCCGTTTTTCTGGGTGCCAAGTGGCAGGTGGCGGCCCAGCTGCTGGCCATACTTCCGGCCATTTTCGCGGCTGCCGCGCTGCGCTACACCGGTGAGTATTACCTGATTGCCCACGAGCGGCAGCGCCTCCTGACTTTTGTGGATCTTTACTACCTGGTGGCGTTTCTCGGATGGATTGCCTACAGCAATTACATGCTGGGTTCCGTTTCTTTGCAGGGCGTTGTCTATGGTCGAGCGGCCGTAGAGGCAAGTGGCATCGTTATCATGTGGTTCGTGACCGCCAGCGTCAGTGGCGCGGTCTCCGTGTGGGACCAGATTCTGCAGATACTACGCCCACTTTTGGCCACTCTGGCGATGTGCGGCGTTTTGCTGGGTGTGCCGATGGAGTATCCCGGTGCCGTCACACAGCTGGCATACACAGTGCCGCTGGGGGTGGTGACTTATGCGGTGGTCCTGGTCACGTTGTGGTTGGTCAGCGGCAAACCGGAGGGGTTGGAGCGCTGGGTCGCTGATCGTCTGGCGGCGAGGCTTCGAAGGGCTGACTAAGCGGACGATTTTGCCGGGCGTAACAAATTTTCAAACTACCGCTGCGTGATTGGCGGTAATCTGGCGATCTGAACAATGCAGGGGATGCAATTTTGAAAGCGATGATTCTGGCTGGCGGTTTCGGAACCCGGATCAGCGAGGAAAGCAGTGTCCGACCCAAGCCGATGGTGGAGATTGGCGGGATGCCCATTCTGTGGCACGTGATGAAAATCTATGCCTCCCACGGCATCACCGATTTCATCATCTGCTGCGGTTACAAAGGGCATATGATCAAGCAGTGGTTTGCCAATTACGAACTCCGACACGCCGATGTGACATTCGACCTGGCTTCAGGCACCCGAACGTTGCATCGAAACGGCATTGAGCCGTGGACAGTCACCCTTGCTGATACCGGAGAAGACACCATGACCGGTGGGCGCGTAAAGGCGGCCAGCAAGTACCTGGACAAAGACCAGCCGTTCCTGCTCACCTACGGTGACGGCGTGGGAGACATTGATATTTCAGCCACGCTCAATTTCCACAAGGAACACGGCCGGCTGGCAACCATGACGGCGGTGCAGCCCGAAGGGCGCTTTGGGGCCTTTACACTGGCGGCGGACCAGCCTTTGGTCACCAGCTTCAGCGAAAAGCCAAAGGGCGATGGTGCCTGGGTAAACGGCGGGTTTTTTGTGCTCAATCCGGGAGTGATCGATTACATCCAGGACAGCTCGACGGTATGGGAGCAGGAACCACTGAAACAGCTGGCGAGCGATGGTGAAATTGCAGCGTACCGGCATAAAGGGTTCTGGATGCCGATGGATACTCTGAGGGATCGAAACGTTCTCGAGGAGCACTGGAATCGGGGAGCCCCGTGGAAAACCTGGTGAATGGGCCGTCGTCGTGACAGGCCGAGATCAGCGTTTTTCAGCAATTTTGACGTTTTTTGATGCAAAAATTTGACAGCTCCGCGGCGCTGTAGAAAAATTAGGGTCGGGGGTAACAGTTTACGAACTTCGGGGTATACACGTGGATTCCAAGTCGCGCCGCTCATTTCTCAAGAAAGCCACCTACGTGGCTCCAGCCGTCCTGACTATGACTGCCGTACCTTCCATGGCGGGATCTGGATCCGGTGGCCCACGGCGTCGAATCCGCAACCGCTGTGGTCCGATCCGGCGTTGGCTGGGTCGCTGCTAAAAGCTCTAAACCCTGGCTTTTCCCAAATCTGCCCGGGCCCCTGAAAACAGGGCCCAGTCTGAAGTATTGGCTGTACGAATCGACTACCGCTTCGAGTGTCTTGACGTCTGTGTGAACCTCTCGCTTCCGGACGACACCAGGCTGCAAAGCCTTATTAGTTCCAACTTTGGCGCCTTTAAAGCTATTGCTGAGAGCGCAGCGCCTTGTGAAATTGACATTTCAATTGACTGCGACGACGACGGATTTGACGTCAGTGGCCGCATTGGATCGGTCACTGAGTCATTCCATGTATCCAGCGAACACATCCTTTACGGCGTCGAGAGCTTTCTGGTGCCCGCATTGCAGCTGGCCAGACCAAAGATGATGTTTCTGCATGGCGCCGTCGTTGCGTGCGGCGACCAGGCTTTCCTCATCGTCGGTGAGTCCGGCGCCGGCAAATCGACCCTGACGTGGGCATTGGCCAGCGGCGACTTCGACTACCTTAGCGATGAACTGGCACCCGTGAGTTTTGACGAGGCCGGATCTCCGATGGTTATGGATTATCCTCATGCCATCTGCCTGAAAAGCCTCCCGGAGGAGCCATTCTGTGTTCCAGAAACGACGCTCTACACCGGCGCAACATGGCACATCCCTGTCAAACCACCTGAATCGCGAAGTGGATTCCCATCGCGCATCAAGAAGATTTTTTTCATTAACCATCGGGGCCATTCGGGAACCGAGGCTCGGGTTACCGAGCTGACTGCCTCCGACGCGGCATTCAAACTCTACCCCAACGTTCTCAACGCTCTGGCCCATGAAAATCAAGGGCTGTCCATGGTGCGCAGGCTCTCGGAGAGCGTCGCATGCTACAACATCCTGTCCGCTGATCTGGAACAAACCAGCAAGGTTGTCGCCAGAGCGATCCATGAATAGCGAAGCCAAAAAACCTTGCCTGAGAGAAGACCTGGCCACCGAAGAGGTCGATAACGAGCTGATCGTACTGCACTCGGAAAACGGTCAAATCCATAAGCTGAACGAAACCGCGGCGTTCGTTCTCAGAATGTGTGACGGCAATACCTCAGTTGCCGAAATAAAGGAGCAACTGGCCACCCGCTATCAGGTGGATAGCTCAACTGTAAGCAAAGATGTGGACGACCTGATTGATTCCTTCCATGCGCTTGGCCTGATTGGCTGAATTGAGGTGCTGACCCTCGGATTTCTCAGTCGTCTCGATAAACCAGACGATTTTCCACTTCGGATATCCTCCGCGGCAGTGTCGCTCGCCGTGGACGCTGGCATGGGGCCGATGCTGCACCATCTGATCGAGAATGGTCAGCTGGAGTCAGACGCCGCCAGCGCGGAACTTATCGAAGCAGCCGATATGACCGCGAGAGTGCTGCACCGGAAGATGGTTCAGTCTGTGCACCAATGCCTCATCGAGCTGAACCGCGCAGGGATAATTCCCACAACCCTGAAGGGAATTGACGTCGCAGTCAGGTACTACCCGAAGCCTCACTGGCGCCTGATGAGGGATGTCGACCTTTTTTTCGAGAGCCACGAGATTGACGAGACCATGGCCCTGCTCGGGGAAATGGGGTTTGAGAATCCTACGCCGGAACCAGCTTCCCGCTGGGACAGCCACCACCACCTGGTCCCGCTCTGGAATCGTGACATGGGACTGTGGATTGAAGTACACAGGGGCCTGGTACCACATTACTCTCCATTCATAGAATCACATCTCGGTTGTGCGGAGACTGTTTCGGAACACTCGGTCCAGGGAGACTTTTGCGGCGCCAAGGTGAAGCAACTCAAGCCAGAATTCATGCTTCGCTATCTGGCCGCACATTGGTACCTTGGGTTGATTGAAGACTTTGGGGAGCCAGGACTGCATCGGGCGCTGATTGACGTGAAATTCCTGCTGGCAGGGTCCCACCTGCCTGTCCTTGGCTCGTTGACCAATGACCGCGTAGGCATCGCGATCGCTTTGATGCTTATGGTGTTGTCCAGGTCCTTTCTGATCGAGTTGGACCCTGCACAGGTTAATGAAGACGTCAGAAAACGCACGACACTCACCGGACACCTGGGTCGGAGCCTTTGCTGGATCGTAGAGCACTGGGTCTGCAACTGCCGGTCGCCCCGAAGAGAGAGTGTCCAGCTCCTGTTGGGCGACTGGTTTCGAATCGCTCTTGAAAACCCTGCCAGCCGCTTCTGGCCAGAAGCGCTCATGTCTGCCAGCAAACGATTTATTGGCGGCATAAACCAGTACTGACTGGATCATCCCTCCAAATCGTCGTGATTCAGCCGGCGTTGGGCCGCAGTGGCGCGCCGGAATCAGTTCACAAACGAGATGGAGTTCAAACTTTTTAACATTCGGACCCTGGCCGACGCGTTGTTGTGACCGGCATCACCGATGCATACGGTCATTTGGCTAAAACTCTTCCGCCAACAACCTAGAAAAGAGGCAGGTCGCACACCCGCGGCCAAACCTGAGGAAGAGGATCGGGATGAAGAAGTTATTAGTGGTGATCGCCGTTTTGATCACAACGCCGGTGTTTGGGGGTGTGTCGACGTCAGATGGTGGCGGATTGGCCTGCGGCCAGGTGGTTTCAGCTCCAATCGCTGTCGGAGCGAGTGAAATATCCGCCGAGGCCGTAAAAGCTGTTGGTCACCTGTTTCCAGAGCTTTGTGAAGACGGTGGTGCTTCGGAGCCTGAGATCCATGTGTTCGACACCATATTCGCTGAGGGGTTTTCCGGACTTGTGACGGAAGCCGGGCAGGAAGTCGCCTGCCATGAGACGATTTCTCTCTCGATTCGTGCACGCATCAACAATCGATGGAGAAATCGACAGATCCGCTCAAGGATGGACTTCATCTTTCCAGCGCTTTGTGGATCGACACAGGGGCCGGGCGGCGACAGTGTAGAGACTACGCGGGGCGATGTCTTGAGTTGTGGTGAAGTGATGCAGGCCAAAGTGGGCGTGTTGATCGGATCCAGGGTTCAACAGAAGAAAATTGAGGGAGAGGTCAGTCGCTTCCTGCCGCTGTTCTGTCATGAGGCGTCCACGTTGCCGCAGTGTTCAGACGGATTGGATAACGACGGTGATGGGCTTATAGATCTCGAAGACAGTGGATGCGATTCCAGCACCGACGATGACGAGTCCGACGGCGGTCCGGTATTCCAGTGTTCCGATGGCATTGACAACGATGGCGATGGAGAAGTGGATCTGGACGACAACGGCTGTGACTCGGCAACGGATGACGATGAAACCGACCCGGTTCCGGTTTTCGAATGCTCTGACGGCATCGACAACGACGGAGATGGCCAGGTTGACCTCAACGACGACGGTTGTGACTCCGCCACAGATGATGACGAAACCGACCCGGTTCCGGTCTTCGAATGCTCGGACGGTGTGGATAACGACGGAGACGGCCAGATAGACCTCAACGACGACGGCTGTGACTCCGCGACCGACGATGACGAGTCTGATCCGGCGCCGGTGTATGCCTGCGATGACGGCATCGACAACGACGGAGATGGCTACATTGACCTCCAGGATCCCGGCTGCGATTCGCCGTTCGACGACGACGAGACCGATCCCGTTGCGCAGTGCTCCGACGGTGTGGATAACGACGGCGACGGCTATGTGGATCTGGATGACGCGGGCTGCGATTCGGCGACTGATGATGATGAAACCGGCGGTGAAAACCCTGCTGGAGAACTCGAGATTGCCGCGCAGTGGTGGACCGAAGGCGGCGACGTGGTGGAGGGATCGGATATCCGGACCCATGCGGTGACGCCGTTTGGCATCTGGGTGTCGCACATCAGCGATGAGGACACGGGTTACGGCTACTACCCGACGCTGTACTGGTCCTCGCAGCCGTTCAACACGGCGTCCGAGGCCGAAGGCTCGATGGAGCTGTCCCGGGAGCGGCAGACCAACGGTCGCTGGGGCCGCTCCAAGGTGATTGCGGACTGGGAGCCGGACACAACCTACTACGTTCGGATCGACCGCTATGCGTCGATGACGGACATGATCCAGGTGCGCACCCGTCCGCTGACGGACGTGCGGGACTGGGACTTTGCGGTCAACTCGCAGACGCTGGCGAGCCTGCAACAGGCTTACGCGGCGGGAGAGATGGACCGCTGGCTGCCGATTGCCCGGTCGATTGCGGGTGACGCGGACTCCAATAACGCCTATATGGCGGCGCTGCTGTACCGGATCACCGGGGATTCGGGTGATCGCAACCGGGCGCTGGCGCGCTGGAACGATGCGCTGAGCAGCAAAGGCGGTGGGCCCCAGACCGGCAACCAGTATCGCTGGACCGGGACGGTGCTGCACACCACCTCGGCGCTGCTGTGGAACGATCTGAGCCAGTCCCAGCGGGTTTCGGCGCTGAACGCGATTTTGAAGGACGACGAGGCGCCGGACAATCTGGAGTCATTCCACACCGGGGACTCGGATCAGTTTGCGGCCAACACGCATATTCAGCTGTTCAGTGGCTTTCTGTCGATGGCACCCGGGGTGCCGGCGGACCTGAAGGCGCGGCTGGACGTGGTGTATGAGCGGGGACTGCGCTCCTGGGAAGGGGTGATGAAGGCGGCCATGCGGGTGAATGACGTGAAGCTGGCGATGGCGGGCGGCAGCATGTCGGATGGCACGGATTATGCGACGGGGACGGCGGTGCACTGGCTGGAGACGTACTGGGCGTTCGACCAGCTGGGCCATCCGGATGCGGTGAAGTATTCGCCGTGGATCCGCAACCATATCCGTCAGCGGATTCACCTGGTGCTGCCGGACGGTTCGGCGCGGTTCAGCTATGGCGACATTGAGGGCTCGGGCGAGCAGAACAACGGATCGATCTACGAGGACGACTGGTCGGCCAACAAGCTGTTGGTTTACCTGGCGCACAAGTACGGTCACACCGCCGAAGCCAATCACCTGGACTGGATGCTGTCGCAGTTCAACGATGCGCCGGAAACGCATTATGGACACTTGGGGCCGTTTATCCTGCTGGAGCACTCCAATCAGCAGGGTCCGGGGCGGATCCCGCTGCTGTTCGTGGATACGGGCATTGGTGTGGCGTACAGCCGGACCAGCTGGGGGCCGGATGCGGACGCGCTGATGGTGCTGTTCGGCTGGCGGGCGGTGGACCACATGCAGAACGATGTGGGCCATGTGAGCTGGTGGTCGGACGGCGGCTGGAAGCTGTATGAGATCCCGGACTACGGGCTGGTTGCGGGTCGCCACAACGCACCTTCGGGCCAGCCGAGCTGGGGTGATGCCCAGAATGGCTACAGCCAAATCGTTGACGGTCGTGACAGCGCTCAGGAGTTCCAGCTGACCATCGACATCACCGACGCCTACCGGGACACTTACGAGCGCATATTCCCGTTCGACTCGGTGGTGCGCAGCGTGCGGCTGGACAAGAACCAGAGGCGGCTGTACATCACCGATGCTTTCGAGGGCGGCAATCCACGGAGCGCACAGTGGGATGGGCCGGGAAATGTCAGTCAATCCAACGGTCCAAATTTCAGGTCCTATATCATTGACTGAATTTGTCCGACCAGAAACCCAAAAAAAGGCAGCCAGCAGGCTGCCTTTTTTGTGGCGTGATTGGGACCGATCGCTGAGACTGGAGGCATTGGAAACCGGGCGCCAATTCGCCCACCATCCATTTTCATCGGAGATGAACGAATCGCCTGACACATGGAATCCGAAAGACCTCAAGCTGAGGCTCCCTGATTGCGCCAATCAATTGAAGTGAGTCCGGATGCAGACTTAACAATTTGCTGGGTTATTATCTGGGAACTCCAAAACGGATCAAATAGATGTTTGAGATCTATCGGACAGATGAGGGAACCATCCGATTTGATGGCCGCCTTGACGCTTCTCAGTGTGACAGGGCCAAGGCGTTTCTGGACGGGTTATCCGGAAACGTCTCCGCGGACCTGCAGGGTCTCACCTATCTCTCCAGCGCTGGAATGGGGGTATTACTAAGGACGCAAAAGCGGTTGATCGACAGCGGTGGCGCTGTCAGATTACACAACGTAAGTCGCCACATCTTTGATATCTTTTTTTTCTCCGGTTTCAGCAAAGTCTTTGAGATAGACATCGCCGAAGACAATCCTTGACCCCCCCTTGATCTGTTGACCATGTCCACCAACCTGATTGCTGCAGGCCTGGTAGCGCTCCTACCCGTCCTGCTGTTTCTTGGGGCTTTGATCTACTACGACAGCTACGATCTGGTCAGTCCTAAAAAGGTGGCGACCCTGATTTCAGCGGGCATAGCGGCTGGCATTGTGGCGCATTTGGTCAACCTGTCGTTGATGCAGCAAATGTCCATCGAACTGGGTACTTACTCCAGATATCTGGCGCCAACGGTAGAGGAGGTCTTGAAGGCCACGGTCATCATTGCGCTCATCAAAGTGCATCGGATCGGCTTTCTCATCGATGCAGCCATCATCGGATTTGCGGTCGGCACTGGATTCGCTCTCTACGAAAATCTGCATTATCTGCAGGTCATACCTGACGCTCATATTGGCGTGTGGCTGGTGCGGGGCTTTGGAACTGCGTTGATGCATGCCGGCACTACCGGGACATTTGCACTTGCATCGTTTGTTTTGGTGGAGCTCAAGGACACCGCGCGATTCTGGATGTTTTTTCCAGGTTTGGCGGCCGCTATATCGATACACTCTCTATACAATCATTTCTTTCTTTCTCCCATCCTGTCTTCGCTTCTGATACTCGTTGGTTTACCGACGTTGCTCCTCACGGTGTATCGCAAGGGGGCTCAAGCCGTAAGAGACTGGCTTGACGTGGGATTCGACGCTGATGCTGAACTGCTTGAGCTGATTAACTCCGGGCGATTTTCCGAATCTCATGTCGGCCGATACCTGCAGACGCTCAGCACCCGCTTTCGGGGAGAGATTCTGATAGATCTCATTTGTTACCTGAGAACTTTTGTTGAACTGTCCCTGAGGGCAAAAGGCACGCTGATGCTGCGGGAGTCGGGGTTCAAAATTGACGCCGACCCCGACGTCGCGACGCGCATAACCGAATTGAAATACCTTGAATCCAGCATCGGAAAGACGGGTCTGCTGGCTGTTCAACCTTTCCTTCGACTGTCTCGCAAAGACCTGTGGCAGTTGTACATGCTCAAACAGCGGTGAATAGCAAAATCAGGTATCGAAACCGGCGCATTGGTCCATAAATCCCAGGAATCTTCGCGAATCTGTTCGTAGTCAAGCGGGATTTTTGTTCTATTATCTTCTGTACACCTCTCGATTAGGGTCCATTCGATGTGGCCGGCGGGAGGCGCGTGCAAAGGGGGTACGCAGATATGAGAAAGACTTGGGGAAATTCCCGTGGTGGCGTCAACTGGACGGTTATTGGTTTCATTGCAATAGCGGCCGTGGTGATTGTTTATCTGGGTATGAAATTACCACCAGACGAGAGTCAGGTGTCTGGCACTCTGGGAGGCGCACAAAAGTCTTCCGGAGAGACGATTCTCGCAAGCCAGTTTGAGCGCGGCGAGGGGGTATCAAATTCATACAACGTTGAGTTTGAGGTCGCGGCCAATTGGTGGACCGAAGGCGGCGACGTGGTGGAAGGATCGGATATCCGGACCCATGCGGTGACGCCGTTTGGCATCTGGGTGTCGCACATCAGCGATGAGGACACGGGTTACGGCTACTACCCGACGCTGTACTGGTCCTCGCAGCCGTTC
>JASJDM010000119.1 GCA_030065125.1 Lysobacterales bacterium | reverse complement strand
TAGGGATGCATAACGAGCTTACGTGGGCCATTCCGAGCCGGAAATGAGGCGCATAAGTAATGGCCGGATTTACCGGTGACTCTTAGAACTGCCATTCCCGTGGGCAAATGGGCGATCTAAGGGCTCAAAAGCCGGCATTTCTCGACAAAAAATATTCGATTTTGATGAGTTAGGTTGGTCCGACCCTGGTGATCAAGTTTCTCGGAAAACCCGAATAGGGATAGTTGCAATTCGCCCCAATAGCTTCACTAACGGAAAACCGGAGGTATTGCTGTGCCTCATCACTTTATCAGCGCGACTGCTGATTGCGCTGTCCCTCGTCCTCACGTTCGCCGTTCTTGCCCAGTCTTCGGGCAGGTTTTCGCACGCCGTGACTTTCTTGTCCCCAAGTGTCGTTGGTAGTGCGCCGAGCGCATCAAGAACACTGTGGAGAGAGTGCCATGAAATTTTTCCCATCCCAAACCAGCCGGTTGCCGGTCGCTGCGATTCCGTTTCTGCTTCTTCCGCTGTTCGCAGCGGCGGCCACAGGAAACCTCCAGGTCACGGTAACCACCGACGGAACCCGTCCGCTGGCGGGCGCTGTTGTTGAACTGTTATCCAGAGACGGTGAAACCCGTCGCGCTACCACGGACGCAGGGGGCCGGGTCGTTATCTCCAGCCTGGAAACGGGACTCTATCGGGTCTCGGCCAGCCACGATGGATACCTGGGGGCTGTCGAGCCCAGCATCCGCGTTGTCAGAAACAAGACCGTGCCGATCAATTTCGTGGTAAGGGAGCGACAGCCGGGAACGGTTGAAGAGATTGTCGTAGTGGCCGATCGGATCAAGAGAGACCCATTCGGTGTTTCCTCCGTGTATCTGGATCGCGAGCGCCTGCGAACCGCAGCAGGCAGCGGAGCCGACGTGTTTCGGGCCCTGGACGGCCTCCCGGGCCTTGTCACAACCGGCGAATTCTCCAGTTTCACCGTGCGGGGGCGCGGGCCCCGGGACAACCTCATCTTCGTTGACGGCTTTCCCTTCGACAAAGTGGTGCATTTCGATGCCGATGTGGGAGAGCAGACCGAAATTGAGGGGGGTGGTCGGTTTTCGATTTTCGCACCCAACCTCATCGGTGGCGCCGAGTTCTCACCGGGAGGCTGGAGCGCCGCATACGGCGGCCGAGCGGGCTCACTGCTGCGACTCGATGTGGCGCAGGGAAACCCAAGCCCCTCGGCCTCCCTGAGGATTGATCTGGCCGGTCTGGAGCTGGTTTATGACGGGCCCAGTGGTTTCCGTGACGACACCTCGATTATTGTGACGGCCCGTCATTTTGATTTCGGCATGCTGTTCGACACGATTGGTGAAGAGGACATCGGTGAACCTGTCATGTCCGATCTCATTGTCAAAACCCACACTCAGATCGATTCCAGCAATGAGCTCGAATTCCTGCTGCTGTACACGCCGGAAACCGAGGATCGGGACGTATCACACGTGCTGGCGTCCGAGAACCTGGAGGATCGGGAACTCTTGGAGATCGAACAGGACAGCGCGCTTGTTGGCATCACCTGGTCCTGGTTGTTCGGTACCGACGGTCGCTGGGAAAACCGCTTCTATTTCCGCGACTCGGACAAAACCAGCAGCGAGGGCGAGGCATTTCCCGATTCCGAACCTATGCTCTTGCCCATCGATCAGGTCCCGATCCGCGAGAACATTTTCACCCTGGAAGAAAAGGAAACGGAGATCGGCTGGCGCAGCGACCTGACCACCAGCAACCGCTGGGGGCTGTTTTCTGCGGGACTGCGGTTAGCCGATCTCGATCTGGACTTTGCCACCACTTTGGACGGCGACTGGATTCGCTACGAATATGACGGCAGAAGCGATTTTCGACCGGACCCCTCCCAGCGATACATTGTCCTGACCCCTGAATTCACGAATTCCTCGTTCAGCCGCAACGAGATTCAATACTCGGTTTATGCCGAGCAGATGATTGAGCGTGGCGCTTTTGGCGTTCGGGCGGGCCTTCGGTACGAATATGATGGGTTTTCGGACGAGAGCTATCTATCCCCGCGGTTTGCACTGAACTACCAATACTCTCCCCTGACCCGGTTCTCCGCAACGGCGGGCCGGTTTTACCAGTCGCCTCGTTATCTTGACCGCGCGGCCGACCTCGCCAATTTCGACCTGGAAAACGAACGTATCGATCACGTCAGCCTGGGTGTCGAGCACTCCCTGGGGAGCCAATGGAACCTGCTGGTAGAGATCTACTACCAGGAACTGAGCGACCTGGTGACTGACGGGGACCGGGTGACCGGCCGGGCATCCAACAATGGCGAAGGGACCTCCTATGGGCTGGACGTCGTGGTCAACCGGCAATTCGACAATGGGTGGTCGGCGAATGCGGTCTATGCTTACAACAACGCGACGCTCAATGACAACGATGGCGAAGGCGAATATGACGCCGACTACAATTATGAGCACCTGATCAGTATTGCGTCTCGATGGGAGATTAACGACCGCTGGCAGGTCAGTTTTCGGTGGAAATATGCAACAGGTCGTCCGCGTGATGATTTTGTGGTTTACGAAGATGTGCTGGCCGATATCGGAGGCCCCTTGCGATTCTCCCAGGAGTACACCGCCCGCAATACACTCAGGTGGGACGACTTCCATACACTTAATGCGCGGGTCGATTACCGGCGGCCCCTGGGGCCGGTTGATTTCATTGCGTTCCTTGACGTCCTAAACGTCTATGGCGCCGCAACGACTGACGAAAGGGAATTCAACGCCGCCACGGGCTCGGTGGTGGAGGATGACGGAGAGACCCTTCCATTGATTGGAATCCGGTTTGAAAAGACCTGGTAACCGGCCGGTCGCGGTACGTGTGCATGCGGAATGCACAATGCAGCCGGTGGCTCGCGCCGAAGGAAAACCAGAAGAACTCAGTTGAGCGCAGTTAAGCGCTGTTGAGCACGGTTTGTTCCTTTAGCGCAACGGAGCGTCCACGCAAAATCAATAAAAACATTTACTTACAGGCGTCGGGTAGCAGTCACATTGCCCGAGGCCACTGGTTCAAGCCCAGTATCGCCCACCATCTCCCTGCTCTGTACTGGCGGCGAAAGCCTGGGCTGATCCACTGCCGGGAGGCTGGCAGGGCTTTCACGATGCTCCCGTTATTTTGTGTGCATCCAGTCCCAGTGCTCGCCCTGAAGCGCGATCATTGAATCCCTGTCGCGTTCGAGCAAGATTCCCTGGGTTACCAGGTAGTCAGCAGCCAGTTTTACCCGGTGCATGAAGCCATCCTTGTTGCCGTAGAGTGCCTGAAGGCTCGGTCGGGGGTCGCCGTTTGCCGAGCGTGATTCGTCATCCAGCGACAGGGGAATATAGGTGCCCAGGAAGCTGATGAGATGGTCTGCCCCTCCTGGGGCACCGCTGCGTAACGACCAAGGCATATAGGTAGCCAGGGGTGCCAGTAGTTCTATGCCACGCAATCCAGCCACTTCATTGCCCAGCCCGTCGACCTGCGGCACGAGCGACGGAAAGGCTTCGCCCAAATCTGGCGGCTGATGGCTAATGATTCCCTGTGCCCACTCAGGACCGTAGTCTGCGCGATACGCCAGGTGAGGCAGGCGCGGCATGATGATGCCCGGCAGTTCCGGAAACGCGACCCCAGTCGGACTAACCAGTGTTCCATCAGCCACGAGTGGATAGGCACTGGCCGGTGGTTGTGCGCCGGACTCGACCCATTCGACAAGGCGAACAGCCAGGGCACGCAGCGTGATCAGCAGATTCAGGGGTGTCAGCCGGTAGGCATTGGCGCCCTCGATGCGCCGGTCCTCGGTCGGGAAGCCTGGGCGCCAGAAATGCTGGGCGCTCGACAGGTGGTAAATGCGTTCATTCTCAAGCGGGGCGACGTCATTCAGACCATCTGGCGTGGTATGAATCAGGGATGCCGCGCGGCCCCAGTACTCGTACCCGCTATTGGTGAAGAACGTTTTTGGCCGCAACTGCTTGGGAACGTGCTCGAGGAGACCTTCATTTCGACCCGTGATGGGATCGATTTGCGCTGTACTTGTGAAGGGGTAAAGATCCGTCGGATAGAAAAAATTGGCGTAGGGTTGCGCATCGCGTGATGGTTGCCCGAAGCGGTGATTGAAGCTGCCGCGGCCAGCGCCGGCGGTGTGAATGAGCATTCCATCAAAAGCGATACGCTTTTCCTCGTCGGCATTGAAGCCCTGGTAGAGAAAATGACGAAGGAAACGCCCGGTCTGGGACACGCCAAAGGCCACGGCGCGATCGATGGGAAACTCACTCCCGGGGTCATGCTTGGCGTAACTGGCGAGGTCCCGAATTGCAGCCAGCCCAAGCCCCACGATGGGTGGTTTCTCTCCCCTATAGACCAATTCGTAGATTTTTCCGGGCACGAAGCCACTCGCAAGGCTGATGCCCTTGATCTTGGTCTCTTCGGAGTCCCGGGTTTCGAATTCAAACTTCCACGAGCTTCGGGGCAGCACATGCCTCTCGCCTGCTCGAGAATCTCGAACAGTCAGTACGTTTTCCGGTGCATTGATGTCAGACGGCGGATAGGGCTGATGGCCACGGTCGGATAAGCCCAGCAGTGTGGTGGGCGCATCGACCGACCAGTCCGCACGGACCAGTCCGGTGACGGCTGTGCCATCGGCATTTTCGGCATGAGGAACCCACAGATTGAGTCTTTCTACAGGTTCTTCCGGCACGTCCCACTGCCAGCCGACCCAGATGACGGTGAGACCCTGGTCAAAAAGCAGTCCGTCCCCGAAATGCTCCGCCTCCAGCGGATCCAGCACGCCGCCTTCTCCTCGATTGAAATAGCCCAGGGATGCCAGGCCGCCACGGTTGCTGACCTCAAACCAGCCGACTCCCCGGCGCCTGGCCGGGTCCCTGGGCTGAAAAACCAACAAATCGGCTGATGCCTCTACCAGGCCTTGTTCGTTTCTGGGCGCAAGATCCAGGTCAGTAATCGCAGCGTTGGCAGGATTGGCTGGGTCGAATGCAAAAAAGACCTTGCCTCTAATGCGCTCGTAGGCGCCCGAATCTGCCCAGGATTGCCCGCCCAGAACGTCTATGCGTTGTTCCACTTCTACCCGGGTGACTCCTGCAAAGAGGTGACCGGGCAGACTGATCACAATCAGTAAAAACAGGGGTTGAATAAAGAAGAGACGAAAGTTCAGGATTGAAGTCGTTTTCATTCCGCTATCCTAAACTGAATATCTGGATTGCCACATGTGCAATAGTTTCCAGATCGGGGTCAAGTTGCATTGCCACATTCTGGCCTTGCTCCGAAACGCACAGAATGTGGCAACGAAAGACCCTTGAATCGTTTTCAGACTATGTAGCGGGATACGCAACACCGCGAGTCAGCAGCGGGTCACGAAATTCTCAATCGCCCACCCCAATCATGAATCAGTGTGGCTTGATTTGTGCCTGTCCCGGATTTGCGGATTTGCGCCTTAATGCCACCAGCGGTTCTGCCATCGGCGGGCGGGCAGAGGGCGCGCGCGAAGTGCGCGTCCAACGAGCGAAGCGAGTGGTCTGACCCACCTGGTTATGTTTCGTTTGCTTCAATGCTCTCTCCCCAATAGCTGATTTCCGGCCTAATCTTCGTGCTCTTTGCTCTATACGTTACCGTTAACTCGGCAGATTGGCTGCAATAGAACTCGTAACTTGGTCTCTCGGAACGTGGGAAATTGAATCGAACATATGGTGAGCTTGTTTCTGCAAAAGAGACACCCATAAAATCGGTATTGCCTGACAGTTCGTAAAAATCGCAGTATTCAACGAAACCGGTATACGTCTTTAAGCCTTTTTCACTTTCGGGTAGTGGTAGATCTGAATTAAAACACCCGGAAAGGCACAGACAGAAAAACGAGATGACGCAACTATTGATCGCTTTTTCAGTCATTGTGGCTAACCAAACACGAAACATAACAGTGCTGGTTCATTTGCGAAGGTAACTGTTCTCGGACGAGCACTGTCAGAACCTCCCCTACACCCCCTGAAGTCACTCCAAAGTCTACGAACGGCCGATAAAGGCGTCAATGCAGGTTTGAACAGTGGGGATGAGTCTACGTTATGATTACTTTGTAATCAGATTGAACTTAAATGAACCTACAGGACATGCAGCATGACAACTGAAGCGTTTAGTGTTCGCGCGGACAGCAAGAAAGTCAGGAAGCTCGACAAGCTGGCGGAACAGCAGGACAGGTCTCGAAATTACCTGGTCAACCAGGCGATCGATCAGTTCCTGGACCTGCTTGCCTGGCAGGAAAAGCGCATCAAAGAAGGCATCAAGGCCGCCGAAGCCGGCAAATTTGCCTCGGATGCAGACATGGACGCTATTTTTGATAAGTACAAAAACGCCTGATCGTGCGAATTCGCTGGACGACTCCTGCAGCACGAGGTTTGATGGCCATTCAGGACTACCTGGCGAGAGACAATCCGCACGCCGCGTTTAAAATCGCGCAACATATTCGCGTCGCTGTCGAACAGTTGAAAGACCACCCCGGAATGGGACGGAAGGGGCGTGTGCGCGGTACATATGAACTGGTCATTCATGGCATACCGTATATCGTGCCTTATCGCGTCAAGACCAATGAGATCCAGATTCTGGCCATATATCACACGTCGAGAAAGTGGCCGGATTCGTTCGAATAGATGAAGCCCAGGTCGTGCCTACGGGGCAAATTCGGCGTTTTGCTAAAGGAAGGAACTCAGTTGACCGCCGTTAAGCGCAGTTGAGCACGGCTGGTTCCTTTTGGGCAACGAAGCGTCCGGGCATCATAAATAAAAGCAACAACTTACAAATGCCGGGTAGCAGTGACATTGCAGCGAACGCCTGGGCTCGAGCGGTGATGCACAATTCCCAGCAATTCCCTCCCAATTCCCAGGGTCGGACCTACCCAACCCAGTGATTTTGCCCTCCCAATTCCCAGGGTCGGACCTACCCAACCCAGTGATTTTGCTCAGTAGATGGCGCCCATAGGGATGCATAACGAGCTTACGTGGGCCATTCCGAGCCGGAAATGAGGCGCATAAGTAATGGCCGGATTTACCGGTGACTCTTAGAACTGCCATTCCCGTGTGCAAATGGGCGATCTAAGGGCTCAAAAGTCGGCATTTCTCGACATAAAATATTCGATTTTGATGAGTTAGGTTGGTCCGACCCTGGTGATACACGCTGGTGATACACGCATTCCGACCCGCCACACGCGAGCGATCACCCTGTACTCCCAAGCGAGATGGGGTCAGGGATTCGAATGGCTGGCCAGAAATGACTCGACGGCATCGACAAATTCCCGTGGCCGCTCGGCAAAAGGGAGGTGGCCGGTTCGTTCAATGATGGCCAGCCGGGAATTGGGCAAAGTCTGGTGAAGTTCCCACGAGGTAATCGGAGCGATGACCGCGTCGAACCGGCCATGAATCACCAAGGCCGGTTTTTCGAATGCGCTGAGCGTTTCCTCGAAATCCAGGCCGGCCATGTCGACCCGCAGGGCATTGTTGACCTCGATGTTGTAGGTATAGCCGGCAATGGCCTTCAGAAATCGATCTCGCGCTTCCGGATCGACAAACTCCATGCGGGTAAAGACCTCGATGTCCGACGCCTTAAACCGCGGCGTCAGCTTCTCGCGTACCTGGCGCCACTGGTCGATTTGGTCCGGAAAAACATCTCCCAGCATTTGGCGGGTCCCGCTGATGGTGGCAGCGGTGGAATCCACCAGGATCATGGATCGTAGCCGGTCCCCAAAGCGGCTGGCGTAATCCATGGCTACGAACCCGCCGAAGGAGTGTCCCAGAAGATGCAGCGCCGGGGCCCCCACCGACTTGCGAATCGCCTCAACGTCCTGGGTCCACTGCAGCAGTCGAGGCTCCCAGGTGACCGCCCCCGAGTTTGATGTGCCGCGTTGATCAAACATGATCACGGGAATTCTGGATGCGAGTTCATCGAAGCTGCCACCCACGCGCATGTATCGATGGTCGCTGCCCGGTCCACCTGAAATCACCAGCAGCGGGACGTCGCCAGCGTTCAGGTCGCCACGGACGTAGTAAGCAATCCGGGTGCCGTCGGCGCTTTCGGCGTCGCGCTGCTCCCAGGCAAACCCCGGAAACCCCGCCAGGCAGGCGATGGTCGCGATCAGGACTTGGCAGAAAGAATGATAGCCGGGTCGATTCACGGTAGGTATCTCAACGTTCGAGCGGCAAATCATAACGCGGCTGCCGGCGAAATCGATAGCTGCGGGACCATCCGCCCCCGCCATTCCTGAAAATACCGAAAGAACAACGCGACCCCCGTTGCGGCTGACAGTGCTGCAATGCACACCGAAGTGTGCAATCAATCCACGCCTGTCCAATTCCCAGGCACTGGTTCAAGCCCAGTATCGCCCACCACTTCAACGCTGCTCCCTTCCACCCCAACTACGCGTAGACGAGGCCGTAACTATTGGATCTATAGGTTTGAGTTGATGCTCTGCGGCAGCGAGCTATTTCTCCAGCACAGCGACGAGGTCTTCGCTCCATTCCTTGAAGAGACGATTAAACGCACGAGTGTTGATCATTCTCGGCTTTGACGCCTCTACAGGCCTGGGCGTGGACGTACTTCTTGTATCCATGAACAGGCCGAGAACTGATTGATCCCGCGGCGAGTAAATGACGAGATCAATTTTCGCGCTGCCGGCTGGGGTGGTGATGATCACATCCTGATTCACGACTGAATCCGGCACAGCGATATACAGCTCGATCACCTTCGGAATGATGACGAGTATGTCGTCTCCACGCTGGTCTGATATCGATAAGTGCGTATCTCTGGAAAACGTTTCAGCAATGGCTTCTTCCAATAGAGAGGCGTATCGGCGAGCGACCTCTTGTCGGTAAGCCGAGGATTTTGATTCACCAAATTTCGCTACCCAGTTTGGGTGAAAGTGGATTTCTGGCTGCTTTATGTAGATCTTTTTGTAGTGGCGAAAATTAAGGCGCGGGTTTATGTAGGCGACGTCCAGAATGCTCGTGTCAACGTTTGTCCAGTCAATGTCTTCGGTGAATTCGCCAGGATGTGTGTTTTGAGGGGAGGCCCTGGCGCCGCCACTCGCTGTGACGGCAAAAGCGAGCAACAAAGAGAAAAAAAAAGCCGCTGCTATTAGGAAAGTGACTTTCATGTGAGTGTCCTCCTAACAATCAGGGTCGGGCGATGAACCTGGTTGATATCGACGCCTGGCAGAGGGAGCCGACTGACGTTTCTATTCCTACACCCACTTTGCAGCGGTCACCGATTCAAGTCCAGTACTCAGTGCGGCACGGTGGCTCTCGCCGAAGGAAAATCAGAGAAACTCAGTTGAGCGCCGTTATGCACTGTTGAGCACGGTTTATTCAACTGACCACAGCACCAACTGCAACCGCTCAGATGGATCAGAGCCAGATACTCTTCAGATCAAAGGAAAGCTGTTTGTGGTGCCTGATCGACAGGAGGTCGACGGTTGTCGGCGTAACCGAATACAGCACCAGGTAGTCGCCGAATATATACTCTCGGATTTGCCCGGCGCCGAACCTGGATGCGAGGTTTTCAATCCGCGCCCGGGATTCCAGAGACGCGCACCGTCGGGCCAGGAAATCGACACCCATTTCTGGAAACTGCTTCAGGTTCGGAATGACGTTTTCAAACAGGTGGTCCAGAAGGTCGTCGAATGCGGCGTTTGCGTCGGCTTTCATGAGAAAGATCTGGATAGATCGGAGTCGCCGCTCGGAGTGTGCAGTAACCTTGACGGCACGGCTCTGGGCCATCAGTCCCGGCCGTATTTTCGTTGTCCCCATGAAAGACGCCCGCGCTCGCCTGTCCGAGATTGCCGAGGACGCAAGGTCGGGGCAGGAGAAGATCATTACGCGAAACGGTGAGAGTTACGTGGCCGTCATTGATGCGCGCCGGCTCGACCATTACCACCGGCTTGAACGTGAATTGATCCATCTGACCCTGTTGCCTGTCCCGCTATTTCCTCGCTCTTTGATTCGAGCAGACGATCCGGCATATCCGTGCTTGTCAATGGTTCCAGATCTCGGCGTGCCCATTGCCGGCTTTCTGGATTGATCCTTAAAGTATATTGCCTGTTATCGAAAGGGCCGGACCGCCACAAGCGATTGTTAGTTGAGGACCGTTGGGCCGTTCAATGATTTGAGCGAATAATACGGAGCCGTTGGCGCTGTGACAGACAAATTGGAAGCCATCGTTGAGGGCGGCGCGATGGCGGCGCTATTGTAATGAATCAACGAAAGAGGTCCGCACAAATGACCTACGCACCGGTCTATCCGCACAAGCCCATCGAGGAAATTGCCCCGGACCTCTACATGTGTCGCGGCAGTATCAAGATGAACGCTTTTCTGCGCATCAGCCGCAACATGGCCATCATCCGCCACCAGGGTGACCTCACGCTGGTGAACCCGATCCGGTTGAGCGCCGGGGGCGAATCGGAGCTCAAGTCCCTGGGGGCCATAAAACACGTCATGCGGCTGGGGCCTTTTCACGGCATAGACGACCCCTACTATGTCGGCGAGTTCGGTGCGCGGTTCTGGTGCCAGGAAGGAGGCGAATCTTATCGCGAGCCACAAATCGACGATGCGCTGTCGCCCGGCGGAGCCCTGCCGTTTCCCAACGCCGAATTGTTCTGCTTCCAGGGCACCCGACAACCGGAATGCGCGTTATTGCTGAAATACGGATCGGGCATCCTGCTGACTTGTGACGCCATCCAGCATTATGGCGACTACAGCATGCAGAACCTGGCCGCCCGCCTGGTCATGCCATACGTCGGCTTTCCCAAAACCACATTGGTGGGCCCGATCTGGTTGAAACTCATGAGTCCCGAGGGCGGGACCCTGGAATCGGAATTCAGGCGTCTGCTCGAATTGGAGTTCGACACTCTGCTCAGCGCCCACGGCACGCTGCTTAAAACCGGGGCCCGCGAGGCCGTTTCGGCCGCTGTGGCGCACGCATTCCAAAACCCGTCTTGAGGCCTCAGAACAGCGGATTGACCCCGCTTTTTTGTTTTCTGTCCATTGGATTCCCTGACCCTGTTGGTGGGCGGATGCCCTCCCTCAGGATGAGCAATGCCGTCGGCGGAAATAGTGCAAAGCCGGATCTGGACAAAACGATCTGGGACTGGAATCACCCCAGGGATTGTAAGATTTCCGGACAGAAGCAATCCTTATAAGTACAGGCAGCCCGGCGCGGATTGGACGGCCGGGACAGCGGAAGTATAGGGTGAGGTCAGGATGCGACCTGAGATCAGGCGGGAAAACGTCTCAACCGAGGCTTCGGACCGGAGCCGGTTTCTGCTCGGCAGCGCCACCGTCGATCCGGTCGACGGCACGGTGACCGGCCCGGAACATTCCGTTCGCCTCGAGCCCAGGGTGATGGAGGTCCTGATCGCCATGTCGCGCCGCGCCGGCGAGGTATTGTCCCGGGAAGAACTGATGAATGCCGTCTGGGGCGACACCGTGGTGACCAACGACGTTCTGGCCCGGTGTGTTTATCAGCTGCGCAGCGAGCTGCCCCGGGTACTGGGCGCAGCCACCGCAGATGACGTCATCGAGACCCTGAGAAAGCGCGGGTATCGACTCAAGGTCGCGGTGAATCCGCTGGACACCGGCGCTATTGCCGCCGATCCACCCAAAAAAGCCTGGACTGCCCTGTCGGCTTTGCTGCTGACGGCCGCCCTGGCGGCAGCCGCGTGGTGGTGGTTTGACACTGAGCAATCCCCGCCCATCCGATCGATCGCGGTGCTGCCTTTTGTCAACATGACCGGCGATCCGGATCTGGAGTCCCTTGCCGACGGCTTCACCGAACAGCTTTCCCATGCTCTGGCCAACGTTCCGCAGTTGCGGGTATCTGCACGTACCTCGGCTTTTGCATTCAAAAACAAAGACGCCGAGATTCCGGTGATTGCCGGCCGCCTCGGGGTTGAGTCCCTGTTGGAAGGCAGCGTCCGCCGCAACGGGGCACAGCTCCGGGTGACCGTTCAGCTGATACGGGATGACGGCTTCCATATCTGGTCCAGGGAATATGACCGGCCCCATCGGGACATTCTGGCGCTGCAGAGCGAGGTATCCCAGGCGGTGCTTGGCGAGCTGGGGCTGGCGCCTGCGGCCGAGCAGGCATCGGAACTGAAGAAGACCAACTACGTGGCCTACGACCTTTATCTGCGTGGCCGTCTGGAAATGAAAGCGGGCGGCGAGGACAAGTTTCCCAGGGCGATCGCCCTGTTTGAGCGGGCCATTAATGAAGATCCTGAATACCCGCTTGCTTACTCCGGGCTCGCTGATGCCTACAGTCTTCAGCTTTGGGGCGTATCGGCGCCGGACGAAGCTGCCTGGGCAAAAATCGATGAAGCCATTGATCGCGCCCTTTCCCTGGACGACCGGCTGGCCGAAGCCCATGCCTCTCGCGGCCTGCGGCTATACATGTCCAAGCAGTACGTCGAAGCGGAGTCTCACCTTCGCCACGCGGTTTCCCTCAATCCCAACTACGTCGCGGCGTGGGTCTGGCTGGGCCTGGACCTGGTTTTACAGGACCGCTTCAGCGAAGCCAGCGAAGTGTATCAGCGGGCTCAGCTGCTGGATCCCCTGAATCCCGGCCTGAATCGAAATCTCGGCGCCAATCTGCTGCTGGCAGGCCGTCCTGACGAGGGTTTTACCTACCTGGAAAGGGCCACGCAGATTGCTCCGGACCATCCCCAGGCTTATCGGATGATTGCCTGGTGGGCCGTTCATTACGGCCGGCTGCCGGTTGCCCTGAGCTGGGCGCAAGACGGACTGGAGCG
>JASJDM010000054.1 GCA_030065125.1 Lysobacterales bacterium | reverse complement strand
CTGTTTGCCGAGTCCGACCAGCCTGACAACTCCGGCATCGAGCGCGAAAACCGTGAACGCGCCTGCCAGAAAGGTCGGAACATGATCGAGCAGATTGAGCCCAGACCCCGGGTGTTCCGGGTCGATGCCGAGGGCAATCGGACCTACCTGTCCGACGAAGAGCGGCTGGACCTGCTGGAAGAGGCGCGTCAGCTGATCGCAGACAACTGCTGAGCCCACTAGCCTGGAACGCCACGACAACCGATGATTCCGCCGTTCATGAATAATCCAGGCTAGTGGCCTCCGCCACCAAAACCATTACGCTGCTGGCGCTGGCCGGCAGCGTGGCCGTTGCCGGCTACTGGTATTTCAATCCCCAGCAGCGGCCTGCCTGGGTCAGCGACCGGCTGCCGGTTTCCCCCAGCGCCAGCGTGCAGCTTTATCGCTGGAAGAACGAACAGGGTGAGTGGACGGTATCCGACGCGCCACCGCCCGACGGGACTCCCTACGAAGTGGTGGAGTACCGCCACGACGAAAACGTCCTGCCCGCGGTGCAGGATCAATCCGGCGACTGATCAGCCAGCGCATCAGCCAGCGTCACAAAATCTGTGACCTCGAGGGTTTCCGGCCGCGCTGAGGGGTCGATGTCCAACTGCGTGATCTGATCCGCGGACAGCAGCGATCGCAGGGAATTTCTCAGGGTCTTGCGCCGCTGGGCAAAAGCGGCCGACACCACCTGATCCAGCAGCGCTTCATTTCTCGCCTGACATTGATCTGCCGATCTCGGACGCAGCCGCACCACCGCTGAGTCCACCTTGGGCACCGGCCGGAACGCGCCCGGTGGAACCCGAAACAGGGACTCCACCCGGCAGCGGTACTGCAGCATGACGCTGAGCCGCCCGAACGCCTTGCTGCCCGGAGGCGCTGCCATGCGCTGCACCACCTCCTGCTGCAGCATGAAGTGCATGTCCGTAATCAGGTCAGCGCTGGCGAGGGCATGAAACAGCAGAGGCGTAGAAATGTTGTACGGCAGGTTACCCACCAGCCGGATGGGCCGGCCCCGGGCCAGGTCCTGCCAGTTGACCTTCAGCACGTCGGCATTGATCAGGCGGACCTCGGACAGAGCCGGATCCGCCGCCAGCGCGGCGCTCAGATCACGGTCGATCTCAATCAGGGTCAATTGCGCACCGCTGCCGGCCAGTTGCCGGGTCAGCGCACCCTGGCCCGGTCCCACTTCCACCAGGTGATCACCAGGCTGAGGGCTGATGGCGTCGACAATGCGGTCGATGACCGATGAATCCACCAGAAAGTTCTGGCCGAATCGTTTTCTGGGACGGTGCTTCAAGTTCGTGGCAATCAGATTTCAGGGGACCTGACGATTATGAATCACCCGGTGGTCCACAGGAATGGCTCCGACGCCGCAACAGCCTCACGGAATGCGCGACAGGATGCCGCCAATCTCTTCCGTCGGCAGCGGCCGACTGTACAGGTAGCCCTGGGCCTCGGTGCAACCGATTTCCAGCAGGAACCTGGCCTGCTCTTCTCGCTCCACGCCCTCGGCGACAGTCACCAGGTTGAGGGACTGGGCCATGGCAATGACGGCCTCCACGATGGCCGTGGCATCGGGATTTTCCGGCATGTCCCGAACAAAAGACTGGTCAATCTTGAGTTTGTCCACCGGCAGCCGCGTGAGGAATCGCAGGGATGAGTAACCGGTGCCAAAATCGTCGACGACAACTTCAACGCCGGCACTGCGGAGCCCGGCCAGCTGGCTGATGCTGCTTTTGGCCCGTCGCATGAGGTAGTTCTCGGTGACCTCCAGCGCCAGGAATTCCGGATCCAGCCCTTCGCTTTCCAGGGTGTCGAGGACCAGTTGCTGAAATCCCTCGTCCATCAGCTGGGGGCCGGCGACGTTGACAGCCATACGCCCAAACGACAGCCCGTGGTCCAGCCAGGCCCGGGCCTGACGGCAGGCCCGGATCAACACCCACGCGCCGATATCGCGGATCAACCCGCTCTGCTCGGCGATGGGGATGAACCGCGTGGGTGAGATCACCCCCTGGTCAGGGTGATACCAGCGCAGCAGGGCTTCCAGCCCGGTGACCTGCCCCTCGCTCAAATCGAACTGCGGCTGGTACACCAGGTGGAGTTCCTCCTTGGCCAGGGCACCGCGCAAAGCGTTCTCCAGGAACACGTGCTCAAACGCTGCCGCAGTGAGTTCAGCCGTGTAAAACTGGTAGTTGTTGCGGCCTTCCTCCTTGGCCCGGTACATGGCGGCATCGGCGTTGCGTACCAGTGTGGCCGCGTCCTCTCCGTCACCAGGATACATGCCGATCCCGATGCTCGCGGTGACGGAAACCTCGTGGTCGCCCAGCACGAACGGATCACGAAAATTGTCGATCAGCTTCTGCGCCATGACCGCCGCCTGCTCGGCACTTCCAATGTCTTCCAGCAACACCACGAACTCGTCGCCGCTGATCCGCGCCGCGGTATCCGCCGCGCGGATGGTTCCGGTCAACCGATCGGCCACCTGCTTCAGCAAATCATCGCCGACCGGATGACCCAGGCTGTCGTTAACCTGCTTGAAACGGTCCAGGTCGATGAATGCCACCGCCAGCTTGTGCCGACGCCGGTCGGCCTGCTTGATACTTTGCTGCAGCCGGGCATTGAACAGCAGCCTGTTAGGCAACTGGGTCAGGGGATCGTGGTGTGCCAGGTGCTCCAGCCGTTCCTCGGACTCCTTCAGGGAGGTGATGTCGGTAAAAACCCCAACGAATCCACTGGGCTCGCCGCGGCCATCGTGCACCGTACTGATGGTCAGCAGCTCGGGATAGATGTTGCCGTTGCGCCGCCGATTCCAGATTTCACCCCGCCAGTGGCCAACCTCGTGCAGCGACTGCCACATGGCCTGGTAGAAGGACCGGTCATGCCGGCCGGACTGCAGCAAGCTGGAACGCCTGCCAATCACGTCTTCCCGCGGATACCCGGTAATCTGTACGAACGCCTTGTTGACGTCCTGGATCACGCCGTCAAGGTCCGTGATGACCACGCCTTCGGAGGTACTGGAAAAAACCGCCGCGGATTCCCGCAGGCGGTTTTCAGCGTTTCGCAGTTCGGTGATCTCAACAAAAGAGACAATGATCCGGCTGATGCCGCCGTCTGCGCCCCACAGTGGCGTGCCGTTCACCAGCACCCAGGTCGGGCTGGACTGATCGGGTTTCCTGATCCCTACCAGGTAATTGTGCAGCTTCTGGCCCGTGTCCAGGATGAGATTGACCGGATACTGGTCCAGCGACAGCGCCACGCCGCCATCGTCGCAAAAGCTCCAGCAGGGGTCGTCTGCCTTGCGACCGACGATGTTACGTCCAAGCTGACCAAGGATTTCGTGAGCCCGCGGGTTGCTCAACACAACCTCGGTGTTGGACCTGTGCACCACCACTCCGGCGTCCAGGGTGTTGATCAACTGGGCCAGCATGGCGTTGCTTTCCTGCAGCGACTGCTCGGCTCGTTCGTGATCGGAAATATCGTCCACGGACACCACCACCCTGGCCCAGTCCGCTTCGTGGCCGGGTACGACGTTGACGCCGGTGATCGTGTGGAACTGCTCGCCGTCCAGCCGGGTCTGGGGTGCCTCACCGCGGAACTCGGTGGCGCCGCTGTCCAGGGCAATGATCTCTTCGCAGAAGATCGTCAAGGCCTGCTCGTTGAAGATCTGTTCCAGCCCGGCCATCAGATCATCCATATCCGACGCCCGAAACATGGTCAGGGTTCGATCGTTGACACCAATGATCCTGACCCTGCGTGCACATTCCAGCACCTCCTCCGGACGCTGGCGCAGGTAGCGGGGAATGTCGGTGACGCCCTGCTGACGCAGTTCCTGCAGGTAGGCTTTCACCGCGGAAAAGTCCTCCTCCCACAGGGCAACGGGTGAATGATCAAACAGGGTGCGGAACCGAGAACTGGTTTCTTCCAGGTCTTTCGAAGCCCGCCTGAGATTCTCCACCGCCAGTGCGGTAAAAATGGAAGCGATGATGGCCGCGCCCAGATAGATCTGAAGCGCGAACACCGACTGGGAGGCCGTCAGTTGTTGGGCCGGTCCCAGCCCCATAGCCGTCAGCTGCACCGCGGTGATCACCAGTACCGCGGCGGCGCTGACCGCTCCAAACAGGCCATGCTGCACTGCGGCCCAGCAAAGCAGAGGCAGGCTCAGGAACACCAGAAAAGCAGCGGTCTGATCGACGTAGGCAGTCAGCGCTGAGGAAGCAAACACGATGATCAGCATCCCCAGCCAGACCAGTCCCAGGGTCCCAAGCTCGGAGCGACGGCCGGATCCGACGCCCTGCCACCAGCGGGTGCCGAAAATGACCAGTGGCGCAACAATCAGAATCCCCAGCGCGGCCGAGGCATGCCAGGTTCGGTAAACCCCAAGGAAATCAGCTCCCTCGATGTGACTGATAACCGCCCCCGCGCCAATGGATGCACTGAGTGCCGGCAGCACCAGTACGCACAGGCAAAGAAAGTAGCCCAGGTGAGTGAAGGTGCGAAAACCCTTGCGGCCACCGGCAAACTCCAGGAACAGCCAGGCGCCACCCACACTCTCCAGCATGTTGGCCAGCTGAAAAGACAGCACCATGCCCGTGGGACGATCGGTCAGGATCAATTCAAATCCGGTACCCAGAAATGTCAGCAGAATCAGCAGCGGCACCCAGAGCCGTAACGGCAGCAGTACCAGGCAGCCCAGCAGGTAGCCGTCGGGCAGCCACATCAGGGAAACAGACTCTTCCGGCGTCACCAGCCTCAGCGCCCAGATCGCCAGCAGCAGGTGGCCGGCGGCAATCAGCAGCAGTCGGGCCCATTCCCTGGCGCCTGGCAAGTTTACCATCTCCCTTCCTCCGGCCAGAACATCCCCCAAGCGGAGTCAATCCGACGCCACGCCCCCCGGCGAAACGCTTTCCACGCATTGGACCATAGCGCTGGAAGCGCCAGTGGCCTATGCGCGTTTTCCGCAAACCCCCGGCCAGGCCTCAGGGACAGGCCGCAGGGACAGGCGACGACTGACTTTTGCCCGGAGGTTCTAGTCCAGGGCCATGGCCGCCGGTGACTGGGACGCGACCAGTTCCAGCGCCAGACGGGTGGCGGCGTGCAGGCTGCCCGGATCGGCAGAACCGCTGCCGGCGATATCCAGCGCGGTCCCGTGATCCACCGATGTGCGAATAATGGGAAGCCCGAGGGTGACGTTGACTGCGTTGCCGAAACCCACGTGCTTGAGAACCGGCAGCCCCTGGTCGTGGTACATGGCCAGTACCACATCGTGTCGGGCCAGCATGGTCGGGGTGAACGCAGTATCGGCCGGTACCGGCCCGGTGATATCAAACCCCTGCTCGCGCAGGGCGTGCATGGCCGGCTCAATCACGTCCATGTCCTCCCGCCCAAGGTGACCGCCTTCCCCGGCGTGGGGATTGAGGCCACAGACCAGCAGGCGCGGCTGGTCGATGCCGAATCGAACCCGCAGCTCACGGTGGAGAATCCGCACAGTCTGATCCAGCATATCGCGGCTGATGGACTCCGGCACCCGGGACAGCGGCAGGTGGGTGGTGGCCAGGGCGACTCGCAGGTCTCCGGCCGCCAGCAGCATCACTACCTTTCGGGTATTGGTCTTCTGAGCCAGAAATTCCGTGTGACCGGTGAACGGCAGGCCGGCGTCGTTGATCACCCCCTTGTGCACCGGGTTGGTGACCATGGCCTGGAACTGGCCCCGAAAGCAGCCGTCGGCGGCCCGCTCCAGGGTTTCCAGCACGTACGCCGCGTTGGCGGTGTTGAGCTGACCCGGAACGGTTTGTGCTCTCGCCGGTACGTTGAGCAGCTGGAGTCGCGCCATCGAGCCGCCGTCGTAGGTCTCTGCGGGAAACGGCAGCTCCAGTCGATCGGCAGTGGCCCTCAGCAGCTCTTTGTCTCCGATAAAAACCAGCCGGGCGGGGTAGTCCTGCTGGGCCAGGCGCACGCATAATTCCGGGCCGACCCCGGCGGGTTCTCCCGCGGTGACCGCGATTCGGGGCAGCCGGTGCATCAGCGGTGCATGCCGCCTCAGATACGGTACTCGATGTAGGCTTCGTCCTTCAGTTCCCGCTCCCATAGACGCAGTTCGTCCTCGGCCTTGCGCCGGCGAATCGCGTTCCGGGCGGTTTCCCTCTGAATCTCCACCGTACGGTCCTGTTCGCGCACGCCCAGCTTCTGCAGGATGTGCCAGCCGGCATTGGTCTGAAACGGCTGGCTCAGCTCATCGTCGTCCAGCTGGTCCAGCACCTGCTGCACACGCTGGCCAAAGGTACCGGGCTGGAACCAGCCCATGTCGCCACCCAGATTGGCCGAAGTATTGTCATCGGAAAACTGGCGGGCCAGGTCCTCAAATGCTTCGCCGCCTTCGATGCGTTCATGAATGGTGGTGACCAGCTCCAGGGCTTCCTCCTGGTTCACCAGCTCGGTCACCATGATCATGATGTGGCGGGCGTTGATCTCTTCCACCAGCGTCTGCGACACCGCGCGATAATCTGCCACCTTGAAGATGTGAAAACCGGAAGCATCGCGCATGGGCCGGGAATACTGCCCCTTCTCCATGGTCGCCAGTTCCTGTTCCATCAGGGTCGGCACCTGGGAAGCGGGACGCCAGCCCAGGTCCCCGCCCTGCAGGGCCTGGGGGCCGTTGGAGTAGGTGATGGCGGCAGTGGCGAAATCCAGGCCTTCCTGGAGCTGCTGATGCACATCTTCCACCTTTTGCCGGGCCGCCTGGATTTCGTCCGGCGAGGCACCCTCGGGCACGCTGACCAGGATGTGGGACAGCCGGTAATCGCCCTGGGGCAGCTCCTGGTTCTCCAGGAACAGGTCAATTTCTCCCTCGGTGATGTTGACCTTGGTATTGGCCACCCGCCGCTGGAGCTGCTGGGTGGTCAGCTCGTCACGCATGTCCTCCCTGAAGCGCTCCCAGCTCAAGCCGTCGGCCAGGATCGTGCGACGCATCTGGTCCACGGTGATGCCCGACTGGGCCGCCACCCGCTGAATGGCCTGGTCCACTTCCGGGTCGCTGATGATGATGCCCGTGGCCCTCGCGTTCTGCAGTTTCAGCTTGATCATGGCCAGGCTTTCCAGGATCTGGCGTTCCAGCACGTTGCGGCTGGGCAGCGGCTGGCCAGCCGCCTGGAACTGCTTGATGACGTTGGCCATGGAGCGGTCCAGCTCGCTGCGCAGGATGATCTCGTCCTCCACCACGGCGACGATGCGGTCCAGCGACTCGGCGCCGGCGTTGCCCTTGAATCCCATCAGGAAACCAGCCAGCAGCAGCGCCAGGCCGAGGGGTGTTGTCTTGTTCATTCGGTTACTTTCAGCCACCGTTTCACTCTCAAAGCTGTGTCAGCGACGGTCGTCGCTGCGATATCCAAGAATAGCACGCTCCAGCACCCGGCCCGTGTCCCGGCCGAGGGATCCAAGTCCCTTCAGCTCGAGCTCCAGGTACAGTCCCGTGCGCTTGTCTCCGTCCTGGCTGCGAACGTAGCGCCGGCCGAAAAAGCGCAGCGCCCAGCAGCAGCTGTCGTACTCAAAACCCGCCAGGCCTTCCAGCAGCGTATCGTCAAGGAACGAGTAGTTGGCCCGGGCAATCACGTTCCACCGCTCAGCAATGGGGGCCATGACTGAAAGGTCAACCTGGTCGACCTGATCCGACCGCCGCCGGTAAGCAAAGTTCACCAGCCGACCGCCGTCACCGCGGTACTGCAGGCCCAGCACCGCCTGCTGCAGTTTTTCCTCCTCGGGCTCGTACTGAAACCCGAAGCGCGCCCGCCAGGTCTTGCTGGGGCGATAGTTCAGCTCGGCCACCAGCGGAGAGGTGTCGGCGTCCAGTTCCGGTTGCCCTGACAGCTGAACCCGCTGGTCGCGAAAATAGACTACCGTTCCCACCGATACATCCAGCAGCTGGTGGCCGCTGTCCCGGTCGAGCAACCGACTGGTCAGGGCCAGGGTGAGCTGGTTGGCATCAGTCTGGCGGTCAGCCCCGGTGAATCGGTTGCTGCGAAACAGCTGACCGAAGCTGAAGGTAAACTCCCGGGTGTCAAACTGCGGCAGGCTGGACTGCTCCTCAAACGGCACGTACAGGTAGTAAAACCGCGGCTCCAGGGTTTGCATCCAGCGTCCCTTACGGCGCTCGAACACCCAGCGCCCCTCCAGGTCCGCTACCGGCGTGCTGCGCGACGGACTGTCATCGCTGGCCCGGTCCAGGTCGTAAGCGGTGTAGCGATAGCCCAGGCCGGGCCGCAGGAAGTAGCCGGGCCGGCGGAATGTCCAGCTGGCCCGTGGCAGCAGGTCCAGGCGGGTCCCGGTGTCACCCACGTCCCGGTCGAAGCTGACCAGCTCGCTGTCCAGCCGGAACTGCCAGCCGGATGCCGTGGTGATGCCATCCCAGCCAAAGGTCAGGCGCGGCAGCCTTTCGTAGGGCTCGGAAAACTGCGAGATGGTGTCGTCGATGCTTTCGAAGGCATCCAGCAGCAGCGCGGCCTGCCACTGCTCACCAAAGGTCGAGAGCTGGGCGTAAGAGCGCAGAAAACTGCGGGAGGTTGCGGCCAGGCTGTCGCTCAGGTCTTCGAAGTAGCGGTCGTCAGAAACATGGTTGATGTCCAGATCCAGCAGCCAGCTGGCGGACGGCTGACCCCGGTGGCGCAGCCAGGCGTAGGAGCGATGCTCCCCGGTCAGGTCATCCTCGGGCATGTACTCAACGCCGAGTTCCCCGGCATAGCTGCTGCCCAGGTAGCGGTATTCAGACATCAGCATGGCGCCGCGGTCGCTGATCAGTCGCGGCGTAAGGGTGGCATCCCGCTGAGGCGCAATATTCCAATAGTACGGCAGAGCCAGGTCCAGGCCATCGTCGTCAGAACGTCCGAGACTTGGAAACAAAAAACCGGACTTGCGCCTGTCGTCCAGAGGGAAACTCGCCCGCGGCAGTTTCAGCAGGGGCACCCCTTTGAACCGCAGCGTCATGTTGCGTGCCTGCCCAGTGCCGCTGGCGTGGTCCAGCTCCATGCTGCCGGCCTCCAGCGCCCAATCCTGTACCTCGGCAGGACAGCTGGTGAAGATGACCTGTTCCAGCTCGGTACGGTTATCACCCAGGCGCCGGGCCACAGCGGCAGTTCCCCGGCCCGGACCTTCCAGCAGTCGATAGTCCACGTCGTCTACCCGGGCCGTGCGGCCCGGAAAATCCAGTTCAATGCGGCTGGCCGTCAGCGCCACGCTGCCGTCGCGGTAACTGGCATCACCATCGGCGATGGCCACTTCGCGCTGACGATCGATGCGCAGCTGCTCCGAGGCGAGCAGCTGTTGACCGAAGGCCACGCGAACGCCGCCCACCAGCACCGATTCGTCCAGGTTGCTCAGGTCGACCCGGTCGGCGCGGATAGCCACCTCACCCTCGGCCGGGGCTGGAAACTGGCCAATCCAGTCGTCTTCGGCCACAGGAGCCGGACAGATGCCCGATGCCTGCGCGGAAACCGCGGACCAGGGCAGAATCAACGCTGTCAGCAGCCAGCCGGAACGAAGCATGAATCAGTCAACCAGGAACAGTTGGAACGGCGCCGTACCATGACATAGACCGTGTCCCGTTACCACCGCCAATCAGGGCGCAGCGGCAGCCTCCAGCAGCGCCTGGATGGCTCGATCGCGCTGCTCCTCGGGCTGATTGCCCAGGCGCCTCACGGCTTCGAAAAACCGCGGGAAGGATTGATCGTTCTGGCGAAACAGCGCGAGGAACGCCGGCACGCTCTTTTCGTAGGTGGCCAGCAGTGCCAGGCGTGCGTTGTTGGGGGGGCCGGGATCAAACCAGTGGTCGTAGCCGGTGAAGCCGTCCCAGCGCTGACGGAATGTCCGGAAATCAACTGCCAGCTGACCCAGGATGGCCTCCTTGCCCGCCAGCTTGTCCGACTCGCTGCTGTCAGACCCATACAGCGTTTCCAGCTGCCCCCGGGCCGCCAGCAGCATCCCGGTGAATTCTTCGTCCCGGCGGTCCATGCGTGCCTGGCCAGCGGGATCAACAGTCAGCCCCCGGGCGGCCGCCCAACGCTCCTTTCCCAGGCGTTCAACGGCGGTGGCGAAAGACTCATTGAAACCGGTGTCGCCCTTCAAAAAGTACTGCTCATGAGCCAGCTCGTGAAAGATCACCCCGGCCAGGGCAAGCTCGTCGTAGGCCAGCATGGTGTTGAGCACGGGGTCCCTGGAAAAACCGAGGGTCGAGTAAGCCAGGCCGGGCGCGACCGCCACGTCATAGCCCTGCCCGGCCAGCCGCTCCAGGGCCCGGTCCGCCCGGGGGCGCTGGAAATATCCCCGGTAGGAAAAACATCCGACCAGGGGGTAACACCAGCGGCGTGGCTCCAGCGACAGTTTCGGCGCTGCCGTGACCAGCCACAAGGTGACGTCCCGCTCCAGGTCCACGTACTGGGTATAACTGCCGGAATCGGGCAGGCCCAGGGACTCCACGGCAAATGCCCGGATTTGACGCACCTGCTCCAGCCGGACGCGGAGATCTTCCGGCGTGTCCGGATCCGCCAGGAGCGTGGAAATCGCCCGTTTTTTCGAGGTAATCTCCCAGTGGCCCTGCAGCGCCTGGCCGTAGTAACCCAGGCTGGCGCAACCCGACAGCGCGGCAATCACAGGAACCAGCAGCACCATGGCAACCAGCGAGTGGTTTGAGGACGAAGAGATCTGGCGCATCTTCGTGGATTGTATGTTCACTGAAGAGCGTTTTCGAGCAGCTGAGCAGGAGGTTGACCAGCTGCTGTCGCTGGTTGGCTTTGTGCCCGAGCGGGTACTGGACCTGGGCTGTGGACCGGGACGTCATGCCGTACCGCTGGCGGCCCGCGGCGCCCGGGTCACCGGGGTGGACATCAGTGCGTTTCACCTGGAGATGGCCAGCAAGCGCGCCAGCCGGGCCGGCGTTTCAGTCCAGTGGCTGCGACAGGATATGCGCGAGGTGCTCGAGCCGGAGCGGTTCGACCTGGTGGTGAACCTGTGGTCCTCGTTTGGCTACTTCGACGACCCGCAGGATGACCGCCAGGTCCTGGGTAACTGCTTCCAGTCCCTGACCCCCGGTGGCGTCATGGTACTGGACGTAACCGGCAAGGAATACGTCTGCCGCCACATACAGCCGGTTCACCTGACCGAACTGGATGACGGCAAGCTCCTGATCGAGCGCCCGGTGGTGGACCGGCAGATGACGCGCTACAGCAACCAGTGGATCCTGATCGACCAGGGGCGCGCCCACACGGCGGAATGGCACCACAACCTGTACTCGGGCCAGGAGCTGCTGGACCGCATGTCAGACGCCGGTTTCCAGGAGCTGGCCCTGTACGGAGACCTTGGCGGCTCGGACTTCGATCTGGACGCCGAGCGCCTTGTCGTCGTGGGGCGCAAACCCTGACTTGCATCACGCCCCCGCAACCGGCCGGGCGTGCTTGCGAGCACCCATGGGCTGGATTATGGTGATGCCATGCATTCGGGAGACACCCCATGACCGAAAACGAAAACAAGCCCGTCACACCCAACACCTCGGCTCCGGCCACGGATTCGTCCCGGGAAGCCAACCAGTGGGCCATGTTCATCCACTTTTCAGTCCTGGCCGGGTTCATCGTACCCTTCGCCGGACTGATCCTGCCCATCGTGCTGTGGCAGCTGAAGAAAGACGAGTTTCCCGTGATCGACGACCACGGCAAGGTGGTGGTCAACTGGATCATCAGCGCCCTTATCTATTCGGTGGTCTGCTTCATTCTCACCTTCGTGATTATCGGAATCTTCGGCTTCATGGCCCTGGGTCTTGCCACGGTGCTTTTTGCCATCATCGGCGGCATTAAGGCCAACAACGGTGAGCTGTGGGAATACCCGCTGACCATCAAGATCATCAAGTAGGTCGCGCCCCGGATTGACTGGTCAGCAGGAAGGGGTCGTCAAGTACGACCTGGATTTCACCGCCGCCCCCGCTCCGCCCCAGGATACGCTGACAACTCTGATAAGGTGGCGCCGGACCCTGTTCGATCATGGCCTCATCGGCCAGCAGCCTGATCGCTATGATGGCCTGGGCTACGGCAACGTCAGCCAGCGGCACCCGCACGGGTTCCTGATCTCCGGCACTCAGACCAGCGGCATCCGTGAGCTGGCCGCGGATGGATTCAGCCTGGTGACGGACTGGGACCTGGGGCACAACCGCCTGACCGCCACCGGACCATCGCCGCCGTCCTCCGAGGCCTTGTCCCACGCAGCGGTTTACGACGCGGGGCAGCACATCAACTTTGTGCTCCACGTGCACTCCACGGAACTCTGGCATGCCGCCCGGCGCTCCAGCGTAGCCTGCACGCCGGAGTTCGTTGACTACGGCACCCCGGCCATGGCCCGGGCAGTGGCCCGCATCGTGGCCCAGGCGGCGGATCCCGACCTGCTGGTCATGGGTGGGCACCAGGACGGCCTGATTGCTTTCGGCAGCCAGCTGCCTGAAACAGCCCGACTGCTGCTGACCCTCGAGGAGAGCGCCTAGCGATATACCGCTGCGGCGGTATCTACGGGCTGCCCTGCCACACGGCTTGGCCAGCAGCCATGGGAGGCCAGCGAATGGGCGCAGCGGGTGGTCTCGGGCAACCGGTATCGATGTGTACAGCCCAGCACCAGCCGGACCGAATCGGCCATGGTGACCCGGTGTCCGGGCGATATGTACAGCGGCTTCACGCCGGTGCGAGTGCGCAGAACAACACCAATCTGTTCATCCCCGTCCAGCAGTACGGCCTGGCCACCTTTTTCATCGGGCGGCGTCTCATGGGTGCCGACCAGCCTGGACTTGGCGACCCCAACGGCGGGCAGATCCAGGGTCACCCCCAGGTGACAGGCAATACCGAAGCGGCGGGGGTGAGCAATACCCTGGCCGTCGCACAGCACCACGTCCGGTGTAACCTCCAGCCGGCCCATGGCGTCCAGCAGCGCGGGTAACTCCCGGAATGACAGCAGACCGGGAACGTATGGGAACTCGGTAGGGCGGCGGGCAACAGCAGCCGCCAGCGGCTGCAGGTCAGGATAGGACAACACTACCACGGCTGCGCGCGTGACCGCGCCGGCCTGCTCAAAGCCCACATCCACACCAGCCACCCGGGTCACCGGGGAGGGGCACGGCTCCAGGCGGACCCTGGTCCGCAGCTGCTGCTGAATGGCGCGGGCTTCGGCGGTGTTTACGGAGGGGGAAATGGGCGGCACGACCTGCATCCGGCGAGAGTGCTCTGCAGTCTAACCGTGCCCCGACCGGGCGCAAGTCCGGCCGTTGCTCCGGCCAGCGCCTATACGCCAACCTCCCAGCCGGGCTTGCCCTCGGCCAATAATGTGTTCTAATTGGGCACAGGCGCCAATCAAAGCTATTTGGTTCAATGGTTTATGGGATATTTATGGCATAAATTCTTAACTTTTACGGCACTGTCGTGTGTCGCTGCCACCACCTGGGCTGCTGACATCAGCGGCCGGGTGTCCCTGGTGGATTCCGGCAAGCGTCCGGCGCAGCCATCGGAGGTGGTGGTCTATTTCCGGCCCGATCAGGCGGTGACGCCCCAGCCCCCGACAGAGGCGCTGGTGATGCGAACACGCAACAAGCGGTTTGAGCCGTCGGTTCTGGCGGTCCCTGCCGGAGCCACCGTACGCTTTCCCAACACCGACCCGATCCTGCACAACGTGTTCTCCGTCTCCAAGTCCAATGCCTTCGACATGGGACTGTATGGCAAGGGAGAGGGCAAAAGCTGGACCTTCACCAACCCCGGACTGGTGCGGGTTTACTGCAATGTTCACCAGTCCATGGTGGGACACGTGCTGGTGCTGGACACGCCGTTTTTTTCCCGACTCGATGCCAGTGGCCAGTTCCAGCTGCAGGACATCCCCGACGGACCCGGCCGGCTTTACGTGTGGCACGAACGCGCGCGGCCGCTGACCCGGTCGCTGGAACTGCCGCGGGAGGGTCAGGCCATGGAGCTGGAGCTGGTTCTTAACCAGCGGACCGTGCCCAAGCATAAGAACAAGTTTGGCAAATCCTATAAGCGGAGGAGTCGTCGTGGCCGCTACTGAATCATCACCCCGGTGGAGCCTTGCCACCCAGATTTTTTTATTGACAGCCCTGCTGGTTGTCCTGGTCGTGGGTCTGGCGGTTGGCGTCGGCGTCATGCAGGGGCAGCGCCTGGCCCAGCAGTCCGTGGACGAAAGCCTGACCCGCAGCACCATCACCCAGGTCGACATCGAACGGCTGCGCGCCCGCCAGGCTGAACTGGTCGCGGAAATCATCGCCACCGACACCAACATCACCAGCTATATCCGGCAGGCGGCCGGCGACGAGCTGTTCGGCGACGGAGCCGGTCAGGACACCGAACTGGACCGGGCCTCCATCGCCGACCTGATGGCCGAGCGTCAGGCCGAGTATGAGTTCGACCTGGCGGTAGTGCTGGGGGTGGACGGCGAAGTCCTGGCGCGCAGCGATCGGCCCGTGCGGGATGATGAGACTCTGAGCGAGGACCCGCTGGTGGCGGAGATGGTGGCTGAGCTCATTCCCATCACCGACATCTGGCGCGACGGGCAGGACCTCTACCAGATGGCCATGACCCCCATGGACGAGAACTTCAACCTGATCGGCTTCCTGATGATCGGCATGCGCATTGACGCGAGCTTCCTGGACGAGGTCAAACGAGCGACCGGCGCAGAACAGATCTGGACTACACCCGATGGACAGTCCCTGTCGACCCTGCCGGCGGTGGAAACCGAGCAGATCCTGGCCGACCTGAACAGCAGCGACACGACGTTCCAGGCGCTGATGGCGGGCCAATCGGACACTTACCGGAGAGTCCTGGATTTTGGCGGCAGCAGCTGGAAGATAAACGTGGAGCCGGTGGCCCTGGACGAAACCCAGGTGCTGGCAGCCGTCATGTCCCTGGTTCCCCTGGAGCCGGTGCTGGCGCCCCACCGGCGGCAGTGGATGATCCTGGGAGCAGTCGGTGCCGCAGCCATACTGCTGGGGCTGGCCCTGTCGCTGATGTTTTCCCGTCGGGTCACCCGGCCCCTGTCCCAGCTGTCCACGGCCGCGGCCGCCGCCAGTGCCGGCGACTACAAGCAGCACTTTGACGCCACCGGCAGTTCGGAGATTGTCAGCCTGGGAGAGGCCTTCGAATCACTTCTCAGCGAGCTGCGCGAAAAACAGGACATGGAAGAATACGTGTCCGACCTGTCGCGCTTCCTGCCTGACCCGGGCATGGACAGTGGCGGATCCAACCGCACCCAGCAGGCCGGTGGCAAACCGGCCCGGGAGGAGCTGGCGCTGCTGGCCCTGGATTACCGTCACCTGGCGCGGCATGACGAATCCAGCAATGCCGAAGACAGCATCCGGCGATTTCAGGCATCGCTGTCGCAGATTGCGGCCCTGGCAGAAGTCCTGGATGCAAGCCTGGAATCATTTTCAGGTCACCGGGCCATCATTGGTTTTCGCGGCGCTGAGGCGGTGCCCCACGCACTTGAGTTCTCCGGCCACGTGGCCGAACACGCCTCGGACAAACCCAGCATGGCCCTGGTCATGGGCGTGGTGGACCGCGGCATGGTCCGGGCAGGATTGAGCACGGCCGAAGTGCTCATTGGCCGCGCCAGTCATCAACTGGACCTGCTGCTGGAAGAGGCCGACACGGGCATGATGCTGCTGTCTCCTGGCATTAAATCCAGCGCGGAAACGCTGCTGGAACGATTCGACGTGCAGGCGGGGGTGCGCAAAGGGCGTCTCAGCGGGCGCAAGTACTATGCCCTGGATTTCCCCACCCTGGCGCAAATGGCATCCGATGCGTCGGAACGCACCATCGCAGTAGACGTGGAGCAGACGGAATCGGTGATCGAGAGCGTCAGCCGCACCCGGGAAATCGTGCCGGGTGATGTCTTCGCCGATCGCTACGAGGTGATCTCCATACTGGGACAGGGCGGCATGGGCGTGGTGTACAAGGCCCTGGACCGGGAACTGGAGGACTTCGTCGCGCTCAAAACCCTGCTGCCGGATACCGCCAGCGACAGCCAGTACCTGGAACAGCTCAAGGAAGAGATCCGTCTGGCGCGCAAGGTGACCCACCCGAACGTGCTCAGAACCTTCGATTTCGGCAGCCACCACGGTCTGGCCTATGTCTCCATGGAGTACGTGCGCGGCATGACGCTGCGCTTCCTGATGAAACGGGCCCGGCTGCCCTTTTCTGCCGGCCTGCGGATCTCCCGACAGGTCTGCGCCGGGCTGGCCGCCGCCCACGGCGAAGACGTGGTCCATCGCGACATCAAGCCGGAGAACGTCATTCTCCAGGCCAACGGCAACGCCAAGCTGATGGACTTCGGTATCGCCAGCCCGGTCAATGCCGGGGATGAAGGCCTCGGTGTGTTTGCCGGCACTCCCCGTTACGCCTCGCCTGAGCAGATGGAAGGCAAGGGACTGGACGCCACCGCCGACGTGTTCGCCTGCGGCGTCATGATGTACGAGCTGTTTAGCGGCGAAACCCCGTTTCCAGGCACTGACCTGATGGAAATCTACATGGCCAAGCGTCACGGCACCGGCACGCCATTGGGTGAGGTCTGGACCGACGCCCCGGCCGGCGTTGAAGCGGTGGTAATGCGCTGCCTGGCACCGGACTTGGATCAGCGATACGCCAACGGCGATGAACTGGGTGCCGCCCTGGGAGACCTGCGGGCGTGACACAGGCCAGGGCCGCCATGTCCGTCCTGCTGCTGGCCGCGGCGGCGATCCGGCCCGCGGTGGCCCAGGACGACACCGACTGGGACCTGCTGGAACAGGAGGCCGCCGGGGAGGCGGCGGCCTGGGACTGGGAGTGGTACTCCGAGACTCGCCTCCGCTCCGACACCGTCCGTGACCTTCCCAGTGGCCACGAATTCGAGCGCCTGCGCCTGCACGCCCTGGTGGGTGTCCGCTGGTTTTCCGACAGCTGGGAAGTGGGCACCGCCTTCAAAATCGCGGCCGGCACCGACGACAATGAGGACAACGTCGCCAACCTGGATAACGAGGAGTCCAACGAGGTCGACCTGGGCGACTTTTACATCCGGGCGTTTCCTACCGACCGGGCCATCATCGAAATGGGCAAGACCAGTCTGCCACTGGACCTGTCTCCCATGGTCTGGGATCGGGACCTGCGGCCCACCGGCATCTCCGTCCAGCAGGACTGGGAGCCACGGCCCTTCGATCGGCTGATCTTCCTGGCCGGGCGTTTCCGGGGACTGCACTACGACGAGTCCCGCACCGACCTGACCGCAGCACAAATCAAGTGGCGCCTGCGCGAGGGTGCGCCCCGGGGCGGCTCCGTGGCGCTGACCGTGCTGGACTTTTCCGACCTGGACGTGCTGGCACAGACCGGCCGCGGCCGGACCAACCGGCTCACCGCCGACCCCACCACGAGCCAGCTGCGCTACCTCAACCAGTACCGAATCCTGGACCTGGAACTGGGATATCAGACAGACACGCCCTGGGGCGTGCTGCTGACCCAGGTCAACCTGGCCCGAAACCTGGAGGCGGACCAGGACGACGAGGCTGCAAGGCTAAGCATCGAGCTGTTCGATCCCGACCGGCAGGGATGGGATTTCGGCTACGCCCTGCAGCGGGTTCAGCGGGAAGCGGTGGTCTCCGCCCTCAACGACGATGACTGGTGGTTCGGCACCGGCATGCGGGGATACCGGCTGTCTGCGGGCTACTGGTTCAACCCGGACCTGCGGCTTGGGCTGTCAGCTTTCGTGGAGCGCTTCGACCCGGCCAGCCAGCGCAACAAGCGCCTGCTGCTGGACCTTACCCTCACCCGCTGAGCCCGGTCCCGGCGCGCACCGCGCCGAGGCGGGACTCCTGTTCCTCGCTCCAGATCTCGGCCGCTGCCGCCTTGGACCGCTCCAGGAACTGCAGTGCATCCTGGGTCTGGCCCGACAGCGCCAGGTAGCAGCCCCGCAGGTAAAGCGCACGATGATGCTCGGGCTGCCAGGCCTCAGCAACACCCAGCAGGGATTCCAGCAGGGGGTCGAGGTCTGCGCCGGCGCGAAAGGCCAGGTCGATCAGCCAATCGCTGTATTCAAACGCCACCGCAGCTTCGGTCCGACGATCGCCCGCCGCCCGGGCAAACTCCAGGGCGCCCTCAAAGTGTGGCCTGGGGTCGGTGTCGCGAGCCAGCGCCGCAAGGCCCAGCTCAACCAGGGCCAGCGTTTGCGAATCTCCCAGCTCCTGAGCCAGGCTCAGTGCTTCACCAACCAGACTGTCGGCCTGACCTGTGTCAGCGTCGGCCCAGGCCAGCAGGGCCTGGATACTCAGCTGCCGATCGCCCAGATCGCGAAACTGATCCAGCGCCAGCCGGGCAGCCTGGGCGGCGCCGGCATCGTCCCCGGCAAGCTTCAGGGCGAAACTGAGAATGAGCTGCGCCCGGGCGGCGCCGCCGGGATTGTTCAGCTCCTGGTATGCGGGAAGCGCCAGCTCCATCAGGCCCATGGCCTCCTGCAGGCGGCCCTGCTCCAGCAGCATCTCGGCAATGGCCGAGCGGGCTTCAGCCGCGCCCAGCGGATCAGACAGCTCTTCCGCCAGCGCCAGGGCATCGCGCAGGCTCTGTTCGCCGCTGGACCATTGCCCCAGGGCTGCTGCTATCTTGCCCGCGTGGGAAAGGCTGAAAACCAGCATCTGTCGCAATCCGGCCGCCGTCTGGATGTCGACGGCCCGCTGCTGCAGGGACGCGGCGGACTCCAGCCGGCCCTGTTTGCGCTCAATCACCGCCAGGTTGGAATACACCGCGGACTCGCCGAATTTCTCACCCTCGTTGCGGTAAAGCGCCAGAGCCCGGTTGTACAGCTCTCTCGCCTCGGACCAGCGCTGCTGGTTATCAGCCAGGATACCCAGATTGCCGTAGGCACTGGCCAGGTTGGCGTCGTTGCCCACCGACTGGAACCAGTCCCGCGCCTGACTGAAGTAATTTTCTGCCAGCCCCAGGTCGCCGTTGCGCCAGGCCAGGATTCCCAGGCCGCTGGAGGCGGCTCCGGCCAGGTTCAGGTCTCCGCCCGCCTCGGCTGAATCCATCACCTGGTTGAAGGCGGCCCCGGCCGGTTCCCACTCACCCAGCTGATTCAGGGCATTGCCCAATTCGTAGCGGGCCCAGTGCAGGTTCGGATCGCTGGCCAGGGCGCTCTCGAAATACGCCCGCGCACTGGCGGCGTCTCCGCTGAGCAGTGCCTGCAGACCCCGGGCGAACGCCTCGTTGACGAAATCATCGGCAGAGATCTTTCTGACCGGAATTCCGGCCTGGTAGGCCACGTCGATATCACGGGCCAGCTTCTCCGTGAGCTCATAGCTCAGCTGATCCAGCCGGTCCTGGCTGAATTCTCCCTGCCCGATAACGCCGCCCGCAGATGCCAGCTGGTAGCTGACCCGGTAGCCGGTGTCGGACCGGCCGATGTCGGCCAGCAGCAGGTGATCGGCACCCACCAGTCTCTGCAGTGCCTCCAGCTTCTCGGCTGGCGCAGCATCTGCGGCGATACCCAGCGTGTTCAGCGAAGAACGGACCCGGGATGCCGGGATCACCTTGACCGGCGTACGCGCCTGGACCGATTCGGCCAGCAGCGCGGCCAACCCCAGCTCCGCCCAGTCCAGGTCTGCTTCTGCCGCGATGGCAAACGGCGCCACCGCCAGGGTCGTCGTGGTGTCGCCCAGCTCCTCGGGGCGGAAACTGATGATCAGGCCGAGGACCAGCACTACGGCACCGGCCAGCCAATGCCACGGCCGCGTGGCGCGCCTGCCTGGCGGGGCCGGGGCGGGCTGGGTCTCCGGGACCAGATCCCAGCGGTACCCCTTGCCGTGAACAGTCTTGATGGGGTCCTCAGGCATGCCGGCCTGCTTCAGCGCCCGCCGCAGCTTGGCCACGGCCTGGGCGATGGCGGCGTCGGTGACGATGCGCCCGTCCCAGACCTCCCGCAGCAGGTCGTCCTTGGTGACCACGGCGTTGTCGCTGCCAACCATAAAGGCCAGCAGGTCAAACAAGCGTGGCTCCAGCTCGACGTTGCTCACCCCCACGGTGGCACGGCGCCCGGTCAGGTCAACGCTGAGGTCGCCAAATTTCTGTATCTGGTGTGATCCCTGGACCATGTAAATTCCTTTACAGGCATTGTAGTCGGGACCCGTATGGCTGCAAGCAGAGGGATGGGGCCGGGTTCAGCCCAGCCGATAACCGGCTTTGCGCACCGTAACGATCAGCGAGGGGTTGTGGGGGTCGGCCTCCAGTTTGCGCCGCAGTTCGGCGATATGGGTGTCCACGGTGCGGCTGACCACTTCCCCGCGATGGCCCCACACCAGCTTCAACAGCTCGTGACGCGACATCACCCGCCCGGGCCGGGCGGCCAGGGCCGCCAGCAGGTCGAATTCCTTGGGCGAGAGCTCGATGAGCTCCCCGGCCCGCCTCACCTGCCGCGCCACCAGGTCGATGGCCACCTCACCGATGCGGGTGATTTCATTCGGCTCGTCTCCGCTGCGCCTCAGCACCGCCTCGACCCGGGCCAGCAGCTCCATCAGTCCGAAGGGTTTGGTGACATAGTCATCGGCACCCGAGCGAAGGGCCCGGACCTTGTCCAGCTCCTCGCCACGTGCGGTCAGGCACAGCACCGGCATGGTGAGGCCGTGGCCGCGCAGGTCCGAAAGCACCTCGAAGCCATCACGGTTGGGCAACATCATGTCCAGCACGATCAACCCGGGCTGCCATTCCCGGGCACGAGACAGTACCTCGGCGCCGTCACTGCAGTGCCGCACCTCGTAACCTTCCAGGGACAGGTTACTGGCCAAACCGGCAGCCAGGTCGCGATTGTCCTCAACCAGCAGAATGCGGATGGGGCTGGTACTCATGTTCACGGTCAGCCGGCGCTGGCCGGCAGTCGAAGTTCAAATCGGGCGCCGCCGCCGGATGCGTCGGTTACGCGGCAACTGCCCGCCATGGCCTGGACCAGCTCCCGGGCGACAGACAATCCGATACCCGTTCCGTTCAGCGCCCGCAGCTGCTCGCGCCGCAGCCGGTGATAGGGCTGCCAGATCACCTCCTTGCGGGAGTCCGGCACGCCCGGACCGTCGTCCTCCACCGCTACACAGACCTGGTCCGCCTCCCGCCAGGCCTGTACGCGCACGGTCTGTCCCCTGGGTCCATATTTACAGGCATTGTCCAGGAAATTGAGCAGGACCTGGGAAACGGCTTCCCGGTCGGCCCGGGCCTGCAGTTCAGCCTGGACCTCGGCCTGCAGCTGGTCGCCGTGGGATTCCGCCAGGGGCTGATAGTTTCGCAGTACCTCGCCCACCGTGGCCGACACGTCCACCGGCCCGATGGCCAGCTGGTGGGGCGTCATTTCCCGCCTGGAAAACGTCAGCACGTTATCCACCAGGTGGCCCAGCCGCTGGGACTCCCGGTCAATGATGGACAGGTACTCCCGGGCCTGGTCGGCGTCCCGGGCCCGTCCCAGGGCAAGGGTTTCAGCGAACATCCTGATCTGGGTGAGGGGGGTGCGCAGTTCGTGGGAAACCCGGGCGACGAATTCACTTCGGGTCCGGGCCAGCGCCCGTTCCTTGAGTAACAGCCAGCAGGTGGCGCCCACCACGGCTGTGGTCATGACAATCAGCAGCAGCATCAGCGGCAGACGGATTCGCGGCAAGCCGCCAATGACCAGGTTTTCGGCCACGCCGGGTTCGATGGACGTGGTCAGGGTGTAGCCCTGGAACAATCCGGCGTAGCGCCCCTCCAGGGTGCGCTGCCTGAACAGGTAAGGGTCATACCGGGCCGGGGATCGGAATACGGTTTGTCCCGCAGGGTTTGAAAACCGCAGGTAAAGCCCGCTGTTGCCTTCCAGTGCCGCGGCCAGGGCCGGCGGCAGCAGCGGCGCGGCCTGGTACACCTGCTCCACCCGCCGGGCCAGCTCCGCGGGATCGACCTCCAGCACCAGGTGCCCGGCGCCGCTGGGGAACACCCCCACCGTGCGAGCCTCCCCGTCCCGGGACCAGTGGACCGCCCGGAACGGCGCCGCTGACTGCTCGGAAAGGGCCCTGCGCAGAGGCTCCAGCATGGCATTGATGTGGTCCGGATCAGACCCGCCCGCCAGTGGCGTCAGGGACTGTCCGTCAAACGACCAGACTCCGCCGAACGGCGCAGTGTCTATGGGTACGGATCTGTCCAGCCACGCTTCGACGCGACTGACCAGCCGGGCGCCATCGCCGTAGAACAGCTCGTAGCCGATGGCGACATCCAGCCGACGTTCAAACTCGTCCGCCACCAGCTGCGCATAATCACCCAGCACCCGCTCCGCTGCTGCCAGCTGGGAACGGGTTGCGGCCAGGGCCTGCCACACCAGCCCAACGAGCAGTACCAGGCTGAGAACCATGAGTGCCAGCAGCCACCAGGTGCTCCTTGAGGGGTTCGGTTCGCCCATGACCCATTGTGATTCGGATGCCCGGCGCCAGGCAAACCGGCCGCTCTCCGAGTGCGCAATCCTGACAATTCCCTGACGTCCACCGGACCCGCGCGCCACCCGGGCTGACGCCAACTGGACTAGCATGGACCCATGGTCAACCAGGCAGGAGTGATGCCATGAAGCTTCCCCGATTCGCTGTTTTCCTGATCCTCGCGCTGCCGCACCAACCGGGCCGGGCACAGACCGACATTTTCGCTGATCCGGAAAACCTGCAGATCCTGCCCCAGGACATCGCGCCGGCGGAGCTTCGCAGCACCATGCGGCAATTTGCCATGGGGCTGGGCGTTCGCTGCGAAACCTGCCACCTGGGTGAGGCCGGACAGGACCTCAGCACTTTTGACTTCGCCAGCGACGAACGGGAAGAAAAACGCGTGGCCCGGGAGATGATGAAAATGGTGGCTTCCATCAACGGCGATCACCTTGCCAGGCTGGATAAACCCGATACGACCCGGGTCCAGTGCGTGACCTGTCACCGCGGTGTGCGCAACCCGCGCCTGTCCGGTGACGTCCTGGGCAAAGCCCTGGCCGACGGCGGATTTGACAACCTCGAGTCCACCTACAGAAAACTCCGTGACCGCTACTACGGGTCCCACAGCTACGACTTCAGCCCCGGTGTCCTGGCCGGCCTGGCTCAGAACACCGGTCTGGGCGGCGATCTGGACACTGCTGTCGCGATCCTCGAACTCAACCTGGAATACTCCCCCAGGGACTTCCAGACCCACTTCCTGCTGGGAGAAGTGCACCTGCGCCGGGAAGACAAGGCCGCGGCCAGGAAGCACTATGAGGAGGCGTTGGGGATTATGCCGAATCCCATGGTGCAGAGGCGGCTGCAGGAGCTGGAGTAAGGGAACGCGCCCTTTGGGCGCTGGGGAACGGCCGCGATGCGGCCTGGGGAACGCTCGCTGCGCGAGCTAGGAAACGCGTCCGGCGGACGCTAGGAAACGGCCCCTAACGGGGCCTGGGAAAAGCGCGCCTTGCGCGCTGGGAAGCAGGCAGCTCCCTTTTGTTCGCTGGCTACGCGATTACACTCCGGCGCTGAACACTCAAATTGTCTCATGACATTTGGGTTTTCCCAGCGCGCGGAGCGCGCGTTCCCCAGGCCCCGTTAGGGGCCGTTCCCCAGCTCGCGCAGCGAGCGTTCCCCAGCGCCCAAAGGGCGCGTTCCCCGGCTCGCGCAGCGAGCCATTACAAATGCCGCCTGGGCGGCACCAGCGTATTCCCCATCAACAGCCCTCCCACCAAAGCCGCCAGCACCAGGACCACCGACACGGCTGCGGTCAAGCCCTCGTCCACGTTGTGGGAAAACAGCAGGGTCAGGGCGCGGTAGCCCAGGCTGCCTGGAACCAGCAGGAGGATGGCGGGCAGGCGTGTGACCGAGGCCGGGACGTTAAAGAGGCGGGAATGCAGGTTGCTGAGGGCGGCCACCGTCAGCGCGGCCAGGAAGATGCCGACGTCGGGACCCGTTTGAGCGGAAGCGTAGAAATTGACGCCGTAGGTGAGGAATGCGGCGACGATGACCGCCGCATAGTGCCGCACCTGGGCACCGAACAGCACGCAGAATGCGACCCCGGACATCAGCACGGCCGGCCAGGCTATCCAGTCCGGGATGAGGTCGGCTGATTCTGTGTTGGCCGAAAACCCCAGGGCAGTCATCACCTGGGTAGCCATCACTACCCCCAGGGCCAGCTTGGCCAGGCCGATCAGAGCGCCGGCAAACCGCGCGGTGCCCGACGCCAGATGGCGGGTGGCCAATTCTGACATGGCCACGGTCAGATCCAGTCCAGGCATCAGCATAATCAGCGCGCCGATGACCACCACCGGCACGTTGGCGCCGCCCAGAGGCACCGACAGCAGGTAGGCCGACGAGGTCACGATGAAAGCAGCAATGGGTTCAAAGCTGCCCAGGTCCTGCAGCCGTTTCAGGAATGCAGTCATGGTCCCGGTCATGGCCGCCAGCACAAATGCCAGGCCCATGTCGGACCAGTCGCCACCCAGCAGCGCGGACACGGCGAATCCCACTACCCCCCAGGCCAGCAGAACCACACCCAATGGAAACACCGGCGCGGAACACTCCAGTTGAGCGAGCCGTTGGGTGCCCTCTTCCAGGCTCATCTGCCCCCCGGCCACGGCCTCACCCAGGGCATCCACCTCGCACATGCGGCCCAGGTCTACCTGTCCCGGATTGAGTCTGATCAACTGGGCCGGCGATACCGGGCGGTCAACCTCGGTGTCAGAGCCGGACGCCGCCCCCCCAAAGGTCAGGAAGACGCTGGTGGGGGTGGAGAATATCTCGCAGTGAAGGTTCAGCCGCTCGGCCACTGACTTGACCGCCCCCTCCAGGCGATGGGACCCCGCACCGTATTCGTGCAGCCTGCGGGCCAGCAGTCTGATAAACCGGGCCTGTTGTGAAATGTCCTGGGACATCGTTTGTGCGTCGACCGTGTGTCATCATCAGGGTGTTCGCATTAGACAGCACCACCCCATGGGATACCAGTCGATGAAAGCCATGGTCCTGGAGGCTGCCGGCCAGCCCCTGAAGCCGCACGAGGTGCCGCGGCCCAGCGCTGCCCCCGGACAGCTGCTGGTCAAGGTGGAGGCCTGTGGGGTCTGCCGCACGGACCTGCACCTCCTGGACAACGAACTGCCGGACATTCCCTACCCGGTCATACCCGGCCACCAGGTGGTGGGACGGGTCATGGACGCTGATGGCGTGACTGACCGGCGCGTGGGTGTGCCCTGGCTTGGTTCTACCTGCGGACATTGCCGCTTCTGCGACGACGAGCGGGAAAATCTATGTGACGAGGCGGTGTTCACCGGCTATACCATCGACGGCGGCTTTGCGGAGTACCTGGTGGTCGACCGCCAGTTTGCATTCCCCCTGGACCCGGATGCGCCGGCCGAGTCACTGGCCCCGCTGCTGTGCGCCGGCCTGATCGGTTACCGCAGCCTGCGCCTGGCGGGCAGCAACATCGAAAAACTCGGGGTGTTCGGCTTCGGGGCCGCGGGCCATCTGGTCACAGCCGCAGCCATCCACCTGGGCCAGTCGGTGTACGCCTTTACCCGACCCGGCGATACCGCCACCCAGGCATTCGCCCGGGAACTGGGCTGCACCTGGGCCGGAGACTCCACCCGGGACCCGGGGACGGAACTGGACGCGGCGCTGATCTTCGCGCCGGCCGGTGAACTGGTGCCCGTTGCCCTGGGCCGCGTGCGCAAGGGTGGCCGGGTAGTCTGCGGCGGCATCCATATGAGCGACATCCCCTCATTTCCTTACGATATCCTGTGGGGCGAACGACAGATCCTGTCCGTGGCCAACCTGACCCGGCGGGACGGCGACGAATTCCTGCAGCTGGCCCAGGCCGCGGGCATTCAGCCCCAGGTCACCCTGTATCCCCTGGACCGGGCCAACCAGGCCCTGGACGACCTGCGCCACGGCCGTTTCGACGGTGCGGCGGTGCTGCACATGGGCTGACTGGGGCTACAATCCCGACATGGCAAAAATACTGGTCTTCAAGCATGTTGCCGCCGAACCGCTGGGCACCCTGGACCCGTTGATCCGCAGCCGGGGCCATCGCATCCGCTTCGTCAATTTCAGCCGTCATCCCGACGCTGAGCCCGAGGTGGACCGTTACGATGGACTCATCGTGCTGGGCGGGCCCATGAACGTGGATCAACAGGACCAGTATCCCCATCTGCGCACCGAACTGGCTGCCATTGAGCGGGCACTGAAGCTTGAAAAACCGGTGCTCGGTATCTGTCTTGGAGCCCAGCTGCTGGCCCACGCCCTCGGCGCCAGGGTCTACCAGAACCCGGTGCCTGAGATTGGCTGGTATACCCTGCAACCCACCGACGCAACGGCTGGCGATCCGGTCATGGCGCCGCTGCAGGAAGAACACCCGGTTTTTCAGTGGCACGGCTGTACCTTTGACCTGCCCCGAGGCGCCGAACTTCTGGCGACCACCGAACATTGCCGCAACCAGGCCTTCGGCTACGGCGGCAACGCCTACGGGTTCCAGTTTCATATGGAGATGGACGAACCCCTGATCCAGCGCTGGCTGACCCTGCCCCAGTACCTGGAGGAACTGACCCGGTCCGGGCTGCAACACGGGCCGGAACAGATTGCCCGCGATACCCATGAGCATATCGGCCAACTGGGTGCCCTGGCGGATCAGATCTTCAACCGCCTGCTGGACCGCATCGGGCCACAAAAGCCTCGGGTGGCATTGCCGAGTCGGTAATGTGGGTTGTCTATCCGAGAGATTGACCATCCATGGTCAACTCTCGGCCGGGAATCGAAAACGCGGTTTTCGATTCCCTCACGGCCTTCGGCCGTTGGCACATCCCTGTGCCAATGGGCTTCGTTCACATTTTCCCCGTCAACCTGAATACACCCCGATGTCATCCTCAACCATGCTAAAGATGACGGACCCAAGAATTAACGAAGGCATTTGGCACAGGGATGTGCCAACGGCCGAAGGCCGTAAGCCATTTGGAAACCGCTTTTTCAAATGGCGACCGCAAGCTGGGCAGGATGCCCAGTCTTGCGGATGACTACGGTAAATACTGCGCCCAGTTCCTTTCAGAATCCCCAAACACCAGAAACTCCGGGTTTAACAAGGACTCCTTGGCGTTGTAGCGCAAGCGCTGCATGGCGGTATTGGTAACCCGGCCGCCAGCCTGTTCCACTACCGCCTGGGCGGCGGCGGTGTCCCACTCTGACGTTGGCCCCAGGCGCACGTAAAGATCGGCGCGGCCGTCGGCAACCAGGCAGAACTTCAGCGAACTGCCCATGCTGACCAGCTCATGGGTGCCGATCCGCGACAGGAATCCCTGCAGGCGCTCGCCCGCGTGGGAACGGCTGCCGGCCACGGTGACCGGCGAGTGGGCGGGAAAACGGCAGCGGATCATTTCAGGGTCCTCGTCACCGCTGCGCCGAAACGCGCCCAGGCCTTCAGCAGCGAAATAGGCGTCCCCCAGCACCGGCGCCAGCACCACGCCCAGTACGGGCCAGCCGTCGCGGATCAGCGCGACATTGACGGTGAACTCACCATTGCGTTTGACAAATTCCTTGGTGCCATCCAGTGGGTCAACCAGCCAGTACTCGGTCCATTGGCTGCGCTCGGCCCAGGGGATTTCCCGGGACTCCTCGGACAGGATAGGCGTACCGGGGGTCAGTTCCCGCAGACCGTCGACGATGACACGATGGGACGCCAGGTCGGCCTGGGTCAGCGGTGACTGGTCATCCTTGGTTTCCACCTCGAATTCGGTGTCGTAGATCTCCAGTATCCGGCTGCCCGCCACACCACAGATGTCCAGGACCTTGTTGACCAGGTCTTTCATGATTCGTTCTCCAGGTAGTCCCGCGCCAGGTACAGGGCCGCCACGGTGCGGCCTTCGGTCATGTCCTCGCGCAGGGCGAGTTCGTGCAGGTCGGCCAGGGGCCAGGTGACCGTTTCTATGGGTTCGGGCTCATCCCCCTGCAGCCGGCAGGGGTACAGGTCCCGGGCCAGCACCACGACGGTTTCGTGGCTCATGTAGGCCGGCGCCATGCTGAGGCTGTTGATGATCTCGATCCGGCCAGCGCCATAACCCGCCTCTTCCTTGAGCTCCCGGTCCGCCGCTTCGACGTGGGACTCCCCGGGATCCAGCCGTCCCTTCACCAGGCCCAGCTCGTACCGGTGGAAACCGGCACAGTATTCCCGCAGGAGAACCACCGTATCGTTGTCGAGCAGCGGTACCACGATGACCGCTCCAAGCCCGGAATTCAGCAGCCGCTCGTAGGTGCGCTGCACGCCGTTGCTGAACTCCAGCTCCAGGGTTTCCACCTCGAACAACCCGCCGGGCCGGGAGGTCCGGCGGTCAAGGATCTTTGGCAGGTCAGGCACCGTGGAGATGCTCCAGCACAATGTCGTGCAGCAGGCCGTTGGTGGCGACGACGGTGGTGGTCTGCAGGTTGATCGGTCCGCCGTTCAGGTCGGTAATGCGCCCGCCGGCGGCTTCCACCACCACCGCCAGGGCGGCGATATCCAGGATGTTGACATCGGATTCCACCACCGCGTCGATGCGGCCCGCCGCCAGCAGGTGGTAGTGGTAAAAGTCGCCGTAGCCGCGAATGCGGTCACAGGTGGACACCAGCTGCCCCAGGCCGTTCCAGCCGCTGCTGCGGGCCAGGCTTCCGATGTTGCCGGTGGACAGGGTGGCCCTGTTCCAGGCGTCGATGTCGCTGACCGTGATTGGATCGCCATTGAGCCAGGCGCCCTGGCCCAGGATCGCCCAGGCGCGCTCCTGGAACAGCGGCGCATTGGACAGGCCCACGGTCAGCTCGTCACGCTCCATCACCGCGATCTGGGTTGACACGAAAGGGTAACCCCGGACAAAACTCTTGGTGCCGTCGATGGGATCGATCAACCACTGCACGCCCTCCCCCGTACCTTTGTCGAAACCGGTCTCTTCCCCCAGGAAATCGTGTTCCGGATAGTCGCGCCTTATGGTCTCGCGAATGGCCTGTTCCGATTCCACGTCAGCCTGGGTGACCGGGGAACGGTCCGCTTTCAGCGTGACCTCCACGTCCGAGCGGTAGTAATGCCGGATGATTTTTTCGGCGCGGTCGGCAGCCCGCTGGGCCGTGTCAAGCCAGTCGCTGCGCGGATTCACCGGGCATGCCCCAGGGCTAGCATGGGCCCGCTGATGGTGATCCTTACCCGGCCATCCCGACCGGGATTTCCCAGCACCTGCAAAGCCTGGCGCAGGGCGATCGCATCGCCCCGCGCGCCCAGCTCCAGATCAACCCTGTAAGTTTCTTCATGCACCGTGATGTGTCCCTGTAGCTGCAACGGTCCGCCCCGGTCCTCCAGGCGGCCCCGGATTATACCCTCGGAATCGGTTTCGAAACGCCCGGTGAGTTCGCCCAGCTCGGCCTGCAGGCGGCCGGTGACACGGGCCTGTTGCCAGCGCCCCGTCCCGGTCAGCTCGCGCAGCCAGCCCTGCTCATCCAGTACTACATGGTCCAGCTGAAGGTTGATGCGTCCGCCCAGTCCGAGAAAGGGTTCATTCAGAATGCGCTGCAGCCATTCGGCGGGCAGCCGGGCGGTGGCATCCCGCAGGCGGATTTCACCGCCCGGGCGCTGAATCGCCTGACCATGGGCGGACAGCTCCGGGCCCTCCAGCTGGACCGTCGCCCGGGAAGTGAGCCACAGCAGCGGAAGCGCATCCAGCTCCCAGCGGGCCTGGCCCAGCAACAGCTCACCGTAGCGGACCGCTGCCGCCTGGCCTGCCCAGACCGTTCCTGACAGGCCGTCCAGCTGCAGTCCGGGTGAGGTGATCAGCGCGGCAGCCTGCCGGGCCGGCAGTCTCGCCACCGCAGCCACCACGATGGCCAGGGCGATCAGGGTCGCCCACCTGGCCCAGGGGCGCTTGGACAGCCTGGCCAAGATCCTCAGGGTTCAGCCAGCAGCAGCCGCATGTTGACCAGGCCGGGAACCCCGGCGCGTTCCACCACGGCATCCACCACGGATATGCCGTGCTGGCTCTGCAGGGATTCCAGCCAGTCCATGGCAGCGTCGAACGAGGCGTTCTCCAGCCACACCCGGACGCGTTTTTCGCCAGCGGGCTCGCCGCGTCGGAATCCGTCAGCCATGCCGCCGGTCCGGGCGGATCGTTCCACCAGCGCCAGCAGGGATTCACCACCACGGCTGACCTGCCCGGTGGCTGGGCCCGCCCGCAGCCGGGCAGCCTCCCCCGCTGCGGCGGTCATCCACGCGATATCAGCGCTCAGCCGCTCCTGGCGGTCAGCCAGCTCTGTCTGGGACTGGCCCAGGGGGCGCCAGACGCTGACCCACAGCAACAGCAGCACCAGGGCCAGGCCGGCCACCAGGACCAATACCCGCTCACGGCCGCTGAGGTTCTGGTACCAGGCATTCATCCCGACACCCCACCTACTCGCAGCATGGCGTTGGCGCCGTCAGCCAGGGTCCGGGCCGACTCCAGGTCCACCGGCACACCGCTGCCCTGGCTGATGGCCTGGCGCAGGCTTTCGATGGTGGCCAGGTCATCCGCGCGCAATTCCATCAGCAGCGAGCCTGACCGGAAGCTGACACTTTCCAGCGTCACCCCGGCCGTCGAGGCCACAGCCGGCCCCGCAACCCTGAGCAGGTACAGGAAGCCTTCTCCGCCCAGGTCACCCCGGGCACGGCGCATCTGGTTGAGCCGCTGTTCCATCTGCACCCGCTCCTGGCCGGTCACGATGCGGCCGGTATCCGGGAAGGTCTCGAGCAGCAGGCCCGAGGCCTGGGCTGAAAGATCCTCCACCGATTGCGACACCCGCTGATGGTCCACCACCCGGGCCACCAGGGCCAGGGCGGCCGCAAGGACCAGAACCGCCGCCGCCCGCTTCCACACCTTGAGCACGGTCTCCGCCTGCTGGCCGACGGTTTCGTAGCTGCCCTGCAGCAGGTTCAAAGCTGGCCCGGCCACGGCGTCAAACAGCCGGGCCTGCATATCTCCCGCGGGATAGAGCGCCCGCGGCTCCAGTCCCCGGGGCGGTGTCCAGTCCGCCGTCGTATCCGCAAATGACACCCGGCTCAGCCCGGGCTGCAGCTGCAGAAAGCCATCCAGCTCCCCACGGCTGACGGCGTAGGCGACGGCCGGCCCGATCCTGACCAGGGCGCGCTCCCCTTCCAGCAATACCACGGCATGATCATCTGCGGCCGGTTCCGGCAGGGCAACCACATCCGGCATCAGAAGTTCGGCCTCGATGCCTGCGTCGGCCAGGGCCGCGGTCCAGCGCTCCATGTTGGATTGTTCAATGACGCCGGCCAGGTAGCGCCCCGGCATAAGCTCCCGGCCCAGCGCGAAGTGGTATTGCTCGATGTCCCGGGCCAGGCTTTCTTCCAGTGCATAGGGCAGCGCCTGCAGCAGACGGGTGCGGCTGCGTCCCGGCAGCTCGGCCGGCAGCAGCAGTACGTCTTCCGCGGGCACCAGCACGGCCACGGCAGCGCGATCGGGAACAGGAATTGACCCCAAAGCGCCCTGGCCCGAACCGCCCGCCGAATCCAGCCAGGATGCCTGGCGTCCATCGGCGGAGAGTCGAATGATGAATTGCCGTGCCATGGCGCGCATTTTAGCCTGAATCAGTACACGCCGCTGCGGCGATGAATCACCTGGAAACCCCGCTGACCCTGCTCGATCAGGCTGAAATAGTGCTGCAGGCGGCCATCGACTTCCACCATGCCGTGGGCGCTGAAGTAGCGGCTGTCCAGGCCGATAGTGTCTCGCAGGTAAAGCAGGTTGATGGGGGACAGCGTCCGCTGCAGTTCATCAAACGACTGGAAATTGGCGGCCCCATCCTGGTGAATCCGCTCGGCCACGCTTTGGGTAATGGCCGGATCCAGGCACTTCAGCACTTCCAGGGTGGCGCTGTTGACGTTGACCAGGGTGGGCGTCTGGTCCACTGGCAGCGCGGCCACGTGGGGCAGCAGCCGCTGGTAACTGTCCTCATCCATACCGGACAAAGCCCGCAGCTCCGAAATGTGGCTGACCTGTCGGTTGGCGGCACGGTAAGCGGGTTGACGCCGCATGTATTCGCCATCCTCGGCGCCGCCGGGCTCGGCGGTGCCGTCAGGGTCCATCCAGTCCACCAGCACCTCGGCCAGCTGGGGATTGACTTCGAGCTGCATCAGCAGCCGCTGGAACCGCTCGATCTGGCGGCTTTGGCGAACCCCCGCCACAAACAGGTTGTTGATATTGAAGCGGCCGTCCAGGTCCTCCATCTGCCCGGCCAGGCGGCCTTCGGGCAAATCAATGATGGGCAGGGAGCTGGCCCAGAGCTCCAGCCTTGAATCCAGGTTGGGCGTCTCCTGGGCGTCCAGCCGCAGCGCGGCCAGCGCCCACAGCTCCAGGCCCATGGCGTACTGGTAGCTGCGCTCGGCGGACTGCAGGTTGCCCTGCCGCTGAATGTCCAGCTGCATGCGGTGAGCCATGGCGGTGGCCACGATGGTGGCCAGGGCCACCACCAGCATGGCTGTGACCAGGGCGGCGCCGGACTGTCCGCGTCGTTCTACTCTCATGGCTCACCTCCGGACAGGAAGGCACCGGTGGGTGCCGGGCGGGCGGTCAGCGCCACGGTGCGCTCGATCACGCCCAGGCGGCCGGACTCAATGCTGATACGCAGGGCCCGCGGCCACGGTTTCTCCTCCTGCTCCCGGGCCAGGGACGGCGGCCACTCACCCTGCCAGTCCCCCCGGTCGTCCAGGAACGCAAAGGTCACCCGGTCGATGCTGTCCAGCAGGACCTGGCTGACGGCCTGGGTTCCGGGCCCCCGATCCAGCACCGGCCACCCCAGCCGGCGCAGTTCCCGGCTGTCCCAGTGGTATTCCACCCGCTGCAGCCCGGAGCGAGGCTCCATGGAAGGATTGGCCCAGCCCAGCCGGGTCAGCAGCAGCGAGCCGCCGCCGCCGGCCAGGGCGGGTTGTTCGTCGCCGAAGCCGTCGCGGACGGGACGGGCAATGATGTTACGGAAGTCCTTTTCCATCAGGGCCACGGCGAACTGCAGTTCGGCCAGTTCCTCGCTCTCCCGGTCCAGGGCCTCCCGGGCATTCAGCGTGCCCCACAGGGCCCGGTAGGAAAACACCGCCATGATGGCAAAAACCGCCATCGCCACAGTCAACTCGATCAGGGTGAATCCAGCGACCGCCCTCTTTGTATTGAAAACCCGAGCCCTATATTTTCTTGAATATCCCAGCCGGGGCAGGGAGTCTGCGGCCGCGCCAGCGACCTTTCCATCACCGCCCTCCTGGCCCTGGCCAGCGTATGGTCCAGACCACACGGGTAACGTTTCAAAGGTGCACGGCCCTTCCGGTGATGTCGGTAATCCAACCAAGCCCCTGCCGCCCTGACCAGCGTATGGTCCAGACCGCACGGGTAACGTTTCAAAGGTGCACGGCCCTTCCGGTGATGTCGGTAACCCAGCTAAGCCTCCGCCGCCACCGCCACCGTTTGGTCCAGACCGCACGCGCAGCGCTTCAAAGGTGCACGGCCCTTCCGGTGATGTCGGTAACCCAGCTAAGCCCCTGCCGCTACGGCCGACGGTTGGTCCAGACTGCTGGGCGCGGTGACTCAAAGGTGCGTGATGGGTTCGGCGATGTTGCCGGCTCACCATCGGCCAGGTATTGCGAAGGTTGCTGGCGGCTCGACCTGTCATCGCGCCTGGGCCAATCCGATCATTGCCAGCTGCGAGTCGGTACGAGCCGGGTCCGAAAATACCTGAACCTCCAACCGCATAATCTCCGGCATCTCGGTGGCGGCGACTTCCACTTCCCAGTACCACTGCCGCAGCCCCATGGTCTGCTGGCCCTGGCGCCGGCCGGTGCGAAGCGGATCGTCACCCAGGCGAATCTCCTCCAGAACGTTACTGGCCACCCAGGTGGCATAGGTATTGGATCTCAGGATTTCCAGGTTCCGGGCCTGCTGGCTGCCCACCCGGGTCAGGGCGGCCAGAGAGACACTGAGCACCGCCAGCGCCACCAGCACTTCCAGCAGGGTAAAACCCCTCTCGCGCCCGGGGTTCCTCAGGACTGCCATCCCGCCAGGGTCAGTTCACCGTCCGCGGCGCCGCGCAGCAGGTAGCGGCGGGGCTGCTGGACGACACCAATAGACAGTTCAAAGGAGGTCATTTCGCCACTGGAGTAACACACGACCTGGGGCTGGTCATCCGCGGTCGCCGTATTGGCCGGACGACCATCGATGGACAGCGCCAGCTCCATTGACGGGTCCAGGCGGTAAGGCTGGAACACCCGATCGGCCCGGGGCTCCCAGCCCTCGCCATTCCAGCGCAGAAAAAGATAGCCCGGTTCCTGGATCTGCACCCCCAGCTCCTCCGTCCGCAGCACCGACTCCTGGCACTGCAGCTGGATCAGTCGGGCCAGCCGCTGGGCCTCTTCAGGCACCTTTGCGGCGGGCCCAGCCAGTCCCACGGACAGGGTGACCGCCGCCGCAATCACGCCGACCAGGATCAGCACCACCAGCAGTTCCAGCAGGGTCATGCCGGACTGGATTTGCCGGTGGGTGGGATGAGATTTCAATTCCAGTTGCCGATGTCCGCGTTGATCCCCTCCCCACCGAGCCGGCCGTCCGCGCCCATGGAGTAGATATCCACCGTACCGTTAGCGCCGGGGTGGAGATACTGGTAGTCGTTGCCCCAGGGATCCTTGGGCAGTTGCTTGATGTAGCCTCCGGTCTGCCAGTTGCGGGGTTCGGGAAACCCCGACGGAATGCTGACCAGGGCCTGCAGCCCCTGGTCGGTGCTGGGGAAAAAGCCGTTCTGCAGCTTGTAGATGTCCAGCGCCTGCTCCAGGGTCTTGACGTCGCGCAGGGCGGCGGTACGGCGGGCGTCGTCGGTGGTTCCCTCCAGGTTCAGCAGCACCACGGAAAACAGGATGCCGATGATGATCACCACGGTGAGGACTTCAATCAGGGTGAAGCCCTGGTTTCTTTTGCGCATCAATTCCTCCGGCCTGGGAGCGGGATTCGTTGTCAGGTGGAATATTGTAACCTTTCAGCCTGGCATTGAACCCCAGTCCCGGGGCGCATCCGTATTTCCATGAGCAAACACAGAATCTACCTGCCCGACGGACCTGACCAGTCATTACCCGTGGACCGCCTGCACTACCTCACCCGGGTCCTGCGCCTGCGGCCCGGCGACCGGCTGTGCGTGTTTGACGGCACCGGCGCGGAGTGGCTGGCCGAACTGGAGGGGGGAGGCGCATCATCCCTGCGGGTCGTGCAGCAACTGGACTCTGAACCGCAGCCGACGGTACTGATCCGGCTGGTACAGGCAGTGGCCAAGGGGGACCGTATGGACACAACCATCCAGAAATCCACCGAACTGGGCGTCGCTGAAATCCAGCCGGTGCTGACCCAGCGCACCGAGGTCAAGCTCAAGGGCGAACGGCTGCAGCGGCGGCAGCAGCACTGGTCCGGCGTCATGATCAGCGCCTGCGAACAGTCCGGCCGCCAGCGTTTGCCCCTGCTGCATCCGCTGCAGGCCCTGGATTCCTGGCTGTCGCAACTAGATCCCGTCGGCGCCGCCTACCTGCTGAACCCGGAACAGGGCCACCGGCTGCGTGAGCTGGACAGGCCGGATGGCGCCATCACCCTGGCGGTGGGCCCCGAAGGAGGATTCACCGAGCAGGAAATCACCATGCTCAACAACTCAGGCTTTGCCAACCTGTCCCTCGGGCCGCGCGTGCTGCGCACCGAGACGGCCGGGCCGGCGGCGATTGCGGCGATTCAGGCGTTGTGGGGGGATGGATAGATGGAAGATTGGGGTCAAGATTGGGGTCACCCATTAGCCAGCCGTAGTCAATGGCACGAGTTCGCCCCTCCGATATCTCGGTCAGTTGAGTTTAATGCCAACCGAACCTTGGTGTCGCACCCTCGTCTTTCTGTCATTGGTTCGCGG
>JASJDM010000118.1 GCA_030065125.1 Lysobacterales bacterium | reverse complement strand
AATCTTGGTACTGGTGGCAGAGCATAGAACAAATCATGCCTGTCCAGATTTGGCTCTGTCCAGATTTGGCTCTCAGCCGCGCTTGCCCTGGATGCGGAACGCAGCAAAGCTATCGCGCCGCGCCTGGCCTGGCCTGGCCTGGCCTGGCCTGGCTGAAGGATGAACTGAAGTCAGCCGGGAAGAACTACCAGATCGCCGCCGACGGGATGCGCTTTGATCGTGATGAGACTGGTGAAGTGACCGGCATAACCGGCTTGTATTGGGATGGCCGGACCGACGAGACGCTTCGGTCCGAGTAAGAGTCTTTTTTCCGTCATACCGTAGAAATGGCAGGGTCAGACAAAACGGCTACAGGCATCCAGCCCAAGCGCACTGTGGCCTGGCCTAAACGACTCTGTCGTAGAATTCAGACCCAACACACCCATTTGGTCAGGGTTGCAGAAAAGTTACCGCGGAATCGCAACGCGCAACCTCTTGAATCCGTCGAGCCGAGTCATCTCAGTTCCATCCACTCGTAGCGCAGGGCCTTCAGATCACCCTTGCCGACAGCCTGGATGCAATTGAGCCATTGGTAGCGCGGGTCCGAGGTCTCAAAGGTCGGCGCGACGTAGACGGGACTGGAGCCAATTCCCTGGGAGACATCCGCTCTCCCACGATACTGAATGTAGATTAGAGCGCCGTCGTCGGTCTCCACCGTCGCGCGCACGTCGATGGTGGCCACCGAACCGACAATCGTCAGCCAGTCCGCCGCTGCTCGTCCCTTCATCTTTGCGTTTAGCCGCTCACCAGTGAGCGTCATCGACACGAGATCGATGACCATGCGCGTTCCACTGGGTCCTTCACCGATGATAGTTGCGGGAGAGAGCTCGAGGTCTACAGTGCACAGCGGCAGGAGTTCAGGAGCCGTAGTGGAATCTCTGTTCATAGGGCCAGTTCCTTTCTGAATAGCCGGAGTCGGGTCATACGATGACACATCGAGTTAGCGCGGTGACTCGACAAATGGCAATGCAGGACCGGCCGACTACGCCGCGACTACGGGTCGGACCAATCCAATTCCCAGGCGGGCCATAGCTTTGCGTGGTCCGCCGGATATTGGGGCAGAGACGAATGGGTGACGTCGGAAATTCTGAGATCGTGCCTTTGACTACGGCTGGCCGATGGGTGACCCCAGGATTTCCGACACTACCCCGAGACCACCGCGGTCTTCGCGCTTGGTCTTGAGCAGTACCGTATCCGCGCGCTTGAACAAGCCGTCAAAATCCTCCTCATCAAGAAGTTGTGCCAAACCAAAGCTGGCGCTGACCGGCTGGCCTGCGACGGCGCACCGGGCAATCGCAGCGCGCATACGCTCTACGATGTCGCGCGAGGAAGCCAGATCGCTGTTGGGAAAAAGCGCGACAAATTCGTCGCCGCCGATGCGCCCCAGAAGGTCCATGTGGCGCACCGAATCGCTAGCCACCGTGGCCAGGTCGCGCAACACCTTGTCGCCGGCCGGATGCCCGAAGCGGTCGTTGATGAGCTTGAGGTGGTCCAGGTCGAACACCGCCAGGCACAGCGGGTAGCGATAGCGGTGTGCCCGGGCAATCTCACGCTGGGCCTGTTCTTCCAGGCTGCCGCGCGACAGCAACTGGGTCAGCGAATCGGTGGTCGCAAGGCGGCGGAGATGGCGGTTGTCCGCCACCAGTCCGGGCACCGCCAATCCAAAGAACGCGCTTGCCGCGAACACGGTGATCGCAAACTGGTAAACCAGCGCATACTCGAATAGCCCGAAGGGCCGGATCAGGGCAACCGTCGCCGAACTGACCACCGCCACACTGAGCGCCGTGCGAAACGGCGTCTCGGAATACACCAGCCACATGAGCGGAATGATCATAAAGAAGACCCCAAAAACCGCTTCCTGACGACCCGTAAAGGCGGCCAGGGCCAGCGCGCTGATGAGCAGGGCAAGGCAGGTCGCCAGTTTGAGCAGGAAAGCGCGCCGCGGGCCGGCCCGGGCGGAAAGGGGGAACTCACCCTCAAGTTGCAGCCCCCTCGCGTAATAGCGGTCGATCAGCGCCGCAAAGAACGGCGTCAATGCGACTACGCCGGCCAGGTCCCCGATCCACCAGGCCAGCCACACGTCGGCCACGCTCTCGGCCCGCCAGGCGCCGCTGGCAAAGAGCGCCAGAATCCCCAGCCAGGTGGCAAGCAGGGCAGCAATCGAACCCGAAACCAGGAACCCGACAATCAATCGCGGGAAGGTGCCGCCGCTGCGGGTATAGCTGAAGCGGCGGAGGAGCGCTGCGCCAGTGCCGTAGGCCAGGCTGTGTGCGCCGGCGAACAGCACGCCGTCATACAGAATTTGCGTCCAGGGTTGGTCGGCCCCGTATACCACGTCGGACCACAATCCCGCGCCCATGGCGCTGAGCAGCACCAGGGGGAGGCCGCGCCAACCGATGACAAAAAAGGCCGCGAACGACAATCCGGCCGGCGGAAACCACAGGCTGGCGTGAGGCGCATATTCCATCAGCACGGCAGCCCGGTAAACGACCAGGTACAGGACAAAGAACAGCAGCGCGCGCCACAGATTAGCGAGTGGGCTCATCGCGCCTGGCCGGCTCGCATTGTTCACGATCCGATCTGCGCCATGATCACCATCCATTTTCCCCCGCTCCGAAGTCCGTTTTCATTGTGTGACAGTCCCTGGGGATTTAAAAGCCGGGTGGCCGGGCAGGCGTCGGACCAGACGACCCCAAAAAGACTGACCGCACGCCCTGGGGTAAGCCAGGAACCCACATCAATCGTCTGCGTGGGGGTCGACTTCAACCTGGCCGGCGTAGGGATACTCATAGAGCGCGTAGAGGTGTCCGTCTCTATCGACAAAGCCTACCTCGATACCGCTTGATCCCAGGGCATGGGGTTTCATGGTTGTGTATCCCTCTTCAGTCAGTTTCTTCAGGATTTCATCGAACCGGCCGTTGGCGTTGATGAGCGCAACGGACATCCGAGGATTGTCCGGCAACGCTGGAAGCCTGGTTCCGGGCACTTCAACCACCGACAACACACGTTTTTTCTCGCCAGCGTGAAAGGTGGCATGACGGGTCGTGACGCTTGGGCTGATGTTGAAGATCTCGTAAACGTACGAGGTTTTTGGATCCGTTGAGACCTCTCCCAGCTCAAAACCCAGGATATCGGTATAGAGATGAATGGTCTCATCCAGGTCGGAAACGACGGCGGACCACCGACGCAGCTCCGGTCCCTGGTAGGAACCGGTCTCTTGTCCCAAGGCCGATGGGACACAAGTGACGACCGCGATTGCCAGTAAAAGCTGCGCCCGTGTGATCATGAGTACCCCCGCTGCGGTAACGCCAATGCCCTATTGAAACTGTGTACCAGTCCGCGCCGGGAGACAAGGTTTCAATCAGGTGGCAAAGGCTCGTAGCCTGCACACAACGCAATTTGCGCCTACGGGTGGCCAGGGTGGCAGGGTCAGGGCAACCCAGGGCGACAAGGCGCTCGCCATTTCGCCCGATTTCGCCGTCCCGATCAGACCGAACCGTGGTCGGGGCGCGGTTCTGCCTGCTAGGCTGAATACTCTGATTGGAAGAACCAAAAACGGATGAGCGTAACCCTGCGATTCATGCTCTACACAGTGATAACTGCCATGATGGCGGGCTGCGGCCAGGAATCGCTCCCGCCGCCACCGGAGGGCCCGGCGGTAGGCATGCAGCGCTTCGCGTGGACGGACTCGGAACGTACGGCATGGGACGGCGCCGGCCCGCGGCCCGTGGCCGCCACAGTCTGGTACCCGGCCGAGGATGCGGAGCAGGCGGCAGTCCTGATTCCGCCAAAGCGGCCCGTGTTCTTCATGGGCCACGCGGCACGAAATGCGCCGCTCGTACGCGGTGACACACGCCACCCCGTTGTGCTGCTCTCGCACGGTACGGGCGGCGCCGCACTGCAGATGATGTGGCTGGGGAGCGCGCTGGCGGCGCACGGCTACGTCGTGGTGGCCGTCGACCACCACGGCAATACGGCTGCCGAATCGGCCTACGACGCGCGCGGCTTTCGTTTGGTCTGGGAACGCATCCCGGACCTCGGCGTCGCGTTGGACCGGCTCGCTGCAGATCCCACCTTTGGCCCACGCATCGACACGGGCAACGTCAGCGCCGTCGGATTCTCGCTTGGCGGCTACACGGTCCTGGGGCTGGCCGGCGCGCGTACCGACCTCGATCGCTTGCAGGCATTTTGTGCGGGGGCGAATGCCGACGGCACCTGCGAACCGCAGGGCGAGTATCCCGATGCAGCGCAGGACTTCGCCGATATGCTCGAGGATGACCCCGCGCTGGCGGCAGCATTCGAACGCGCCGGCGACGACTACGGCGACCCCCGCATCGACCGCATCGTTACAATCGCGCCGGCCATCGGGCAGGCGTTCTCGTCCGAGGCGCTATCGGTTATCAACCTGCCAGTCCTGATCATCGTCGGCAGCGAGGATGACGTGGCGCCCGCGACCACCAATGCCGCTCATATCGGGGCACACCTGTCCAGTGGCCGGCTCGAGATTCTGGAGGGCGCCGGGCACTACGTATTCCTTGCCCAGTGCACGGCCCGTGGCCGACGCCACGTACCCGCGTGTGTCGACCCGGATGGTGTCGACCGCGGTGACGTGCACCAGCGCGTGATTTCGGCGGTCATCGACTTTCTTGATGCGGCAGAGTGAGCCCGAGTCGGGCAGGCCGCTCGAGCGGGATAGTGACTGCGACAAGGCTCTTATTCGGCCAGGATCGCGCGCGGCCCCTCCCCTTTACGGGCCAGAAGCCTGTTGGCGTAATAGCGCAACTCAAAGGACTGACGGACCTCGGTCGCCGCTTCCGACTGGTCATCCCCCATGGCGGCCAGGAACTCGGCTCGTCCGCGACCACTGGCCAGATAAGCCCTGGCGAGACGGGCTCGGACGGACTGATGCTCGGACGCTATGGCCAACTGTTCCTCTGCTGCAGGGCGGTTCCCCGCGTCGGCGTAGGCCTCAGCCAGGGCATATCGTGAACGCCTCAGCGGTTTTGATTCGGGACCAGCGAATCGTTCGATGATCGGCAGCGCTTTCTCCAGGTAACGAACGCCGCTGGGGAAATCGCCGCGATGCACGGCAGCCCGCCCGAGCAGGGCCCAGGCGCGTCCAACCGTCGTGCTGCCCTGGGTAGGGGCGAGGCCCTCAATGACTTCTTTGCCCAGTTGCTCCGCGTAGCCCGCGTCCCGTTTGTAATAGAGGGCAAGTTCAGCCATGCGGAGTTTGTGGGTGTTGAACTGGACAGCATCTATGTTGATATGGGCACCGGAAACTGTTCGGTATCCGTCCTCGGCTGCGCGATAGGCCGCCTCCGGATCGTTCAGCAGCAAATTCAGAATGGACAGGCGGTTGTAGAAAAACAGCATGACGTCGACGTCGTAACTTCCTTCCGTTGCCCGCCGGATGACGTCGATTGCGTCCACGAGATCAGCTTCTTTCCTGGTCAACAAGGCAAGACGGGAAACGGCCGCGGCGTGATCGGCGGAGAACATGCTGGGAGATTCCGCAAAGCGCTCCACGTCACGGCGCGCGTAGGGGAGCGCCTCCTGCTCTCTTCCAGTATTCACCAACGCAATCGCCAGCAGCGATTCCCCGAGTTCAACCATGCGTGCATCACCGTACGGCTCGGCGAGCCACGGCTCGAGCACCTTGAGGCCCGCGAGGTGGTTGTTCTTGAACACAAAGTGACGACCGATTGAATAAGCGATGGCGGCAGCACCACCTGGATCTGCGGCCGCAGATTCATGCGCTTCGAGGGCGATGGACTTCAGCTTTGCATCCATTTCGTTCTCCAGACCGAGTTCCATGGACGCCCGCTGGAGCAGATTGGCATAGGTCGTTCGCTGCTTCGAAACGATGTTTCCCTCCTCCAGGAAGGACTCTGCTTCAGCCAGGGCGGCCTCCGCGGTCAGCTTCTCCTGAGTGGCGCGCTCCATGAGCAGCAGGCTGGTGCCGAGCCCGGCTACGAGAGTCAGCGTTAATCCGCCGCTCAAGGCGGCGATGGCCGGACGACCGGTGATGAACTTCGACAGGTGATAGAGCGCACCGCCCTTTCTGGCTTTCACCGGTGCGTGGTCGAGGAACGCCTGTACGTCCTGTTTCAGTTCGAGCACCGTCTGGTACCGCGCACCGAGTTCGTGCTGAGTCGCCTGTTCAATGATGGCCAGCAGATCCCTGGAGGCAAGCGATCCTTGCTCCAGCACGACGCCGTGATTGGCGCTTCGGCCCAGGTCCCGCCCCGTCATCATGCGGTACAGCGTGGCGCCCAGGCCAAAGATATCCGTCTGCATGGTGAGCGGTCGACCTTCGATCTGCTCCGGAGCGGCGTAGGCTCTGGTGAGCGGACCGGGCTCTGCGCATCCTGCGTCATCCAGGATTGCGGCGACGCCAAAGTCGATGAGTCGAACCCGACCACTTCGATCGACGAGCACGTTTGACGGCTTCAGATCCCGATGAAGAATGAACCGGTCGTGGGCGTGCGCCACCGCATCACACAGTGCTGAGAACAGTCGTAGTCGAGAGCGAGCACCGAGCTGCTGCTCGAGGCAATAGCGGTCTATGGCGACCCCGTCGACGTATTCCATGACGACGAAGGGAGCGCCCTGGTCATCCTCTCCGGCATCGATGATTCTGCTGATGTTGGGGTGATCCAAAGCAGCGAGCCGCTGCCGCTCTGCGTGAAACAGCAAGCGGAACTGCTCGTCGGCGTGGGCAACTCGCTTGAGGGCGACCTGTTGGTCGTAGCTGCCGTCGGCCCGTGCAGCGAGATAGACGGCGCCCATCCCACCATGACCCAGCAGCGCCTCGATGCGCCAGGCGCCAATTCGGTCGCCCGGGTGATGGGAGTCGCAGTGCGCGCCCACGGGATCGGGATGCGCGGTGAGCAGGAAATCCGTCGGCGCAGTTGGAGGCGTATTGCCGGGTGCGGCTCCTTTGCCGGATGATTTCCCAGTCATGTGATGGAGCTGCTCACTGCCTCAGCTGCTCTGCCAGCCAGGCACGTATTGCTTTCCACTCCCTTCTCACCGTTCGCGTCGAGAGGCCCATCAACTCAGCGGTTTCGGCCTCGGTCAGGCCCGCAAAGTAGCGGGCGTCAATGATACGGGGCCACCGCTCGTTGCACTCGGCCATGGACTCCATCAGCGCATCGATGGCGACCACCTCTTGTGGCGTCTCCAGAAACTCGGGCAACAAGGTACCTGCGTCCTCCCACTGGACCTCGATTTGACGATTCCGCTTTTCCGTGAGTCGTGCCCGTGCATAGTCAGTGATGACCTGGCGAATCGCCAGCACTGCGGCGTTCAGAAAGTGCGCGTCGGACTGCCAGCCGTTACCTCGCTGCAGTTTCAGAAAGCTCTCATGGACGATGTCAGCAGTAAGCAGGGAAATCGGATCCTGATGGCGGCGACGTTTGCTGCGCGCCACGCGGATCAGCGCATCGTAGTGCTCAGTGAACAGGAGCCGGGCCAATTCCTGCTCAGCCGCCGAATAGGCACGGCGGGGGTGGCGGACCGGGTCTCCGGGCTCGGTGGACGACATCAGCAGCTTTTCTGAAACCCGTACGCCGAAGATTTTGCTTCCATTCTGTCCCCTCTCCGCCTCCTATCTCGTATCCCAAGTATGGGTGGTGGATGTTCGCGCGACAAGCTCAGGAGGTAAAGATGCCCAGGCGTACTACGGATCTTCGATCCAGGTCTCTGAAGACAGCTCTGACCGTATGGTTGTGCTGGGCAAACCCTGCAGCGGCGGAAGTTTCTCTTACCTACCTGCTTGATAATCTAAAAGACGCAAACGGCACCCCTGGATTGACCAGGACCATCGCCGAGACCGGTTTGAATCCAGCTTCCGTCAGCTTAGGAAGGTGGGAGCGTCCCATCGGGAACCCACCCGCGCCGGCAGGCTACGCGGTTTCTCCTGAGTGGACGAGCACTTTCGTGTCGACGGCCAATTTTGGCTCGCGGGTCGTGGCGGGCCCTCAAAACGTGTCGATCCGAAACTTCAGTGGTGGAACTTTCAGCGGCATCTTTGCGCGCCAGGCGGGAACAGATAGTGTCAGCTTTCGATTGAGCAATCTGTTTACCGATCTCGTCCGTGGTGAGGTCAGGCTTCCGGCTTCGGACGATCTGGTGCAATCGACCTGGGCCTTCACCATTGCCCTGGACGGCGTTCCAGTGTTTCAGGATGCCGGAGGTGTCCGCCTGAACTATCTTGTGGGGGATTCCGGTGAGTTCGAAGAGCTTGCCCCGCAGCGTTTACCCGCCGGTAACTGCGCCAGCAGCGCTCTCGGCGCGGATAGCTATTTTCAGTGTGCCTGGGACCCCTATGAAGGCATCGTGGATCTCTCTGGGATTTCGGTGGGTGCGCCCTTTGAGCTCACCTATTCCTGGACAACGGAAGTGCTGCTGTCCGATTTCCAGAACGGCGGTGAAAGCGGCAGCGCGTTCTTCTTCGATCCGTTGACCTTCGATGAAGGTGGAACCAGTGGTGGCGGCGGCTTCGATCTGGCGGGTCTCTCCTTCATCGGTGATCCCACCCAAAGCACTGATCTGATTTTGGCCGACGGATTTGAAGCTCCCGGCCAGCAAAAGCGCGCCAGCTTCGAGGCGGTACGAGAAGAGTTCAATCAGTATCCGGAGCGTTTTTTCGACCTGGGCCCGCTGATCATGCGAATTGACTCCGGCGTGAGTTACCGCCGGTGTGCAGACGGGCAATTTGACTGGAGCCGGCTGGCTTGTTCAGACCGCTAGCGCCACGGGCTGCTGGAGCGCGAAAAACAGTAAATCCAGTTAAACCCAGGACAGGTGACCTTTCCCATGGAACATCAGGAGGAAGCGATAGTGCTTTCTCCAATTCATGCCTGTCCAGAATTAATCATAGACTCCAGTCCCCGCGCTTTAGGGCCGAATCTGCAGCCGGAACCGGGACATGGACAGATTAGGCGTTTGGTTGGGCTCGTTGATGCAGGTGCCGTTGGCCCTGAAGCGGAGCCATTGCTGGTCGCTGGACATTCCGTTAGCGGTATGCGCGTACACGGTGGCCTGCGAACCCACGACGTCGCGCCCAACGAGTCGCCCAATGGTGCTGGCTACGCCTGCCGCGGGTCGCGAAAGCATACAACCGAGGAAATAGATCCGCTGGCATCTGACCCTGCCTATCCTTTGCAGCACGGTTCGATTAGTCGCGGTGAGGTTCAGCATGCCGTTGCCAAGCTGCTGGTTGTTCACATTGCCGTGGTCCAGGAAAACGATGAAGCGAAACCCCTGTCGGTGCTGCCTCGCAAGAGTCTCCAATTGGGTGATCACCGCGTTGACCTGCATGCGGGCCATATCCTGATGGGGAATGTTCCCATGCAGGGTCCTTGTGAAATAGGGCCCCATATGCGCAAACCCCGCATTGCCCGGTGATGGTGTGCTGTCGTAAAAAAATATGTCGGTCATGCTGGCCCTCCTGTCGGTTTCAGTTCGTCAGGCCCAATACCCCTCCATGTAAATACTTATGGTTACCTGGAATTGTACGCCTGTCCGACGAGGTTTGCTGACGGGGCGGTCAGACTGCCCAAACACGGCTCGAGGAATCAGTTTTCCGGGTCCGGCATCATCAAGTTGTCTAAGGACCGGAACCATGACCAGCGCAAGGAAGCCGGGTCTGGCCCTGATTGCCATTCATCAGCAGCCACGAGTCCGCCAGGCCGGCCAGCGCATCAACGTAGTCGGGCTCCCGCTGCAGCGCCTGATCGTACTCGGCGATGGCCGCGGACAGCCCTGCCTCGGAGCGCTGATTCCAATAGTAGCGACCCCGAAGATGGTGATGCCCCTAAATCATGCCTGTCCAGATTTCGCCGCAGATCTGACTCACCGGATACACTCAGAGATTCGTGCCAGGAGAGGCCCGGTCAGGCGGCGCGATGAAAGCGTCGCGTAGCAACGAGGAACCAGATCGAACCCGGCAACAGCAGTACCGACGACATCACCCCGGGAAACCACTCCCGCAGGTAAACGGAGAGCCCCAGGTGGCCCAGGCCATTGAGGACCATGATCGCGCCGAAGGGGTAGGCCAGCATCAGCAGCCAGCGGCGCCCGGCACGGGCCACCAGGGCCAGCAGCAAGACCAGCAGCACGCCTGCGATCAGGCCCGAAATCCAGGACGCGAAGGTGAAAACCGGAAACGGAAACCACCCCAGGGTCTCCCGCAACGACACAACGGTGGCGTTGTACCGGGGAAGGAACCCGGTCAGCGCTTCATCCAGCACGTGAATCGCCAGCAGCAAGGCCATGACCAACCAGGCCACGCTCCAGCGCTTTGCCGCTTTGTCAAACGCAATCATCTCGTTACCGCACGATCCAAAAATGCCGCTTACGCCATTATATGGTTCATTTCGCAAGCGAAATGCGTGCCATTGACCACGGTTGGCTAAGAAATTTTCTGTTCGGTTCCCTGTCTCCGCCGCGTTGAGACTTCATATAGGTACATGGAGTATCGAGAATGGTTGCCGGATTGGATCAGAGCCACTTTTTTCCACGCTTCACGAGTTGGGTAACCCGTGCTATATGCGCTGCACTCCTTCTGGGCTGTTCAAGTGTTTCAGCTCAGTTCGCCCAGACGCAACTGCTTGAGCCCGGTTCGTCGTTCGCGTTTACCGTTAGAAACACCGCCAGATTTTCACCGGCCGGCGACTATTTCTGTTTCTTTTTGGACAACGTTGTTCAGGACCCCAACGAGGGCCTTGTGAATCGAGATCTCCGCTGCGCTTCCACGGCGTCACCCGGGCTGGCCGCCTCTGTACACAATCTGTCCGGTGTTGCTGCCTACGGTGAGTTCAGATTCAGCGAGAGTGGGGATTTCATCTACTTCACCAGGGTCGTCGATAACATTACGAACATCTATCGGTCCCAATTGGGCGATCCCGCCAGCACCGTTCAAATCACAGCAGCCACCACCATCCGGTCTGAGTTGGGCGAATGGTTGGTCGCTGAAAGTACCGGGCACCTGGTCTACGCCGACTGTCTGTTGCGAACTGTAAACGGTTGCGGACTGGGAATCGTCGACCTGGATTCGCCAGGCCAGGTCCTGAGACTGTCTACTGGAACGATGTTGCCTGAAAACCTGGCGCTAACGCCTGATCACCAAACCGTGGTTTACCGGACGCCACAACTGGCTGCGGCAGATCTGGACGGGGGTGAGCAGCGGGAGCTCAGTTTTGCCGGCGCAAACTGGATACCGTCATTCGATATTGCCTCAAACGGTCAACGGGTGGTCTATAGAGCCATTGCTGATCCCGGAGATCCCGTTGCCCGTGTCTACATTGTGCCAACAGCCGGTGGCGCCTCCATGGAGGTCCCGTGGCCGGTGCAGAACCTGGAGGACAACGTGATCGCGTTTGCGGTTTCTCCCGACGGGTCGCAGGTGGCATTCATAGTCCAGCGGCAATCGGACTCCGGGCCGCTGGGGCGCGAGCTGTTCGTCGCGTCCGTTTTGGGCGTCGCGCCCACGGTTCTCCTGGATAACGACGTCGGGGATTCCCTCCAATACCCCGTCGGCGACGCCACCCTGGCCTACCAGGCTGGCGGCGGCATCAAGGTTGTAGACACGGAATTGGCAGCTTCGCCCGTGCTGCTTCCTCAGTCGGCAAAACTCAATCAGCTGATCTGGGCACCGACCCTGAACAAGCTGGTTTACAACGACAAATTCACGCTAAAGCAAACCCGGTCCATTACCGGCGTCAATTCTGACGGCAGCAATGCGGTGGCATATTTCCTTGGACCCAAGTTGTCCGACCCAAGTTTTGTCGGATACTCGCCGGCTGCAGACCGTGTGTATTACCTGTTCGACCAGGATACGAGCGGCAGCGATCATTACAAACTGGAAAGTGTTGGATCTGATGGGTCGGTCCTTCAGAGTCACTCGCCGGACCTGGGTGAGGCCGCTTCGGCAGGAATTGAATTGGGCTGGTCTCCACCACAGCTCAATGCGAACCAGACCGCCCTGGTTCTTGTGGAACGCATTCCGGAGGGCAGCTCGTTTACGAATGTGTTGTACCGGGAAAACCTAACCGGCTCCCAGGCCCGCCAGACATTGGCCGCTGGCGATTCCGTGAGCTTTCTGATCAGCCCCTCTGATCCAGACACTTTGATCTACATCACCGAAGACGCCTCGGTGTTCCTGGTCCAGTTCCGCGAGGAAGTATTCGCGGACGGATTCGAAACGATACCGCAATAATCAAGCCCGGGATATCCGGCATTGACCAGGTTCGAGCCTGGATTTTGAGCGTGTTACATTCCAATTCATGCCTGTCCAGATCATTCCAATTCATGCCTGTCCAGATTACGCCATGTTTACATAAGGACACGAAACGGCCTCATGCATCCAACCCAAGCGCACCCTGACATTCGCCTTGCCCTCGAAACCAGTGGCGCGAAAGCCGCCGGGCCAGTTCCCTGATTGCTGAAAGAGGCCCCAGAGCCTGCAATTCTGCATTCTTGAAGAGCTTCATCGAGGCGGCCCAGGCGTGGTCCTCAAATCCAAGTGTTCTCAGAATCGAGGGAGAAGATTGGGAAATCCAGCCACGTTTACCGGGCAACACCACCCTGCCCGTCCACTCCACCAGCATCAGGTAATCGTAGAGTTTCAGCGGTAACGTGTCCAAATCTGCAGACTGGTCCTGGAAGGGGACCAACGGCACCGTGTCTTCGCCGCGGATTCTCTGTTGGACGCTCGTATAGCCTGAATCGTGCAGGCTTTCTGAGATCTCAGCACGAATGGGATTCAGGTCTACGTAGGCCATGCAGGCCAGCAGCGCTTTTTCGTCCAGCAACGCCTGGCTTTTGAAACGCCCTTCCCAGAATGCGCCGGTGCAGCCGTCTTCCCGATTTGCCATGCGGGCGATTGGCTCCACCAGGCATTTCATAAACCAGCTCAGATCACCCAGGCGCTCGCGGCGGATTTCCACCAGTTCTCTGGCAGCATCGACGACTTCTGTTGGTGCACCGGGGCAACTGGCGGCCTCAATCAAATGCGGAATGCCGTAGATCATCGACCAGCGCTCGATGACTTCATCAGGCGTCCAAGCCTTTGTCTTCTCTGGCGCCAGCCTCAGTACCAGGTGGAAATGATTCGACATGACCGTATAGGCCACGACTTCAACCGCGAACGCTTGTGCCAGTAAAGCCAGTC
>JASJDM010000117.1 GCA_030065125.1 Lysobacterales bacterium | reverse complement strand
TCCGCCAGCCCCTGCTCCGCCCAGACGCGGTCGAGGAAGGAGTCGATGAGGGCTTGGTCGCCGGCAGGGATATTGGTGCTCATGGAGCCAGGGAACGCGCGCTTCGCGCGCTGAGGAACGGCCGCTCCGCGGCCTGGGGAACGGGACTTCTGGGGTCAGAGTAAAGGGACAGAGTAAAGCAGGCTTTACTCTGTCCCTTTACTCTGACCCCACTGCTGCTCTGACGCCACTGCCGAGACCGAGCAGCCAAGTACGCTTCAGCTCCCCTTCTTCAACTCATCCAGGTGCTGAATCCACTGCTGGGCAGCCTGGCGAACCTTCTCGTAGCGGCGGGCCTGCATGAAGGCGTTGCGGGCGGCGGACTGGCTGCCGGTGTAGAGCTCGCTCATGCCCAGCAGCACGTACATGTTGCCGGTTTGCAGTTCCGTCAGGCCACCCTTGTCGATGGCGGAGGTCAGGGATTCCTTGGCCGCCGCCCAGTCTTCCTTGTCCACCAGGATATGGGCCACCTGCATGTCCAGCTTGCCGTCCAGGGATAGCTCGGCGGCCTTGTCCAGGGCCACCACTGCGTTGTCCAGTTCTTGGGCGGCATACCAGGCGTTACCCAGCTGCTCCCAATGAGACTTGGTCTCTTCGACGATGCCTCGCTCGATTCCGGTGGACAGGATTTCCGCAGCCTTGTAAGGCAGGTTCAGGAAGCCGTACAGGCTGTACAGCTGGATCCAGTCCTGCTGCTTGTCAAGCAGTCCCTTGCGGTGGGCCAGGGCCAGCACCGCCAGCGCCTCCTCGTCCTGCTTCAGGGTGACATTGATGGAGGACAGCTGGGTCCAGTACATCTTTTTGCCGGGCCACCCGCGAATCAGGATTTCGAGAACGTCCTTGGCTTCGGCAAATTCTTTCAGCTCGAAATGCATCGCCAGCTTGAGCTGGTACCAGGTTTCCTTGGGCTTCTCCGACATGCCGATGGCGGTATCGATGGCTGCCAGGGCCGGGCGATACTGTTCCTTCTGTGCGTAAATCGACGCGCGCAGCTCGTACACCTCGACTTTGTCCTCACCGGATTCACGCTGCCAGCGGTCGATCCATGCCAGCGAATCGTCGTAGCGCTCGCGCATGTAGTACAGCTGGGCGATCTGGAAGATGGCGTCGAAGTGCGGCTTGTTGGGCAGCACGTCCATGTTGACGATGTCCTCGTAGAGCTTGAGGGAATCGTCAAAATTGTCGTTGGCCATCATGGCCTGGGCCAGGCCGAACATGGCCTGGGACTTTTCGTAGGGGTCGGAGATGCGATCCACCTGCTTGCGGAACGCCGCCTCGGCTTCGTCGTATTGTTCCTCAGCCACCAGTTCCCAGGCTTTTTGAACGGCGTTGAAGTTCCGCTCGTTTTTCCATACCGCCGGTGGCGATTTTCGGGTGCTGGGGTCGTTCTGCTTCTGAGCCAGTGCCCCACCGGCAAATGACACCAGCATGGCGGTTAAGACCGCGGCAATCCACAGGTTTGGGGTACGAATCATGGCGTTACCTCAAAGTTCGGCCAGTTTGAAGTCCAGGGTCTGGGTTGCCCGCCGCGCGATGGGCTGGCCGTCAACGATCCTGGGTTTGAACTTCCATTTCAGGATGGCCCGGATGGCTTCACGGTCGAAAACCCGGGGCGGCTTGGCGTCCACAACGGTGGGGTCGGTGACTGATCCCGTCTCGGTAATGGTGAACTCAACCGTCACGTAACCCTCGATTCTGGCCAGGGCGGCGCGGCGGGGGTACTGGGGCTGGATTCGAACCAGTGGGATGATGTCACCCTCGGCCGCCTGGTCCACTGACGCGAATGCACCCAGGAACGGACCGCTGCCTCCCATGGGCACATCCAGCTTGGGCATGTTCAGGTTGGGCATGGGTGAAGCCACCTTGCTGACGTTCTGCACATTCATCTTGGGCGGTGGCGGCGGATCCTTGGGTGGCGGCGGCTTTTTCGGCACGCGGCGCTGGCGGACCTGGAGCTGGTCGTCGATCTTCACGGGTCCGAACCGGATGCCGGTCATGGTCTCACCGGCATCGCCCAGCCGCGGTCCACCCGAAATCAGGTAGTGCATGAACAGGAACAGGGACACCGTGATCCCGACGGCCAGCACCAGCGAAATGAGGACGCGGGTTGAATTCATAATGACCTCCTCCGGCGGAGCTTACCGCCCGGTTCTCTCGGCCGCCACCGAAATGGCGTCAACCCCGGCGAGTTTCACCTGGTCCATCACTTCCACCAGGATGCCGGTGGCCGACTCGCGGTCCGCGATGATCACCACGCTGCCCTCGGGGTTTTCAGCGTGGGCTTTTTCCACGTTGGCCCGGACGGCCTGGACCTCGATACGGCGCTTGTTCATCCACACTTCACCATTGGACCGGATTGCGATCATCACGTTCCCTTTGGTTTTCTGCTCAGCCGTGCTGGCGGTGGGGCGGCTCACGTCGATACCCGCTTCTTTCACGAATGACGTGGTCACGATAAAAAAGATCAGCATGATGAAAACGATATCCAGCATCGGGGTGATGTTGATTTCGGTATCGTCTTGTAGGCCGTGTCTGCGTCTCATCAGACTTTCCTCTTTGATATTCGGCCCGGGCTCTCCACCCGGGCCGGTGTTGGATTAATGGTGCTGCAGATAATCTTCCAGCTTTTCCGTTTCGGTGGAATGCCAGTACTCGAAGCGTGACCCGAAGTACACTCCGGACAGCGCTGCCACCATGCCGGCCATGGTCGGAACGGTGGCCTTGGACACACCGGATGCCATGGCCCGGGCGTTGCCGGTACCGGTAATGGCCATGATGTCGAATACGTTAAGCATCCCCGTCACAGTGCCCAGCAGCCCCAGCAGGGGGCACAGGGCGATCAGTGTCTTGATCATCAGCAGGTGACGGCTCAGATCACCGGAGGCCTCGGAGATCATCGCCTCGCGGATCTGCCTGGCGTGCCACGATGTGGTGTCCACCCGGGCATCCCAGGCCGCGATGATTTCGCGGACCCGCTTGGGGTGCACCATCTTGAAGTACCACATGCGCTCCAGGATAAAAGTCCACATCAGCAGCAGGACCAGCATGATGGCCCAGAGGACATCGCCCCCAAGCTCCATGAATTCCTGCAGCGTGGCGCTGAGGTCAGACAGCCATACCATCCTGCTTCTCCGCGATGCGAGCAATGATGCCAGCGCTCTGCTCTTCGAGAATCTGGATCAGCTGGCGGCTGCGGCTTTGCAGCAGGCTGTGGATGAAGGTCAGCGGAATCGCCACACACAGTCCCAGCACGGTGGTGACCAGGGCGGTAGAGATGCCGCCAGCCATCATCTTGGGATCGCCGGTACCGAACAGGGTAATGGCCTGGAAGGTGCCGATCATACCCACCACCGTTCCCAGCAGACCCAGCAGCGGGGCAATGACGTACAACATCTTGATGAAGCTCAAGCCCGACTCCAGCGGTCCGGTTTCCCGCAGGATCGCCTCGTCCAGCTTCAGTTCCAGGGTCTCGACGTCCGCGTCCGGATTGTCGTGGTAGATGGACATGACACGGCCCAGGGCGTTACCCGCATCCGGGCTTTCGCTCTTCAGCTGTTTGCTGATGGCCATGCCCTTGAGTGAGAGCATGATGCCGCGATAAGCCGCCACCAGCAGGCCCAGCATGCCGATGGACATGATGACGTAGCCGATCAGACCGGCGTCGCCCATCTCTGACAGATTGCCGTCACCGAAGCCGAGGCGTTCGCCCCAGGTCTTGGTCTGGACCACCAGGGAAAGAATCACCCCCGAAGTGAAGTCCACGGCCATGGGCGCAAAGGTGCCAACGCTGGAGGTTTCGTAGTCTCCCACCAGGGAGGCGAAACGCGCCGGAGGCTGCCGCTCCAGCTCCGCCAGGATTCCGTTCTTGTGGTCGATGGACGGCTCCTGCCACTGCAGAAACTTGCCCCCGGCCAGGGCGTTGAAAACGCCGATCCGGGCAATGGTCTGATCCCGGTCCACCTCGCCGGAGGGGCGCAGCACGTCAGCGGTAAACTTCACCACCTTGCCCTGTTCGGTCAGCTCGCGCTGCATCTCGTACCACAGCTGCTGCAGCTCCTGGATGTTGGGCAGTTCCTTGCGCTGAGCCAGGTTGGACAGGAATTCCTGGCGGCCCGGGTACTGGGCCGACACCAGGGAATTGTCCAGCTTGCCCTTGAGGTCGTTGGCCACCTGGCGAACCACACCGAACATTTCGCCCAGGTTGCCCATGCGTTCGTTGAGCACGGTCTCCAGGTCGGCCAGGCGCTTTTCGTTATTGTCGAAGGTGCCTTTCAGCCGGTCCGAGCGGTTTTCCTCGGACTGCAGCTCGGCCCGGGCCTGGGCCAGCAGCTGGCGCTGGCGGTCCCGGTTCTGACGGAACTCCTGCTCACGCTGCTGGTTGATGGCCTTTTGCTCCTGGGCGGCGCGCCGGGTCTGCTCAAGCAGCTGGTCCAGTTCGCTGGTCGCCTGAGCGGCAACGTCCGCGGAGAATGTGATGCCGAGAGCCAGTACGGCCAGTGCGGATTTCAAAGCGTTCATTGGGCGGCTCCTGCTGCCGGCACCGGCAGTTTGACCAGGTTGAAGGCCTCCTGGTTGTTGGCCATCCGGATGGCGTTGGTCACCGGCGTCACGTACTCACGATCCAGTTCTTCCCACTGGCCGTTGAGGGGATTCCACCAGCCGACATTTTCGCCATCGAGAGTCTGGTACAGCAGCAGGGTCCGGCCCACCACCAGGAAGGTCACCGTGCGGTCAGTGCCCGGCAGCTTGCCGTCGTAGGCGAAAGCGTTGCGGCCAAAGTCGATTTCCCGCTGGTAGGCTTCCATCACCCGGCGGTACTTCTCGGAGGTGGTGACGTCTGCACGATAAATGGTGTCCTGCAGGTTGAGCACCACGTCACGGCGCTGCTCCAGCTGGAACGGCACGTCGTTTTCCACGATCTGGTCCAGCATGTCGATCATTTCGATCAGCATCGGTACAACGCCGCGGTTGGTGCTCTCCAGCTGATCCAGCTGGCGTCCGATGGAGTCGATTTCGACTTCCTGGTTGTCGACCACCCGCTGCAGCTGCTCGTTGTAAACCCGGAGCGATTCGGTTTCCCGCACAACGCGACGGTATTCGGCCAGCAGATCTTCGGTCTGCTCAACCAGCGTGTCGACGGTTTGCTGTGACTGGCGGTTGGCCTGGTTGGTGCTCTGTTCGGTCTGGACCGTGGTGTCCAGAACGTCCGCGACGGATGCGCTGCCAGCCATAATGAGGCTGAAGACGATCCCGCGTGACCCCCATAGGAATACTCTAGGTGCGCGTCTCATTGACATAAACTTGTTCCAGTAATTCTCAAACGCAGAAAACAAAACCGTGGCGGTCTCCTTGTCCGGACGGGCGTGAAAGGCCCGGCCCGCTTGAAGAACTGCCTCGATTTTCCCAATGGCTTCGGCGGCTAAGGATAACGTTAGACCCCCCAAAAGGGAAACCAGCACCACCCCTCACAGCGTTACCGTTTGCGGCTGTCGAACCCGGCTCGGGGCCCGGACAAACCGGCTGACATATGTCTTGATTTCAGCGCCGGATTTTCAGTCGGCTTGGTCAGCGCCGCTGACGTACCGCTCTTTTCGTAGATTGCCCGGCACGCCAAAGTACCAGTGTTTGGCCGGCAATGACAAGCTTTATCGGCGCCGCGGGCCCTGGTGCGGACCCGAATTGCGACGGAGCACCGATGCCTTCCTGTCGCCGGCGTTGAGAATGGCGGCAGGCGCAACCACATAGGAGGCCTATGAACAGCACCACACCAACGTATTGGGCCCGGCGACTCGGGGCCTTGGTCTACGAGGTATTCGCCCTGTTTGCGGTGGCTTTCGTGGCTGCGGTTCCCTGGGTAGCCATACTGCCGGAACACGTGGTCAGCGCCGGCAACCCCTGGTTTCAGGTCTACCTGCTGCTGGCATTTCAGCTGTATTTCGCAATTTGCTGGAAAAACAGCGGCCAGACCCTCGGCATGCGGGCCTGGCGTCTGTGCGTCGTCACCGATGACCACAAGGCGCTGAGCTGGAGACAGGCGCTCCTGCGGTACTGGGTATCGCTGCTGTCCTGGCTGCCCCTGGGCCTGGGCTACTGGTGGTTGTTTATCGATCCCCAGCGGAGAACCTGGCACGACCGGGCTGCGGGCTCCCGGGTGGTCCTGCTGAACCGCTGAGCCTGGCAGCCTGTTGGACCTGGGGTATCGAGGCAGCTAGAGCCCCCGCCGCAGCAGCCAGGTGGTCACCGCTGCAAACACCACGCTTGGGGTGATGCTGACCAGCAGTGGCGACAGCCCGTAGACCTCTCCGACGCTGCCGGCGGAGCGATTGAAGTAATAGAAACCCACCCCCAGCAGCATGCCGACGAACAGGCGCGAACCGAAGCCCCCGGCGCGCAATCCGTAGAAAACGAAGGGCATGCCGGCGAACATGATGACCAGGGTGGTGACCGGATAGGTCAGCTTGGACCACAGCGCCGACTCATACGCCTGTGCTTCCAGGCCATTGGATTCCATGTAGTCAACGTAGGCTTTCAATTCCCGGGTGGACAGGCTCTGGGGCCGGGCGACGGCGGCCTCCAGCAGGGCTGGATCCAGCAGCGACTTCCAGGATTCACGTTCACTGAACTCCGTGATGACCCGATCATCCCCGAGGTTGCTGCGCCGCACCTGGTCCATGGTCCACACGCCGGCGTCGTAGGAACCCGCCTCGGCGTGGGCCGCCTCTACCAGCTGGCCCTGGTCAAAGCGGAAAACGTCCACGTCGGCCAGCCGCACCGGCCCGCCCGGGCCGTCGCTGGAGGCCAGGGGCCGCCTGGCATGCACGATGCTGTCGCCGTCACGGATCCAGATTCCCGCGCCACTGGCCACGGCCACACCGTCGGACTGGGCGGCCACCCGCATGGAGTGGGCCAGGCGTTCCCCCACCGGGGCCACCACTTCCGACAGCACGACAATGGGCACCATCAGCGCACAGCCCGCAACCACTACCGCCATGGCAATCCTCAACCGGGACAGCCCGGCGGTGCGATAGGCAATCAGTTCGCCGCTGGCAGCCAGGCCGCCGACACCCAGCAGGGTGCCCACCACGGCGGCGGTGGGAAACAGGTTGATGGCACGGCGCGGTAAGGTCAGAAATACGTAGTAAAAAGCGTGTCCAACGGAGTACTCTCCCTTGCCCAGGTCTGCCAGCTCGGCAATGAGTGCAAACACCGCGTCCATACCCAGCAGCGCGGTCAGGGCGAGCAGGATGCCCGACAGGGCCGCCAGGGCCAGGTGGCGGTCGGCGACCCGGATCATGCCGGCGCCGCCGATGCCGACCGCCGGGAACGGCGTTTGCCCCGGCTTCCGCGCAGCAGCCACAGCGCCAGTCCCACCCCCAGCAGGTGCACCCACCACAGACCGATCCACTCGGGAATGCGGCCATCCTCGATCCAGGCGCGGCCGATACTCAGCAGGTTGGCGTACACCACGTAGAGCGTGATGCCCAGCACCAGGTTGCCATAGTAGCCGCGACGGGGACTGGACTTGGACAGAGGCACCGCCACCAGGGTGAGTACCAGCAGCGCCAGCGGCGGCGCCAGCCGCCAGTGCCATTCAGCGGTGTGCTGGGGAGAATCCCCGGAGAGTATTTCAGCAATGGGCAGCGCGTTGAATTTCAATACCGGACCGGTGGTCTCCGTGTCCGGCAGCCGCACGTCATTACGGGCAAATCGCATCCTGCGATAGTCCCCTGATCCGGGCGTGCCCTCGGTCCTGAATCCGTCAACCAGCGCCAGGTAGCGGGAGCCGTCTTCGTCCTGGTACTGAAAACCGGTTCGGGCCGTCACCACGTCCTTGCGACCACCGTGAGTCAGGTGGATGAACGCGTTGTGGAAGTTGCCGTCGGGATCCAGCCGTTCGATATACACCACGCTGTTGGAGGCCGCGATTTCCTGGAACCGGCCCGGCTGGAGTCCGGCCACCGACAGATCGGCCATGGCGGCGGCGATCAGCGTCTTGGAGGTGCGTGCGGCCCAGGGTGACAGCACCAGGGAAATCGCCAGTAGCGCCGCGCCAATGGGGATGATCCAGTACAGCAGCGGCAGGAACGAGCGCGCGATGCCGTAGCCGCAGGACCGCATCACGGACATTTCGCTGTCCCGGTGCATGCGCCCGAAGGCCAGCATCACGCCGAGGAAAAACGACAGGGGCACCAGGATGGTGGTGACCTCCAGGGTTTTCAGGCTGATCTGAGTGAACAGCAGAGGCCCGGGCACGCGCCCGGCAGCCACGTCCGCCAGGGTATCACCCAGGGCCAGGCCCAGGGTTACCAGCAGCAGAACGGCAGTTACAGCCAGCCAGGTCAGGCCGGCTTCCCGGGCAATATGGCGATCCAGGATTTGCATCGGGGGATATTGTCCGGTTTGACGGGCGGTGATGTCTATGACCATGCCGCTTTCGTGCCCGGATCACAGCTGCGGACCATCGCCCGGGTCATTCGTGGCGCGGCGCGGCGCCGGGTTGATATTGGGGACAAGCAACCCACAATTTGGCACAATGCCGGGTTTCCGACAGCGCTGTCTGCGAGCGGCCCGGGAAGGATCCGAGGAATAAGGCATCCCCCGGCAGCTGCTGCGGCCAGATGCCGCCCGGCCGCTGTCCGTTTGGGAGAGGAAATAAGAATATGAAGTTCGTTTTGTCGGCACAGAACCCGATAGCGTTGAAAACGCCGTGCCTCATCGTCGGCGTCTTTGAAGGATCACGCCTGAGCGGTCCGGCGGCGGCGGTCAACAAGGCCTCCAAGGGCCGGCTGTCGCGGTTGATCAAGAACGGTGACGTATCCACCAAACTGGGAACCTGCTGCCTGTGGCCGGAGGTACCGGGCGTGGCTGCGGAGCGAATACTTCTGGTGGGCTGTGGGCAGGCGGCGCGGTTCGGCTCGGCCCAGTATCATCAGGCCAATACGGCGGCCGGACGATTCCTGCGCGACAAACCGTTCAAGGCCGCGGCCACGACCCTGCCGGCGATCAACACCCTGAGTGGAGACGAGGGCTGGAAGACCCGCCAGGCCGCCCTGGCCACGGCCGCAGGAAACTACCGCTATACCGCGACCCGCAAGCCGCCCAAGTTTGCCGGGCTGAGCAAGCTGGTCTTTTTCGGCAGCCGGTCCCAGCAGCGCTTCCTGGCCCAGGCAACTGCCATTTCAGCGGGTGTTCTGCGGGCACGCGAACTTGGCAACCTCCCGCCCAACATCTGCACCCCCACCTACCTGGCAGAGCAGGCGCGTGCCATCGCCGCCCGGTTTGAAAAAGCGCGCATTCAGGTGCTGGGGCGCAAGCGCATGGAAAAACTCGGAATGGGTGCCCTGCTCGGCGTTGGACTGGGCAGCGCCACGCCACCGAAGCTGATCGTGCTGCGCTACCTGGGAGCGCCCGACAGTAAAGCCAAGCCCCATGTGCTGGTGGGCAAAGGCATCACCTTTGACACCGGCGGCATTTCCCTGAAACCCGGCAAGGGCATGGACGAAATGAAGTACGACATGTGCGGCGCTGCCGGCGTGCTGGGAGCCTTCGAGGCCTGCGCCATGCTGGATCTGCCCATCAACTTCATCGCCGTGGTACCCGCCGTGGAGAACATGCCCGACGGCAAGTCCTACCGACCGGGAGACGTGCTGTCGAGCCTGTCCGGCCAGACCATCGAGGTGCTCAACACGGACGCTGAGGGCCGCCTCATCCTTTGCGACGCCCTGACCTACGTGGAACGCTTCAACCCGGCCACGGTCATCGACGCCGCCACCCTGACCGGCGCCTGCGTCATCGCCCTGGGCAAACACGCCTCCGGCCTGATGACCAACGATGATCGCCTGGCCGACGACATCCTGGCGGCGGGCGAAAAGGTCCACGATCGGGCCTGGCGGCTGCCCATCTGGGACGACTACCAGTCCCAGCTGGACACCCCCTACGCCGACATGGCCAACGTGGGTGGGCGCACCGCCGGCGCCATCACCGCCGGTTGTTTCCTGGCCCGCTTCACCGACAAGTACCGCTGGGCCCACCTGGACGTGGCGGGTACCGCATGGGACGGCGGCACCAAGAATGGCGCCTCCGGGCGGCCCGCCGGTATCCTGGCCCAGTACCTGATTGACCGAGCCTCCTGACCGGCACAGACCCATGATGGAAAAGAGTTTTGACCCGGCCGCCACCGAGGCGCGCTGGTACCGGGTGTGGGAAGACAACGGCTGGTTTGCGCCCGCCGCTGAAGGCCAGCCCTATTGCATCATGCTGCCGCCACCCAATGTGACCGGGCGGCTGCACATGGGCCACGCCTTCCAGCACACCATTATGGACGCCCTGACCCGTTACCACCGGATGCAGGGAGATCGGAGCCTGTGGCAGTGCGGCACCGATCACGCCGGCATTGCCACCCAGATGGTGGTGGAGCGGCAACTGGACGCAGACGGCAAGAGCCGTCATGACCTGGGCCGCGACGCGTTCGTCGACGCGGTATGGGACTGGCGCCACCACTCCGGCGGCATGATCACCCGCCAGATGCGCCGGCTCGGCGACTCAGTGGACTGGGAGCACGAACGCTTCACCATGGACGACGGCCTTTCGGCCGCAGTCAGGAAAGTGTTCATTGACCTGTACGAACAGGGTCTGATTTACCGGGGCAAACGCCTGGTTAACTGGGACCCCGTCCTGCACACGGCCCTGTCCGACCTGGAAGTCCTGTCCGAGGAGGAAAAAGGCTCACTTTGGCACATCCGCTATCCCCGGGACGACGGCAAGGGCCACATCGTGGTGGCCACCACCAGGCCGGAAACCATGCTGGGCGACACGGCGGTGGCGGTGCACCCCGAGGACGAGCGTTACGCCGACCTGGTGGGTAAAACCGTGACCCTGCCCCTGGTGGGCCGATCCATACCGGTCATCGCTGACGACTACGTGGATCCGGAGTTCGGCACGGGGTGTGTGAAGATCACACCGGCGCATGATTTCAACGACTACGAGATGGGTGTCCGTCACGGCCTCGAGGTGATCAACATCCTGACCGTGGATGCCGCCATCAACGACGAGGCGCCCGAGGCTTATCGCGGCATGGACCGCTACGACGCCCGCCAGCAGATCGTTGCCGACCTGGAAGCCCAGGACCTGATGGAGGCCATCGAGGACCACAGGCTGATGGTGCCCCGGGGAGACCGCTCCGGCGCGGTGGTGGAACCCTACCTGACCGACCAGTGGTACGTGGACCTGACCCGGGAGACCCTGGACGATGGCCGGCCCGGCGGCAAACAGGCCATCACCGACCCGGCCATCAACGCGGTGAAGTCCGGCAACATCGAATTTGTACCCGGCAACTGGGACAAGACCTACTACGAATGGATGTACAACATCCAGGACTGGTGCATCAGCCGCCAGCTGTGGTGGGGCCATCGTATCCCCGCCTGGTACGACGAAGACGGCGGCGTTTACGTGGGCCAGTCCGAGGAGGACGTACGCCAGCGTTTTGAACTGGGCGACCGGCCGCTGTCCCAGGACGAGGACGTGCTGGACACCTGGTTCTCCTCCGCACTTTGGCCGTTTTCGACCCTGGGCTGGCCCGAGCAGACCGAGAGACTCCAGAGCTTTTATCCCACCAGCGTGCTGGTGACCGGGTTCGACATCATTTTCTTCTGGGTAGCCCGGATGATCATGATGGGGATGAAGTTCATGGGCGACATCCCGTTCAGGCAGATCTACATCACCGGCCTGATCCGCGACCACGAAGGCCAGAAAATGTCCAAGTCCAAGGGCAACATCCTCGACCCCCTGGACCTCATCGACGGCATCGAGCTGGACGACCTGGTGGCCAAGCGCACCACCGGCCTGATGCAGCCCCACATGGCACCCAAGATCGAGCAGGCGACCCGCAAGGAGTTCCCCAAGGGGATCAAGGCCTACGGTACCGACTCCCTGCGCTTCACCTTCGCTGCCCTGGCTTCGACCAGTCGCGACATCAGCTTCGACGTCGGGCGCATCGAGGGCTATCGGAACTTCTGCAACAAGCTGTGGAACGCGGCCCGCTACGTGCTGCTCAACACCGAGGACCAGCCCCACCGCGATGACCCGGATAACCGTTCGGTGTTCGACCGGTGGATCGTGTCCCGCTTGAACCAGACCGTGGCTAAGGTCCACGATCATTTCGACTGCTACCGCTTCGACCTTGCGGCCAGCGCCATCTACGACTTCACCTGGCGGGAGTACTGCGACTGGTACCTGGAACTGACCAAGCCGGTCATGCAATCCGGCACACCGGAGCAGCAGCAGGCCACCCGTCACAACCTGCTGCAGGTGCTGGAAACCCTGCTGCGACTGTTGCACCCGATTACGCCGTTCATCACCGAGGAAATCTGGCAGCGCGTCTCGCCGGTGCTGGGTATCCGCGGCGAGGCTGAACTGACCAGCATTTCCCTGCAAGGCTATCCAATGGCGCGTGATGAACTGAACGATTCACCGGCGGAGCGGGAAGTGGAATGGATGCAGTCCGTGCTGCTGGGCATCCGGCAGATCCGCGGGGAACTGGATATTTCACCGGGCAAACCGCTGGACATGGTGCTGGAGGGCGGCGGGGAAATGGACCGCCAGATGATGGCCGCGCATCAGCGGGAGCTGAGTGCCCTCGGCCGCGTACAGTCCGTCGCCTGGCTGAAGTCCGGTGACCAGCCGCCGGAGTCCGCGGTTGCCCTGGCCGGAGAGCTGACCATCCATATTCCGCTGGCCGGCCTGATCAACATCGAGGAAGAACTGGCCCGCCTCAACCGTGAACTGGACAAGCGCCGTGGCGAGATTCAGCGGGCCCAGGGAAAGCTGGACAACCCACGCTTCGTGGAAAACGCGCCCGCCGCCGTGGTGGACAAGGAACGTGACAAGCTGGCGGCGGCCGAGGCGGCGGAAGCGGAGCTGGTGAAGCAGATCCAGCGCCTGGGCGCAGATTAATGGGGTCAGAGTAAAGGGACAGAGTAAACCCGGGTTTACTCTGTC
>JASJDM010000116.1 GCA_030065125.1 Lysobacterales bacterium | reverse complement strand
CCATGGGCTCCTCGGCAGCGCCATCAACCCGGGCGGTGACCAGCTCCACGGCCGACAATGCATCAGTGGCCTCGGCGGAAAGCTGAACATCCGCACCGGTTACCGAACCATCCAGCGGGCTGATAACGGTCAGCTCCGGCGGCGTGGCGTCGATGCCCGTGATGGACAACGAGTCCAGGATGGTGTCGGCACTGCCGCCCTGGGCGGAAAGGTCAGCGGTGAGAACGATCAGATAGCTCTCAAAGCCCAGCACGGCGCTGTCCCAGGACACCGTCTGGTCGAAGCGCTGGCCGACGGCAAGGTCCAGCGTGTCATCCTGGGTCAGCAGCGGCGCCAGGGAGCCGGTTCGCAGCAGTCGCAGGGAAACCGGCACGCTGCTGATGGCAACGCCACCCACGTTGTCCAGCTGGTAGGACACGTCGAACAGCCGGCCCAGGGCGATCACCGGCGTGTCCACGGTGATGGTGCCCGCCAGGGACAGCACCGCTGCCGGGTCCACCACGTTGACCAGCAGTTCGGCTTCGGCGGCGGCGTCCGCAGAAACCAGCTCTGTCCGAATGCGGTAGGTACCCGTGGCCGCACCGTCCACTGGCCACGCCTGATCCACGTTTCCGCGGAAACCCGGCACCAGCGTGCCCAGGTCGGTCGTCTCACTCCAAACCACCGCGCCGGAGGGTGCAATGGCCTGCCACTGCAGCGACGCATTCTGCACGGCCACGTTGCCATCCAGGAAACGCAGGTCGGCTTCGAACTCAGCCAGCGCCGTGGGCTCGAAATTGGTCTGGATCGAGCTCAGGCTGAGGGCAAACTCGGCGCTGCGCGCGATGGTGAACTCCTGGGTGGCCTGTTGAATTGCCGCGCCACTCAGATCAAACAGGGTGGCCCGCAGCCGATAAACGCCGGAGAACAGGTTGCCCGGCTCCCAGGTCACGCCAACCACCTCGGTCTGCGCAAACTCCAGGTCCTGGATCGGCGACTCCTGGTTGAAGTTGAACACAAACCCGTCCGCGTCCTCGGCGGTCACCTCGACCCGGCCGCTGAACAGCGGGCCCGGATTGTAGACCTCAACCACGCCGGTTACCGCGGCGCCTGGTTCAAATTCGGCGGCATCGGTCCGCAGGGTCAGCAAGGGCAGGCTGCTGCCGGTGACCTGGAATGCGGTCTCGGCCCGGTTGTTGTTCTCGTTGGATTCCGCAATCCGGTTATCCAGGTCAATAGCGGCAGTCAGCCGGTAGCGCCCTTCCACATCCAGCGGCCCGGTATTGATGGTAAACGGCTGGCTGACGCCGGGGCCAAGCGTGATCGGACCCTGGGCCGCCACCAGTTCCTGGCTGCTGCCGTCCGGCGCAAGCAGGCGCAGGCTGATCTCTGCCGGCGGCGCTTCAACCAGGCCCAGGTTGCGCAGCAGCAGGTTGACCTGGAAGGAATCCCCAGGTGCACCGCCGGGCGGCAGCACGGTCAAGTCACCGATGGCCAGATCCGGGAACTCATCGGTGGGCACCTGGATCAGGATGGGCTGGGACGGCAGGGAGAAGTTGCCGCTGTCGTCAAATGCGGTTGCGGTGACCTCGTTATCGCCACCGTCCAGCGGCATGTCTTCCAGCAGGAACGCGCCCGGCGTCGACAGCGTGGCGTAATCAGACCGGAACAACAGCAGCAGCCGCCCGGTGCTGACCCAGCGCTGACCGTCGATGAAGTCAGTGTCACTGGAGAATACTTCTTCGCCGGTCGCCAGGTCGCTGACGACGATTTCGCAGCAACTCCGGCCATAGGCCAGGAAACGGTCATCCGGCGACCAGCTCGCCTGCCGGTAACCCGTAAACCCGTCACTGACCTGGGTACTGATCCGGCTGGCCAGATCCAGCACAAATACCTGCTGGTCTGTGTAGGCAACCTGGGTATCGTCACTGTTGAACGACGGCGGACGGTAGGAAACGCTGGTCTGCAGAACCTCCAGGGTGTCGGATGCAACATCGTAAAGCTGGAGATCAACGGTCCCGCTGCGCTCCACCAGCACCAGTTGGCTGCCGTCGCCGGACCAGTCGATGTTTTCCAGGGTGGTGAAGCCGAAATCGAAGTCGCCGATGCGGACCAGCGAGTCGTCGCTGCGGTCCAGCAGGTACAGGCCCCGTTCCGACACGCCCGTGGCTGGGTTGATGGTCTGCCCGCCGATGGCCACCCGCTGGCCATCCGGTGACGCCACCGCAAAGCTGATGAAGCCCCAGCCGCTGACAACGGTGTCGAGCAGCTGACCGTCAATGCTGTACTGGCGGACTTCGCCGAAGAAGTCGGACGTGGCCACGTAGACACTGGCGCTGTCCGCCGCCCAGGTGATGCGGGCGAAGCCAAAGTCAAACTGGGTGAATTCCTCCGTGGCCAGGCTGAAAATGCCGGTGGGCGAATCGCCAATGGCCAGGAAGCGCCCGTCCGGCGATATCTGGCTGCCGCCAACGCGCTGGCTCAGTTCGGTGAACGCCAGCTCAAAATCCGCCCCCGCGGGCACGGTACCCTCGAGCAGACCATTGCGGAAGATTTCGACGTTCACTCCAGGTTCCGCTTCCCCGGCCACATCCGTGCTCAGCGCCCGCAGGGTCACGGGTTGTCCGGCCCGGGTGGGCGAGATGATCACCGGCGGCTCAGGGGAGGCATCGTCCAGCGGCGTTCCCGAGGCTTCGTTGGAAGGCCCGCTGCGATTACTGACCGCGTCCTGCGCGTACACCACGTAGAAATAGGTGGTGCCGTTCTCCAGGCCCCCGTCGCGATAGCTGGTCACGTCACCCGCTGTGTCGCCCGCGAATTCATAAGGCCCACCGCTTTGCAGCGCGCGACCGATCTCATAGGACGCTGGCGCCAGGCCCGGACCCTGCTCCCATGCCAGGTCCAGGGCGCCGCCGCCGGGCGGCAGGCTGACCGTCAGGTTCTGGGGCGGGCTCACGTCGTCCACCGCAATGGTCAGGGTCACAGTGTTGGATGGAGCGCTGACGTTGCCGAAGTCATCTACCGCCAGCACTTCGTAGCTGTAGGTGCCATTGAGCAATCCCGGGTCGACAAAGTCCCGGGTAGCGAGATCGGTCTGCGTGAAGATGAGGTCACCATCCCGCAACAGGCGGTACTCGGCCAGGTCCACAGCCACGCTTTCAGTCCAGCTCAGCACCGCGTCCGAGCCGCTGACGCTGCCGGACAGCACCACGGCCGGCGGCGGCTCCAGGTCGCCAACTTCTGCGGTGGCAATCTCAGACAGCGCGCTCTCGAACCCAAGGTCATTGACCGCCGTGGCCTGGTAGTCGAAGCGGCCGTTGGGCCGGGATTCGACAAACTCGGTCACGGTGCTCAATGCACGGCGCTCAAAATCCATCTCGGTAATACGCACCGGCTGGAACGCGCCGCGGTTGTAGTCCAGGATCACCAGGCGCAGCCGATCGGTGTAGTACGGCTGATCCAGCGGTACGGTGTCGAAACCACAGCAGGTCTGGGTCACCCGGGCCACCGGCACCCAGACGAATCCGCTCCAGGCCTCGATGGTGTAATCCAGAGGCCGGCGGCTGAAACGCCACTCGATGGATACCGACGTAAACAGCTCCGCCTGTGGGAACTGGGCTTCGATCCAGGCCGGGGGCGGGTTCTGCAGATCCGCGTCCAACGGGTACCAGTAGGTGAAGCTGTTGTTGTCACCGGCCCTGGGTGCCAGACCCGAATTGGACGATGCCGTAAAGGTGGCGCCGCTGACCGGCTCATCGTCAAGCAGGGGCTGACCGTCACGGAACGGGCGGTAACCCACCACGTTGGTCTCCGGCGGCGGCTCCCAGCTGAAAGTCACGTCAGAGCCCACCACCAGGGTGGTCGGGTTGATCGGCGGCGAGGGCGGCGCGCCACGTTCGATCACCGCGATACCGGGTTTGCTGACGTTGCCCGCGCTGTCGGTGATCCGGAACTCCAGGGAGTTCACGCCGTCGACCAGGGGCAGCGTGCCCAGGTCAAAACTGCCGTCCCCGCCGGTGTTGAGCGGACCGATGGCGGTTGTACCGGCATCACTGGTGAGCTGACCGGATATCTCACCGGCAACTGCGGACACCCCGGCAATGGAGAAGGTATCCACCTGGGTTGGCGTGAACGGGTGCACAAAGATCGGCGTGAACACCGTGGCGGAAACCACGTCGGTGGCACCGGACTCATTGAACTCCAGGTCCACGGCAGTGACGTAGTACCGGTAGTCCCCGTCGAACAGGCCGGTGTCGATATAGCTGGTCTCGGTACCGGCCACCGCGTCGTAGTCTTCAAAGTCTTCGGGCGCCTCACCGGGCAATCCGCGGTAGATCAGGAATTCATCCACGTCCGCGGTGTCGGGATGCTGCCAGCTCAGGCTCACGTCGCCGCCGTCCACGGATACGACCAGACCAAACGGATCTTCCGGCGGCGTGCGGTCAGCGTAGACCACGTCCACCACCGGCGGCGCCGGGTCGGTCAAGCCGCCGGTGTCGGTGGCGGTGGCGCGGATCTGGAAGTCGCCGAAATCCAGGCCTTCGGCCACGGGATCCAGGGTCGCCTGGTAGGGCACGTCGGTATCCGGCGCACCCAGGGCCGTCCAGACGGCGCTGGCGGCGGCCCGGTATTCAAACAGCACGCTGGCGATATCCAGGTCTTCGCTCTGGGCCACGATGCGCAGGGGCTGCTCGAAGCGCGTGTTGTTTTCCGGCTCCACGATGAACAGCTCCGGTGGACCGGTCTCCACCAGCACTTCAGCGATGTTACTGCCGGCGCTGACGTTGCTGGCGACGTCGATGGCAAACACCTGGTAAACGTGGGTGCCGTCGGAAATTGCGGGATCCAGGTAGCTGATGTCGGTCAGGGCAAACGGCAGCAGGTCGGCACCGGCACTGCCGTTGGCGTTGACCAGCTGCCCATCCCGGTACAGGAGGTATCCCGCCAGGTCCGATTCGGAATTGGGGTTCCAGTTCACGTCAGCATCGTTGCTGCCCTGGATCACGGCGGTCAGTCCGGTGGGCGCCGCCGGCGGCAGGTTATCCACCACCACCCGGCGTTCGACGCTGCCCACGTTGCCCGAGGTGTCTTCGGCTTCCAGCAGGAACACATAGGTCTGCTCCTGGGCTACCGCGGTGGAATCCCATACCGCCAGGGTTTCACCCGTTACCGAGGTCGGCGACTGGACCAGGAGATCTCCGGGACCGGCACTGCCGTCCAATCGCACATACAGGCGGTATTCGAAGAAGTCCTCGGGGCTGGTGGCGGTGCCGACAATTTCAACCTGGCCGCGCACCCGGGCGGATTCCGCAGGAGAGATCAGCACCGTGTCCGGAGGCGTGCGATCAATGGTGATGGTTTCGGTATTGGTCGGATCGCTCTGGTTGCCGGCGCCATCCACCGCCACGACCCAGTAACGCTGTTCGCCCTCGGGAACGTCTTCGTCCAGGTAGCTGGTTTCAGCCTGGGGCGATGGGTTGAGGGCCACGCCGTTGCGATACACCAGGTAGCCCGCCAGGTCGTCATCAACGGCGGCGTCCCAGGTAAGCTGGACGTTGAAACCTGGCTGCTGCTCGGCCCGCAGGTTCTCCGGCGGTTCCGGCGGTGTCTGGTCTACCACCACGATGGTCTCGGCGGTGGCGCTCAATCCCACTTCGTCCTCGACTACCAGCTGCAGGCGGTAACGCCCATCGGGAGGCAGGCTGGTCCATTCCAGCAGCAGTCCGCCGTTTACCTCCACGTCGCGGATGGCCACGTCGCTGAACAGGGGGCTGGCGACGGCGGCATCACCCACCCGGACGCGATACTGTTTGAAGTTGGCGTCGGAAGCGGTGCCCTGGATCAGGGTGCCCAGCGTCGCCAGGGACTCAGCAGCCGGGGCAGTGATGTCCGCCAGGGGCGGCGTGGTGTCGATGGAGATGCCAATAGAGGTTACCGCTTCCAGCCCGGCCTGATCGGTGGCCAGCAGACGCAGGCGGTAGTCGCCGTCTGCCACGTTGATGGTCCAGTTGGCCAGCAGGATGTCCACGGGAATCTCAGCGCCGGTGGCAATCACCTGCCATGGATCGTTCGTTCCAGCGAGCCGAATGGACAGCTCATACTGGGCGAAGTTGGCGTCAGCGACGCTGCCGTTGATGGGAACCAGCGTATTCTCCCCGCCCAGCAGCGCCCCGTCGGCGGGGCTTTGCAGCGCCACCTGGGGTGGCGTGTTGTCGACGCTGAACTCCCGGTAGACGTCGCTGCGGTTACCGGCCAGATCCTGCGCTTCCAGGCGGATGGCATGGCGCCCCTCAGCCAGGGCAGACAGATCGCCTTCGGTGAAGGCACCGCCCTGGAGATCCTCCAGCAGCAGGGATTCGGGGCCGGGCGGATCGATGGGCTGTTCAAAGGCGCGAACCTGGGCGAAGTGCTCATCGTCAGCCTGGAAAATATAGCTGCCGCGCCCCTGGACCACCTCACCAGCCGGACGGGTCAGGACCAGCGTCGGCGGCACCGTGTCGACGGTAACGGTGATTCTTTCGGTCTGGCTGAAACCCGATCCGACCGTGTCGGTGGCGGTGACGGCAATGACGTAGTCGCCGTCTGCCACCACGTCACCGGCGGCGTCCGTCCCGTCCCACTCGAAGTTCTGCGTTCCTGCATTGAGCTGCTGGGCATCAGCCAGCCGATTGACCAATCCGCCACCGGTGGTTTCCACGTCGATGGTGAACAGGCCCGTATCCTGGACGCCCAGCGCAATGCGCACGGCATCCTGGACACCGTCGTTGTTGGGGGAGAACAGCGGCGGTTCGGCCTGCAGCGCCCAGATCAGGCTGGTGATGGTGGTCAGGTCGATCCCGACGATTACCTCGGCTTCGTTGCCCGCCTTGTCCCGGGCCTGTGCCCGCAGGTCAAAAGTGCCTGCCTCGAGTCCTGCCAGGACCCAGGTGGCCATGGGCTGGGAGGGAAACACCGGGCGGTCATGCTGGCGCAGGTTGATCCAGGCCCCGTCCTGGCCGTAATCCACGTTACCCGAAGCGAAGTTGAGGTCTGTCAGGCCGCCAAGGACCTCGACGACGGCACCCAGCGGATCACCGTTCTGGGGATAGTCGATGCGGACATCCGGCGGCGTGTTGTCGATCTCGCCCAGGGTGTCTTCCATCGCCACCAGGCCGCAGTTGTCGGTAAACTCGAACCGCAGGATGTAAAGACCGTCGTCCAGCACCGCAGCGCCATCGTCCCCACCCCACACAAAGGTGATGTCCCCTTCTACCGGCTGGGCCGAGACCAGCTCACCCAGCAGTGGTCCCGCCACGCGCTGGCCGTCGCTGTTCAATACGGGTTCGTGAACGGTGACCGTCATGGTCAGGGGTTCCAGCGCCTGGACCAGCACGCTGGCGCTATCGAGCACACCGTCGCCGTTGGGTGAGAACAGGCCAAAGGTACCGCTTACCCTTGCGTCCACACTGGCATCCAGCTCAAAGGTGTTCAGCGCGCAGTATCGCGCCCCGCTCCAGTCCATGGCTTCGATCACGGCCGTGGTGGGTCCGGTGGCCAGCTCAAACTCGTGCTCTTCGGGGAAGTCGTACAGCCCCAGCTCACCGGCGAGGCTGCCCTGGTCCAGGCACTCTTCACGCAGGTAGGTCTGGTCCAGGTTGCAGCCGATCTCTCCACCGGCGACTTTCTTGGTGTCCGGGGTTCCACCGATCAGCTTCAGGCCGGTGGTGTCGGCGCCGCTGCCGATCAGGGCCTTGTAGGCGAACTCGAAATTGTCGGTGATGATTCCTTCCAGCGGCAGCTGGATGGCGCCGCTCTGGGTCTGCACGGCACACAGCTGCTCGCCCTCAGCAGGGAAATCCAGCGAGATTTCCGGCGGCTGACGATCCACCGGCAGCGGGATACGCTCCTCGACCACGTCACCCACGCTGTCCACTACCCGGGCGGTCAACGAGCGGGCTCCGGACACCAGGCTGCTGAGCTCGATGTCCAGGGAATAGCTTCGGCCAATCTCCGGCGCAACCACGTTGGACAGCAGGATCTCCTGCCCGCCGGGGCCACGGTCCAGGATATCCAGCGAGATCGGCAGAATATCCGGGTCATCGGTTTCCAGCTTCACCCGAATCTGCACCAGCCCCGGCGATGTTTCACCGCAAAACGGTCCCGGTACAACGTAGCGCTGGCTTTCAACGCTCAGGCAGGACCGGCGGACGTTGATCGGCGGGAACAAAACCGGCCGGGTGCCGCCCACGCCATCGGGGAAGTCCGCTTCCCAACCCACCTGGTAGTTGCGGCAGGGACTGGTGGGCACTTCAAACAGCTGGGCGGAGAATTCCGACGGCGCGTCCAGCCGGGCGTCGGTTACCGGCAGGAAGGCCGTCTGGTTGAGGTAGCGTTCATCGTCCTGGCTTTCCACCAGCAGGCGCGCGTTGGCCGGCAGGCCCGGCAGGGACTCCCGCAGCCAGAACTGGGTAATGGTGGTGTCCTTCAGCGACACCTGCTGATTGAGGCGGGTAATCAGCTCCACATCCTGGATGGGCTCAAGCTCGCCCGCCTGGGCAGACAGCAGAGCGCGCCGCATAGTGCTCAGCTTGAGCCCGGGGTCCAGGAACAGCCTGGCACCGTTGGAGTAGTAACTGACGCCGCCGATGTCGGCGCGGATACGGACGTAAACGTCTTCCAGTCCCTGCAGTTCCGCCAACTCCAGCAGGAACAGCTGACGATAGGCCGAGGCCACCACATCCGGTGACTCAAAATTCTCTTCACTCGCGGCCGGCGCAGGGACTTTTGGAATGGCCACCCAGTCGCTCAGATTCCCAGGTTCTGCCAGCTCCACAAAGTACTGGTCCACCGGCTGATCAAAGGTCAGCTCCATGACCAGGCCGATGCGATCGTTCAGCACCGGCAGGAACGCGCTGGGGAAGTTCTGGGGGTTCACCGGCGGCGCGACGTATTCCAGCCGTTCCTGCAGGACCTTCCTCTCCGGAGGATCGGACAGGTCGACGCCCCGAACGATGTAGAACTGGCGGAAATCCTTGAGGATCAGGTCCTGGAACAGGTTGATCGCATTGGTCTGGGCGCGGTTACCGGCCAGGTCCACGGCGGACAGCCGGAACTCCCCGGGGACGTAAAGATCCGGCTCCAGTGTTTTGCTGATCTCACCCATGGGCGGTTCAGCGGCGTAAAGCTCAAACTCGTTCCACGGTTCATTGCCCCGCCTGAACTCGATGATGCCCTGACCGAAATTGGGCTCTCGAAGGATGCCGGACAGCTCGTAGATCGCCCCCACCAGCTGCCGGTTCTGAACCATTACCGGCTGGTAGGCCCGAGGCAGCTCCAGCGCCAGGTCGGGCGGCGTAATGTCCACCACCACCCGGAATCGCCGGTTCTCCACCCGCAGCAGGTAGGTACCCTCGGGCACCAGCATGCCGGCATCATTGCGGCCGTCCCAGGTCAGGGTCTCGATGTCTCCGGTGACCGTGGGGTACTGGCCACTCAACGTGCGAACCACCTGGCCCGCACTGTTTTCCACCGTCACGTCCAGGTTCAGGGGCTGCAGTACCCGGAAACTGACCGTGGCCTGGTCCTGGATCCCGTCACCGTTGGGAGAGATATAGCGAGGCTCTGTTTCGACGCTGGCCAGGTTGGCCGGATCCAGCCAGCTGACCGAGCGGATATCCTCACCGCGGTTGCCCGCCAGGTCCGATACCGTCAGGCGGACCAGGAAACTGCCGGCCTGGGGCGGCACCCAGGTCGCCAGCAGGTCGTCGATGATCTTCTCACTGGATGCCGAGGTTAGGGTGAACCAGTTCTCCGGATCGTCGGCAAACGCCCAATCCAGCTGGAACGACTGCAGGTTTCTGTCCGCCGCAACGCCGTTCAACTCAATCACCGAGGCAAAGCGGCTGATCTCCAGGTGGGCGATCAGATTGTCCGCGGACTCAAAGAACGCTTTGATCTGACCCTGGCCGGCGCACTTGAGGTTGTCCTCACCGTCGAAGGTGTTCAGGAAAAAGCGGCGATACATGCTGCCGTAGTCCCGCGGCCAGGCATCACCCAGGCGACCCAGGCCCAGCTCGTTGACCGAAGGTTCAGGTTCAAGGGCGATGGACTGGATGGAGCCGAACCGATCCGCCAGCAGCCGGTCGTCGCGAGCCAGCCAGATCAGGTTCTCAGGCTCGATGAAGTCCAGCTCATCGGGGAATATGAAACTGTCGTCAGCGTCGTGGTTGATGGTGCCCACCAGAACCGGCTCCAGCTCGTCCAGGGATACCCGGAAGAACTGGCTGAACTGGGTATTGGAGGGCACCCGCTTTTCGCCGGCGTCTTGCTGTGCCTTTTCGCCGCCGCTGGGGTAAGCCAGGGCCAGCTCGACAAAAAATTCGCCGCTGTCCGCGCTCCAGGCTACCGCCGGATTGACCACGTTGTCCGGGTCAAAGTACCGCTTCCAGCCGGCAAATGCGGTGTAGGGCCGCGGGGGGCCAAACGAGGCCGGAGTAAACGGCACCACGTCGATGTAATCCTGCGCCAGCTGGGTGGGAAACTGCGCTTCACCCAGTGGCGCGCCGCCAGGGCCCAGCACCTCGATGCGCGCCTGGATCCCGTCCAGGATCAGCAGTTCGTTGCCCCAGGAGTAGGACAGGTTGATGTCCCAGTAGTCCCCGAAATCCCGACCGCTTTCATAGTAGACCTCGGGTACCGGCCCGTTCAGCCGCACCGCCCGGATCAGGCCGAATACCGGCGGTGAAAACTCGAACTGGTTCTGGCTGGCGAAGGCCGCCACGTAGCGCCGGTCCGGTGAGATCTGGAACTCCACCTCGGGGCCAAAAATGATCTCCGTGGGCGCCACGCCGGGATCAGCGGACACAAAATACAGGTGCTCACCAAATACGTTTTCGCCGTTGAATTCGCCGCCGAAGAACCGGCTCATCAGCCAGCCGCCGTTGACCTCGGCCCAGTAGTTCATATTGGTGCCCGGCGACTGGATCTGCTGGGCCGGTATGCCCGGATCGTAAAACACCTTCCACAGGTCGTCGGTGAACTGGTTTTCGATCAGCGCGTAGTCCGGCCCCGCCCGGAACAGGTTGAAACTGAAGGTGCCGCCGGTATCCAGCTGCAGGGGTTCCGCCAGGGGGCTCGGCTTGATCCACAGGCGGCTGCTGCCCGTGGTGAAGACGATGCGGCCGTCCGGCAGCACCGACAGGTTGCCGACCTGGGTTCCGTTTTGCCCCAGGAAATTGTCACTGAGCAACGGATCCAGCCCGCGGCCCCGGGTCGGAATCCGGAACAGTCCCCGGTTGAAATCGCCGTTGAGGTCCCGCGCCTCGGTGGTATAGAGATAGCGGCCGTCCGCGGAGAACCGCACGGTGTTGCCAACAAACTCGGCAGAGCAGCGAAGATCGGTGAAGTAAGCAGCCGGCGTATCCACGGCATCCAGCAGCGGCAGACGATTGGTGTCCACCACCACCAGCGTCTGAGCCAGCAGCCCGTCATTCTCATCCAGCAGCTGCAGCTGGTAGCTGCCGTCGCGCACCACGCTGCCGTTATCGCCCCGACCGTTCCAGCTCACCTGCCCCCGGTCCGGGTTGTCCAGGCTGATGCTGCGGACCCGCCGGCCCAGGCTGTCGTCGATGACGATGCTGCCCGCCACGGGCTGGTCCGGGTTGTAGCCAATGGCGGTGCTGTCCTGGACCCCATCGCCGTTGGGTGAAATGTAGCGCTCACTGACAAAGAAGCTCTGGTTCTGCAGATCGGTCCGAACTTCCGCCGTGTTGTTGGCATTGCTGATTTCCAGAATCTGGTCGCCGCCATCAACCACCACCAGGATCCGGTCAACCTCGCCGGCGTTGCCAAAGGTCCAGCTGAATACCGTGTCTGCGGAGCTGTCCGGGTCTATCTGTGCAATGCTGACCGGTCCGGCCACGGGGGTCTGACCGCCCTGGGCATCCACTTCGAACACGGCAACCGATACGTTGCTGGCGGGCTGCTGGCCCAGGTTGTCCACGGTCACGGTGGCATCGATGGCCGAGCCGGGCACCGGCAGCGTCGGCGCCAGCAACACGTTGGCCGGCGTGATGGCCAGGTCCGGCAGCCGCAGCACCGACACCTGGTCGAATGCCGTGTTGTCCGATTCGTCGAACTCGGCCACCGCGTCAGCGGAATCCACCACCACGTAGAACAGGCGTTCGCCGCCGCCGCTCAGCGGTGCCGTGGTGGCCTGCACCAGCTGCTGGCTGCCCGCGGCGAGTCCGCCCAGGTCCTGACTCTCGATGAGCACGCCGCCCTCGCCGGGAACGCCTTCATAAAATTCCACGCGAAACGGCCCGGCCGCCACGTCGGAAGAATTGCTGACGGGAATTTCAATGGTGAGCGGCTGGCTCTCCAGACCGGGGTTGGGGGTGAACACCAGGTCTTCGAAGTCAACGGACAGGTTGGGCTGGCTGACGCTGCCAACCACAAAATCCAGGATTCCCTGGTTATTGCCTTCGTCACCCTCGACGGCCTGCTGGCTGCTGTCGATGGTGACCACCAGGCGGGCATCGCCGACACCGGTGGCGCGCCAGCTCAGGGACCGCTGGTCCGCTTCCCCGGCGCCGAGCTGAACCACCTGCTCAAGCAGCGTTTCCGTAACGCCGCCCTGCTCTACCGCTGCAACAAAACTGACCGGCGGCGCATCAACGGTGCCCAGGTTACGCAGGGTGAACTGGAAACTGACGTCCTGGCCGGCCACCGGAGTCGGTGTGAGCAGCAAAATTTCTGCAGGCAGCACGGCCAGGTCCAGGGCATCTGCGGTTGCCACGTCGAAGTCCAGGATGTTGTTGTCTTCCTCGGGCTCGGCCAGTACATCCTGGGGGTCCGCGGCAATGCGCAGCTCGATGGGGCCTGAACGGGTGAGCTGGGCAGCCAGGTTGAGGGGCGCGCTGGTTCGAGCCGGGAGATCCAGCGACTGACTGACCAGGGTTTCCACCACGCCGCCGGGGAGTCGGCGCTGGAGGCTGACCGTCACACCGGCCGCATCGGCGCCACCCAGGTTGCGAACCGTGACGTCTGCCTGGAAATCCACGGGCAGACTGCCCACCACCGTGGGGC